>NZ_AOJI01000037.1 GCF_000336995.1 Halorubrum aidingense JCM 13560 | reverse complement strand
CGCCATCAGAGATGTGTATAAGAGACAGTGGTTATGCTGCTCGTTGGAATCGTCATCACGACCGCCGCCACGAGCGGCGTGGTTCCAGGGTCATCTCCGGTCGGACACGCATCTGCGGAGATGGTCAACTGCGATGGTTCGGCGTCAAACTACCTCGGTGGTGCGTGGTTCAATACGATTCTCGGCAATACCGAGGGTTGTCATTGGTCAGACAACACCGACTATGAGAATCTCACCGCCACAAATGCGTATTCAAGCGCTCTTGCCCTGAAAGACGCAACCGACTCGTACACCACGACGACGCAGAACTTCATGGCTAATGCTCGAACGGTCGCCATGTCAAAGGCTAAAATAACGATGGTGAACGAGCTAAATAACGGTGCATCCCGGTCACAGGCTAAATCCGCGGTGAACCAAACGGTTCGAGACTACTACTCTCGGGTTCAGGTTCGGATTCTCTCAGATTGGGACGCTAAAGTCACTCAAATAGCTAGTCTAGATAACCAATCCGACCAAACAATTGGATACTACTACCAAAATGAGAGGAATGGAGAATGGTACTCTGGTGGTGAAACGCTTGGAACAAACACGATTCAATTCGAGTTAGTCAATGGAACATCTGTCGATACTGAAGAAATCTCTCTGAGGACTCTCCCATCCGGCTCCCGTTTCCATCCGGGGGGGTCGTCAGACCCACCAAAAGCATCTCCTATCCGGGTTGTTGCCGTCGAACCAAACTCGTCCGAGGAGACACGAATCTTCGAGTCACAGGATTATGGGTCGCTCGGCTCTTGGGCGAACGACCAGAACGACACCTATCTGCTCGACGAAACCCAAGAGCAGACCCAACAAGTGCTTGCGAATATGGACCCCTACGTTGATGAGGTGTCCAGCCAGTACCAAGCAGGCGAAATAAACTCGTCAGACCTTGCGATGATGGACCCATCCACTATCGGGGCTGAGGCATCCACATCTCTCAAAAAGTCTGGATACTACGGTCAGGGCGCGGCCATGCTCGCGTCAACCGGTGCTTCCGGGGATATCAATGCATCGCACACTATTGCAGTCGGAGACGGCTCGGGCAATCCGACGGTGCTTAATGGAACATTGTTCTACACCGGAGATGACGCATCTGGTGGCTGGGATACTGGTCAGACATACCGATTTTCAGATTATAATGGAACCTTCTACATGGCTGTTCAAGATGGGGCCAACGGCACGATTGTTGACCTCTCCACATATGGGTCGCAGTTTGAAATTTTAGAGGCTGTGAACACCCGGACAGGGGAGACGATGAACACGACCAGCCCACACAAGTACCTCTACAACTCAACGAACGCAAGCTCCCTCGCGGACGAAATCGAGCAGTTGCGACAACTCAGAAGGCAGTATGAGACCACCGGAACTGGTGGCGGTGGTGGCGGCGGTGGCTTCGGTGTTGGAACCGAAGACCGCGTTATCATCG
>NZ_AOJI01000036.1 GCF_000336995.1 Halorubrum aidingense JCM 13560 | reverse complement strand
CTGACATGGACTCACTGGGATTCGAACCCAGGGCATCCTCCTTGCAAGGGAGGCACTCTACCGCTGAGCTATGAGCCCACCTTCCCGTGTGGGAAGGATGATGGTCAGCGTCCGACTCTGGAGAGTCGGCGTGTCGCGTGTGTGTGAGCCGTGGTAGTTCGTAGGTGTCCAGGGCGGTGGGTGGACGGACTGACCATGAATGAGTAGTGACCGTCTAGA
>NZ_AOJI01000035.1 GCF_000336995.1 Halorubrum aidingense JCM 13560 | reverse complement strand
CCGACTCCCTCGCGCTCGGATTCGCGCCTTTATCAGGCGCTCACCGGAGCGCGCCAACCGCTCGTTCACTTATAAACAGCCGTCGCCGCGTCCTACGACAGGACCTCGACCACGTAGCCGTCGGCTTCGAGGGCGTCGACGATGTCGGCGGCGTGTTCGGCGTCGTCGGTCTCTAATTCGAGTTCGAGTTCGGCGGCGTTGACGGCCACGTCCCGGGAGGTGCGGTCGTGGTGGACCGCGTACACGTTCGCGCCGGTGCGCGCGACGATGCTGGAGACGCGCTCCAGTTCGCCCGGCCGGTCTTTTAAATCGATCGTGATCTTGAGGTACCGGCCCATCTGGACGAGGCCGCGCCGGACCACGGTGCCGAGGCGGTTGAGGTCGATGTTCCCGCCGCAGAGCGCGGCCACGATCGTCTCGTCGTCGTCGTACTCGAACGCCTCCGAGAGGACGGCCGCGAGCGCGACCGCGCCCGCGCCCTCGACGAGCGTCTTCGATCGCTCCAAGAGGAGCGTGAGCGCTAAGGCGATCTCGCGGTCGTCGACGGCGACGACCTCGTCGACGTACTCGGCCATGACGTCGAGCGTCTGTTCGCCGACCGACCGCGTCGCGATCCCGTCGGCGATCGTGTCGACGCTGTCGATCTCACACACCTCGCCCGCCGCCAGCGATTTCGCGGCCGAGGCGGCGCCTTCCGCCTGCACGCCGACGACTCGCACGTCGGGCAGTTGCTCTTTGATCGCGACGGCGATCCCGGAGATGAGCCCGCCGCCGCCGATCGGGACGACGACGGTGTCGAGGTCGGGGCAGTCGTCGACGATCTCCAACCCGATCGTCCCCTGCCCGGCCATCACGAACGGGTCGTCGAAGGCGTGGACGTACGTCCGCCCCTCCTCGCGCTCCAGCTGGTGGGCGTACGCCTGCGCCTCGTCGTAGTCGACGCCCTCTAACCGGACGCTCGCGCCGTACCCGCGGGTGGCTTTCACCTTCGAGACGGGCGCGAACCGCGGCATCACGACCGTGGCGTCGACGCCGGCGCGGTCGGCCGCCAGCGCGACCCCCTGCGCGTGGTTGCCCGCGCTCGCGGTGACGACGCCGGCCTCCCGCTCCGACTCCGAGAGCGTGGCGATCCGGTTCATCGCGCCGCGGATCTTGAACGCGCCGGTGCGCTGGAAGTTCTCCAGCTTGAGGTGAACGTCCGCCCCGCTCATCTCGGAGAAGGTCCGTGACCGTTCCAGGGGCGTGTGCCGCGCGACGCCCGCGACCCGCTCGCGCGCCTCGCGAACGTCAGAGAGCGTTATCATACGCCGTGTTCGCCGCGCCGACCGCTAATCGGTTCCGGTCCGGATCGGTTTGTGGCGGAGACGGCCCGGCGGGCAACATACCGGTGGCTCGCCGTTTCGGAAAGGGGGGAATGCACGCGTGTGACGTGCACGTCAATTGAAACGGGCCGAATACAAAAAGGTAGGGCTAGCGGAGTGAAAGTGAAACCGACAGACTGCGACGCCGTCATCGCTCCGTCAGACGGGTGTTCAGGGGGTCAGTCGCACCCGAACGTCCGACCGATCGAGGTGCGCCACCACCCGCTCGTCGAACCCGCCGTCACCCGGCCACGTCGCGTCCGCGTCGAGCCGGTTCGGGTCCCCGATGTACACCGCGGCCTCGTCGGGATGGCGGTCGGACGCGTCCGGCGCGTCCGGCGCGTCCGGTGCGTCGAGCGGAACGGTAACTCGCCGGTACAGTTCGTCGTCGACGCGCTCGTACTCGTCGAGGGCGTCGATCGCTTCGGTACGGAGCAGCCGTCCGGCCGTCTCGGCGACCGTTCGATCGTCCCCGGCGGTCGCCCCGTCGACCGGCGCGAGCGTCGGATACCGCCCCTTGACCAGCCGGAGCCCGGTCAGCGTCGCCGGCCCGACGAACACGAACGAGTCGAGCACCTCGGCGACTCGGTCCGGTTCGGTGAGCGTCCCGTACACGAACACGTCCATATATCATGTGAGGCGGTAACACGTATTAAGATTCGGGCGCACTGCGCCGCTGCCGCCGGCATCTTCGGACTCTCCGGCGCATTCGGTACCTCCGACACCTCCGGCGGCGACGGCCGGCTCCGGTACTTAAAAAGCCCGACCGACCGTCTCGGGTGACACATGGACTTCCCGCGGCTGCGACGCGTCTGGAAGCGGGTCTTCGCGCTCGCGTGGCCGGTGATGGCCGAACAGACGTTTCGCACCGCGATGCGGACGACGGACATCCTCGTGACCGCGCTGTTCTCGCCGGCCGCGGTCGTCGCGATCGGGCTGGCGGACCTGTACGCGCGGTTCCCGCTTCGGATCGGCCTCGGACTCGGCGGCGGCGCGATCGCGCTCTCCTCGCAGGACACCGGCGCGGGTGCGACCGACACGCGCGACGAGGCGGTGACGCAGGCGATCCTCGTCGGACTGCTCGCGGGGATTCCGTTCGTCCTCTTCGGCGCGTTCCTCGGCGAGCAGGCTATCGACGTGTTCGGCCGGTTCGTCGGGCAGGAGACGCCGCCGGCGGTCGTCGCGCTCGGGTCGACGTACCTCGCGATCGTGTTCGCGACCGCTCCCGCGCGCCACGTCGCGCTCGTCGGCGCCCGCGCGCTACAGGGGACCGGCGACACCCGAACGCCGATGTACGTCAACGTCGCCGCCAACTCCGTGAACATCGCCGGCTCGATCGTGCTCGGACTCGGGCTGTTCGGCTTCCCCCGACTGGAGGTCGTCGGCGTCGCTCTCGCGACCGCCGGCGCCAACGTCCTCACGGCCGGGCTGCTGTGCGTCGCGATCTGGGGATCGTGGACCGAGGCCAACTTCGCGCGCCCTCGGGACCTCACGATCGCGCGACAGCTGCTTCGAGTGAGCGCGCCGCGGGTGGCCGAGGGGTTCGGCTCGGAGCTCGCGGAGTTCCCGTTCAACGCCCTCCTCTTGGGTTTCGGCGAGGCGGTCAACGCCGGCTTCCAGATCGGACGGCGGGTGTACCAGCAGGTGACCGGACCGCTCTCGCGGGGCTACAACGTCGCGGCGTCAGTGCTCGTCGGCCAAGCGCTCGGGGCCGGCGACCCGGAGGAAGCGCGGTTCAACGGGTGGGCCGTCGCCGGGCTCGGCGTGCTCACGGTCGGGGCCATCGGGCTCGCGCTCGTCGCCCTCGCGCCGCGTCTCGTCCCGCTGTTCACCGACGACGCGCCGACGATCCGATACGCCGTCGACTTCGCGCGCGCGTGTACGGGGTGGCCGGCGCCGCGCTCGCCTGCTTCTCGGCGCTCTCCGGCTCGCTGCAGGGCGCGAGCGAGACGCGGATCCCGCTCGTCGCTCGGGTGTCGGGCATGTTCGGCTTCTTTCTGGGCGCCTCGTGGCTGCTCGGGCGCACGGTCGCGCTCGGTCCGGACGGCGCGTACGTCGGCGTGTTCCTCGCGTACGGGTGGATGGCGCTCGTCGTCGCCGTCGGGTTCCGGTACTCGGGGTGGGCGGGCCGCGCCGCCGAGATGATGGCGGAGCGCGGCAGCAGCGAGGGGGCGTCGCCTCCTGAGTGAGCCCGCACCCTCGGATTCATTAAGTATCAGACGACCGAACGTCGTCGCATGGATCTGTCATCTGCCGTCACCGTCACGGTATCGACCCTCCGGCGGCGCCCCGCCGACCTGATCCCGTTTTATTTCCTCGGCATGGCCGTCCCCGTCATCGCCCGTCTCGGACTCTTCGTCGCGCTCGCTGGCGTGTACCTCCACTTCGAAGTCACCGGCCGGCTCGCTGACGCCCGGGCGGCGTTGGCGGAGTTGGAGCTGACGCCGCCGGACAGCCAGGATCCCGAGGCGGTGCAGGCGTGGGCCGAAAGCGTCGCGCCGGCGTTGGAACCGCTCGCCTCGCCGACGGCGCTGCTGTTGATCACCGCCGGGACGGTCGCGACGATCGTTCTCGCGGTCTTGGCGTACGCCGCGGTCTCCGCCGGGCAGATGTCCGCCGTCGTCGCTCGCCTTCGGAGCGAGCGGGGGCTCACCGCGGGCATCGCGGGCGTCCGAGACCGGTGGCTCACGTTCTTGGGCCTGTACGTCGCCGAGGTCCTGCTGTGGATCGGCGTGTTCCTCCTCGGGTCCGCCGCCGTCGCGGTCGGGTTCGCGGTCAACCCGTTCGTCGGGGCCGCGGCCGCGCTCGCCGTCCTCCTCGTCGGGTTCGTCGCGCTGCTCGTCGTCCGCGTCCTCTTCGCGTTCGCTCCGTCGGCAGTCGTCGTCGACGACGCGAACGTGGTGGGGTCGCTCTCCGGCGCCGCCGGGTTCGTCCGATCCAACCCCGCCGACGCGGCCGCCTACCTCGTCGTCGCGATCGGGGTTCTCGTCGCGATCTCATCGGTCGCGTCCGGGCTCGCGTTCCTCGGCGGCGGCGCGATCGTCGCACTCGTCAGCGCCGTCGTCGTCGCGCCCGCGCTCGACCTCCTCAAAACCGTGTTGTACGGCAGTCACCGCGGCGCGGTCGATCCCGTCGGACCGACCGACGCCCGACTCCGCGATCAGTTCGTCGGCGGCGTCCGCCGCGGCTGGCGCGAACTGCTCGCGTTCGTCCGCCGGACCCCGGGGCTTCACGCGCTGACGGTCGTCGTCGGTGTCGGCTTCGGCGCGCTCGGCTGGCTCGCCGTCGATCCGTTCGTCGGCGCGGTCACGACGTCGATCGAGTCGCGATTGGTCGGACACGTCGCGCCCGCCGCCGCGCTGAACTTCTTCGGAAACAACTGGTCGGTCGCGATCGCGACCTCGCTCAGCGGCGTCGCGCTCGGGGTTCCGGCGCTGTCGTCGATCGCGTTCAACGGGCTCGCGCTCGGCGCCACCGCCGCGTTAGAGGAGAACATGCTCGCGCTGCTCGCGTTCGTCGCCCCCCACGGAATTCTCGAGATCCCCGCGCTGTTCGTGTCCGGGGCGCTCGGGGTCCACCTCGGGATCGTCTCTTGGCGGACCCTCCGCGGCCGGTCGAGCCGAGCGGCGTTCGCCGACGCCCTGGAGAACGCCTTCTGGGTCCTGGTGAGCCTCGGACTCCTGCTCGCGGTCGCCGGCCTCATCGAGGGGTTCGTCAGTCCGTACTACTGGCGGCCTTTCCTGTGAGTATCCCCGCTTGACGAGCGGGACCTGCGTCGACCGCCTCGCGGATCCCTCCTCGATCGCTGCCCCCGATCGCCCGTACGTTCAAGTTCCCTCGCGCCGAATTATAGATTGCATGACACGACGTGACCCTTTCACCGAGATCGAGACCCTGCTCGAACGGATGGGCCGAGAGTTCGAAGCGCTCGGTAGCACGCTCGATACCCCGGAGCTTCCGGGCACACGCGATCTCGCGGTCGACGTGTTCGAAGACGACGAGACGGTCACCGTGGTCGCCGATCTCCCCGGATTCGACGAGGACGAGATCGAGGTTGAACTCCGGGACGACGCGCTGTTGATCGCGGCGACCCACGAAACGGAAAGCGAGGTCTCCATCGGCGAGGACACCGACGAGGGCGCCGACGCCGACGGCGAGTTCGATGACACCGAGGACGACGCGGACGCTGCAACCGACGACGCGGCGTCCGATCCCGACGGTGACGTCCGGTATCACCGTCGGGAGCGACGTACCCGCGCGGTCTCGCGGCGCGTTCCCATCCCGGCGTCGGTCGAGCGCGACGGTGCAAGCGCCTCCTACGATGTGGGCGTGCTCACTGTCACGCTCCCGAAGCGGTCGGCGACGGACGCGACCGGACACAGCATCGACGTGAGCTGAGTGAGAGCGGCGCCAGAGCTGTCCCGGAGTTGGTCCGAAACCGGCCCGGGATCGATCAAGGCCAATAGAGACCGATCGAGGCCGGTCACAGGCGATCGCAGGCGATCAACGCTCGGAATGACCGACTCTGACTCTGAGACGAGAACCGCGTTCTGTGGGTGTGTGCGGCGAGATAACAACTATTCTGCTGCGTTTAATACCTCAGCGCGCCTCTATACTGGCGAGAATTATGAACAGAACGAACCCATTCGACGAAATCGAGCAGTTCTTCGGCCGCACCCCGTTCCGTGGCGATCGCGCGTGGGGTCGTGACCTCCGGACCACCGACGTCGACGTCGCCGAGTACGACGACGAGTTCGTCGTGATGGCCGACCTCCCCGGCTACGACCGCGAGGACATCGACGTTCGCGCCACCGACGGCCGGCTCACGATCAGCGCCGAACACGCCACCGAACACGAGGACAGCGACCGACGCTACCTCCGCCGCGAACGACGCCACGAGTCCGTCACTCGGTCCGTCGACCTCCCCGCGTCCGTCATCGAATCCGACGCCACCGCGACGTTCCAGAACGGCGTGTTGACCGTCATGCTCCCCAAGGAGACGGAGACCGACCCGGACGACGGCCACCGAATCGACGTCGAGTAGCGCGGCCAGTCCCGATCGATGACGTCGGCGGGACGCCCCGCCGACGGTCCGGTCCCCGCCGATCGCTCTCCTCTTTCACCGACGACCGACCACTTTTCCACCGTCCCTCCGCGGTGTTCGCGCGTCCCCCTCGCTTTCACAGCGATCACCGGTACTTTCTCTACTATTAGTTCGCTAGCATACCACATGGAAGACGGCCAGTACGCGGCCGCCCGACGAGACCTCGTCGAGACGCTCCGCAGTCGACACGACGTGGACGAGCGAACGCTGTCGGCGATCGGTTCGGTGCCGCGCCACGAGTTCGTCCCGGAAGGGGACCGCGAGCAGGCGTACGCGGATCGTCCGCTTCCGATCGGCCACGGACAGACGATCAGCGCACCGCACATGGTCGCGATCATGACCGATCTCCTCGACGTCGACGCCGGTGATCGGGTGTTCGAGGTCGGCACGGGCTGCGGCTACCACGCGGCGGTCGTCGCCGAAATCGTCGGCCCGGGGAACGTGTACTCAGTCGAGTACGTCCCGGAACTGGCGACCGCCGCCCGCCACCGCCTCCGCCGGCTCGGCTACGACGTCGTCGTTCGGGCGGGCGACGGTCGAACCGCGTTCGGCGACGAGGCGCCGTTCGACGCCGCCTATCTCACGTGCGCCGCCCCCGGTTCGGTCCCCGATCCGGTTCTCGATCGAGTGCGTCCGGGCGGCCACGTCGTCGCCCCGGTCGCCCCGGCGGACGGCGGCGGTCTGCTGGACGGTCTGCGCGGGGTGGGCGACCGGAGCGGACAGCGTCTCGTCCGGTTGACGGTCCGCGCCGGCGGGATCGATCGCGAGGATCACGGCGGCGTCCGTTTCGTCCCGATGCGGTGAGTTCGCCTCCGGCGCGACGACCGCGCGGTTTTAGAGGACCGAGCACCGAACTCGGCCATGGACGAGGCATCGCTTCGAGCCGACATGATCGAAGGGCTCGAACACCAGATCGGCGAGCCGCTGGGCGCGTCGGTGCTCACGGCTCTCAAACGCGTCCCGCGAGACGCGTTCGTCGACGACGCTCCGTACGCGACCGGCGCGAGCAGCGAGGCCGACGCGCGCGCCCTCGCGCCGGCGATAGTCGTGCGATTGCTCACGGCGCTGGCCGCCGACGAAGGTGACGAAGTCTTGGTCGTCGGTGCCGGCGTCGGCTACTCCGTCGCGATGCTCGCCGAAATCGCCGGCGCGCGACACGTTCACGCGGTCGACATCGACCGTGAGGCGGTGTCGACCGCGCGCTCGAACCTCTCGGCCGCCGGATACGACGCGGTTCTCGTCGATCGCCGCGACGGAGCGAACGGCCTCCCGGAGTACGCGCCGTACGATCGGATCCTGCTCGAAGCGGCCGTCGTCGAACCGCCGCGCGCGCTCAGAGAACAGCTTGCAGACGGGGGTCGGATCGTCTACCCCCGCGGCACGACGACACAGACTATCGCTGCGATCGAGTCCGACACCGTCGAGTCCCCCGCCACCGGTGTCGATTCCCCGCCCGACGAGGCGCCCCCCGGCTTCGTGACCGTCGAAACCGCCGGGCCGGTCGGCCTCCGGCCGATGCTCGTCGACGGGGAACAGGCCGGCGTGGAGCGGAATCGAACGCGTCGCGAGGACGCCGAGCGCGCCGAACAGGGCCACTTCGCGAAGCACGGGTGGGAACAGGAGTGGATCGACTGGGACGACCGACTCTAAGCGCTCGATCGGCTCCGTTGCCGTCCAACCGGTTCTTGCAACCGACTCTCCGTCACTCCGCGACGACGAGCACGTCCGTGTTCTCGCGATCGTCGACGTAGTCACCGCCGGCGGGCGGTTTCACGTCGATCGACAGCGTTCCGTCCGGCTGGTTCGGACCGAGTTCCGGAGTGACGTCGACGCTCGCGACCCCCTCGCTGTTCGTCCGCGCGGTGGCGACGCCGTCGATCTGTGCCGAGCCGCTCCGGACGATCACCGTCGCGTCCGTGACGCGGGCGCCGTCCGGATCGACGACCGCGACGTCCAGCGACTGTTGACCCGGCGTCGTCACTTCGGGCTGCGGCTGCGCGTCGAGTTCCGTCGAGGCGAGCCCGTCGATGTTCCCGATCATTCCCATCATCACGCTGAGGCTCGCGACCCCGACGACCAAGGCGATGACCAGCCTGACCGGTAATCCCTCGATCGCGCGTCGATCGGCACGAAATGAGCGGCGGTTCGCGGTGTGCGCGTTTCGTGTCGGGTTCGGCTCCCGCATCGAATCGAACATACGCCCGCTGGCCGCGGCATCACTGATAAAGGGTCGGGCGGACGATCGGCCGGTCAGCGGCGCGGTGAGTGCCCCGACCTTTTTGTGCGATATCGGGCCCACCCCCGATATGCACGTGCTCGGTCGCCAGACAAGCGCTGAGGCAGGGGAGACGGACGCGGCCGGTGACCGGCTTCCGACCGTGCGGCTCGGCTCGTTCCTCGCCCGTGACGGAAGCGAAGGCGCTGCGCTGGGAATCGACGCCGACGGTCCGCACGCGGGCGTCGTCTTCGGAAAGCGGGGAACGGGAAAGTCCTACACGCTCGGCGTGCTCGCCGAGGGACTCGCCGACGCTCGCGGGGTCTCACCGGTCGTGGTCGACCCGATGGGCGTCTTCGGGGGGCTCCGGTCAGCCGGCGGAGGCGTGGTCGAACCGCAAGTTCGTCCGGCGGCAATCTCGCCGGCGGCGTGGCCCGAACTCGTCGGACTCAATCCGTCCGGGGGGCCGGGAAGCCTACTCTGGCGCACTGTTGCCGACGCGACAGAGGCGGCAGACGCGACAGACGCGACAGACGCGAACGACGCGACAGGCGCGTCGTCCGTTCGACCTCCCGCAGACGACTCGTCCGCTCAGTCGTCGCCGTCGCCATCGCTCGCGGAGATCCGAGATCGTGCGTCTGAATCGGACGCGCCGCCGACCACCCGGCGCGCGGTCGCGAACCACCTCCGACTGGCCGAGTCGTGGGGGGTTTTCGATGCGTCCGCGCCGCCCGTCGCGTCGTTCGCGGCCGACGGCGCCCCGACGGTTCTCGATCTCGCCGGCGTTCCGGAAGCCGCGGCCGCCGCGGTCGTGCGGGCGGTCGCCCGCGGGCTCTACGACGCGTGTGTCGACGGGCGTCTCGACCGACTTCCGTGGCTGCTCGTCGACGAGGCGCACGCGTTCTTCGACGGCGTCGCCGACCCGGCGCTCCGGACCCTTCTCACGCGCGGGCGCGCTCCCGGAGTCTCGCTGGTCTGTGCGACCCAGCGCCCCAGCGCCGTCCCGAGCGTCGCCGTCTCGCAGTCGGACCTGCTGATCGCTCACCGGCTCACTGCCGAGCGGGACGTCGACAGACTCGCAGAGGCCGAGGCGACGTACCTCGCCGGCGACCTCGCGTCGCGGCTCCCGACCGGCACCGGCGAGGCGCTCGTCGTCGACGACGCGACGGAGGAGGCACACACGGTCCGCGTCCGGGAACGGCGGACGCCACACGGGGGCGGGAGTCCGCGCGCCAGCCGCATGGTCGGTACCGCTCCGGACGAGTCGGTCGATTCCCAACACAAAAGATAACGGCCACCGATCGGTTCGCATGGAACGGACTCCGATCGGGTTTCTGCTCGTCGCGCTCGGCGGGTTCGTCGGGGCGGTCGCGAGGTACGGAGTCGACGTCGCGGCCGGGGACGTGACCGGTCTCGGTACGTTCACCGTGAACGCCGTCGGCTCGTTCGCACTCGGGGTCCTGGTCGCTCGGGCGACGACGACCCGCACGCAGCTGTTCGTGGGGACGGGCGCCCTCTCCTCGTTCACGACCTACAGCACGTTCGTCGGCGACACCGTTGCGCTCGGCACGGCGGCGGGAGCGAGATACGTCGCCGCGAGCTACGTCGTCGGGTTCGCGGCCGCGACCGTTGGGCTCGTCGCCGGGAGGCGACTGTGACGGACCCGGTACTCGCGGCGGCCCTCGTCGGGGTCGGGGGCGCCGTCGGCGCCATGGCTCGACACGCCGTCGGTCTCCGTATCGCAGGACGACGCTCCGTCGTCGTCGTCAACACGCTCGGAAGCCTCGCGCTCGGCGCGGTTCTCTCGGCACCGATCGGAGCGAACGCCGCCCTGTTCGTCGCGGTCGGCGTTTGCGGCGCGTTCACCACGTTCTCCTCGTTCGCGGTCGAGACCGTGTCGACCGCGGCCGACGGAGACACGCGAGTCGCCGCCGGGTTCGCGGCCGTGAACCTCGCGCTCGCACTGGGTGCATTTCTTCTCGGCACCGTAGCGGTGGGGCGGATCGCGTCCGTCGTCGCCGGCCTCCTCTGACGGTTCGAAATCGAATTCGTCTCCGTGAACGACAGGTACAGGCCCCTCTGGTGCGTACCGGCTCGCGTGACGGACGAAGCCGAACGTCGAGCCGGCGCAACCGCCGATGAGGTCGTCGAGACAGGTGGTCCCGCCGCCACCGACGGCGACACCGACACCGACAGCGACACCGATGGCGACACCGACACCGATGACGCCACCGACACTGCCGTTGACGCGAGCGACGCGATCGGCGACGCCGATCAGCCGATCGATTTTAGCGAACTCTCATTGCCGCAACGCGTCTTCGTCGCCGCGGTCCAGAACCCGACCCGAGGAGTCGTGCTCGTCGGGCTTCTGGCGTTCGCCTTCTCGTTTTATATCGCCCTCTGGCTGGTGTTCGCGCGGGCCGCGGCGTTCCTGTCGGCCGTCGGGCTTGTGCTCGTCGGGATCGTCGTCGCCGTCTACGTCCTCTCGAACCGCCTTTCGTAGGCGGTCCTACCGAGCGCCGCTCACGGATACGGTTCGTAGAACTCGCGGAGGGGCCGCCCGAACGCGTCGGCGAGCGTCGCGACGGCATCGCCGACGAGTACGTCGCGATCGCCGAACTGACGCTCGACCTGCGCACCGAGCGCGACGTCGCTCGCCGCGTCGCTTTCGAGGAACTCACGGACCGTGGTAAACTCGCGCTCGCGCTCGACGACATACCGGTCGCCGTCGATGAACGGGCCGTACGTCTCCGGGCTGACGTCGTCAGCGTACGACTCGTAGAAGCTCGCGGCGTGTTTCCGGACCGCGACGGGCGGTCCCTCGTGGCGTTCGACGACCGGCCGCTCCGCCACCTCCAACTCAGCGTACAGCGCCGCGCGCGGGGGGTCGTCTCCCCCGTCGCCGACCATCGCTTGCGCGCGGAGCACGTCGAACCCGTGTCCGTTCAGTCCGCGAACGACTCCGTCGAGCGAGCGGCGGAGCTGCGGCCACAGCTGATCGTCGACGAGGTCCGGAGCGTCGAAAACGACGGCCACGGGTGTCGTCCCCCGTCGGTCGAGGTGATCGCGGACCTCCGCCGATCCCAGCGGTTCCAATTCGACGGGGTCGAACAGACTCTCGCTGGGAGCCGCGAGCAGTTCGCGAGCATAGTGCTGGAACCGGGCGAGATTCGCCGCCGAGAGGACGGCGGCGACGTTCCGCGTCGGGTCAGTCGGATCGACGACGACGAGCGGGTCCTCGAACGTCCGCTCGGCGTGTCCCTCCGGATCGAACTCCACGGGCGGGTGCCAGCTTCGGACGGACTCGACGAGGGGGACGAACCCGCCGAGCTCCACGACGAGCAGCTCGGTCAGGTATCCGGAGAATCCCTCGGTCCGGAGGTCGCTCCCGTACGCTCCGATTCCTTTTAAAAACGCCTTCGCGATCACCACGTCGTCAGAGAGGTCGTCGTCGAGCCGGGCGGAGAGGTACGCGTCGTGAAACGGAGTGCGGTCGACCGCCGAGACGAGCGCGCTCGCGGTCTCGACGTCGTGACAGGGGACGAGATCGACGTCGAACCCCTCGTAGGTCCCCTTCACGTACGGGTGTTCGGCGTACTCCTCGTGGCCGTCCGGGAGGACCGCGTGGCCGACCGCGAGCCCGTACTCCTCCAACTGCTCTCTGTCGAGGTCGGCGTCGAAGCGGACGAACAGATCGATGTCGCGATCGCCGGCGACCCACGTGCCGCGGGCGGTCGACCCCACCTGCACCACGTCGGCCTCGACGGGTAGGTCGGCGATCGCCTCGCGGGTTCGCTCCGTGAGCGCCGCCGCGACCGTCCGCAGGCGCTCGCGCTCCGCGGGGTCGGGGATGACCCGGTCGCGGACGCGCGACAGCACCGCCTCGAGATCGTTCATGGCCGAGATTCACCCGGTCCGGCCGAAAACGTGTCGGTGCCGGCGCGGATCCGACGCGCCGAAGATCACCGAGAGACGATATCGAGGGGGCCCGGAGACTGTCCGGGAGCGATCCGGGGACGCCGCGGGGGCGATCGCGACATGCGTGAACTGATCGCACTCGGGGCGGGCGGAAACGAAAGCCCTATCAAAACGAATCGAGTACGCTGAATCGAGCCGAAGTAGCTCAGTTGGTAGAGCGCCTCGCTGTTAACGAGGCGGTCCCAGGTTCGAGTCCTGGCTTCGGCGCCTCTCTGTTTCCTACCTTCGTAGCTTCGGCCTTGCTGTTGATCGTCTCGATCACCGCCCAGCGATCGGGCGAATTCGGTACGCTAAAGGGTTCGTCGCGAGTACGCCGGAACACGGGCCTTTAGCTTAGTCTGGCTTAAAGCCCTCCGCTCATAACGGAGTGATCGCCGGTTCAAATCCGGCAAGGCCCATGTTGTACCTCTGGTTGGTGACGTGGCGCAGGATCTATTAAAAAGGAAATTAGCGACGTCGACTACGCGAAGTTCGGGTCAGTCTCGTACTGGAATCCGTCAGCAATCTCGATAGTTCGATCGAGGAGGATCGAGTCGCTCGGCTGGTGGATGACGCGGATGCGCACTTCTTCGCCGCTGCCGATTTCGTTCGTATCGCTCGTTGACTGGTTTGCTACTGAGTCACCGACAGAGAGCCGATCTCCGATCGTTGCCTCACCGCGGACCGTACTGCTACTGTCGCTCGTGAAGACCACTCTAAGCGAGTCCGAGTCGATCGAGTCGCCGCCGTTGTGCTCGATCGTCGTGGTGTTCGTCGACTCGTCGATGTCGACGCTCAGCTGTGCCGTCGGCTGATTGTCCCCGAGCGAGTCGCCGAGACCGAGCACGAACGTGCCGATGACGGCCGCGAGGATGACTGTGATCGCGACCATGAGGATGACCCCGATAACGGGGCTCACCGCACGGTCGTCCGTGTTGAAGAGAGAGTCTGTGTTCATGAGTATCGTCCACCACCGTCCGGAACCGATGCGAACCCACCCGCACGCGCGCCGCACAGGCCACCGTTCGCCGCCGCGTTCCGGAGCGTGGTTGGGTGCAGATATCTCGTTATGCCTTATGTACCTGCTGGGACAGTTATCAGTTGTAGGAATTCCTCGTCCCGGTCGACCGGCGGGCGCGTGCGCTCCAAACGCCGCTTACGCCAACAGCTCGACGAGTTCGTTCACGTCGTCGACGACGACGTCGGCGCCGGCGTCGACGAAGGACCGACGACCGTCCTCGCCGGTCAGCCCTCCGGTGAGCACGCCGACCCCGTAGTACACGCGAGCCTCGTCAGCGGCGTCCGCGTTGCGGGCGGTCCGCACGTCGTCGAGGGTGTCACCGACGAAGGCGACGGTCTCGGCGTCGAAGCGCTCCGCGAGCGTCACGAGCGCCCGCGGGTGCGGCTTGCCCTCCTCCCAGTCGTCCATCGTGAAGCGGTGCGCGTCCGGGACGTCGAGACCGACGCGCGCTAAGGCGATCTCCGCCTCCGCCGCGGGCCGCCCCGTCAACACACCGACGTCGAACCGCTCGGTCAGGTCAGCGATCGTCTCGGGGTCAACGAGCGTCGGCTCGTCGTGGATGTACCCCGGGGCATCGAACGGCGGCGTACCGCCCTCAAGCTCGCGGTACAGCTCCGCGCCGAGGTACAGCGCCTGAAAGGTGTCTCGGAGCCGGTCGGTGTCCCACTGGTCGCGGACGCGGGCCTGTGCGACGCGCGGAAGGTCGCTGACCACGGCCTTCGCGGCTTCGAGCCCGCCGCCGCCGTCGGCGACGCGGTCGGTGAACTCCGACACGTTCATCCGGAGGCCCTCGCGGCGCGCTAACACGAAGAGGGCGGCCGCGTCGGTCAGCTCCCAGTCGTTGTTGAATCCGCCGGCGTCTTTGAACGCCTGGATCGCGTCCCGGTCGATCGTCTTGCCACACACTCGGTCGACGGACTCGATGATCGCCCGCCGGTAGGAGTCCGCGACGTCGACCAACACGCCGTCGATGTCGAGAACGACTGCGTCGACCTGCATACCCGTAGGCCGACGGCGGTGGGAAAGAACGTTCGGGTTCGCGGGCGATGCCGCCGGAGCGCAGCGGTCACCGCGAGCCGGGCCCGCGACCCTTCCGGTCGCGGACGACGTACAACGTGGCCCCCGACAGCGACCGTCGGTCGACGGGGACGACCGGCTCCTCGAACCCGAGCGTGGTGAACAGGCAGTCGGCGTCGAGCCGCGCTGCGAGCGCCGCCGTCGGCCGTTGCAGCTCGGCCGGGAGGTTGAGGGCGTACACCGCGTCGACTCTCGCGTCGGCTCCGGCGTTGATTCCCGCGTCGTCCGCTTCGTCGAGCGCGAACACATCGGCCTCGATCGCACGGAGCGATCCCTCGTCAGCGTCCGCGGACACCGAGTGCGCCCGCGCCGCGCGCCGCGTCCGCTCGCCGACATCGACGTCGATCGCGACGACGTCCGCTCCGCGCTCGGCGAGCGCGCTCGCGACGCCCGGGCGGTTCCCGACGCCGACTTCGAGCAGTCGATCGTGGCTGGCAAGTTCCGGGACGAGGACACGACGGGACGATGAAACCACGGCGCGGGCTTTATGACCGCGGCGGTCAAAAGCCGTTCCATGCTCGTGGACATCGTCCCAGTCGGAGAAGTTCCCCCACGCGTGAAACGGGAGGCCTCCGCCGCGCTCCGTTCGGTCTACGACTGCGACGTCACGGTCCACGACGACCAGCCGATCCCCGAAACCGCCTACGACGAGGGGCGCGATCAGTACCGCGCCGAGGACCTCATCGAGACCGTCAGTCGCGTGGGCGGCGGCGAGAAGAACATCGGCATCACGCCGCGGGACCTGTACTACCGCCGCCGGAACTACGTGTTCGGGCTCGCGTACCTGAACGGCAACGGCTCCGTCATCTCGACGCATCGGCTCCGGACCTCGTCGGACGGCGGCGTCTCGACGAAGCCCGCCGTCGACGTGTTCGCGGACCGAGTCCGCAAAGAGGTCGTCCATGAGATCGGTCACACGCTCGGGTTAGAACACTGCGACAACAGCAAGTGCGTCATGTCCTTTTCGCCCACCGTCCGCGAGGTCGACGTGAAAGAGGAGAACCTCTGTGGCTCCTGTTCGCGGCTCGTTCGCTGAGTCCGGTCTGTAGCAGCCTCCTTCGTCGATTCCGATCGCCGGTAGAAGTAAACCCCGTCCTCTCCAAGTGGTGAGTATGGCCGCAAAGCCGGAATACCGCGACCGGCCCGACGTCGAGGTCGCGCTGTTGGACGCACTCGTCGACCGCGGCGACGAGGGCATGACGGTACTGGAGCTGCGGGCGGCCGTCGACGCCGACATCGACGCCATCGAGGAGGCCCTCTCGGCGTTGAAAGCCGACTCGCTCATCACCGTCGAGAGCCAAGAGCGCGTCCGCGTCTACCCGCACGACCGGGTCGTCCCCGACCCCGACGAGCAGACCGACGCGGCCCCCGGGGGGCTCGTCGACGCCGTCCGCGATCGGCTCGGACTGTAGCGCCGCCGAAGCCAGCGACCTTTTGGCGCTCCCGGGATTCCGTACGAGTATGACTCTGGTCTCCGGCACCCACGGCGCCCACGGCGCGGTGTACCGCGACCGCGGCGGCCGTCGGGTGGTCGATCACTACGGGAAGCCCGAGCGCGTCGGGAAGGCGGTCCGTAACGTCGTCGGCACGATCGAGATGGGCTACGGCGTGCTCGCCGTGACGGGCGAGGACCGCGTCGAGTTCGTCGACAACGCCGTCTCGAACCGCGTCCCGAGCGAAGACGGACAGGGCGTGTACGCCCTGCTGCTCGATCCACAGGGTGCCATCGAGACGGATATGTACGTGTACAACGCCGCCGAGAGGCTGCTCGTCTTCCTCCCGCCGGAGCGGACTGAAGCGGTCGCCGAAGACTGGGCGAGCAAGGTGTTCATCCAAGACGTCGAAATCGAGGACGTATCGAGCGATTTCGGCGTGTTCGGCGTTCACGGCCCCAAATCGACCGAGAAGGTCGCGTCGGTGCTCGGCGGTCCGGGCGCCCCGGAGGCGCCCCTCTCGTTCGTCCGCGGGTCGATGGTCGACGCCGGCGTCACCGTCATCGCCAGCGACGCGCCCCTCGGCGAGGAGGGGTACGAGGTCGTCTGCGCGGCCGACGACGCCGAGCAGGTGTTCGACACGCTGATCAACCGCGGGCTCAACGCGGCCCCGTTCGGCTACCGGACGTGGGACGCGCTCTCGCTCGAGGCGGGCACGCCCCTCTTCGAGTACGAGTTGGCGGGAACGGTGCCGAACGTCCTCGGACTGCGCAACGCCCTCGACTTCGAGAAGGGGTGTTACGTCGGTCAAGAGGTCGTCTCCCGCGTCGAGAACCGGGGACGGCCGAGCCGCCGACTGGTCGGGCTCGAACTCACCGGGCTCGCGGACGCCGTCGCGGAAATCGACGGTGACGCCGACCCGGAGGGCTACGACGAGATCCTGCCGACGCCCGGTGCGGCGGTCTTCGCCGGCGACGAGGCGATCGGCGAGGTGACGCGCGCCGCGGTCGGTCCCGCATCAGGCGATCCGATCGCACTGGCGCTCGTCCGATTCGACGCCGCTCTCGACGGGCTCTCCGTGCGCGTTGACGGCGACGAGACCGCAGCGATCCCCGCCGACCTCCCCTTCGTCGACGGGAGCGCGCGCTCCGGTCGACTCCCGACGTATCCCGAGGAGTAACGGCGATCGTCACGGCTGTCGCGACTGTCGCGACCGGTGGGGCCGCCATGGCCGCCACGACTGGTGCGGCCGAGGGTTACAAGACCAGTCGAATCACACGACCAGCTGAACCGCCGAGTAGATGCCGAACCCGAGCACGAAGGATCCGACGAGCGACGCGACCCACGCGAACACGGTGTATCCCATCTTCGCCCGGCTCACGCCGGCGTCGCCCGCAGCGTAGCCGGCGCCGACGATCGCCGAGACGATGATCTCGTTGAACGAGACCGGGATCCCGAAGGCGACGGCGATCTGCGCGATCGCGAACGAGGGGATGAGCGCGGCGATCGAGCGCCGCGGGCCCATCGAGGCGTAGTCCTGCGCGATCGCTTTGATCATCCGAGGGGCGCCGGTCCACGAGCCCGCCAGCAGGCCGGCGCCGCCACCGACGAGCAGCGCCCAGAGCGGGACGCCGACGTCGCTGAAGATCGGGACCAGCGGGCCGATGGCGAGACCGACCTGCGAGCCGCCGGCCGAGAAGGCGACGAGCCCGCCCATCGCGAGGAGGAAACGTCGCTGTGCGCCCGCGCGGTCGCGTCCGAGGTCGGCGTACACCGCGATCGCGACGAGCGCCGCGATCGCGACCGTGACCGCGAGTGCGCCGGCCTCGCCGACGCCGAGCCCGGGGCCGAGCGCCGTCGAGATCGAGGCCTGTTCGCCCTCGGGGCCGAGCAGCGCGAACCCGACGTTCGCGACGATCGCGCCCACGATGCCGGCCAGTCCGGCGGTGAGTGCGCGTTCCGGGAGCCGATCACCGAGCAGGCTCCGAGCGACCGCGTAAGCGACGCCGCCGCCGACGAACGGGGTGAGCACCCACAGCGTCATGATCTCGACGTACTTCGGCCAGGCGGGGTCGCCGCCCATCGCGAGTCCGACGCCGACGACCGCGCCGGTGACCGTGAACGCGGTCGCGATCGGATAGCCGGCGAAGACGCCGATCGCGACGAGGACGGCCGCGGTGATCAGCGCGACGATGGCCGCGCCGGCCGTGAGCGTCACGCCGCCGATCAGCTCCGTGCCGACGGCCTCCGTCACGTTCGCGCCCTGTAAGATCGCACCGAGCAGCCCGAGCACCCCGACGACGAGCCCCGCGCGCATCACGGAGATGGCGTTCGCGCCGACGGCCGGCGCGAACGGAGTCGATCCCGAGGAGCCGGCCCCGATCGACCACGCCATAAAGAGACTCGCGACGCCGGCGACGACGAGGGTGGCGACCGTAGCGACGACCATGTTACTGTTGCCCGTCTTCGTACCCTTCGCGCAGTCCGGTGAGCGTACGCCGGACGAGCAAGAACCCGAAGAAGAAGAGTCCGAGCAAACCGACGAGAAGGACGACGAACAACGGTTGGACCGGGAGCATACACTCGAATCCGTCGGAACGGGGTTATGCGTTTCGGCAGCGCGGTCGTCCCACCGTCTCACCCTCCGGTCTGCCCGCAATTCGACGCGGCAGCGGCGATAACTAAAACGCGCGTTTGTGCGTAAGCCGGGTATAAGCTCCCGCCGACGCAAGCGTTCAATGCTCCCGCTTCGGCCCTCCGCCCGGCGGCCGCCGGCCGCCCCATTTTCGAACGCTCCCCGCGCGTCGGCGACGTACTCAGTGGCACCGCCGTCCCGACCCCCCGCGTCAGGGCCGGATCCGGAACTCCTCGAAGACTTCGCCGGCGGGCGTGACGAGTCGGCCGTCGAGCCCCGCATCGGGGTTCGAGTCCGCTTGCTCGCTCTCGTCGCCGGCGCCCGACGCCGGTTCCAGTTCGGCGTGCGCCGGGCGGTTCCCGCGCGGTTCCGCGTGGCTCCCCGGATTCAGGATGGGGAGGCCGGTCGAGTCGTCGAACCGCGGTCGGTGAGTGTGCCCGCAGATCACGGCGTCGGCGTCGCGACCGCGGCCGAGCATCACCAGCCCGGTGTCGCCGCTGCGGTGACGGTGGGTGACCGCGAAGCGGACGCCGGCGTACTCGACGGTCCGAACCTCGGGCAGCCGCTCGCGGATCATCGCGTCGTCGTTGTTGCCGTACACGCCTCGGAGGGCCCGCGAAGCCGACTCGAAGGCGTCGAGGACTGGTTCCCGGTAGAAGTCGCCCACGTGAACGACCAGTTCGGCCTCACGGACCGCCTCGGCGGTCCGTCCCTGAAGCTTCGACTCTTCGCGCGAATGGGTGTCGGAGACGACGACGAGCATACGTACTCGCCGTCGGCACGCACCGGGCTTAAAAACCGTGCCCCGCGACGGCGGTCGGTCCCGACGTTACAGCGAGCAGCACGGCCGGCGGCGGTGAAGGGAATAGACAGACGATAAGCTATAAATTGATCCGCGGTGGCGCGCTCCTCGCTCGCCGGCGCGAAGCGACGGCGGCGAGAGCGCGAGGGAGCCGCTGGCGCTTATAAGCGCCAGCGGCGAGGCTGGGGAGGCGTGAGGCGCGGTCCCGCGAGCGGCGCGAGCGGGAGCACGGAAGTCGCAGCCCGCGCAGCGAACGAAGTGAGCGAGCAGGACCGTCTTCCGGCGGTGCGGGGCGGTGCGGGATAGTGCGAGGCGGTGCGAGAGGGGACGAGAAAACGGGTACCACGCCGGCGACTGTTTATAAAGGGCTGCCGGCAGACCGAGTGGCGCAAGATTGAGGCCGCACGTCGCGGCCCCAATACCGACCGACGCGCCGGCTACTCGTCGTCCGGCGCGCCGAACCGCTCGTCGAAGAGCGCGATCACGCGCCGTTCGATCTCGTCGCGGATCGGACGGACCTCCTCGATCGGGCGCTCGCCCGGATCGTCGAGGTCCCAGTCGTCGGTGTCGACGCCGTCGAGCTCCAAGGTCGAACAGCCCATCGTGGCGACGAAGTCGGAGTCGGCGAGCGTCTCCTCGGAGACGTGCTGCGGCTCGCGGCCGTTCACGTCGAGGTCGACCTCCGCGAGCGCCTCGACGACCACGTCGTGGACGCTATCTGCGGGCATGGTGCCACCGGTCACGATCGTGACGCGGTCGCCGAGGCCGCGCCGGTCGCGCTCGCGCTCCGCGAACGCCGTCGCCATCTGGCTCCGGCCGGCGTTGCGGACGCACATGAACGTGAGCGTGATCTTCTCATCAGTCGCCGTCTCGTCAGCCGCGTCGGTTGGTGTCGTCATTGGTGAATCGTGGTTTCGGCCGCCGGATCAGTAGATCAGCTCGTCGTCGCTCTCGATCATGTACAGCGTTCGGGCGGCGATGTTGACCCCGTGGTCCCCGACGCGTTCGAGGTCGCGGACCGCCAGCAGGGCGCGCGAGACGTCGTCGAGCGCGTCGGCCAGATGGTCCGGCTCCGGCTCTGCCGTCCCGTTCGTCGCGGCGCGAGCGCGGTCGGCTTCGAGCAGACTCCGGATGACCGCCTCGCTGGCTCGTCGACATCGCTCGTCGAGGTCGTCGTCGCGGACGTCGATCCCTCGACAGGCGTCCGGGTCGGACGCCTCGTAGGCGGCGACTGCGTCCGCAACCATCTCGCCGGCCGCGTCGCCGAGTCCGCGGAAGTCGACGGCCGGATGGATCCCGCCGTCCTCGCCGCCGTACTCGGCGATGTTCGTCGCGAGGTCGGCGACGCGTTCGAGGTCGGTGATGATCTTGAACGAGGCCGTCACCAGCCGGAGATCCCCGGCCACGGGCTGTTGGAGCGCGAGCAGTTCCGTGCACGCCTCTTCTAGTTCGAGGTACCGGTCGTTGACGACGTGGTCGCCGCCGATCACTTCGTCGGCGAGGTCGTCGTCGCCCGTCTCGGCCGCGCGGAGCGCGGTCTCGTAGCGATCGAGGACCAGATCGCCCATCGCGACCACGTCGGCCCGCAGCTCGTCGAGCTGCTCCTGGTAGTTCTCCCGAGGCATCTATCCGAACTTCCCCGTGATGTAGTCCTCGACGCGCTGTTCTTCCGGGTCCTCGAAGATCTTCGTCGTGTCGTCGTACTCGACGAGCTGCCCGCCGGTGAGGAACACCGCCGTGCGGTCGGAGATCCGCGCCGCCTGCTGCATGTTGTGCGTGACGATGATGACGGTGTACTCCTCGGCGAGGTCGTCGATGAGGTCCTCGATCTTCGAGGCCGCGACGGGGTCGAGCGCCGAGGTCGGCTCGTCCATCAGGATGACCTCCGGGTCGGGCGCGATCGCCCGAGCGATACAGAGGCGCTGTTGTTGCCCTCCGGAGAGATCGAGCCCCGAAGAGTCGAGCTGGTCTTTGACTTCGTCCCACAGCGCGGCGCCCTTCAGCGACTCCTCGACGCGGGCGTCGACGTCCCCGTCGAATCCCTGGATCTTCAGCCCGTACGCGACGTTGTCGCGGATCGATTTCGGGAACGGGTTCGGCTTCTGGAACACCATCCCGATCTTCCGTCGCAGCGCGACGGGGTCGACGTCGGCGTCGTACACGTTCTTCCCGCCGAAGGTGACGTCGCCCTCGACGCGACAGACGTCGATCATGTCGTTCATCCGGTTGATACACCGGAGGAACGTCGATTTGCCACAGCCGGACGGGCCGATGAGGGCCGTCACCCGCTTTTCCGGGATCTCGATCGACACGTCGTCGATCGCCTGTTCATCGCCGTAGAAGACGTTGAGGTCGCGAGCGGCGACCGCGGTCCGATTCGATGGTGCGGTTCGGTCGTTCGATCCGGTCTCTACGTCCGTCGTGATGAGCGAGTCGCTCGTGTCTGTGTTACTCATGTTAGTGCCCCCGTTCCGCGCGGTTCCGCAGCAGTATCGCCGTTCCGTTCATGCCGACCAGGATAATCAGCAGGGTGATCACGCCGGCCGCGACGACCCCGTACCGGAACTCCGCCTGCGGGAAGCCCGCCCACGCGTAGATCTGCATCGGCATCGCGCTGAACTTGCTGAACAGGCTGCTCGGCGGGCTGAACACCGTCGTCGCCGCGCCGACCATGATGAGCGGCGCGGTCTCGCCGATCGCCCGGCCGAGCGCGAGGATCGTCCCGGTAAGGATTCCGGGGAACGCTTCCGGGAGGACGACGTTCTTCGTCGTCTGCCAGCGGGTCGCACCCATCGCGTCCGACCCCCGGCGCAGGTCGTCCGGGACCGACCGGATCGCCTCCTGTGCGGAGATGATCGTGATCGGGAGAATGAGCAGCGACAGCGTCAGCGACACGGTCACCGCCGTCCCGAAGCCGAGTCCGAGGAGGTTCGCGAACAGCCCCAGTCCGAGCAGCCCGTAGACGACGGACGGGATCGCCGCGAGGTTCGCGATGTTGATCTGGAGCAGCCGCGTCAGGCTCCCGACGGTGCCGCTCCCCGCGGTGTACTCCTCTAAGAAGACCGACGTACCGACGCCGAGCGCGAACGACAGCAGCGCCACCATCGCGATGATGATCACCGAACCGACGATCGCCGGGTACAGGCCGGCGTCTTCGGGGGTGCGCGACGGCGCCTCCGTGACGAACATGCCGTTGAGCCACGGGTCGGGCGCGGGGACGCCCCACGCCTCGACCAGGAGCGCACCGGCGAGCGCGCCGACGGCCAGCAGGACCGGCAGCGCTAGCCCGACCGCTCCCTCTCCGACATCAGCCACGCGGTGGAGGAAGACGGCAGTCGGCACGCCGGCGAGGGTGAGGACCAACAGCGCGTTCGGGCCGCCGATCCCCAGCCCGGCCGCCTCTCCGAAGAGCCCGACAGCCGCCGCCAGTGCGAGCGGAGCACCGCCGACGGCTGCCGCAGCGATCCGACCGCCGCGGTCCGCGGCGACGAGCGCGCCGGCGAGCGCGATCGGGATCGCCAGCGTCCAGAGGTAGATGAGCACCGTCGTGGGGTACGTGTCGACGACGGAGCGCAGGGCCACCGCCGCGACGGTGCCGAGGAGCCCGATCGGGATCGCGGCCGTGATCGCCCGCGGCGCCGACCGCAGTCGGCCGTAGCCGTACGCCGCCGCCGCCGGGACGAATCCGAGCGTGTACGCGAGGAACCACAGCCGCGGGTCGAACACGAGGAACAGTATCCCGAGCGCGAGACCGATCGCGGTGCCGCCGATGAGCCGGCCGAGCAGCCCGAATCCGACCTGCCCGACGCGCCCTCGACTCCCGACGTACGTCACGTATCCCGTCAGGGGGAGCGCGACCACGAAGAGGTACGCGAGCTGCCAGGTGAGCCGCGGGATCGGCCTGACGACCGTTTCGATCGCGGTGAAGACCACGGCGGTGGCGACGAGTCCGCCGCCGAGCACACCGAGCGTTCGGCGGGTCAGCGTCCGGTCGTTCGCGCTGTACAGACAGAACGCGAGGTACGGAACGACGAGCGTAACGAAGTACGTCAGCAGCCACTCCGGGCTGGCGTTGGCCAGATCGAAGGCGTCGATCGTGACGTATACCAAGAGCACCGCGAGCGCGAAGATGCCGAGCACGGAAGCGCCGAGCGAGAGGTATTCGAAGACGATCCCTCGAACCCGACTCACCTCACCGAAGCCGCCGGCGTGTGCGTTGTCGGTCCCCATCAGTACTCCTCCCGGTAGCGTTGCGCGATAATATCACTGAACACGTTCATTACGAGCGTCACCACGAACAGCGTGAGTCCGAGCGCGAACATCGCGTCGTACGGTATCGTTCCGCCGACGAGGTCGCCGCCAGCGATCTGCACCATCGCGACGGTTATCGTCATCCCGGAGTCGAGCAGCACGTCCGCGGGGTTGACGAAGGGGATCCCGAACGCGAGCTCTTGGACCGCCGGCATCCGCGCCTGCGCGCCCATCGCGACGACGACGATCATCGTCTCACCGATCGCGCGCGAGACGGCGAGGATGTACGAGGAGGCGATCCCGGAGACCGACGCCGGGACGACGATCCCCGTCGACACCTCGAATTTCGTCGCGCCGAGCCCGTACCCGGCCTGCCGGAGATCGTCGGGCACCGCGCTCATCGCGTCCTCGGAGATCGACGACACCATCGGGATCGTCATGATCCCGACCATCAACGACGCGGACAGCGCGTTGAACGTACTTATCTCCGGGAACAAGGTCGCTTTCAGCACCGGCGTGATGTACACCAGCGCGAAGTACCCGTACACGACCGTCGGGATGCCCGCGAGGATCTCCAAGAGCGGTTTCAGTATCGAGCGCGCGTTCGACGTCGCGTACTCGCTGAGGTAGATCGCGGTCAGCGTCCCGACCGGCAGCGCGATGAACGCTGCGGTGATGGTGACGGTGAGCGTCCCGATGACGAGCGGAACGATCCCGAACACCTGTCCACCGCCCGCCGGGTTCGGGCTCCAGTTGGTGCTAGTCAGGAACTCCGTGACCGGTATCTGTGAAAAGAACGCCACCGTATCCGACAGCAGCGTCACGAAGATCGCGACCGTCGTGAGTAGGGTGACCATCGCACACGCTGCGAAGAGGCCACCGTAAGTTCCCTCTTTCAGTCGTCTGAGTCCGCTCCGCCGCTGGAGATCGGGACTCTCGGTACTATCTGTCACAACCGGTCGGACATCGCACGCTGTCGTAAATCAATACACCGGTTCATCGCGGGGGTTAGCCCTGGGCCTGCTCGATCCCGTCTTCGAGGATCTGCATCTGCTCCTCTTGGATCTCGTCGGTCGCGGGCACGTACCCGACGTCGCCGGCGACGAGGTCCTCGTTGGTGGTCTGTTCGACGAAGTAACGCGCGAACTCCGCGATGTGCTCCTCACCGAGCGATTCGATCGACGGGTAAGTGAACAGCGGGCGGGAGAGGGGCGTGTACTCACCGTTAGCGGCCGTTTCGAGGCTCGGCTCGACGGGGCCGTCGCCGTCGTCGATCCCCAGTGCCTTCAGCTCGTCGGGGTTCTGGAAGTAGTACGAGAACCCGAAGTAGCCGATCGCGTACTCGCTGCCGGCGACGCCTTGCGCGATCGTGTTGTCCTGCTCGGTCGCCTGGTAATCGCTGGTGTGACCGCTCTCGCCCAGAATGGCCTCGATGAAGTAGTCGTACGTCCCCGAGGTGTCGGCGGCGCCGAAGCGGTCGATCTCCTCGTTGGGGAACTCGTCGCGGACCTCGTCCCACGTCTCGACGGCGTCGGACTCCCAGATCATCGCGAGCTCGTCGGTGGTGAGCGAGTCGATCCAGTCGGCCTCGTTGTTGACGACGACCGTGAGCGCGTCCGTCGCCGCGACCAGTTCGATGTACTCGACGCCGTTCTCGGCGCACAGCTCCTCTTCTTCCTCCTTGATCGGGCGGCTCGCGTTGTTGAAGTCGGTCTCGCCGACACAGAAGAAGTTCGCGAACCCACCACCGGAGCCGGTCGAGCTGATGTCGATGGAGACGTCGGGGTTGTCCGCCGCGAAGTCTTCCGCGACCGCGCTCATCAGCGGGAAGACCGTCGAGGACCCGGCGATGTTGATCGATCCCGACAGGGACCCGTCGGAGCTGCCGTCGTCTCCGGAGCTACCGTCGTCTCCGGAGCTACCGTCGTCTCCGGAGCTGCCGTCGTCTCCAGAGCCGCCGTCGCCACCCTCAGTCTCCGTACACCCAGCGATCGCCAGTGCCCCCGCGCCGGCGATTGCCGCGAGTGATTTCCGCCGAGTGATGCCCTGTGTCTCCGCGTCGTGGCTTGGTGCCATCACCTGTTCATGACCGTGTTTCGGTTAAGTAGTATGCTATGAGCGGTACGAACGAGCCCATACCGTTCGTTTGTGAGACATACCCACCAGTAGGCAATATAGTACTATATAGTTAAGTCACGGTGACGAAGCCGAGGCGTCGGTATCGGAGCGCATTTTTAAGACCCCTCGTACGGAGACCCAGACGATGACCCCCTCGACGAACGCCGATCACCCGCCTCCGACGGCCTCGCGCGAGGAGGCCTGGATCGCCCACGCCGCCCTGCTAGAGGCGGGCGCAGCGGCGGCCGCCGCCGGAGACGAAACGCCGCCGCAGTGTCGGCCCCGCCGTCGCATCGAACGCGGCCGGGCGCTCGACGCCGCCGGCGTCGAACTCCTCCGCGACGCGCTGATCGAGTACCTCGGAGACGCCCCCGTTCGCGATCGCGCGCCCGGCCGTTCGCTGCTGCGGCGCGTCGACGCCGCCGTCGAGTCGCAGTCGCCGTCGCCTCCCTGAAACGCGCGGCGCGACTACGACCCCGCCGCCACCGCCTCGATCAGCAGCTCCGCGACGTCGACGATTTCCACGTCGTCCTCGAAGTCGCCCGTCTTCCGGCCGTCCTCGAACATCGTCGTGCACATCGGGCAGGCGACGACGAACTTCTCGATCGCGTCGCCCGCATCGGTGTCCTCGACGGCCTCCCGGAGCCGCTCCTCGCTCGGCTTGACGTCCTCGTCGTGTTCGGTCCAAAGCCCGCCGCCGCCACCCCCACAACAGAACGAATCCTCGCGGGAGCGGGGCATCTCGTGGAGGTCGGCGCCGGTCGCGCGGATCAGTTCGCGGGGCGCCTCGTACTCGTCGTTGTACCGCCCGAGGTGACACGGGTCGTGGTAGGTGACGGTGTAGTCGAGTTCGTCGCCCGAGAGGCCGAGCCGGCCGTCGGCGACCAACCCCTCGACCACCTGCGTCCAGTGGAACACGTCGATTTCTCCCTCCGAGTTCCACGGCTCCTCGCGGTCGAACGGCATCATCGGGTCGTCGGCGAACTCCGCGAAGTCGACCGCGGGGTACTCGTTTTTGATGGTGTTGTACGAGTGGGGGTCCGTACAGACGATCGAGTCGAACTCGCAGTCGGCGAACGTCTCGACGTGGTGGCCGGCCAGCTCCAAGTAGAGGAACTCCTCGCCGATCCGGCGGATGTCGTTGCCGTCGGTCTTCTCGTCGTCGAACAGGATCCCGAACGACACGTCGGCCTCGTCGAACAGTCGGGCGAGCGCGCGGGCGACCTTCTTGTTCCGGTCGTCGAAGCTCGGGTAGTCGCCGACGTACCAGAGGTACTCCACCTCCGTCTCGCGGGCGTCCGGGACGTCGACGTCGTCGAGGTCGTCGGCCCAGTCGCCGCGGGCCGACGGCGACTCGCCGAAGGTGTTCCCCTTCGACATCACGTCTTGGAACACGCCCTGGAGGTTCGAGTCGACCGCGCCCTCGTCGACGAGCTGGCGGTTCAGCTTCGTGAAGGAGGTGAGGTGCTCGATGTCGACGGGACAGGCGTCCATGCAGGCCATACACGACATGCAGGACTCCATCGACTCGCTGGCGATGACGCCGCCCTCGTCGGCGACGATGGGGACCGTTCCACCATCGGTCGCCACCGCGTCACGGTGTCCCACCACCGGATCGTCGCTCACGGACTCTCGGTACGCCTTTAAATCGAGGATGACGTCCCGCGGGTCGAGGTTCCGACCGACCGTGTCGGCCGGGCAGGCGTCGGTACACCGGCCGCACTTCGTGCAGGCGTCGCCGTCCATGAGCTCCTTCCAGGTGAAGTCCGACAGCGACTCGGCGTTGGTGTGATCGAGGTCGGCGGGGACGTTCGGGAGCCGCGCCCCGGCGTTCTCGTCGCGCGCGACGACGTTCGCGAACGACGAGATCATGTGGAACGGCTTCGCGTAGGGGATCCACGCGATGAACGCGAACGCGAGCAGCGAGTGGCTCCACCAGACGACGCCGTAGACGGCCTCGGCGCCCGCGGGCGTCAGCCCGGCCCACTGGAACCCCGCGGCCATCGCCATCCCGATGAAGCTCACCGTCTCGTCGGCGCGCGCGGGCTGGCCGACGATGCCGAGCGCCTGCACGACGAAGCCGCCGACGCCGAGCAGGAAGAGCGTCCAGACGAACGCGTCGTCCTCCAGCGAGGTGTGTTTGCCCCACAGCCGCCCGTCGCGCTCGCGGTAGCGGCGGGCCATCGCCATGCCGACGCCGACGACGAACAGCAGCCCGAAGGCGTCGACGGTGAACTGGTAGGCCAAGTAGAAGTCGCCCACCCAGAACGACTCGCCCGCGAGCGGGCGGTACACGTCGATGTCGAACCCGAGGATGGTCGTCGCGACGAGCAGGGTGAGGAACCCCCACAGCACGAAGGTGTGCATCACGCCGGCGTAGAGGTCCCGGTCGAACTGGTTCTCGTTCGAGAGAACGGTCTTCGTCGCGGCGAGCGTCCGCGCCGGGAGGTTCGAGAGCCGGTCGCGGGGGTCCGCGCTGCCGCGCGTGTACGCCGCGAACCGGGCGTACACGCCGTACAGGAAGACGAGGATCGCGACCGCGGCGAGCCAGTAGAACGCGGCCTTCCCGACGGGACCGATGGTCCAGAACGTCTCCCGGGTGGCCGCCTGCAGGGGAGTCATGATCGATCAGGCGGATACGGTCCGGTTAAAGGTTGCCACAACCCGGAGCCCGTCGCCGATCGTTTCCGCGGCGGCGACGCCTGGTTTCACGGGGCCACCGCGACCGCCGCCGCCAGCAACAGCCCCCCGCCGACCGCCAGCGCCGGGTAATCGCCCCGCCCGAACGCGAGTCGGGGAAGCGTCGGGTTCCACGCGAAACACCGCGCGTTCAGGGCGGTCCCCAGTCGGTCGGCCCGGGCGAACGCGCGGTTGATCCCGGCGACGGCGACGAGACGCATCCGGTCTCGGACCGGGAGAGCCTCGCCGCCGCGCGCTCGCACCGCCTCCCGCGCCGTCAGCAGGTCGCGTTTGAGGAGGGGGAGAAACCGGAAGACGAGCCCGACGCCGACACCGAGGAATCGTCCGGGCTTGCCCGGTACCGTACGCTGGATCGCCGCGCGCGAATCCCGCACCGGCGTCGATCGGACGTAGCCCGCGGCGACGACAAGGATCAGCAGGATGCGGTAGCTCGCGAGGGCGGTGTCGGCGGCGCGATCGAGTCGGAACCACGGCTCCCCGAGCGTCGCCCCGGCGACGAGCGGCGCGAGGACGAGCACCGGCGCCGCGAACCGATACCCCCACAGGTCCCGCGCCCCGCCGCCGGCGAGTCGGAGGCACCCGACGGCGAGGAGAGTGAGGACGGCGAGCCCGCGCGGCGTCGTGTAGGCGTACGCGGCGGCCGCGAAACCGGCCTGCACGAGGAGCTTCGAGCGCGGGTCGATCCGGTGGGCGAACGAGTCGCCCGGGACGTACGCGAGGGTCACGAGTCGGCGTCGGCGCCGTCCGCGAGGGGACTCGCCGGTACCCGCACGTCCAACCCGGGCAGTTCGGCGAGCGCGTCAGCCGGTGGGGCGTCCACGGCAACGCGTCCGTTCGAGAGCCCGACGACGCGGTCGGCGAGTCCCAACACGTCCCGCAGGTCGTGGGTGACGACGATCACGCTCGTCCCCTCACGGTGGAGCGCGCGGAGCCGATCGACGACGGATCGCCGGGCCGGCTCGTCGAGACCGGTGAAGGGCTCGTCCAAGACGAGGTGGTCGGGGTGCATCGCGAGGGCGCCGGCGATGGCGACGCGCTCGCGCTCGCCGCCGGAGAGCGTCTCGACCCGGTCGTCCTCGCGGCCGGTCATGTTCACGGCCGCGAGCGCGTCCGCGACGCGACGGTCGATCTCGGCGTGCGCGAGCCCGAGATTCTCCGGCCCGAAGGCGACGTCGGCGCCGACGGTCGACGCGACCAGCTGGTCGCGCGGGTCCTGAAACACCATGCCGACCGCGGTCCGCGCGGCGACGAGGTCCGCGGCGACGGGGGTGCCGTTGACGGTCACCGTCCCCGCGTCGGGCGTCGCGAGCCCGTTGAACGTCCGGACGAGCGTCGTCTTTCCGGAGCCGTTCGCGCCCGCGACGACGAGGAACTCGCCGTCCGGAATGGCGAGGGAGACGTCGTCGACGGCGGTGACGCCTCCGGAGCCGTCGCTGCCACCGCTCTCGTACCGACACGTGACGCCGTCAACGTCGATCACGCGGACGCCCTCCGGTCCGCGGTCGGGGAACTCACGCGACCACCTCAGTTCGCCGCGATGGCGTCCGACCGGACGATCCCGACCGCGGCGGCGATCTTCAGCGCCTCGGCGGGGAGGAACGCGGCGGCGCCCACGGTCACGGCCTCGACGGGCCCGAGCGACAGCACGAGCGCGAGGCCGGCGACGCCGAACGCGTAGATGACGACGGTGCCGAGGACCATCGCGCCCACGAGCGTCGGGACCCCGACCGCGTCGAGGTCGCGGGGCGTCGCGCTCCGGTGGACGACCGCGCCGACGACGGCCGCGGCGAGCGGGTACGACCAGAGGTAGCCCGCCGACTGGCCGACGAGCTGGCCGACACCGGCGGAGCCGCCCTGGAACACCGGTGCGCCGAGCGCGCCCGCCGCGAGGTAGAGAACGATCGACGCCGCGCCCCACACCGGACCGAGGAAGATTCCGGCGAGGAACACGCCGAGCACCTGCAGCGTCACCGACACCGGAGAGACCGGGTTCGGGAACGTCACGTACGCGAACGCGCCGACGAGTGCGGCGAACAGCGCCGCGCGGGCGAGGTTCCTCGCGGCCTCGTCGCCGACGAGATCGACCGACTCCGTGCTGGTTGCCATACCCACGACAGGCCCGTAAACCGACTTGAAGATACTGGTTGACGAAGGGAGCGGACGGAGCGAGACCGGGGCGCGGCGCGACAGTTTTGTACCGCGAGCGCGTATTGAGTCGTCCATGGACGAGAAAACCTCGGAACTCCGCGACATCTTCGTCGAGACCACGGGGTCCGACACCGTCACCGAGCGGCAGGCGGAGTCCCGCGGGACGCTCACCGACCGCGACGAGGCGGCGGTCGACGAGCGGCTTCGGGAGCTGGTCGCGGCGATGCGCGAGCGCGGCGCGTTCTCGACCGACCTCGACGACGCGACGTACGTCCGAATCGCTCGCGGGCGGTTCGAACTGGACGACGACGCGGCGATCGCCGAATCGATCGTCGCAGATGAAGACAGGGCGTCAGGCGGAGACGGAACGCCGGACGATATCGACGCCGCGACCGTCCGCGACGCCCGCTTCGACCTCCACCTCGTGCGCGAGGCCGACCGCGAGGTCCCCGCCGACGCCGGCTTCGCGTACGCGGCCCTCAAGCGGTTGACCGCGGAGGGGCGTTCGATCGTGGAGTGCGCGGAGGCGCTCGACGCCGACATCGACACGGTCGCGAAGTACGCCCGCGTCGCGCGCGTCGATCTCACGTCGACGCGGGCGAACGACCGGTTCCGCGACGAGTTCCGCGACCTCCTCACCGACGCGGACATCGAGGGCTCGCACGCGGCGGACGCCAGAGAGGACGGACTCAAAGACGCGACTGAGGACCTCGAAACGGACGTCTTCCTATAAACACGACCGGCGGCGACGCGCTCGGACAGGATCTATTTATAAGCACGTCTAGAGCGCAGAGCGGCCCTTATAAACACGATCCGCGCCGGTAGCGGTCGGTGCCAGTTAGCGGTCGATGCCGGCCGCGCCGTCGACGACGCCATCAACGTCCGCGGGGGTAATGACGGCCACGTCGCCGGCGATGGTGCGTTTCAGGGCGGCGGCCGCGGCGGCCCACTCCAGCGCGGCGGCCACGTCGCCGCCGTCGATCCGCTTCGCGAGGTAGCCCGCGACGAACGCGTCGCCGGTGCCGATCGCGTCGAACGTGTCGGCGTCGAAGACCTCCTGCTCGGTGAGCGTGCCGTTCCGCAGCGCCACCGCGCCCTCCGACCCGCGCGTGACGACCACGGTCTCGAAGCCGAACTCGGCGGCCAGCCCGTTGGCGATCGCCACGGCGTCGCCCTCCCGGCCGAGCACCTCGCGGGCGTCCCGCCGCGGGACGAACAGGGTGTCGACGTGCTCGAACAGCGCCTCGTAGGCGTCGCGGGCCGTCTCCGGGTCCCAGAGCTTCGCCCGGTAGTTCAGATCGAACGACCGGGTGACGCCCGCCTCGCCGGCGGCCCGGAGGAGCGCGGTCGTCGTCTCGGCCGCCCGCTCGGAGAGCGCCGGGGTGATCCCCGTCGTGTGGAAGCGCGAGGCGGACTCCAGCGCCGACGTGGGCAGTTCGTCCGGCTCGACGGTCGTGATCGCCGCGTCGGCGCGGTCGTAGACGACGGTCGTCCCGCGCGGCTCGCCGCCGTGTTCGAGGTAGTACGTGCCGACGCGGCTCCCGTCGGGGTCCGCCCAGGCGACCCCGGTCCGGACGCCGTGGCTGCGGAGTTCGCCGACGATCCGGCGCCCGAGCGGCGACTCCGGAAGTTTCGAGAGCCAGACCGCGTCCGCGCCGAGCCGCGCCGCGCCGGCCGCGACGTTGCTCTCCGCGCCGCCGGCCTGCACGTCGAACGCCTCCGCGGTCTCCAGTCGGTCGCCGCGCGGCGGCGAGAGCCGGAGCATCGTCTCGCCGAACGTCACGAGGTCCGTCACGCCGACCACCCTGTCGGCGCGATCGCTGCCGTGTGCATACCCGACCGTCGATGAGGGAGTACAAAAGGGCCGGCGATCGGTCCGAGTGCGATCTCGAGGGCTACGTGAACGCTACGTGAGCGCCGACGCCAACGCCACCGCGCCGAACAGCAGCAGCGCGAGCGCCGCCACCGGCCGGTTCCCGGCGGCGGCGAGGTACACCCCGTAGACGATCCCGGCCGACAGCGCGCCAGCGAACAGGGTCGCGCCCGCGTGAACCGCCGCGTTTCGCCGGGTTCGGCCCGCTCTGCCGACCTGCTCGCCGAGCGACATCCCGTGGTCGGCGAGGTCCCACGCGAGCACGAGCGCGACTCCCGAGACGAGCAGCGGTTCGGTTGCCCCACCGAGCGCGCCCGCGAGCGCGATGCCGACGGCGCCCGTCCCCGCCGCCCGCGAGAGGGTCCGCGGCGAGCGACGGACCGCCCCCGCGACGAAGCCGGCTCCGGCTAGTCCGACGACGGCGCCCCCGATCGGGGCCGCGACGAGTGCGGCCAGCGCGGCGATCCCGGCCGCGAGGAGGCTCGAAACGACGGTCGCCGTCGGCGGCCGGGGGTCTCGCTCGGCGACGGGGCGGGCGCTCATCGGGACCACCTGCCCGTCGCCCTCGCGACGGCGACCGCGAACGACTCGGCGCCGCCCCGTCCCTCCCGTTCGCCGCTCTCTTGACCGCCCCGTTCGCCGCTCTCCTGACCGCCCCGTTCGCCGCCCCACTCGACCGCGCGGATCCCCGCCGAACGCAGTTCTCGGAGCCGCGCCCGGCGCTCGAACCGGACCAGTCGGTTCCCGGTCGTGGCGGTCGCCGTGGCGTCCGGCGAGAGGACGGTGACGAGGTGGCCGTGCGCGTCGATGCGGCGCGCGAGCGACGCCGCCGCGTCGTCGACGAGCGGTGTGAAAAACAGCACCTGCGCGTCGACCGGGAGCCGCCGCCGGAAGCGCCGGAACCACAGCGACCGATAGAACCGCTCGTCGCTCGGCGTCGGCGCCAGCGCGGGGTCGGTCGCCAGCGTCTCGCGACCCCGGGCCGCGTGGACGCTACCAGCGCCTGGCGGCAGCCAGCAGTCGAGCGGGCCGAGCGTCGCGATCCCCACGCGGTCGCCGCCGCCGAGCAGCGCGGTGAACGCCTGGCCGGCCGCCCCGACGCTCGCTTCGACCGCGGTCTCGGCGTCCGGCTCGGGCGCGACGTACGCCGACTCCCGGGCGTCGACGAGGAGGACGACGGTCGCGGCGCGCTCCTCGCGCAGCTCCAGCGTCGACAGCTCCCCGGTGCGCGCCCGGCGGTTCCAGTCGATCCGCGTTGCCGGGTCCCCGCGCCGGTACTCGCGGGTCGCGTGGAACTCGACGCCGGAGCCGCCGACGGCGGTCGGCACCCGCCCGTGATACGTCGTCGTCAGCCCCCGCAGCGGGAGGTCGCCGCCGGCGGCCAGTTCGGGGGTGCAGACGATCCGCGTCGGCGACGCGCTCTCGATATCGGTCGTTCGCTCCCGCGACCCGGCCGCGTCGCGAGCGACCGCCCGCAGCGGCTCCCACCGATGTTCCCCTCGGCTCGCGCGCACCGCGTACTCGAACGTCGCCGTCGCACCGGGCGCGAGCGCGGTCGCGACCCGCGCCGGTCCGTCGACGGCCTCCAACCCGGGGGGCACCCCGTCGACGAGCCTGAGGTCGGGGAGGACGGCGTCGCCGGCGTTGTGCGCCCGGACGGTGACGGTCACCTCGTCGCCCGGATCCGGGCTCGCGTCGCTCACCGTTCGGGTCACGTCCAGGGTCGCCTCGGGCGCCTCGCCGAGCCGAGCGTGGAGCGCGTAGCCGACGCCGACGGCGCCGACGAGCACGAGCGGCGGCTGGCGGGCGACGACCCCCACCCCGATCAGCGCCAGCGCGACGCCGACGACCCCGTCCCACCGACCGGTCTCGACCTCGCGACGGACCTGCCGGAGCGGCGATTCGGCGTCGCTCTCCGAGTCCACTCGCTCGCTCATCGACCCGCCTCCGTGCCCGACCCGTCCGCCTCGACGCGCCCGATCGCGTCGACGGCGGTCCGCAACCCGAATCCGTACCGCGATTCGCCCGACACGGCGACCCGGAGGCGGACGCGGAGGGGATACGGCGCGTCGTCCGCGAGGAACGCGGCGGCGGTCGGGTCGTCGGTCCACGTCCCCGACTCGACGGCGCGGGCCGCCTCGGCGGTCGAGCAGTTCCGCTCGCGGGCGACGTTCGCGATCGCGACCTCGCGGACCCGGTCGCGGAGTGCAGACCGAGACCGGTACCCGCCCCGGGACGACGACGCCACGCGAGCGATCTCCGCGTCGAGGTCGCTCCCCGGCACGGTCGCCCGAACCCGCCGCTCCGGCTCGCCGAGGTCGGTCGTGCGACGGTCGCGCGACCGGCGGGCGCTCGCGTACCGAAGTCCCTGGACGGCCCCGAACAGCCCGACGAGCGTGACGACCGCGGTCGACGGGTCGAGCGCGGCGGCCAGTCCGCGGTCGAACGCGGCGACGAAGCCGACCGCGACCGCCGCGACGCCGACCGCGACGAGGGGCCGCACTACTCCCCACCCCCGTGTCGCTCCTCGATGCGACGCAGCGCCGCGACGGCTCGCCGTTCCCGGTCCGCAGTCGCGTCCTCACCGCCGTACCTGACGCGCTCGAAGACCGCGGTGAGTTCGTCGACCGGTTCCTCGTCGACGCCGGCCGCGACCGCCGCCGACGCGAACTCGGCGGGCGTCGACGAGGCGGGGCGGTCCACGTCGAGGGCCTCGGTCATGTCGCGCCACGCGCGGTACACCTCGTTTTCGGCGTCCGGCGACCCCTCGATCCGACCCGCCGCGTCGCCGGCCGCCCGGCCGACCGCCGCGAGGTCCGGCGACCGCTCGGTCGCGTCGTCCTCGTCGGCCGCCGAACCGCCCGTCGCCGAGTCGTCGTCGCCGGCCGCCGCGAGGAGGGCGACGGCGCTCGCGAGGAGCGCGACGACCACGACGAGCGCGAAGAGGAGTTCCGGCGCCGAGACCGCGCCTTCCCCGGCCCCACCGAGCCCGGAGCCGCCCTCGCCGCTCTCGGGGAACAGCCCCGAGTCAGCGCCGCCGGCACCGAGCGAGAAGTCGACCTCGGCGTCGAGCGGGCGACACGCCGACAGGAGCCACCACACCGATCCGAGCGGGAAGCCGACCGCCGCGGCGACGGCGCCGCACGCGAACGCCGAGCCGGTGTCCCGGTACGCGAGCGCACCGAATCCGACGACGATACCGACGAAAAGCGCGAGCGCGGGTGGCTCGCGGAGGAACTCGTAGCAGACGACCGGCAGCGAGAAGGCCGCCTCGCCGCTCGGCGAGGGGGAGATTCCGGTGCCGCCCTCGCCGCCCGTGCCGGGGGCCGATCCGGCCCCGCCGAACCCGCCGCCGCCGAGGCTGACGGCCGAGTCGAGCGTCGCGGCGGCGGCACCGAGCGCGACGACGGCGAGGAGGGCGAGGAGGACCGCAGCGAGTGAGTCCCGCTTCACGTCCGTGGATACGCCGGTTCGCGGGAATAGCTTTCGGCGGTCGGTAGCCGTCGGACTCGTCGATTAATCGGACCCGTCGACCGCGTCGTCGAGCCGAGTCGTCGGGAACAGCGCGTCGACGTCCGGGTCCGGATCGACGACCCGGTAAGCGGTCCCGTCGCGCTCGACGACGCCCGCGTCGTCGAGGTGATCGAGGTGCGCGAACGCCTCGCCCGGCCCGTGGAGGATGTGGATCTCGGCGAGGTCGCCGAACAGTTCGGCGGACACCTCCCACGGCGTCGAGGGACCGTCGGCGTCGAGGACCGCGAGCACGCGGCGAGTTCGGTGTCGGTGGTGGTCGAGGATCTCCGCGGCCCGACGGCTCGGGTCGTCGATCCGCCAGCGGTGACCCGGGTGCGCGGCGTCGGCGTCGCGCTCGACGATCCGCGCGAGGCTCCGGGCGTACGCCGCCAGCGGGGCGTCGACCCGGACGTCCGCGCCGCCGACGTTCGGGGTGTACTTCGGGAGGAGCGCGTCGCCGGTGAACAGCTCCTCGGTCGGGGTCGAGCCGTCGCTCTCGGCCACCGGCTCGTGGCCGGCCACCTCGCGCGGGTCGAACGCGAACCCCGTCAGCCCGGCGGTGTGCCCCGGGAGGTGGAGGGCTTCGAGCCGCACGCCGCCGACCGTGAGTTCGTCGCCGTCGACGAGCGTCGTCACGTCGGCCGGACGGCCGCTGAGGCCCGCGCTCACCGACTCGAAGAAGGCGGTCAGACGGTCCTGATCCGCCTGCGGGATACCCCACCGGTCGAAGGTCTCCCGCTGGAGGTCGCGGTCCTCGGTCAGCGGGATCTCGTCGCCGTTCACGAGCGGCGCGTCGGCCTCGTGGACGTAGACGTCGGCACCGCTCTCGGCTTGGATCTCGCCGGCCAGTCCCGCGTGATCGGGGTGCCAGTGCGTCAGAACGATCGCGTCGACGTCGGCGAACGCGACGTCGTAGGCCGCCAGCCCGGCCTCCAGATCCGCGCGGACGTCCGGGAGCGCGACGCCGGTGTCGACCAGCGCCGTCGTCTCCCCGTCGAGCAGGTAGACGTCGTTTTCGCCCTCGAACACGGTGTTACCGAGCTGGATCCGTTTCACACGGCCCCGTCGTCGGGAACCCTTTTTACGGTTGCTACCGCGGAACTCACGGCCGGCTCGTGCGGCCGGTCCGTGCGGTCAACCCGTGCGGCCGGTCCGTGCGGTCAACCCGTACGGCCGGTCCGTGCGGTCAACCCGTGCGGCCGGTCCGTGCGGTCAACTCGTGCGGCCGGCTCAGTTCGGGATCGCTCGGTTGGACGGCCGGTCACTCGATCACGTCGACGCCGGTGAACTCGAACCGGGCGCCGCCCCCGGACGCGTCGGTGACGCGAGCCTCCCAGCCGTGCGCCTCGGCGACGCTCTCGACGATGCTCAGCCCGAATCCGGTCCCGCCGGCGGCCGTCGAGTACCCCGCCTCGAAGACGCGCTCCCGATCGGCCGCGGGGATCCCGGGCCCGTCGTCGGCGACGAAGAAACCGCGGACGAGTCCGTCCGCGTCGATGTCGCCGATCGTGACCGTCGCGCCGTCGCCGGCGTGGTCGACCGCGTTCCGCACGAGGTTCTCGACGAGCTGTTTGAGCCGGCTCCGATCGGCGCGGATCGTCCGGTCCGTCTCGACGTGCACCGTCGCGCCGTCCGTCTCGACGCCGGCCCAGCACTCTCGTACGAACTCGGCGAGATCGACCGGCTCGGCCGCTTCGAGGTCCTTGCCCGTGCGAGCCAGCGTCAGCAGGTCGGCGATGAGCGCCTCCATCCGGTCGTGAGCGCGGGCGACCTCGTCGAGGTGCGCCGAGTCGCACTCCTCGCGGGCGAGTTCGAGCCGACCCACCGCGACGTTCAGCGGGTTCCGCAGGTCGTGTGAGACGATGCTGGCGAACTCGTCGAGACGCTCGTTCTTCCGGCGGAGCGCCTCCTCGCGGTGCCGCTGGTCGCGCACGTCGCGGATGACGCCGACGCGGTCGAGCTCCTCGCCCGCCCCGTCGGTGACGCGGGCGAACCGCATCTCCACGGGGAACCGATCGCCGTCGGCCGTCAGGAACTCGTACTCGACCGCCCCCGCGTCGCGCGTCCCCTCAGCGACCTCTTTGCGGACCCGTCGGGCCTTCTCCGCCGTCTCTTCGGTCACCCAGTCGTAGATGTTCGTCCCGATCAGCTCCTCGCGGGCGACGCCTTTCATCTCGGCGTACCGTTCGTTGACGTACGCGATCGTCCCGTCGGGACGGACGGCGTAGACGGCGTCATCGAGCGACTCGACGATCGTCTCGTACCGCCGCAAGGTCCTGTCGCGGCGCGGGCCGTCCGTCATTGTCTTCTCTCAGTTCTCTCGTCCATCGAACATAAATGGGTCGTCGGAATCCGGGTGGGCTTTTGCTCGTCGACGCTCATCGGATCGATATGGAACCGGAGTACCAACCGGGCGTGTGCAACATCGGACCGACCCAACAGCGGCGGCGACTCCTTCTCGGCGTCGGCTCGCTGCTTTTGGCCGCCCTCCACGTCGCCGCCGTGATCGTCGTCGGTTGGCCGCGCTGGACGCTTCTCGCCGCGACGTTCCCGCTGTACGGGGCCGCGATGGGGTACATCCAGTACCGAGAGCGGTTCTGCGTCGGTTTCGCCGGAATGGGGATCTTCGACGTCGGTGACGGCACCAATCAGGTGCTCGACGAGGCGGCGCTGGCGGCCGACCGGAAGCGCGCGGTACGACTGAACGCCACGTCGCTCGCCGCGGGTGTCGCCGGCGCGCTGCTGATTTATGCTGTCGCACCGATCGCGTTCTGAGCCGCTCCGCGCTCACTCTTCGGCGCGATCGATAACGACGGTCCGTCCGGTGAGCCGATCGGGGGTGAACCGGTAGAGCTCGATGTCGAGGTCGGACTTTCCTTCCGCCCAGATCTCGAAGAGGGGGCGTCGGGTCTCCCCGTACTGTGCGATCGTCTCGGGCGTCAGTTCGTCGAGGTCGACGCGGTGGAGCGTCCCGACCCCGACGACGCTCGCGTACTCGTCGCCGTCCTCCTCGTACACCACGATCCGGGCCTGCGGGTCGGACGCGAGGAACTCGCGCTTCTCGCTGTCCGGCGTCGACACCAAACGGAGGTACGCCTCCCGCGACGCCGGATCGTACCCGTACGAGACGGGAATCGCGTAGGGGGTCTCGTCGCGCGCGAGCGACAACACGCCCGTCTCGTGTCGAGACAGGAGCGCGTCGACCTCCGCGTCGGTCATCTCGACCTCGCTTCTCGTCGCCATACGCAACAGTGCAGCACACGCCGGGATAAAGGATACGAGACCGACCGGTGGAGCGACCGCTGGTCGAGGAAGCGTGAGGGCAGCCGCTTCGGGGACGCGCAGACCGACGTCACGGAGGGGCCGCGACCGCTACGCCGTCTGCGGGTCCGCGATGTCGCCCTCGGTGACCGGCGCCCCGCAGACGACACAGCCCGCGTCGAGCAGCGTCGCCCGCATGGCGCCGTCCACCTCGATCGTGCGACGACACTCCGGGCAGACGAAGGTGTGTGTCCGTGGACTCGTCATGGTTACGGGTACGTGACGGACACTCATGAAGGATGGATCGGATTCCAGTAGTTTCGGAATCCGGTCAATCGAGCAGCGTCGACAGCAGCTTCCGCTGGGCGGCCGCCATGTGCTCGGAGAACGTCGACCGGTCGATGCCGAGCGACTCGGCGACCTCGCCGGCGTTGGCCCCCTTCGGATGGTCGAAGTAGCCGGCCTCGTACGCGGTCGTGAGCACCTCGCGCTGGCGCTCGGTCAGTTCGCTGCGGTCGACCGTGACGAGGTCGGACTCCTCCGGCGTCGACGAGGACTGCAACAGCCGCAACACCTGCATGTCCGGACACGACTCGCGGAAGGCGTCGAGCACGGAGCGCAGCGTCGGGAGGTCCGTCGCGTGGAACGTGACGAGCAGCCGCCCGTCTCGGATCGTCGTCTCGGAGACCGGCACGCCGTGCCGGTCGAGCACGGCGAACGGCGAGTCCTCACAACACGGCACCTCGAACCGGTAGGCGGCCTTCCCGCCGTAGTCGAAGACGACCTCGACGCCGTCGGGAACCGGCAGATCCGCGTCGCCGATGAACTCGAGGACGACCGCGTCCGCATCGCCGTCGGGGGTGCTCCGAGCGACGCTGTAGATCGAGGTCGACCCGTCGACGACGCCGTCGAACGGCGACGGCGCCGACGTCGGCAGCGAAACCTCCGCTCTGATGCCGGATCCCATCCTCATCCAACGGTACCCGCCACCGCCCAAAACGTTGACGGGAGCGACCGCGGCCGCGGCGGGACGGTTCGGACGGGTCGACCGATCGCGGCTCCGCCGATCCGGTCTCCCCGGCGGCACTTATAAAACACCCCACATATGTAGGGACGGTGTTGGGGTAGGCGGAGCCGGTACGATCATCCATGAAGCGAAACGCGGTACGCACGAACGGACCGACGACGGTGACGGAGGGCGACGAGACGCTCGACGCAACGTTCGAAGCGCTCGCGGACCCGGACTGCCGGGCGATACTCAGCGCCGCGGAGACGGCGATGACGACGGGCGAGCTGGCCGACGCGTGCGATCTGGCGCTGTCGACGGCCTACCGCAAGGTCGAACGGCTGAGCGAGACCCCGCTGTTGAACGAGGGCGTTCGGTTCGATCCGAACGGGGACCACGCCGCGGAGTACACGCGCGGCGCCACCGACGCCACCGTCGAGCTCGCGGACGGCGGCGTCACGCTGACCGTTGCGGACGAGACGCCGACGGAATCGCCGGGGATCGCCCTCGAGGCGACCGGCGTGTCGGCCGACTGATCGCCGGAGCGGATCGTCGGCGCCTCTGTGAATACGGCCGTCGAGAGCGCGTGAGAGCGAGGTGCGAGAGACGAGACCGGCGTACCGGAGGAACGAGAGCAGGGCCAACGCTGCCGGGGACAGAACTGCGTGGACCAGACGTGAACAACCCGTTGAGATGTGTGTATGTCTATCTCACATGCCGAGATCAGATCGGTCGTTCATTATTGACTCAGCTACTGAAAACGCTCCCACCGATCTTAAACCGGTGGTTTGCGTAGATACTCGTTGATGGGTACGCTCAATGAGCTGTTCGACCCGGATCGGGTCGCCGTCGTCGGCGCCACGGCCCGCGAGGGGGCCGTCGGTCGCGCCGTCACGTCGAACTTACTCGACGACTTCGACGGTGACACCGTTCCCGTCAACCCGAACTACGACGAGGTGCTCGGGACGCCCTGCGTCGACGAGGTGGCCGACGCGAACGCCGACGTCGCCGTCGTCGTCGTGCCGCCCTCGATCGTCTTAGACGCGATCGAAGCGTGCGGGGCGGCCGGCGTCCGCAACGTCGTCGTGATCACCGCCGGATTCGGCGAGACGGGAGAGGACGGGGCGGCGAGGGAGCGGCGCCTCGCAGAGATAGCCGACGAGTACGATCTCAACCTCGTCGGCCCCAACAGCCTGGGGATCATGTCGACGCCCTCGGGCATGAACGCGACGTTCGGCCCCGAGAACGCGCTCCCGGGCGGGCTCTCGTTTATGAGCCAGTCCGGCGCGTTCGTCACCGCGGTCCTCGACTGGGCCAACGACAACGGGATCGGCTTCAAAGACGTCGTCTCGCTCGGCAACAAGGCGGTCTTAGACGAGACCGACTTCGTCGACCACTGGGGAGACGACGACGAGACGGACGTGATCATCGGCTACCTCGAAGGGATCGAGGACGGCCGGGAGTTCATCGACACCGCCCGCGAGACCTCTCAGGACACCCCGATCGTCGCCGTGAAGTCGGGGCGGACGAGCGCGGGCGCGCAGGCCGCTTCCTCGCACACCGGCACGCTCGCCGGCTCGGATAAGGCGTACGAGGCCGGCCTCGACCAGGCCGGCGTCATCCGCGCGGAGTCGGTCGACGAGCTGTTCGACGCCGCCGGCATCCTCGGCAGCCAGCCGCTGCCCGACACCGACAGCGTCGCGATCGTCACCAACGCCGGCGGCCCCGGCGTGATGGCGACCGACGCGGTGGGCGACGCCGACCTCGACATGGCGTCGTTCACGAGCGAGACGAGCGACGCGCTGCGGGACTCGATGCCGGAGGAGGCGAACATCCACAACCCGGTCGACGTCATCGGCGACGCCGACGTCGAGCGGTTCCGAGAGGCCCTGGAGATCACCGTCGCCGACGACAACGTCGGGGCCGCACTCGTATTGGCCGCGCCGACGGCGACGATCGACTTCGACGACCTCGCGGACGCGATCGAGGCGGTGAGCGAGGAGATGGACGCGCCCGTCGCCGCCTGTCTGATGGGCGGCGACCGGACGCGCGAGCCGAAACAGCAGTTGCAGGCGAGGGGGATCCCCTGTTACTTCGATCCCGCCCGCGGGATCGAGAGCCTCGCGACGCTCGCGCAGTACCGAGACATCAAACAGCGCGAGTACGACGCGCCGATGTCGTTCGACGTCGACCGCGAGCGCGCCCGCGAGATCCTCGGAACGGTCCGCGACCGCGACGACAACCGGCTCGGCGTCGAGGCGATGGAACTGCTCGACGCGTACGGCATTCCGACGCCCGCGGGAGAGATCGTCGACTCCCCCGAGCGCGCCGCCGCGGTCGCCGCCGACATCGACGGCGACGTGGTGATGAAGATCGTCTCTCCGGACATCCTCCACAAGTCCGACATCGGCGGCGTCGCCGTCGGCGTCACGGACGACGACGTGGCGGACACCTACGAGGACCTGATCACCCGAGCGCGGAACTACCAGCCCGACGCGACGGTGCTCGGCGTGCAGGTCCAGGAGATGGTCGATCTCGATAACGGCGTCGAGACGATCGTCGGTATGAACCGGGACCCCCAGTTCGGTCCGCTGCTGATGTTCGGCCTCGGCGGGATCTTCGTGGAGGTGATGGAGGACACCACCTTCCGCGTCGCGCCCGTCTCGGAGTCGGAAGCGCGGACGATGACCGAGGAGATCCAGTCGGCGCCCCTGCTGCGCGGCGCCCGCGGTCGCGACCCGGTCGACGTCGACGCCGTCGTCGAGACGATCGGTCGGCTCTCCCAACTCGTGACGGACTTCCCGGCCATCCTGGAGCTCGACATCAATCCGCTCGTCGCACTGCCCGACGACGACGGGGGCACGAACGCCGCCGCCGTCGACGTGAGACTTACGGTTGACCCCGAGGAACTCGAAGCATGACAGAACCCACCACGACACTCGTCACCGCGACCGGAGAACACACCGGCAAAACAGCGATCACCGTCGCGCTCGCGCGACTGGCCGCCGACCGCGGCCGCAGCGTCGGCTACATGAAACCGAAGGGGACGCGCCTGCAGTCGAACGTCGGCAAGACGCTCGATCAGGACCCCATGCTGGCCCGCGAGGTGCTCGGGCTCGACGCCGAGATGCACCAGATGGAGCCCGTCGTCTACTCGCCGACGTTCGTCGAGGGCGCGATCCGCGGCACCGAGGACGCCGGCGCCCTGCGCGACCGGATCCGCGAGGAGTTCGCCGAACTGGCCGCCGACCGCGACCAGATGTTCGTCGAGGGCGGGGGCCGCTGGACCACCGGCGGCGTCGTCGACCTCACCGACGTCGACGTCGCGGAGGCGCTCGACGCGCGGGTCGTGCTCGTCGCCGAGTACGGCTCCCCGAACGACCTCGACGAGGTGCTCGCGGCGGCCGACGCCTTCGGGGACCGACTCGCGGGCGTCGTGTTCAACAAGGTGTCTGACGACGCCTTCGAGTCGCTCGATCAGGACGGGATCCCGTTCCTCGAGTCGAAGGGCATCACCGTGCTCGGCGCCATCCCGCACGAGAAGGAGCTGGCGGGCGTCACCGTCGGCGAACTCGCCGACGAGCTCGGCGCGGAGCTGCTCACCGACGCGCCGACGGACGCCTTCGTCGAGCGCTTCCTCGTCGGCGCGATGGGCGGCGACGAGGCGCTGCGCTACTTCCGGCGCGCCCGCGACGCCGCTGTCATCACCGGCGGCGACCGCGCGGACGTGCAGACGGCCGCGCTCGACGCCTCCGGCGTCGCGTGTCTCGTCTTGACCGGCGGGCACCGACCCTCCGGCGCCGTGCTCGGGAAGGCCGCCGACGCCGGCAAGCCCGTGCTCGCCGTGAACACCGACACCGTCACCGCCATCGACCGCGCCGAGGGAGTCGTCCGCGGCGGACGGACCCGCGACGCGCGGACCGTCGACCGGATGGCGGAGCTGCTGGAGGCGAACGTCGACATCGACGCGCTCATCTGACCCCGCGGGGACAGATCGGGCCGGTCGAGGCGACCGCCCCGCGACCGTCGTGTCAGCAATCGACGGCGAACGTCTGACATACTGTTTTCAGGGAGGACGACGTAGGCCGCGTATGACCAGTCTCTCGGAGGCGTACGGCGGTCGGGGACGCTCCGAGGTCGATCCGCGTCGCCTCTATCTCGGCGTGGGCTCGTTCGTCGCCGGCACGCTGCTGCTCGTCGGCGGGATTCTCGTGGCCGCGGAGGTGCTGCTCCCGAGCGGGTACGACTCCGGCGCGGCCCGCCGGCTCGGCGGGATCCTCGGCGGCGCAGGCGTCCCCCTGCTGTTGCTCGGCGTGATGACCGTGCTCCCGGCCGATCGCAACACCCGGGCCGCCGCGATCGTCGGGGCGGCCGTCATGGGCCTCGGCGTCGCGCTGTTCGCGCACGCGTACCCGTATCAGTGGGTGGGCGGCCCGCGCCCGGAGCTCACCGACCTCACGCTGCCGACCGCGGGGCTGTACTTCCTCGGGGCCGCGACGATGCTGTGGAGCGTGTTCGTCGGCGTCGCCAACTTCAAAACGCGAAACGACCCCGGCGGGACCGTCACCATGGAGGTGACGCACAAAGGAGAGACGAAGATCATCGAGGTCGAACGCGACCAGATCGACGGGATGGGCGGCGTCGGCCTCTTGGGCGGTACGCCCGACGGCGAGGTCGAGACGCAGACCAATCAGCCGGGAGCATCGGGGTCATCCGCCACGTCCGGCGGAAACGGGTCCGGCAGTCAGTCGTCTCCCGCGGGGACCGACGCCGCGGGCGTGAGCGACGGCGGCGAGACCGCGACGGCGATCCGATCGCCGCTCGATGGCAACGGAGCGAGCGGAGCAGGCGGAGCGGACGTGACGGGGGCCCCGAACGAGTCCGCGACACCGACCGGACCGTCGCCGGGAGCCGGAGCCGCGGCAGCGCGCGACGGCCCGGGAGACACCTACTGCGGGAACTGCGCGCAGTTCGATTACGTCCGTACCGAACAGGGGATGCAGCCGTACTGCGCTCACCACGACGAGCTGATGGAGAACATGGACGCCTGCGACGAGTGGACGCCGCGGTAGCGGGTCGGTGACCGCGAGCCGGGAGACCGTCCACCGACCGTGCCGCAGAGGAGCGTGCGGCCGCCTTCACTTCACGCCGGCTCCGCGGACGGCAACTGCGACTCCGCGACTGCGAACGCGAGCGTACTCAATACGCCGATGAGCGTCCCCGCCGCGAGCGCCAGCGCGAGGTCCGGGAGCCCGAGCGGCGTCACACCAGGGGCGGCCGGCAGGAAGAACCCGGAGACGGCGTACAGCACGACGGCGATAGAGAGCACGTAAAACGGCGCGTTGAGGTACCGCCAGCGGAATCGGCCGGCGAGGTACTCGTCGGTGATCTGCCCGAGACTCGAGGTGACGCCGGCGACCGCGAGCCACTGGACGAGCCCGTGAACGAACGCGGCGACGAGGATTCCGGTGGTCGCACCGGCGCCGGTGTCGCGGACCGCCTCGACCGTGTCGAGCCCTTGGACGCCGCCGACGACGAGCAACGCGAGCGCGACGACGTAGGTGACGAGGGTGACGCGGCCGGTGTACAGCACGTTGCGAACCGTCGCCGCCGCGCCGTCGACGGTGTCCTCTAACCCGAGTCCGCGGAACAGCGAGTAGAGCCCGACGATCCCCGAGAGGATACCGAGGACGGCCGCGCCGGCGACGTCGAAGAGGTTCGCGACGACGACGAGGGGGTAGATGAGGAGGAGGACGCCGAGCGGGACGAGGATCGTTCCGCGCGTCTCCGGGTCCGCGAGCACCTGCTTGATCGTGTAGTAGAGCGATTCGAGGTCCTGCGCCTGCCGGACGACGACGCGGCGCATCCCGTCGATCGGCATCCGAGACCGTATCACCGGGAGCACCGACTCGTCTTGGGCGCCGTCGGTGATGACGACGGCCGACACCTCCTCGCCGGTCGATAGCTCGGCGAGGACGCGGTCGACCTCCTTCCCGACGGCGCGGTTCGCCTTCACGTCGGAGCCGTCGATCCCCGTGACCGCGGCGACCTCGACGGCCTCGCCGGCCGCCGCCAACTCGTCGTGGACGTTGACGCCCTGAAACAGGACGTTCACGTCGGAGTCCTCCGGATCGGCGGTCGCGAGCGCGACCGCGGCCTCGGTGACGTCGTCCGCGCCGATGACGGGCGTGGGGATCCCCGTCTTGCGGCCGAGGTCGTCGTCGAGGTCGACACAGAGGACGAGCAGCATTACGGAGAGCTACGCGACAGGTCGGGATATGTTTTCGGCTCGCGGCGGGCCGACGTCGGGGCGGGCGCCGGCGTCACCTACTCCTCCGCGCTGTACTCGATCCCGTTGATCATCCGGCGGACGACCTCCCCGTCGCCGAAGTCCTCCGGGTACGCCGCCAGCGGGAGCACGTAGTCCTCGCCCGCCTCCACGGGGGCGCCGACGTGCAGTTCGACGTCGACGGTGAGGCCCGCGCCGGAGATTTCGGCGCTCGCGGTGTAGACGACGACGTCGACGTCGGTATCGAGCATCGAGGTGGTGTACTCGGAGCCGCGTTCGAGGTCCTCGACGTTGTCGTAGCGGTTCAAGATGAGCTCGGCGCGCTCCGCGTCGTCGAGGTCAGCGATCGGGTTGAACGCCTGCCCGAGCACCTCGACGCGCGGGGTGGCGAGCGCGGCGAACACGGCGGCCTGATACCGTTCGCCGAACAGTTCGACGGCCCGGTCGTACTCGGCGACCCGGTTCGTCACGCGAACCTCCCGTGTCGAGCCGGCGACCTCGAACTGTTGGGTGACGGTCTCGGTGAAGATCTCGTTGAGCTCGTAGCCGGTCTCGTCGAGTACCGCGTCGGCGACGGTCGCCGTCCCGGCGGTGAACTCCGCGGGCTCGTCGCCGGTGAACACGTCGATGGCGGTACAGCCGGCGAGCCCGGCGATGCCGACCGCACCGCCGACCGCGAGCGCGCGGCGACGGGTGGTCGTGTCGGCGTTGGCGTCGAGATCGGCGGCGTCGGCGGCGGACGGAGGGTCAGCGCTCGATCGTCGAGTCATACCCGCCGGTCACCGCCCGAGGGGTACATACTTTGTGCCTCTGAGACCCGCGACCGGAGCGCTGTGGCAACGTATCACCCGGGAGCGCGGAGTTCGGACGCTTTTTGAGGCCGGAGCGGGTACAGGGGTGTAGATGATCTCCAAGGGCTGTGAGCAGTGCGCCAAGGGCGGCAAGATGGTGCTGTTCGTCTACGGCTACTGCGACCAGCGGGACTGTTTCTACTGCCCCCTCGGAGAGAACCGGAAGAACGTCACCGACGTGTACGCCAACGAGCGGAAGGTCGAGTCCGACGAGGACGTGATCGCGGAGGCCAAGCGGATGAGCGCGCTCGGCACCTCGATCACCGGCGGCGAACCGCAGGAGGCGATGGCGAAGACGTGCCGGTACCTCGAACTGCTCAAAGACGAGTTCGGCGAGGACCACCACACGCACCTCTACACCGGGATCACGGGCGGGCGCGAGAATATGCGTCGGCTCTCGGAGGCCGGGCTCGACGAGATCCGCTTCCACCCGCCGGTGGAGCTGTGGGGCGACATGCACGGCACCGAGTGGGAGGAGATCCTGTACATCGCCCGCGAGGAGGGACTCACGCCCGCCTTCGAGATCCCCGGCATCCGCGCGGAGCCGGAGTTCCTGGAGTTCTTAGACGAGGGCGCCGCGGAGTTCTGTAACGTCAACGAGTTCGAGATGTCCGACGGCAACTACCGCCGGATGCAGGAGGAGGGCTTCGAACTGCAGGAGGGGCACATGTCCGCCGTCGAGGGGTCGAAAGACGAGTCGATCGTCTCGGAGATGGCGAGCCACGAGAAGGTGTACTTCTGTACGTCCGTGTTCAAAGACGCCGCCCAGCACCGGAACCGGCTCAAGCGGATGGCCCGGAACATCCGCCGCGAGTTCGACGAGGTGACCGACGACGGCACCCTCGTCTACGGGAAGGCCTTCGCCGAGCCCGAGCGCTTCGAGGCGCTCGGCGTCCCCGAGGAGTTCTACACCGTCAAATCGAACCACGTCGAGGTCGCGTGGTGGCTCTTAGAGGAGATGGTCGAAGACGGCGACCTCGACGAGGGCGAGATCGTCGAGCAGTACCCGACCGTCAACGGCACCGTCGTCGAGCGCACGCCGGTCGCCTGAGCCGATCCCCCGCGCCGCAGCCTCTTTCCCTCTCCCCGTTTCGCCGCGTTTTCGTTTCGGTACCCGCCTCGCACGCAATAGTCGTACTCCTCCTCCACGTAGTGCTACGCCCCCACATACCACACTTATGAGGGATCAGCGCGTATACTCGNCCCGCCTCGCACGCAATAGTCGTACTCCTCCTCCACGTAGTGCTACGCCCCCACATACCACACTTATGAGGGATCAGCGCGTATACTCGCCCATGGCCTCTGAAGAACCCGTATTCGCCGACGTGAGTATCGGCCAACCCGTGTACGACGAGGGTGGCGACCGGTTGGGGACGGTCCGCGGCGTCGACGACGACGGCTTCTACGTCACGGCGTCGGGGTCGGGCGCACTGTCGCTCACCGACGCACGCGACGTGTTCGGGACCGCCTACGTGATGTGGCGCTGTTGGGAGTGCGGCGAGATGGGTGAAATCGGGTCGGAACTCCCTGCGAACTGTCCGAACTGCAACGCGCCGCGCGAGGATCTGTACTACTGGGCGGAAGACTGAGAGGGAGCGTCGTGGCCGTTCGCCGACGCCAGCAGGCGTCACGCGGCCCTCTCGCGGCCTCCGCGCGTCCCCCTCGCAGCCTCGAGTGTTGTCACCGACGGGCTCGCGGCGTGATCGAGCGCGAGAGTGAGTGTTGCAGATCGGTGCCGGCGACGTGATCTACACACAGCCGAGAGCGGAGACAACGACCAGTTATAAATGAACGCGACGGTGGCATCGCCGGCTGCAAGCGAGAGCTTCGCTCTCGCCCGGGCGCGCCTCCGAGCGGCCGATAGGCCGCGAGGAGCCCGCGAGGGAGGCGGCGGGTCGGCGCGGCTCCGCCCGCGCCGGACCGTCCGCCGAGGCTGGGGAGGCGTGAGGCGCGGTGCTGTGCGGTTAGCGCGTTGGCACAGTTACGCCACCACCAACAGCTTATAAACAGACGACAGCGACACCACTCGATCGCTTATAAACGACGACTCCACAGTATCGAGTTATCCACTCCCGCTATCGGTCGCGCGTGCGATCTGCTTCTCCGGAGAGCCGGCGTGAACGCTATCCTCCGGTACCATCGTGGACGGAGCGAGGGCCGGTCACCGAACGACTGGCCCCGCCGACGGGCGACAGCACTTCCGACGGGCTCAGTCGAACGTTTCGTCGTCTCCGGCGGCGTCCGCCTCGGCGTCCACTTTCCGCCGGAGCCGTTCGACCTCGGCCTCCAGTTCGGCGATCCGTTCGGCGTTGGCAGCGGCGTCGTGCGCGTCAGTCTCGCCACCCGCGTCAACGTTGTCGTGCGCGTCAGCGCCGGCGGCGGCGCTCGCGTCGTCGCCGTCCGAGCGGAGTCTGAGGAACACCACCACCGCCACGACGGCCGCCACGGGGGCCGCAAAGAGGAGGAGGATCAGCAAGATGATCAGGAGCTCCGGACCGGCCGGAACGCCGCCGAACGCGGGGGCTGTGAGGACCATGGACTCACCACTCGACCGGACGGGAAAAGCGATCGGGCGGGCCTCAGGCAGTCGAGACGGCGGACAGTCGAGCGCTCAGACGGCCGAGCGAGCGAACGAGCGCCCCCCGCCTCACTCCGCGCCGACGAAATCACCGAGGTTCGCCTGCAGCCCGGCCGCCATCGTGGACTTCCGGCGGAGGCGGCCGAGCGAGATCGGGAGGTGCTCGGCGACGCCGCGAACCGCCTCGCCGAACGTCTCGGCCGTGCCGTGCTCGCCGGCGAAGGCGTTCCGGACCGCCTCGCGAACCTGCCAGACGCCGACCGGTCCCCAGTAGTCGTCGGAGACGTGCCGGCAGACGAGCGCCTTTGCCTGTCTTCCGCGCTCGTCGAGATGCTCTAAGACCCCGAGTCGGGCGGCGTAGTAGGCCCCGGCGGTCTCCTCGACGTAGCCGGTGCGGCCCTCACGGCCCTCGCTCGCGGCCGCGAGGTAGACCCCGGCCTCGGGGTCCGGGTTCCAGATCGAACCGGGCGACTTCATCTCGACGAGTTCGTACTCCCAGCGACCGGGGACGAGGATGACCCAGAAGGCGTTGCCGAGGTACTCGTTCCGGTGGACCTCGATCCGGTCTACCGTCGGGTTGTCGCGGATCGAACCGCGGAGGAACCGCCCGACCGTGTCGTCGACGGCGGTGATCGACCAGCGCGTCGGGACGAGCCGACGGTTCGCCCCCCGCCCGAGCGCCCCCGCGGAGAGGATCGTGTTGATCTCGTAGACGTCGAAGCCGCGCCGGTAGAGGTACGTCATCGCCCCCTCCGCGCGCCAGTCGTCGTCCTCCAGCGTCTTTTTCACCGGACGAGGAACGTGCGGGTTCTCGCCGAGAGCGGCGGTGCGGGCGGCCGCCCGCGGTCCGGTCGGCGTCTTGATGTCCTGCGTGCCGATATCGAAGTCGAGGTCGGGAGTGCCGTCGAGACCGATCTCGACGTCGACCGGGCGGTCCGCGATCGCGACCTCGCGCTGGACGCCGAGCCAGCCGTCCCACGCGTCGTGGACGCCGCCGGTCTCGTCGACGCCGGCGTCCTCGACGGCGACTCCGCGCGTCGAGTTGAGCAGGCTCGTCCGCCGGTCGAACACGTCCGCGATGGAGACGCCCTCGTCGTACCACGCCGCGGAGGTCCGGAACCGCTCCGCCGCGCTCTCGCGGCCGACCGGCGAGAGCAGCCCGGTCGAGACGGTCGGGTAGTTGGAGCGACCGACGAAGATGGAGGGCGAGACGCTCCCGACCACGGCGTCGTCGGAGACGTGCTCCTCGAAGCGCCGCTCGAAGGAGTCGAGGTGGTCGAGGATACCGTAGTCCTTCTCGGCGGCGAGTCGCCGGCGCTCGGCGCGCTCGTTCGCCTCGAACTCGATGAACTCGTCGAGTCGCATTCGGTCGATCGTTGACGGCGCGGCGGCTTGAACGTTGCTGGCGGCGGAAACCGAACCGGCCGGCGGTTAACTGTGGATCCCCATCGCTTCGATCTGCTCTTGGTACCGGTTGCGGATGGTGACCTCGGTGACCTGCGCGACGTCGGCGACCTCGCGCTGCGTCTTCTTCTCGTTACACAGAAGCGAGGCGGCGTAAATGGCAGCCGCGGCGAACCCGGTCGGAGACTTTCCGGAGAGCAGCCCCTGCTCGGCGGTCGTCTCGATGATCTCGTTGGCCTTCGACTGGACCTCCTCGCTCAAGTCGAGTTCGGAAGAGAACCGGGGGACGTACTTTTTCGGGTCGACCGGGCGCATCTCCAGGCCGAGCTCCTGAGAGATGTAGCGATACGTCCGACCGATCTCCTTGCGCTCGACCCGCGAGACGTCGGAGATTTCCTCGAGGGATCGCGGGATCCCCTCCTTGCGACAGGCGGCGTAGAGGGCGGCGGTGGAGACGCCCTCGATGGAGCGCCCGCGGATGAGGTCCTCGTTGAGCGCGCGTCGATAGATGACNAGCGCGCTGGCCATGCGGTCGATCTCGGAGAGCGCGAACTGGAGGTTGCGCTCGCCCGCGTCCTTCGTGCGGATGCGCTCTTGCCACTTGCGCAGCCGATGCATCTGCGACCGCTTCTTCGCGGAGATAGAGCGGCCGTACGCGTCCTTGTCCTTCCAATCGATCGTCGTCGTCAACCCCTTGTCGTGCATCGTCTTCGTCGTCGGCGCGCCGACGCGCGACTTCGACTGCCGCTCGGAGTGGTTGAACGCCCGCCACTCCGGGCCGGGGTCGATCTGCTCTTCTTCGACGATGAGCCCGGTTTCCTCGTGTATCAGTTCTCCGTCGGCCGTCCGGGTGAGCTCTTCCGGGTCGAAATCTTCGGGGTCCAACTCGTCGGCGTCGACGTCGACTCCCTCGGCGTCGGTGTCGGTTTTCTCGGCGTCCTCGTCGCGCATGCGCTGCCGGTCGTGATCCCGTTGCCGGGTTGGCCGTGTCATCGCATTTATATAATATCTCGACAGACTGACTTAAAAGTTCGTGAGGATCGACCGACCGACGCCAGTCCGAAGCGAACTGGTAACTATCCGGTGTAATTACCGAAAATAGGTTCATTACCCGCTCTCCGGTAGGTGCGACCTACCGTGGGGAACTCATGAAATCAGCGCTACTCTCGATTTTCGACGCGGACTCGCTCGATCAACTCGGCGGCGTCACCGGACTCGGGTGGACCGTCTCCCTCCTCGGATATCTCACGAGCGTCATCGGGTACGGAAACGCCCTCGTCTCGCGACTCATCGCCGACCCACAGTCGTTCCTGTACGTGGGGAGCGTCCTGTTCGTCGCGACGCTCGGTCTGAACCGGCTCCAGCAGTCCGCGACAGAAGGGGAACAGTCCGCGGCCGAGGCGGAGCGGTCGGCCGCCGAAGGAGGCCGACCCGCGACCGGCCGGGACCGGTGAGCAGTCGGACGGATCCGGTGAGCGGCCGCGTCGCAGCGACGCGCACCGAGTCGTAAAACGCGATCGGCGGCCGCCGACGGACAGCGCTTTATCGCGCGGCCGCCGACTGCGAACGAATGCCGACGATCGACTGCGATCCGACGACCGCGCGGGCGCGACTCGCGGACGCCGGCGTCCGGATCGACGACGGAAACACCGCCCATGAGCGGTGGCGCGCCGAACACGGGGGCGCCGTCGCCGTCGCGTACGACGACAAGGTCGTGGTGCAAGGGAGCGACACGACCCGACTGGTGGGACTCTTAAACAACGGCGGGGGCCGCGCCCACGTGTACTTCGACGGGGCCTCGCGCGGCAACCCCGGACCGGGCGCGGTCGGGTGGTGTCTCGTCACCGCGGACGGGATCGTCGCAGAGGGCGGCGAGCGGATCGGGCGGGTCACCAACAATCAGGCCGAGTACGCCGCGCTGATCCGGGCGCTGGAGGCGGCCGACGAGTACGGGTTCGACGAGATCGACGTCCGCGGTGACTCGGAACTCATCGTCAAGCAGGTGCGCGGCGAGTGGAACGCGAACGACCCGGAACTGCGCGAGCGACGGGTCCGCGTTCGGGAGTTGCTGGAGCGGTTCGATCGATGGTCGCTCGGCCACGTTCCGCGGGAGATAAACGCGCGCGCCGACGATCTAGCGAACGAGGCACTCGATGACGCGAACTAACGACGAGCCGCCGGAGTGGGCGAAAGAACGGGCACGAGAAGTGATGGCCGCCGAGGAGGACGCGGCGGCCGCCGAGGAGAGCGATGGCGCCGCCGAGGGCGACGGCGGGGACGACTCGGACCGAATCCCGGACATCCCGGCCGAAGCCGTCGACGAAGCGGAGCGACTCACGCGGCTCGCCCGGGAGACGACCGACGAGGCGGCGGCGGCGTTCTACCGCGAGCGACGCGACGAGCTGGCCGCCGGTCACGACTACGTCCCGCGGCTGCGCGAGGACGACGACACCCTCGTGTTGTACCCCGACGAGTGGATGGCGGACGGGACCGTCCAGCTCGACCGGATCGAGACGACGGACCGCGCGGTCGAGGTGTCGCTGTCGGGGCCGGGTGACGCCGACCGCTACCGCGAGATCGCCGCGTACAACGAGGCGGTCGCCGACGCCGTCGCCGAGCGCGCCGCCGACGTCCACGCCGACACCGCCCGGACGTTCGCGGCGTTCATGAGCAACCACTACGTGCGCGCCGTCGACGACGCATCCCCCGACGTGCGCGCGGAGTTCCGGGAGGAGTTCCTCCCGCGAAACGGATGGCCGACCGACGAGCAGCTCGCCGTCGTCGACGAATCGCTGTCGGTGATCGCGGACATCGCCGCCGACGTCGACGGGCCGGAGTAGCGGACCGAGACGGACGGACCCCCGTCGGCGTCGCTACCAGAGTCGAGCGGACGCGGTTTTCACCGCGTTCGTGTGCCAAAAAGTGTAGTTTCGCGTCGGTACGACCGTCCCGCGGTTATTCTTCGAGGAGCGCGCGGACCTCGTCGGCGCGCGCCTCGTCCGTGACGAAGCGGTCGAGGACCCATTCGAGCTGGCCGAGGACGGCGTCGTGGCCGGCTTCGGTGAGCTCGTACTGGTTCGTCCGCTTGTCGAGTTCGCTCTTCTCGACGAGTCCGACCTCGACGAGGTCGTCGAGGTTCGGGTAGAGCCGACCGTGGTTCACTTCGGAACCGTAGTACGCCTCGAGCTCCCGTTTGATAGCGAGCCCGTACATGGGCTCCTCGGAGAGAATTGCGAGAATGTTCTGTTGAAACGCGGTAAGATCGGCCGCGGATCTGGTTGCGGTCTCATCAGCGACTGATTGTGCCTCTGACATGGATAATGGAAGGGAACCCGAACTTATAACCTTTCTCAAGATTCAGCGGTGTTTAAATATGTAGTTCGACGAAAAAACGTCGAAACGCCACTGTATCGGGTGTAGTGGGGTCGAGATGCCCCGACTGCACCAACTCGCGCCCCGAGTGATCTGCCAACGTATTGAATGAACGGCGACGATCCGTCGGGAAAACCGGGACATGTAGCCGAAATGTGTCAACCGATTCTCCGGCAACCGCTGCCGGGAAGCTGTCGGTGCTGACTGAAACCCAAAAGGATTTTGAGAGCGATCCACGGAATAACACGTACATGGTCAATCTCTGGGAAGATCTCGAGACGGGACCCGACGCGCCGGACGAGATCTACGCGGTCGTGGAGTGTCTCAAAGGCGAGCGGAACAAGTACGAGTACGACAAGGACATCCCCGCCGTCGTCCTCGACCGCGTGCTCCACTCGAACGTTCACTACCCGTACGATTACGGCTTCATCCCGCAGTCCTACTACGACGACGGCGACCCGTTCGACGTGATGGTGCTCGTCGAGGACCAGACGTTCCCCGGCTGCGTGATCGAGGCCCGTCCCGTCGCGCTCATGAAGATGGACGACGACGGCGAGCAGGACGATAAGGTGATCGCGGTGCCGACCGAGGACCCCCGGTTCGATCACATCGAAGACCTCGAAGACATCCCCAAGCAGATCCGCGACGAGATTGACGAGTTCTTCTCGACGTACAAGAACCTCGAAGCCGGGAAGGAAGTCGAGACGCTCGGGTGGGAGGACAAAGAGACCGCGAAAGAAGCGATCGAACACGCACAGGACCTGTACGCCGAGGAGTTCCAGTAGCGCCGACGTCGCCCTCGCCGCCGAGAATAACTACCGAGTATATCACTCCGTATCGGGCATGCGTTATGCCCATGGGTAATTTTTAGAGGCACGCACGCGTAGCGGTAGATAGAACCATGAGCGCCAAAACCCCTCCCGTCGGTATCGATCACCCCACGGTCGTGCCCGTAAACGCCGGCGTCGAAGACGACGATTCCGAGAGAACAGCGTCGGACGAAACGACGGATTCCTAGCGATCAGGCGTCCTTGACGACGGCCGAGAGCGGAGTGGCGTCCGCCACGAACGACTCGAACCGGTCGTCGACCCACTCGAGGAGGAGCGAGTCCGTCGATTCGAGCACGCACCGCGGGTTGTTCCGTCGGTCGTAGGCGGTTACGCACGCGACTCCGTCGTACCGGAACAAGCCGTACGTTATCGGCTCGGAGGAGACGTACACCGTCGCGTTCTCGTCGTCGAGCGCGCGGTCCGTCGCCGGGCCGAACTCCTCGATCGATGTCTCGGCCACGTCGCGATCGATGACCAGTTCGATGTTCGCCCCCCCGTCGAGCGCCTCCGCGGCCGCCTCGTTGAACTGTTGGATAACGACCGGCGAGACGGCTCGCATCTCCGCGCCGCACCCCTCGCGCAGGAGCTCAGTCAGTCGATCGACGGCGGCCAGCGGATTGCGGTCGGCGGCGACGGTCAGTTCGCCGGAGGTGATCGCCTCGGGCGGCAGGTCCGCGCCGACGCGTTCGAGGTCCGCGGCGAACTTCCCGTACCGATCGGCTCGCTCGACCTCATCGAGGAGGCTCTCGTAGGCGTCGTGGACGCGCTGTCCGGTCGACGTCACGCAGTAGGCCGCACCGCGCTTGACGACCCAGTCGCGCTCGCGGAACCCGGCGAGGATCCGCTGAACGGTCGTGCGCGTGGCGTCGACGGCGGCCGTCACGTCCGCCGGTCGGCGGGGTTCCTGTCGGAGCGCTCGGAGAATCGCGACTCGAACCGGTGACCCGGCGAGGTACTGCGCGCCGTCGTGACCCTGGTCGGACGTCATCGTCTGATCGTCGGGTACGGGCATCGAACTGTTAACCGTATCGCGTTACGAACGAGTCGTTTCGGGAGCGATCGAAACCGCCGCGGGACGAGCCGCCGGCCGAGGCCGGATCGACCGCGGAATCGGAATCGGAATCGGTGGCGAGAGCGAGGATGACAGCGATACGCGGACGTCACGGCCGGTACTGGAACGAGACGACGGTCCCGATCGTGTCCTCGCCGCCGATCGTCTCGGTCGCCACCGTGGCGGCGACGACGGCGTCCGCGCCGAGCGCTTCCTCGATGATCGCTCGGAGCGCGTCGGGGTCGGCGCCCTCTTGGAGCACCGGAACCCTGACTTGCTGGCGGTTGACGGCGACGTCGCCGAGGTCGTACTCGGTGTGCTCGAACGCGTCCCGGAGCGCGGCGTCGATGTCGGTCATGGCCGCACGTCGGTCGCGGGAGGTAAAAAACGGCGGGGCGTCCGTACCTGTCGCGGGGCGATTGTGGACCAGTCCCTGCCGTCAGGCGTACGCGTCGTACTCCTCGCCGAACAGCGCGAAGTAGGCGACGCCGACGAGCCCGAACGCGCTCGCGAGTCCGAACGCGACGGTGGGGCTCCCGGGGAACGCGAGCCCCGTGGTCGGCACCGAGAACCCACCGTAGATCAGCCCCCCGAGCGCTGCGCTCGGGATGACGATCGCGTTGCGCACGAGGTAGTACGACCCGGAGACGCGCCCGCCCGCGTCGCGCTCGGCCGGCCCGACGATCAGCGCCTTGTGCGCGGGCAGCCCCGCGAACCGGAGCCCCGAGAACGCGAACAGCGCGACGACGAGCGGCGCGGTCAGCGGCGTGTCGGCGGGCACGCTGATGAGCAGCACGGGGAAGACCGCGTACACGAGGAAGCCGAGCGCGACGACCGGCTTGAGCCCCACCCGCTCGGCCACGCGCGCCGCGGGCGGCATCGAGACGAGCGCGACGAGCATCTCGATCGCGAGCAGGACGCCGAAGAAGGCCGGCGGCGAGAGCGACAGCGGGCCGACGTCGAGGCCGACCTCCAAGAACTGGGTGATCACGATGACGAAGAAGACGTACACCATCCCGTTGGCGAACCGCACGAGGGTGTCGCCGACGAGCAGCGGGCGGAGCTCCGGCGGGAGGGTCCGGAGGTCGTCGACGACCTCGCGAACGCCCTCGAACTCCTTGCCGAGGGTGTCCTCGCTCGCGTCGTAGAGGACGTGCTGGAGCCCGGTGGCGACGACGGCGAACAGGAGCGCCACCGCGAGCACGTACTGGAAGCCCGCGGTGAAGTCGGCGACGTACTGGATCACGCCGGCCGCGATCAGCGGGCCGATGAGGAAGGCGGACCGGCGGAACACCTCGGTGCTCGCGAACCCGCGGGCGAGTCGGGCGGGCGGCACCGACTGCTTGACGATGGCGAACGTCGCGCCGAGGCCGAACGACTTCCACGCCTGCGCGAGGAAGAGTCCGACGAAGATCCAGATCCACGGCTCCAACACGACGCCCGCGACCGTCACCGTCCCGAGGGTCGGCGCGACGAGCCACACCGCGAACCCCAGACTCGACAGCAGCCCGAACAGCGTCAGCGCGACTCGCGACCCGATCCGGTCCGACAGCCGCCCGCCCGGGTACGGGTACACCGCGCCGATGACGTTGCCCACGGTCCCGAACAGCCCGATGACGAACGCGCTCGCCCCGAGCGCCGACAGGTACTCCGGGACGTACCGGTTCGTCATCTGGAAGCCGAGGCTGAACGCGAACATCGCCAGCGACAACACGAGCACGTCCCGCCGCAGCGAGAAGAACTGCCGGAACGGGTCGAGCAAATCGACGTCGTCGCCGCCAGCGCCCTCGCCACCGTCGACGCCGGTGTCGCCGTCAGTCATACGTGCATCCTCCGCCGAAATCGGCATTAACGCACCGGTCACGGACGACGCCGGCGGGGCCCGGACCGACGACGGCGGCCCCGCGTCACTTAATTGTGGGTATATAAGTATTCAAATATTACAGAGAGATTGACGCATAACCATCTTCAATTTAATTGCACGCGATTTCTTGTGTAATATGCACGAAAGTGTTGCAGACTACGTGGCAGAGCACCCGAAGATGGCCGGCGTCCTGTTCACCGCGCTCCTCCTGTTGACGCAGGCGGCGCCCGCGGCGGCGAACGCTGTTGTGTCCAACCCTGGCCCTTAATCGAGAGATATACTATCGCTCCAGTCTAGTTCGTCATTAACGAATATCGGAAGTACTTCGAGACTGAAAAATTCAGTTAGCTCTTCAACTGGAACGTTATCAGCCTCAATATCCGTCGGGGTATAATAATTTGTGCGTGCGGACGCCAAATTAGGAGTGGCAAGGGTTCCGGCACCGTATGGGCCATTTGGGTATATGTTTGCAGAGAAATTCCAGGTAGTAGATTCACTTTTGATCAGATTTATTACTACTGCAGAGCCACTCCGACTCTGACAGATCGTCGTCCCCCCGTCCCCCACGACGATGTACTGGTGGCCGGTGATCAGTTCGCGTTTCGCGACGTGGAGCGCGGTGCGGAGGTTGAAGCCGCTGTTCATCAGTCGGGCGATGATGCGGCCGAGTTGGGTCGCCGGGGAGTTGGCGACGTCGGAGAGGGTGACGATGCCGCCGCGGGAGCCGCGGTGGACGAGCGCCTCGCCTTGGCGGTACGACTGGCAGGCGTTGAGCAGGAAGGCGCTGACGCCGACGTCGAGGTCGTCGTCGGTGAGGTCGAGGTAGTCGTCGGCGCACTGCATCCCGCGGTCGTCGACGTGGCCGACGTAGTGGAGGAAGTCGACGTCGGACCGCAGGACCTCGCGCATCTCGTCGCGGGTGAGGTCGTGGCGCACCTCGATGTCGAACTGCACCATGTCGCGGAGCCCGTACAGGTCCGCGACCGCCCCCTCCTCGCGCATCTGTTCGTCGTTACACACCACGAGCACCGAGATCCGCGACTGTTCGACGGCGCCGGCCTCCAGTCGACGGTGGTAGGCGTCGAGGGTCGCCTTGTTCGCGTCGAGCGGGACGCCGTCGCCGACCCAGGCGTGCTCCACCGTGTCGACCGGCTCGGGCCGCACGAAGTCGGTGTCGGCCTGCACCGCGCCGCGGTCGCCGGTGACGCCCGCGCCGCGGACGGCCCCCGGGTCCGCCTCCGAACTCGCTCCCGCGGCGCCGCGGACGAACTCGCCCGGCCCGAGGGCGTCCGCACCGGCGGCGGGCGCGATGGCGTCGGCGCCCCGGAAGAACCCCATGCCGCCGCCCTCGCTCGCGGCGGCGGGCGTCACCGTCTCCGGGGACCGGACGATCGATAGCTCGCCGGCGACGAACGGGAGCATCTCGACGTTCTCGGGATCGGGCCGCACGTCGGTCGTGAGCGTCCACTGCGGGAGCTCCGGCTCGACGCGGTCGAACGGAACGGCGAGGTACTCGCCGAGCCGCTCTGCGAGCGGGAGGTCGTACAGCCGGCCCCAGTCGAGGTCGAGGGCGGTCGTCTCGCGCTCGTGGAGATCGACCGGGTAGAACCCCTCCGTGCGGGCGAGACAGTCGAAGTGGAACGACTGCCGGAGCGCCTCGGCCGCCCGGCGCTCGATGTCTGGTTCGAGCGGGTACGTCCAGCCGTCGCCCTCGATCCGCGGCGCGTCGCCGGGGACGACCTCGGCCGCGAAGTAGTACGCCAGCGAGACGACCGGGTAGAGGGATTCGTACGTCGGCGGCACGACGATCCGGACTCCGGAGCGGAGCGGCTCGACGCGCTCGGGGACGCGGAACTCGTCGCCGGGCTCGATCAGCGGCGGGTGACCGCGGAGGGTCGGGAAGGACCGCTCGGGGCTCGTCGTCTGGAGCGCGGAGCCGAGCAGCGACACCGCCCGCATCAGGGACTCGGGGTCGGTCGGCGTCGTGATCGTCCCCGCCGGCACCTGGTGGAGCGAGCGGAATCCGAGCGTGACCTCGGCGGCCGCGTCGAGGTCGATCCGGGTCGTCCGCTCCGTCGTCGAGACGGAAAAGCCGGACTCAAACGTGAGATACAGTTTCGTCGGCGCGGGGTCGATCCCGACGTGGTACGTCGCGGTCGGCATCGAGTAGGCGTCGCCGCGGGTGAGCAGCGACCCGTCACCCGACCGGGTCTCGACGACCGCGACCCGGGGGATCTCGATCGCGGCGGTCTCGACCGCGACGCTCGCGTCGACCGGGAAGTAGTGTGCGGACTCGGGGCGCGAGCGGGGGTCGACCGACCGGTCGGTGTACACCTCGAACTGCGTGTTCTCGATGTGGTCGGTGACGGTGAGGCCGGCCGCCTCCGAGAGGGGGTCGATGTCGATGCTCATGGGCAGGGTGTGCGTGCGTCGGCGTCCGGCCCCGCCACACGGAGCGCCGGCACGCGGTCTTCGATACCGGTTCGTCGGCCGAGACGGCGATAAACCTTGTGTCGATCCCGCGACGCACACCGGGCGGGCCGGTGGAACGGCCGGTGTGAACCGGTCGACGATCCGCGGACCGAACCGATAAAGGGGGCGCCCGACCACGTTCGCGTAATGATCACGCTTGGAACGGCCAGCGCTCCGCCGGGAGAGACGGACACGGGCCGTCTCGAAGTGGGCGAAACGCGGGACGGGAGCCCCGTGCGACTGCCGGTCGCCGTCATCAACGGCGCGTCGGACGGGCGGACGCTGTACGTGCAGGCGGTCAGCGACGGCGACGAGCTGAACGGGTTGGGCGTCGTCAACCGGTTCGTTCCCCGAGTCGATCCGACCGAGCTGTCCGGCACCATCCTCGTCGTCGGCGTCGTCAACTACTTCGGGTTCCAGGTGGCCGAACACCGGAACCCGATCGACGACCGGAAGATGAACCGCGGCTACCCCGGCGACGAGAGCGGCACCACCAGCGAGCGGATCGCCCACGCGACGTTCCAGGCGGCGAAGCGCGCCGACCTCATCTTGGACCTCCATCAGGGATCGACCAGTCGGATGATAAACGAGACGCGGGTCCGCTGCGGCGTTCGCCACCGCCTCCACGGCGACTGCTTGGAGCTCGCGAAGGTGTTCGGGTGCGGGCACGTCCTCGACATCAAGGGGCCGGACGGCCAGCTCGCCCGGGTCGGCCCGAACCACGGAATCCCGACCATCGACCCGGAGCTCGGAGGGTGCGTCGGTTGGGACGAGGAGTCGATCCGGTACGGCGTCGAGGGCGTGTTCAACGTGCTCCGGTACTACGGGTTCCTCGACGGAGAGGTCGCGACCGACCAGCAGATCCGGGCGCGCGGCTTCGACCAGTACGGGGCCCCCGCGGGCGGACTCGTCCGGTTCGAGCGCGAACTCGGCGAGCGCGTCTCCGCCGGAGACGCCCTCTTCGAGGTCACCGACGTCTTCGGCGAGCTGAAAGGGCGGGTGACGGCCGACACCGACGGCGTGTTCTGGCGGACGCGACGGCTCCCGCAGGTCGCGGCCGGCGAGTACGTCTGTTCGGTCGGCACCAACGTCGACCGGTACTGATGGGCGACGATCGCGGCGAAGATGCGGACACGACCGAGACGCCACCGCGGTCGCTCCGCTGTCCGGATTGCGGAACGGTGTTCGCGGACCGGTGGCGCTGCACCTGCGGTGCCCCGCTTCGCTTCGCCGAGCCCCCGGTGCCGACGACGAGCGAGCCGGTCGACGCGCTTTCGGGCGAAGCCGCCGCCGGACTCTGGGCGTTCGCGGACTTCCTCCCCGTCGGCGACGACCCCGCCGAGCGGGTGACGCTCGGCGAGGGGATGACTCCGCTCGTCGACGCTCCCGACTGGAACGCCGCGTTCAAACTGGAGTACGTTTTCCCGACCGGCTCATTTAAAGATCGGGGCGCGACGACGACGCTCACCCGCGCCCGCGAGTTGGGCGTCGAGCGCGTCGTGGAGGACTCCTCGGGCAACGCCGGGGCGGCGATCGCCACGTACGCCGCCCGGGCCGGGATCGACGCCGCGGTGTACGTCCCCGCGGACGCCAAAGCATCCAAGCTGCGAGCCATCCGCCGGGCCGGCGCAGAGCCGATCCGGATCGAGGGGAGCCGCGCGGACGTGACCGCGGCGTGCGTCGCGGCACTCGGGCGTGAAGAACCGGGCGCGACCGGAGAGCGAGACGACACCGAAGCCGCCTGGTACGCCAGCCACGCGTGGAACCCGGCCTTCTTCGAGGGGACCGCGACGGTCGCCTACGAGATGGCCTTCCAGCGCGGGTGGACGGCCCCCGACGCAGTCGTAATGCCGCTCGGCCACGGGACGCTGTTTCTCGGGGCGTACTGGGGGTTCCGCCGGCTCGAACGCGCCGGCTGGATAGACGCGATTCCCCGGCTGTTCGGCGCGCAGGCCGCCGGTGTGGCGCCGGTCGTTCGCGCGCTGCACGGCCCCTCCGCCGCCGACCCCGAGGGGCGCGTCAACGCGGCGGCCGACGGGATCCAGATCGCCGAGCCGGTCCGCGAGACGGAGATACGCGAGGCGATCGCGGCCACCGACGGCGACGCGCTCGCCGTCACGGAGCCGGCGGTCGACCGCGAGCTCGACCGCCTGCACCGGGCGGGCTTTTACACCGAACCGACCTGCGCGGTCGCGCCGGCCGCGCTTCGCGAACTCCGCGAGCGAGGGACGCTCGCGCCCGACGACGACGTGGTCGTTCCGCTGACCGGAAGCGGGCTGAAGGGGTGATCTGGAGGCTCGGCGGTCTCGGTCTCGCCGTCATCTCCGCCTCACCGTCGCCCGATGCCACCGTCATCTCTTTTCGGCCCGGACCCGTGTGACCGCCCATGGAGATACTCGTCTACGGCGCGGGCGCGCTCGGCAGCCTCGTGGGCGGGTTGCTGGCGCGGGCGCACGACGTCACCCTCGTCGGACGCGATCCGCACATGCGAGCGATCCGGGAGGACGGCCTCCGGATCGACGGTGAGGTCGACGCCCACGTCCGCCCGCGAGCGCTCACCGACGGCGCCCACCGTTCGGCGGCCCTCGCGCTGGTGACGACGAAGGCGTACGACACCGACGCGGCGGCGACCGCCCTCGCGACCGGCGAGTACGAGGCCGTCTGCTCGCTGCAGAACGGGCTCACCGAGGAGCGGCTCGTCGCGGCGCTCGATCCGGTGGTGCTCGCGGGCACCGCGAGCTACGGCGCCCGGTTCGCGGAGCCCGGTCGGGTGACCTGCACCGGGGTCGGCGAGGTCGTCGTCGGGGCGCTCGCCGGCGGTCCGGACCCGCTCGCCGGGCGGGTCGGCGCCGCGTTCGACGCGGCGGGGATCGAGACGACCGTCGCCGAGGACATGCCGCGGCGCCGGTACGAGAAGCTCGCGGTCAACGCCGGGATCAACGGCCCCTCGGCGCTGGCGAGGGTGTCGAACGGGGCGACGGTCACCGGTCCGGCGGGCGCGGTCGCGCGGGAGGCGGCCCGAGAGGTCGCGAGGGTCGCGCGGGCGGAGGGCGTCGACATCGACGGGGACACCGCGGTCGCCGCCCTCGAACGAGTCGCCGCCGACACCGCCCCGAACCGCTCGTCGATGTGCGAAGACGTCGCGGCCGGTCGGCGGACCGAGGTCGAGGCCATCTATGGAGCCGCGCTCGACCGCGCCGATCGGGCCGACGTGGCCGCTCCAACCTGTCGAACGATCGCGTCGCTGATCAGAGCGTGGGAAGCCGATCACGGGATCCGCGGATCGGACTGAGAAACGGGAAGCGGGAAGCGGGAAACGGAAACGGGGGAACGGGGAAACGGGAAACGAAAACTTGGGGCCGTGGCGAGGGCGAGCTAGCGCCCGACGAGCGCGGGCGACTACGGGTGCGCGGGTGTGGATGCGGGCGGTCGCGCGGTCAGCACCACTCTTCGAGAATGGTGGCGTCGGTCTCGTCGACCGAGACCCACGCGTTCTCTCGGGACACGTCCGCGATCACGAGGGCCGGTCGCGACGTCGAGGAGTCGATCGACGCCATGATGTCCGGCGAATCGTCGGCGCCGAGCGTCGGATCCGTCGGCAGCGCCGTGGGGCGGTGATCGGGGTCCGGGTCGTCCCAAGGAGTGGAACTCCGTGACATGATTGTGAATTGTTCACAGTACGTATAAACGTTCCGAACGAGAGACGATCGCCGTCGGTGGATCGGCGATTCGGCGGATAGATCGACGGATACTCCCCGAAATCGCCATCGATCGGACGACGATCGGCGCTCGAAATCGACGATCCGATGAATCAGTTGTCGCGCTGTCTGGTTGTCCCTGCGGTAGGCAGGCGGGGGAGACGGGGGGAGCAGGCGGGGAGACGGGGAAGCAGACGGGGAGACGAGTGCGGCAGGCGAGCGGAGAGGGCGACGCAGCGGCGAAACCCCGGCGGCGCGCCGCCGACCACCTTCGCAGTATACAAGAGGTGCCACGGAGAAAGACGGTGCATGAACGTATCAGACGCCATGACGCCGCGAGAGGATCTCGTCGTCGTCGAGATTCCCGGGAGCCGGAACGACGTGTTGGAGTACATCCAGGAGTACGGCTTCTCCTCGGTGCCGGTCGTGAAGGACGTCGAGGGCGAGGAGGTGTACCGCGGGCTCGTCTCGCGTGACGACCTCATCGATCAGCCGGACGAGGACCAGCTCGCGCTGTTGATGCGCGAGGTCCCGACGGTCGACGCCGACGACGATATCGTCGACGCGGCCGCTCGGATGGTCACCGAAGAGTCTCGGCGACTCCCGGTCGTCGACGGCGACGCGCTCGTCGGGATCCTCACCGTCACCGACGTGGTGCGAGCCATCGCCCGCGGCGAGATCGACGGCGACACGGCGGTCGGCGGGCTCGCGACCCCCGAGGTCAACGCGACCCACACCGAGACGCCGCTTCCGGTCGCCGAGCGCGAGATCGGTCTCGCGAACGTCCCGTACGCGGTCGTGTTGGACGACGACGCCGGGATCGCCGGCATCCTCACCGAGGTCGACATCCTCGCGGTCGCCCGCGTCGTCGAGGGCGAAGCGAGCACCGGCGACTCGATCGCCGAGCAGGACTCGGAGTGGTCCTGGGAGGGGATCAAAGCGACCGGCGCGCGCTACCTCCCCACCCGGAACGTGGAGCTGCCCGCGGAGGCGACGCGCCACTTCATGACCGAGGACCTGGTGACCGTCAGCGCCGCGCGGACCGCCAAGGAGGTCGCACAGGAGCTCATCAGCAACGACATCGAGCAGGTGCCGCTCGTCAACGGCACCGACCTCGACGGGATCGTGCGCGACGTCGACCTCCTGGAGGGCCTCTAGATGGCCGCGGGCGACCTCGTCGAGCTGGCGAAGCGACGCGGGTTCTTCTTCGGCTCGAACGGCGCGTACGGCGGCACCGCGGGATTCTACACCTTCGGTCCGCAGGGGGCGGCGCTCAAGAAGAACGTCGAGGACGCGTGGCGCGACCGGTTCACCATCCGCGAGGGGAACCGCGAGATCGAGGCGCCGACGATCATGCCCGAGGCGGTCTTCGAGGCGTCCGGCCACCTCGAGGGGTTCGACGACATGCTCGTCGAGTGTCCCGAGTGCGGCGAGTCCCACAGAGCCGACCACCTCGTCGAGGACGCGACCGACGTCGAGGACGCCGAGGCACTCCCGGGCGAGGAAGTCGAAGCGCTCATCGCCGACCACGGGATCGCCTGCCCCTCCTGTGGCACCGCGCTCGCCGGCGAGCCGGTCGAGGCGTTCAACCTCATGTTCGCGACCGACATCGGTCCCGGCGACGGCCAGCCCGGCTACCTCCGTCCGGAGACCGCACAGGGCATCTTCGTCGAGTTCCCGCGGCTGAAAGAGTACGCGCGCGGCACCCTCCCGTTCGGGATCACCCAGATCGGCCCGGCCTACCGCAACGAGATCTCGCCGCGCGGCGGCCTCCTCCGGCTGCGCGAGTTCACGCAGGCGGAGTTAGAGCAGTTCATCGACCCCGAGGACGACGAGCCGCCGCTCGACCGCGTGCGCGACGTGTCGGTCCGGCTGTACCCGGCGACGGAACAGGAGGCGGACGACGGCGACTACCTCGACACCACGATCGGCGAGGCGGTCGACGAGGGCGTCATCGGCTCCCCGTGGGTCGGCTACTACCTCGGCGTCGCACAGGAGTGGTACGAGCGCGTCGGCGTCGACATGGACCGGTTCCGGTTCCGCCAGCACCTCGCCGGCGAGCGCGCCCACTACGCGGCCGACTGCT
>NZ_AOJI01000034.1 GCF_000336995.1 Halorubrum aidingense JCM 13560 | reverse complement strand
CCATCAGAGATGTGTATAAGAGACAGATCTTCAAGCGGTACGACGAGCCGAAGACGGTCGAGCGCGCGACGGTCGACCCGGACATGGCCACGCTCGGCCCCGAGTTCGGCGGCGACGCCGCCGCGGTCGCCGACGCCCTCGAAACGCTCGCCGAGCGCGACCCGGACGCCTTCGCGGGCGAGTCCGTCACCGTCGAAATCGGTGACGGAGACGCGACCGACGCCCGTGAGGTCGAGGTCGACGCCGACGTGGCGAACTTCTCGGTCGAGACCGTGACCGAGAGCGGCGAGCACATCACGCCGCACGTCGTGGAGCCCTCCTTCGGCGTCGGCCGGACGGTCCAGACCCTGCTCGCGCACGCCTACACCGAGGACGAGGTCGACGACGAAGCGCGGACGTACCTCGCGTTGGAGCCGGAGGTCGCCCCGCAGGACGCCGCCGTCTTCCCGCTGGTGACGAACGACGACCGGCTCGTCGACCTCGCCGACGCGGTGGCCGCGGACCTCCGCGCGGCCGGGCTCGCGGTCACGTACGACGACTCGGGCTCGATCGGGCGGCGCTACCGACGGCAGGACGAGGTCGGCACGCCGTTCTGCGTCACCGTCGACCGCGACGGGATCGAGAGCGACGGGCCCGACACCGTCACGGTCCGCGAGCGCGACTCCGCGGCGCAGGTCCGGGTGTCCGCCGACGAGTTGGCCGGGAAGCTGGCCGCGCTCCGCGCGGGCGACGAGTTCGAGTCGGTGTTCGACGGCTACGAGCGCGTCGAGACCGACGTGGAGACGAACTGAACGTGTCGCCGCCCGCGGCGGCGTGGCGCGAGCGCGTGGAGTTCGAGCGCCGGCTGGTCCACGCCGGCGGGACGCTGTACCCGGTCCCGTACCTGCTGGGCTGGCTCTCGTGGGAGCAGACCGGATACCTCCTCGTCGCGGCGCTCGCGGTCGTCGCCGTCTTGGAGGTGCTTCGGCTGACCGGATCGGTCGGCCCGCTCGCCCCGCTGTACGACGCGTTGGTCCGCGAGTACGAGGCCGACGGCGTCGCGGGGTACGCGCTGTATCAGATCAGCATGACCGCCGTCGCCCTCGCGCTCGGACCGACCCTCGCGATCCCGGCGATGTGGATGCTGTCGCTCGGCGACCCCGTGAGCGGCGCGCTCGGCGACAACGAGGCGACGGAGCCGAAGCGGCCGACGGTCTGGATCGCGATGTTCCTCGTGTGCACCGCGATCGCGGTGCCGTTCGTGGTGCCCGCGTACGGCGCCCTCGCCGGCGTCGCGGCCGCCGTCACTGGGGGCGCGCTCGCGGCGGTCGCCGACGGCCTCCCGCCGGTCATCCGCGGCGTCGCCGTCGACGACAACCTCACCATCCCGCCCGCCGCGGCCGCCGGGATGCTGCTCGCGCTGACGGTCGTCGGGTAGGGGGAAGCCGCCCCGAACGGGGGCGCACCGGGTGGGAGGCTGTGACACGAAACGACGATCTGTGGCGGTGGCGCGCTCCGGTGAGCGCCTTTATAAGGCGCGAATCCGAGCGCGAGGGAGTCGCTGGCGCTTATAAGCGCCAGCGACGAGGCTGGGGAGGCGTGAGGTGCGGTGCGGGCGGGAGAGGGGTGGAACAACCAGGTGACTGCGAGGAGCGCAGCGAGCCGTCCGCCCACCCACTTATAAATACGCGAGCGCCACGGTCTCGTTCGTCCCGATTCGTTCCGGTCACCCGACGGGATTCGCCCCCGACGACACCCCCGCTCCGATCCGTCTATCTATCGACCTATCGATCTAGTCCCAGAACGACTGCGTCCGGGCGTACTCGCGCTCCTGTCGCATCACGTCGCGGTAGAACTCGGTCTCGTCCTCCCGCAGTTTGTTGATGATCCGCGCGGCGTTGTGCGGGCCGACCCCGCGGGCCGCTAACGCGATCACCGCCTGCTTCCCGTGCGTCTGCACGAGGCTCGCCGCGCGGTGCGCGCGCTTCGTGCGCCGCTCCTGCTCGTCGTCCTTCTCGGGCGCGCGGACCGCCGCGACCGTCTCGTCGTCCCACGGATTCAACGCGGCGATCCGCGTCGATCCGCACTCCGGGCACTCCGGTTGGTCGCGAACCCGGCGGACCTTCGTCGTGTGCCGCCAGTCGGCACAGTGGAGACAAAAGAGGATCACCCGGTCGTTCCGGATGCGCTCGCGGATCGTCTCGATCACGTCGGCGTCGGCGTTCTCGGGGACGAGGAACTCGGTGCCCGCGGAGCGCCCGGCCGTGCCGAGCGGGGTGCGCTCGCGGGCGATTTCGCACTCGATCGCTCCCGACTGGAGCCCCGCGAGCACGTCGGCGGTCGCCGCGACCGCGAGGTCCGCGTGGAACACCTCCCGGAGCGCCTCGTCGTAGACGGGGGTGTCCTCCAAGGCGGCGAGCAGGCGGTCCCCGCCGAACCGTCCGCGGCCCTCCCGGTAGCGTTTCACCGCGCCGAACTTGGCCGCGACCTGCGCGAGCGTGAACTTGAGCGCGTCGGAGTTTTTCAGGGCGAGTTCGAGGTACGCCTCCAGTCGATCGGGATCGGTCGTCTCCAGCACCTCGCGGAAGGTACCGGGGTCGACGCCGTGGGGCACCTCGAACTCGATCCGGTACGGGTCGACGTCCATCCCGACCGACGACCCCGTGCGCTGGCCCACGAGCGCCGCGAGCAGGCGCGCGAGCGTCTCGTTCACCTCGTGGCCGAACGCGGCGTTGACCGCGACCGTCCGGGCGCTCCCCTCGATCACGACCCGGCGATCCGTGGGGACCGGGTGGCCCGCCTCGACGTGGTCGACGACGGACCGGAGGGCGGCCGCGACCGTATCCGAGTCGGTGGGGTACCGATCGGCGAAATCGCCCGCGACCGCCTCGGGCGTCGATCCCGCGTCGAGCGCCGCGGCGGCCTCGCCCCGAATCCGTCCGACCTCCTCGGCGACGGGCTTCGGGACGGGGATCTCCCGGCCGACCCAGGAGGGAACCTCGCCCGTCGGGTCCGGTATCGGGGTGACGTTCACGCGCTCTTCCTCCTCGTCGACCTCCGTGATCCGCCACAGCTCGCCGCGCTGGACGAACGTCTCGCCCGGTCCGGCGAAGTTGACGACGAACCGCTCGTCGAGGGTACCGATCTGACGCCGCGAGGACATATCGTACACCCCGTAGGTCGACTCGTCGGGGATCATCGAGAGGTTCGCGTAGAAGTACTGCCACGTGCCGCCGGACTTCTCGAGGGTGTCCGACGCCTCGTCGAGCCACAGCAGGCGGTTGCCGTCCAACTCGCGGACGATCTCCTGAAACGTCGGCTCCGAGAGGTCCCGGAACGGGTACGCGCTCGTGACGGTCTCGTACGCCTCCCGGGCGTGTACGTCGCCCTCGTCCATCACGACGCCCACGATCTGGTTCGCGACCGTGTCTAAGCTCCCGTGGTGGATCGCGGCCGGCTCGACCAGTTCGGCGTCGGCGCGCCGGGCGATCGCCAGCGCTTCGAGGGTGTCGTCGCCGCCCTGCGTCACGACGGTCCCCTCGGAGACCAGATCGCGGCGGTGGCCCGCCCGGCCGACGCGCTGGAGCAGCCGAGCGACCTCGCGGGGGCTCCCGTACTGGACCACGTGGTCGACGCGGCCCACGTCGATCCCCAACTCCATCGACGAGGTGCAGACGAGCCCGTCGAGCTCGCCCGACTTGAACCGGTCCTCGACGTCGATCCGAACCTCCTTCGAGAGCGAGCCGTGGTGGACTTCGATCTCGGTGAGATCGGCCGCGTGTTCGTCGCCCGCGTCGCCGTCCGCGCTGTTTCGTTCTCGTTCTCGCTCTCGCTCCGCGAGCGCCTTGAACCGCGAGCCGAGCGCCTCCGCGGTCTGTCTGGTGTTGACGAAGACCAGTGTCGACTCGTGGTCGGCGACGATCTCGCGGATCGTCCGGACGTGGCTCGCGGTCGTCTCGTCGACGGCCAGCTCTCCGGCGAGGGTCGCGTCGCGATCGGTGATCTCGGGGTCGAGCACCCGCACGTCGGTCCGGCTGCCGGCGGCGACCTCGACGATCTCGAACTCGCGGTCGCCGGGGCGGTCGGGGTCACGCTTCCCGCTCCCGACGAGGAACCGACCGACCTCCTCGGGGGTGCCGACGGTGGCCGAGAGCCCGATCCGCTGAAACGGCCCCGCCACCCGACGGAGGCGTTCGAGCCCGACCGTGAGCTGGGCGCCGCGCTTCGCGGAGGCCAGCTCGTGGACCTCGTCGATCACGACGTGCGCGACGTCTTCGAGGGCGAGTCGCATCTTCGAGCCCGTCAGGATCGCCTGGAGGCTCTCGGGCGTGGTGATCAACACGTCCGGCGGGTCGTCCGCCTGCTTCGACCGCTCGTACTGGGTCGTGTCACCGTGGCGGACCGCGACCGCGACGTCGAGGCGGTCGCCCCACCACTCCAGCCGGTCCATCATATCGCGGTTGAGCGCCCGGAGCGGCGTGATGTAGAGTGCCGAAATCCCATCGCGGGGCTGGTCGCCCGGCGCGTCGCGGGCTGCAACGATGGCGTCGAAGACGGGGAGCATCGCGGTCTCCGTCTTTCCGGTCCCCGTCGGGGCGAGCACGAGCGCGTTCTTTCCCTCGGCGAGCGGCGGGATCGCCTCGCGCTGGGGCTCGGTGGGCGTGGAGAACCCCTGCTCGGAGAGCGCCTCGCGGAGTTCGCTCCCGAGGTGCGCGAACGCGTCCATTCCCGACGGGTCCTGCATTACGTGATCGTCGGACATTGGGCGCTCGGCCGATTAAGGTCGTCGCTGTGCGAGATCCGGGCGATCGAGGCCGCACGCGTCCGCGAGAGGCGCCGGGTCCGTTCAGTCGACGATCGGGAGTTCGACGACGAACACGCTGCCCGTCGGCTCGTTGTCCTCGACCCAGACGTCGCCGTCGTACTTGTCGACGAGCGTCTTGACGAGGTAGAGCCCGATCCCCGACCCACCGCTCTCGAGGCCCTTCTCGCCTTCCTGGAAGATCTGTTCTTTATGTCTATCCGCGATACCGGGGCCGTTGTCGGCGATCGACACGCGCACAGAATCGGCTACGATCCGCGTCGAAACCTCGATTTCGGCCACTTCCTTGTCGTTGTGGACGACCGCGTTCGTGAGCAGGTTCCGGAACACCGATTCCAATAGGTCGTCCGCCAATACCGTCACGTCGGGGATCGGCCCGTCGACGGAGACCGTCGCCCGGTCCTGGTCCGAGCGGATCTTCTCGATCTGTCCGGAGAGTTCGTCGCGGAGGCTCATCGGAGTCCGGTCGGCGCCGATCTGTAGCAGCACGTCGGTGACGTCTTTGGCCGTCTCGGTGATCTCGGTCGCCTGCTTCGCCGCCCCGATGACCGTCCGCGCGTACGTTCGACTCTGGTCGTCGGGGAGTGAGTCTTCGAGCAGTTCGGTGTACGACTCGACGACCATCAGCTGGTTCCGGATGTCGTGTCGGACGACCTGATTGAGTAAGGTGAGGCTGTCCCGCTGCTGTTCGAGCGTCCGCTCGTACTCCTTGAGTTCGGTCACGTCGCGGGCGTATCCCAGAACGGCGTCTTCTCCCGTTTCCGGCACCTTGTAGGGGATCTTCACCGTCTGCAGGATGCGTGTTTCGCCGGCCGCCGTCGTCAGCGTCTCCTCGCCGATCGTCTTCGGCTCGCCCGACTCGATCACCTCCAAGTCGTCCTGTCGGAACTCGGCCGAGTCCTCGGCGTTCGGGATGATGTCGGCCTCCGATCGCCCCTCGATCTCATCGGGCGTCTTCCCGTACGCCTCCGCCGTCGCCTCGTTGGCCAAGAGGTACTCGCCGTCGCGGTTCTTCACGAAGACCAGGTCCGGCACGAGATCGATTATCTTCCGAAGCTCCTCGCGGGTCGACTCGAGGGCGATTTCGTACTCCTTCCGCTCCGTGATCTCTTGGAACAGCCCTAACGCACCGACGACGTCCCCCGTGTCGTCGAGCCGCGGATCGCCGATCGCCCTGACCCATCGGGTTCGCCCGGACGGCGTGACGATCCGCAGTTCGAGATCGTACGGTTCTCCCTCCTCGGTCAGCCGGTCGAACGCGGTCTCGATGATCGCTCGGTCGTCCGGGTGGTAGAAGTCGATGGCCTCCTCGAGCTCGATCGGTTCGCCCACCGGCACCCCGTGGATGCGATACACCTCGTCGCTCCACGTGAGCGACCCGTCTGCCAGATCGACCTCCCACCAACCGATCGACGCGCTCCCTTGGGTCCGCTCGATGAGGGCTCGAGTGCGTTCCAAGTCCGCTTCTCGTCGCTTTTGATCGTCGACGTCGAGGTGGATGCCGACCGCCCGCACCGGCTCTCCCTCCCCGTCGCGCTCGACGACCTTCCCCACGTCGCGGATCCACTTCCACTCGCCGGTCGCCGTACGCATCCGGTGCTCCGTGTCGTAGTACGCCGTTTCCCCGGCGAGGTGTTCCGACAGAGCGTCTTGGACCGAGGGGAGATCATCGGGGTGGACGCGACGTTCCCACGCCTCGAGGTGCGGTTCGATCTCGTCGGGTTCGTGTCCGAGCATCCGGGCCCACTGTTCGTTGAACTCGACCTCGTCGGTGGTCATGTCCCAGTCCCAGATGCCGAGTTGGGCGCCTTCGACCGCGAGTTCGAGGCGGTCTTTGATCTGCTGGAGCGTTCGTTCCCGCGCTTTCTGTTCTGTGATGTCCCGAGCGACGCCGACGATCTGTGTCACCGACCCGTCCTCGACGACCGGGCTCAGTCTCGTCTGCCACTCCCTCCGTCCACCGGGCAGCGCGAGCGACTCCTCGTATTCGATCGTCTCGCGGGCCTCGACGCAGCGGCGGTAGTTCTCGGCGACCGATGTCCCCTGCTCGTCGCCCAGCAGCTCCCGTGGCGTTTTGTCGCGGATCTCCTCCTGTCTCTTATACA
>NZ_AOJI01000033.1 GCF_000336995.1 Halorubrum aidingense JCM 13560 | reverse complement strand
CCCGCGCGCCATCAGAGATGTGTATAAGAGACAGGAGCTGGACTCTGAGGTCGGTTCCCGCCGCTCGCTCATACGCCTCGGTAGGACAGGTGGTATTTAACCGATGCCGGTTCTGAAATCCCCCGTTACGGCGCCGCCTATGTCACGCCGCCCTCGCCGGTCGCGTAGTCCTCGTACGCGCCGCTGTCGAGGATCGCCTCGATTTCGTCGACGACTTCGAGCACGTCGGCGAACGAGGTGTACGGCGCGGCCGGGCAGACGCGGACCACGTTCGGCGGCCGGAAGTCGACGACCACGCCGCGGTCGGTGAGGGCCTTGCTCAGGCGCTCCGCGTCCGGGTGCTCTAAGGCGACGTGGCCGCCGCGCGCCGCGTGCTCGCGGGGCGTCCCGACCGCGATCTCCGGGAGCCGATCGTCGACGAGGGCGATCAGGAAGTCGGTGAGCGCGAGCGACTTCTCTCGGAGCCGGTCGATCCCGGCCTCCCGCAGGAGTTCGACGGACCCCTCCAGGGGCGCGGCGGCGAAAAGCGGCGGGGTGCCGATCTGCCACGCGCCCGCCGAGTCGGCGGGGGTGTATGTCAGGGTCATCTCGAACTGCGTCGCCTTCTCGTGACCCCACCAGCCCGCTAAAGCGGGCGTGAGCCCGTGGTGGCGCTCGGCGACGAACAGCGCCCCGACCGAGCCGGGACCGGCGTTGAGGTATTTATAGGTACACCAGACCGCGAAGTCGACGCCGGCCTCCCGGAACTCGTGCGGGACCGCGCCGGCCGAGTGCGCCGCGTCGAACCCGGCGTACGCGCCCGCCTCGTGGGCGGCCCGCGTGATCCGCGCCACGTCGAACAGCTGGCCCGAGCGGTAGAGCGCGGTCGGCATGAAGACGATCCCGACGTCGTCGTGCGCGTCGAGCGCGGCCTCGATATCTCGGGGGTCGATCGTCCGGCCGTCGCGGCTCTCGACGACCCGGAGCTTCTCGGCGGGGTCGATCCCGCGCTGTCGCAGTTGGGCGCGGACCGCGTAGTGGTCGGAGGGGAAGTCGAGGTCGTTGACGAGGACCGCGGGGTCGACGGCCGGGTTCCACTCCCCGTCGGCCTGTTCGACGCCGGCCCGTTCCGGTTCGTTCCCCGCCAGCAGCTCGTCCAGGAAGGTGCCGATCAGCGTGTGGAGGTTCACCGTGATCGAGTTGCCGACGACGACCTCGGCGGGCGCCGCGCCGACGAGGGGCGCGAGCGCGTCGCCGAGCCGCTCGCCGACGGTGAACCACGGCGGGTCGGCGTCGGTCCACCCGGCGATCAGCGACTCGCGCCACTCGTCGACGACGCGGTCGAGACTCGCGAGGGCGGCGTCGCTCGCGGGCCCGAGCGAGTTGCCGTCCATATATAAGACGCCGTCGGGCACGCGGTACCGATCGGCGAACGCGGAGAGGGGGTCGTTGTCGTCGAGGCGGGCGGCGAGGACGGCGGAGTCCGCGTCGGCCGCGCCGTCGGCGGGTTCGTCGTCGCCGAGCCCGCCACCGCGAAGCCCGTCACCGGCGAGGGCGTCGCGGGCGAGGGCGTAGGGATCGTTCATACGCGATCGGGTGCCGCCGCCGACTAAGCGCTTCCGGGGCGGTCGGTTGCTTAAGAAGGCCGAACCGCTACTCGACGATGTCGATCGCCGGCCGACCCGGCTCCGCCTTGCGGACCACCGAGTCGTCGGCGTCCGCGGCGCGCTCGACGCGAACCGGGGCGTCGAACTCGCGCTCGATCAGCCACGCGGCGGCGCGAAGCGCCTCGTACTCGTCGTCGCCGGAGAGCGTCTCCTGTAGCGCCTCGCGATTCGCCTGCAGGTCCTGTCCGTACGAGGCCGCGTCGTCGCCCCGCTCGCGGATGTGCGACTCCTGCATCAACTCGGAGATGAGGTTGTCGGCGTCGCTGTCGATCGCGATCGAGAGGGCGTCGTACTTCCAGTCGGGCGCGACGACGACGTCGATCCGCTCGGGGTCCTCGATGCCGGCGACCGCGACGATGTCGCGCACGTCCTCGCGAGTGTTTTCGACCAGCCGGCGGCGGCGCTCGACCGTCTCGCGGTCGACGGTCGCGGTCGGCCAGTCGGCCTCGACGACGAACCCGTCGCCGTCCAGCGTCTCCCACAGCTCCTCGGCGAGGTGCGGGACGACCGGCGCCAGCAGGCGGACGGCCACGTCCAGTCCACGCTCGTAGGTCTCCGGGTGCGGGTCGGCGTACTCGCGGTAGCTCCGGAGCGTCCCGACCAGGTCCTGCGCCTCGCGGAGCGCGACGTTGAACGTCAGGTCGTCGTACTCCGCGCCCGCGATGGCGACGGCGGCGTCGACCTCGTTCGCGACGTACTCGTCGACCGTGTCGCGGCCGGCGGCCGAGTCCGCGGTTCCCGCGTCGCCCGCGGCGTACCCCTCGACGAGGTCGCTCAGGCGGGTCAAGAACCGGTGCGTCGACTTGACGCCCTCCTCGGACCAGTCGAAGTCGCGCTCGGGCTGGGCCGCCTGCATCATGAACAGGCGGGCCGTGTCGGCGCCGTACTCCTCGACGATGCGCTGCGGGGAGACCGTGTTCCCGACCGACTTCGACATCTTCTCGCCGTCCAGTTGGACCATCCCCTGCGCCAGCAGGTTCGTGAACGGCTCGCGGTGTTCGAGCCCCTCCTCGTCGGCCAACACCTTGGTGAAGAACCGCGAGTACAGCAGGTGCATCACGGCGTGTTCGATGCCGCCGACGTACTGGTCGACCGGCATCCAGTCGTTCGCGCGGTCCAGGTCGAAGGGGGCGTCGTCGAGGTCCGGCGAGACGTACCGCAGGAAGTACCACGAGGAGTCGACGAACGTGTCCATCGTGTCCGTCTCGCGGGTGGCGGGCCCGCCGCACTCGGGACAGGTCGTCTGTTTCCACTCCTCGGCGGCGTCCAGCGGATTGCCGGTCGTGTTGATGAACTCGGGGAGCTCGACGGGGAGGTCGTCTTCGGGGACCATCACCGAGCCGCAGTCGTCGCAGTGGACGACCGGGATCGGAGTGCCCCAGTAGCGCTGCCGGGAGATGCCCCAGTCGCGCAGTTGGTACTGGGTGCTCTCCTCGGCGCTCTCGATGTCCTCAGTCAGGCGCTCGCGGGCCGTCTCGCTGTCGAGCCCGCTGTACTCGCCGGAGTTGATCACGACGCCGTCGTCGGTGAACGCCGCCTCGCTCACGTCGGGCGCGTCGGGGATCGTCTCGCCGTCCCAGTCGTCGGGTTCCGGCGCGACGACCGGCTTGATCTCGACGCCCATCTTCTCGGCGAAGGCGTGGTCGCGCTCGTCGTGGCCGGGGACGGCCATCAGCGCGCCCGTCCCCACGTCCGAGAGCACGAAGTCGGCGACGAAGACGGGGATCTCCTCGCCGGTGACGGGGTTCGTGGCGGTCAGACCGGTCTCGACGCCGTTCGGCTCGTCGCCCTCGGGGTCCGCCTCGTGGTGGACGAACTCGTGGATCTCGTCGTTCTCGGCGGCCAGCGCCTCGCTTATCGGGTGGTCCGGCGCGAGCGCGAAGAACGTCGCGCCGTGGACGGTGTCGACGCGGGTGGTGAACGCCTCGACGGGGCCGTGTCCCTCCACGTCGAAGTTCAGCGTCGTCCCGTACTGCCGGCCGATCCAGTTGCGCTGCATCTGTCGCACCGAGTTCGGCCAGCCCTCCAGGTCGTCGATGGCCTCCAGCAGCTCGTCGGCGTACTCCGTGATCTGCAGGAACCACTGGTCCAGCTCTCGGGCCTCGACGGGGGTGTCACAGCGCCAACACAGCTCGTCGTCGCCCTCGACCTGCTCGTCGGCGAGGACGGTCTCACAGGACGGACACCAGTTCACCTCGGCGTCGCGACGCTCGACGAGCCCGGCCTCGTGGAACCGGGTGAACAGCCACTGGTTCCACTTGTAGTAGTCGGGGGTACAGGTGGTGATCTCGCGATCCCAGTCGTAGCCGAACCCCATCGATCGCATCTGCCCGCGCATCGTGTCGATGCAGTCGAACGTCCAGTCGCGGGGGTTCGTGTCGCGCTCCTTGGCGGCGTTCTCCGCCGGGAGGCCGAACGCGTCCCACCCCATCGGATGGAGCACGTCGTCGCCGCGCATGCGGCGGTACCGGGCGTACGCGTCCGTGATCGTGTAGTTCCGGACGTGGCCCATGTGGAGCTTTCCGGACGGGTAGGGGTACATCCCCAACACGTAGGTTGGGTCGTCGGCCTCGTCCGGCGTGTGATACACGGAGGCGTCGTCCCACGCCTCCTGCCACCGCTTTTCGACCGTCGTGTGGTCGTAGCTCTCCTGAGACATCTGCTTATATACTGGTGGTGGGGTCGGCGTCGTATAGCTTTCCATCCAGCGATGAGCCGTGTCGCAGGGACTCGCAGTCCTCGGAGGCGGACGATCGAGGGTCCGTCTACAGCTTCTCCGACTCGCGCGCCTGCTCGACGCCTGTCTCTTATACACATCTCTGATGGCGCGNGGGAGCCGCTCTTCGATCCGAGAGATTCGGTCGAGGACGTTCGCTAACTGGCGCTCCGTTCCCTCGCGGTCGCCCTCGCTGGCGCGCTCCTCCGCCCGTACCGCGGCCTCGACCGCGGCCGCGAGGGCGCGTTCGAGTCCGTTCACCGCGTTCGACGAGCCGCCGCCGGAGCCGTCTCCACCGCCGCCACCGTCGTCGCTGTCGTCGCTTCCTTCTTCGTCCCCATCGTCGCTGCCGTCCCCATCCGCCGCCGCGGCCGCGACCTCGGCGCGAGTCTCCTCGGCCACGTCGGCGACGAACCCGGCGAGCGAGGCCGCTCCCGTCTCCGGGCGCTCGATTCGGATCGGTTCTCCCCCGCCCGCGGCCTCCGAGGGCGGGTTGACTCGATACGCGCCCACCTGATCGTCGGCGTCCCGCACTTCGGTCGTGTAGGCGCCGCCGGCGTGGACGTAGACGGCGTCGCTCCCTTCGACGGCCGAGTCGTAGATCCGGCCGGCGAAGTCGTCCTCGATCGCGGTTCGGGTCACGTCGGTGTCGCTCTCCTCGTCCGAGAGCTCGAGTTTGGTCGCGTGCTTGCGGGCGACGAGCGGAATCTCGCCGTCGACGCCGGCGGTCGTCACGGGCTCGTCCGCGGAGACGGTCAGTCGCTCGCTGTGTGGGGCCTGCCCGGCGCCGTTGACCGTGAGCCGGTGGTCGCCCTCGGGGACCCCCGCCGCGACCGCGACGCCGCCGGCGAACGTCGGGATCACCTCGGGGTCGCTTTCGATCAGGACGAACGACTCGACGCTCGCGTCCGTCGTCGTCAGCCCCGCTCCGGCGGGGGCCTCGTCGCTCTCGGCTGTCTGCGTGACGCGGGCGACGACCCCGTCGAACGCGTCGATCGCGTCGCCGCCGAGCCCCGCCTCCTCGACGATGGCGTCGTAGCGCGCGGCGAGCTCCGCGCGGTGGTTCCCGGCGGTGATGTCGGCCGCGGGGTTCTCGTAGCGCGGCTGTTCCCACGGCACGCCGGTGGTCGTGAGGTGGCCGGCGACCGCGTCCTCGACGACCCCCGGAACCGCGAACTCGAAGCTCAGTTGCGGCCCGGTGAACGCCGTGATATCCTCCAGTTCGGCGCTCTCGACGAGGTCGTACGCGACGACCTCCTCGGCGATCTCGTCGGCGAGCGGGTCCTCGCGGTCGCGGTGCCGGAACGCGATCCCCGTCTCCCGCAGCGGTAGGTCCGTGGGCGGCGACTCCAGCGCGTCGAGCGAGCGGATGGTGAGCGCCTCGTCGACGAGCGACTCGGCGGTGACCGAGGGGAGGTCGGGGTGCTCGTAGATCGGTGCGCCCTCGTACTCGGGAACGACGAAGGGGAGCCGCATCCCCTCGTCGCGGGGGAGCCCGTACGCGAGGGGGATCCCGAGCAGGTCCTCCACCGTGTCGATCGTCGTGTTCGTGATGTCCGCCAGCAGGTCGTCGGCGCTGACGCGCTGGAACCTGTCGGCGACCTCGTTGACCGACAGCGTGCTCGAGTGCGAGCCGAGTTCGGAGAGAATGCGCGGGACGACGTCGGGGTCGGGGTCGAGGAACTCGTTGTTGGGGACGCTGCGAGAGTGGGAGCTGGCGACGTACAGCTGGGGGTCGCCGGTGTCGAGGTCGACGAAGACGTGGAGCACCTCCCAGTCGTGCCAGTGGAAGTTGGCCGTGAACTGGTCGAACGCCGAGTAGAGCCAGAACTGAACGACCGCGAGCGGCGAGTCGGCGTACCGGATCCCGTTGTAGAACACGGTCGGGTTCGGGGGCTGTCCCGCCTCCTCGTACCGCTCGTGGTAGCCGTCGAACGCGGCGAAGCCGTCGACGACGGTCTCGCCGTCCTCCTCGACCGTGTACGGGCGGGGATCGGTCGGGAACCACGGCTCGGCGGCGTCGAAGTACAGCGTCGGGGCGAATCGGGCCGCGAGATCGTCGAGCGTCTCCGCGTCCATCGAGAGGGTCTCCGCGTTTGCGGGGCCCGAGCCGGAGCACCCGGCGACCGCGGCGCTACCCGCGCCGGCGATCGCGGTCAGAACGGTCCGGCGGTCGAGCCCGGAGTCGGCGGGATCGGCGGGTTCGACCGGATCGGTCATGGGCGCGCCTCGGGTCCGAGTGCTGTGCGAGCGCGGCTCGGCCGTGACGGCGGCTCGGGACTCATTTCGTTCGGTTACGAGCACAGGGCCGAATAAGTCTTCTGACGGGAGGTCGGCGGCCGTTCCGCCATCACACGCCCCTCTCGATCCGCGAGAGATGGTTGCCGACGACCCCGGGAGAAGGTATTAGGGTCGGCGAGCGCGACGAGCGAGCATGGACGGAAAGAAGGCCCTCTACTACGCCGCGATCGCGATCGCGGTTCTGATCGGGGTCAGCATCGTCGTCTCGGTGGTCTCCGCGATCCTGAGTCTCGCGTGGGCGATCGTCTCGGGAATCGTCTCGCTCGCGGTCCTCGCCGGACTTGTTTACCTCGCGTACAAGGCCGGCTCGTGGCTCCTGAGCGACGACGACTCCGCGGCGACCGACTCGATACGGGGGTCGCGGTCGTCCTCGTCGCTCGGAAACGGCGGGTCGGAGAGCCGACAGGACCGCCTCCGCCGGCAGTACGTCGAAGGGCAGATCAGCGAGGAGGAGTTCGAGCGGCGGATCGGCCGGGAGTTGGAGACCGAGGACGTCGACGATATCGATCGGGAACTCGAGCGGGAACGGTGACACCGCTCCCGCGCTGACACGCGAGGGTTCCGCGTCGGGAGCGCGTCGTTCGTACCGTCGCCATCGGGTAATGGGCTGGTAACTATGTGAGTTTGAACCATGTGGTACTTGTCACTCGGTAGCCACTCGGGAGCGCCCACAACTCAGAGCTGACACACCGATGGAACGAACCAATCCTGCGACCGGAGAGACGACCGAAACGTACGACGAACACGACGACGGGCAGGTCGAAGACCGGCTTTCGAGGGCCGAATCGACGTTCGAAACCTTCCGAGACTGGTCCGTCGCCGAGCGCGAGACGAAACTCGCGACGGTGGCGACGCTGCTCCGTGACCGGACCGCCGAGTACGCGGAACTGATGACCCGTGAGATGGGCAAACCGATCGCCCAGGCCGAGGCTGAGGTCGAGAAGTGCGCGTGGGTCTGTGACCACTACGCCGAGCACGCGGGGCGCTACCTCCAAGACGAGCGGCATCCGAGTCCGCCGGGCTCGGCCGTGAAAACGGTTTACGAACCGCTCGGGCCCGTCCTCGCGATCATGCCGTGGAACTTCCCGTTCTGGCAGGCGTTTCGATTCGCGGCCCCCTACGTCGCCGCCGGAAACGTCGGACTCCTCAAACACGCTTCGAACGTGCCGGGGTGTGCACTCGCCATCGAGGACGTGTTCCGCGACGCCGGGTTTCCCGACGGCGCGTTCCAGACGCTGCTGATCCCGTCGGACCGCGTCGAGACGATCCTCTCGGACCCGCGCGTCAAAGCGGCGACGCTGACCGGGAGCGGTCCGGCGGGAGAGGCGGTCGCCGCGACGGCCGGCGAGAACCTCAAGAAGACCGTCCTCGAACTCGGGGGCAGCGACCCGTACGTCGTGCTCGACGACGCCGACATCGAGGCCGCCGCGACGACCGGCGCCTGGGCGCGTAACCTGAACGGCGGCCAATCGTGTATCGCCGCCAAGCGGTTCGTCGTCCACGACGCCGTCTACGACGCGTTTATCGAGCGGTTCGTCGCGGCGGTGGAGTCGCTCACCGTCGGCGACCCCACGGACCGCGACACGGACGTCGGACCACAGGCGCGACAGGACCTCATGGAAGGGATTCACGAACAGGTGACCGAGAGCGTCGACGCCGGCGCGACGGTGCTCACGGGCGGTGAACCGCTCGACCGCGAGGGGGCGTACTATCCGCCGACGGTGCTCGCGGACGTACCGCGGGGGTGTCCCGTCGACGCCGAGGAGGTGTTCGGCCCCGTGGCGGCCGTCTACCGGGTCTTCGACGAGGAGGCCGCCATCGAGAAAGCGAACGACACGGAGTTCGGCCTCGGGGCCAGCGTCTGGACGAACGACCTCGACCGCGGCGAGCGGGTGGCCGGCCGTATCGACGCCGGCTGCACGTATATCAACGAACTGGTGAAGTCCGATCCGCGGGTTCCGTTCGGTGGCGTGAAACAGTCCGGCTACGGCCGCGAGCTCGCCGAAGCCGGGATCAAGGAGTTCGTCAACCGCAAGACGGTCTGGCGACAGCGGGCGGAGAAGAGCGACGAGAACGAGGTACCGACCGAATGAAGGCGTCAGATCTGCTCGTGCGCTGTCTCGAGAGCGAAGGCGTCGAGCACGTGTTCGGCGTTCCCGGCGAAGAGACCGAGGACCTGCTGTTCTCGCTTCGGGACTCGGATATCGGGTTCATCCCGGTCCGACACGAGCAGGGGGCCGCGTTCATGGCTAACGTCCACGGCCGGCTCACGGGCGAGGCGGGCGTCTGTCTCGGGACGCTCGGTCCCGGCGCGACGAACCTCATCACCGGTGTCGCGGACGCGAACCTGGACAAAGCCCCCCTCGTCGCGATTACCGGCCAGGGCGGCTTGGAGCGCCTCCACAAGGAGAGCCACCAGGCGCTGGATATCGTCCAGCTGTTCGAGCCGATCACGAAGTGGAACACCCAGCTCAACGACCCCGACATCATCGCCGAGTCCGTCCGGAAGGCGTTCAAACTCGCCGAGTACGAGAAACCCGGCGCGACCCACCTCGAGTTCCCCGAGGACATCGCCGGGTCGGCGGTCGACGGCGCTCCGATGGACGTCCGCGAGCGCGTCCGACTCGCGTCGCCGAACTCGGAGCTGCTCCAGCGAGTCCAGACGTTTCTCGAAGACGCGGATCGGCCGCTGATCATCGCGGGGAACGGAGCGGTCCGGACGGGCGCCACGCCGCGACTCCGCGAGTTCGTCGAGACGACGGGCATCCCCGTCGCGTCGACGTACATGGGAAAAGGAGCGGTCTCGGATCGGTCGCCGCAGTCGTTGCTGACGCTGGATTCCGGTGACCATCGGGAGGCGTCGGACGCGATCGAGATGGCGGATCTCATCCTCACCGTCGGCTACGACATCGCCGAGCACGACCCGGCCGGCTGGAACAAGGGCGCGGAGACCGTTGTCGTGCACATCGACAGCGAGCCCGCGGAGGTGTACGAGGCGTACAATCCGAACCTCGAACTCGTCTGTGATATCTCGACGGCACTCGCCGAGTTCACCGCGCGGACGAACGAGCGCGAGACGGAGTTCGACGAGACCTGGTACCGCGATCTCAGGGATCACATCGTCGACGACGTCGCCACCGACCCGTCGGCGGAAGATCCGTTCACCGTCCGGACGGTGCTGTCGGTACTACGGGACGTGATGGACGATGACGATGTCCTGATCTCCGACGTCGGAAGCCACAAGATGCAGATCGCACAGAACTACCTCACCTACGAACCAAACACGTGTCTCATCTCGAACGGGCTGGCGTCGATGGGGATCTCGGTCCCGGGAGGGATCGCGGCGGATCTCGCGACCGACGCGGCGGTCGTCGCGGCGACTGGCGACGGCGGGTTTCTGATGAACGGCGCCGAGATAGAGACCGCGACACGAGTGGGGTGCGGCTACACTATCCTCCTTTTCACCGACGACGACTACGGGCTCATCTCCGAGAAGCAGCAGGCCAATCGCGACGAATCGTTCGGAACGGAACTCACGAACCCCGACTTCATGACGCTCGCCGAGAGCTTCGGTATCGAGGGGTATCGCCCCGAAGGACACGACGAACTCGAGGAGGCGTTACGAGACGCGCTCGCGACGGATTCGATGTCGCTCGTCGAGATTCCGCTCGAGTGATATCGGCCGTCCACTACATCCTGTCACTCGGGATGTCGACCCGGGGTGGACGTCGAGTCAGAACCGTTCGCGGAGCTCCTCGCGCAGATCGTCGAGGTCGAGGTCCTTCATCGCCAGCAGCACCAGCAGGTGGTAGACGAGGTCGGCGCTCTCGTAGGTGAGTTCGTCGAGGTCGTCGTCCTTCGCCGCGAGGATCGTCTCCGTTGACTCCTCGCCGATCTTCTCTAAGACGGCGTTCTCGCCCTTCTCGTGGGTGAACAGCGACGCGGTGTAGGAGTCCTCGGGGAGCGCCTCCTTGCGAGACTCGATGGTCGCGAACAGCTCGTCGAGGACGGCCGCCGAGGAAGCCGCGTCGCGGTCGGAGTCGCTCACGCGACCACCTCGTTCTCGGGGAAGAAGGCGAGGTCGTGGATCCGCGGGTCGTCGGTGAGCTCCGGGTGGAACGCGGTGGCGACGACGGGACCGTCGCGGACCGCGACCGGTCGGCCGTCGACCGACGCGAGCGTCTCGACGCCGTCGCCGACGTCGTCGATGAGCGGCGCGCGGATGAAGACGGCGTGGAAGCGGTCGGCGAGCCCGGCCACCGGGATGTTCGCCTCGAAGGAGTCCTTCTGGCGGCCGAAGGCGTTGCGGTCGACGGAGACGTCGACGAGCCCGAGCGCGTCGACGCGGTCGTCTTTCGCGTCGCGCGAACAGACGATGAGCCCGGCGCACGTCGCGAGCACGGGCTTTCCGTCAGCGACGTGCTCGCGTATCTCCGGGGCGATCCCCTCTCGGTGGATCAGCCGCGAGATGGTCGTCGACTCCCCGCCCGGCACGAGGAGGACGTCGCAGTCGGGCACGATACCTGAGTCGCGCACTTCGACGACCGACGCGGACTCGTCGTGGGCGGCCGCGGCGTTCCGGACGGCCGCGGCGTGCTCGGCCACGTCGCCCTGCACGGCGATGACGCCTGCTTGCATGGCTGTCGGTCCGTCGGGGACGGGCAAAAAGGGCGCGCTACGGCTCGGGAGGGTGGAGACGAAACGAGCCGAACGGACGCCTCACGCGACGGTCAGCGAGAGGACCTGAACGAACACGCCGAAGAGGACGCAGAACGCGAGGACGGTTTTCGGGTCGATCGTGATCGCGTCCCGGCCCTGATTGTCGAAGTAGCGGACGAGTCCCGCACTGGACATCAGCCCGCCGGAGTTGGAGCCACTGCTCATACCCGTGGGTGCGCCACGCGACGTTCTAAACGTTTCGCTCGCGGCGCGAGCACGGGTCGCAAGCGCACGAGTGGGAAACTCTTATGCGCCGGCCGACGGTAGATTACGCCGGATAATGACTGTTCGACTGCTGGATTTTCACGCTGACTGGTGCGGCCCGTGTAAGACGCAGGACCCGATCCTGGAGGAGATCCAGGAGGACCTCGGCGACGCCTTCGAGCTGCAGAAGGTGAACGTCGACGAGGAGCAGGACGTCGCCAACCAGTATCAGGTCCGCTCGCTGCCGACGCTCATCATCGAGAACGACGACGGCGTCGTGGACCGGTTCGTCGGCGTCACCCAGCGCGAGGACATCGAGGCTGCGCTCTCGGAAGCCGGCGCGTAACGTCGATCAGCGCTCTTCCACCCGTCGGACTCCCCCGGCGCGTCTCGCAACCTTTTACAGCGTCGCCCGTGCAGTAGTCGTATGGCCAGTTTCGACGCCGCGGAACGCCGCAACCTCGACCGACAGATCTGCATGCGCTGTAACGCCCGCAACGCGCCCGCAGCCAAGCGCTGCCGCAAGTGCGGCTACACGAACCTCCGCCCGAAAGCGAAGGAACGCCGCGCGACGTAATCGGTCGGCCCGATTTTTTCCGATATCGCTCACCCCGAGAGCGACCCGTCTCGGCACTTCGACCGCTGTGTCCGGTCTATCCGTCTGCGCCCTTTTCGACGACGATAATCCTGAGATCGTTGACGTTCGTTCCGGTCGGACCGGTCCGAAGCAGGGCGTTCGCATCGTCGAGGGCCGGATACACGTCGTGTCGATCGAGGGCGTCGCGGGCGTCCCCGGGGGCGAGCGTCGCCGCGTCCGCGATGGCGCCCGCGGCGTCCGTCGGGCCGTCGATCCCGTCCGTGTCGACGCTCGCGACGACGACGCGGTCCGGGTCGCTCGCCCCGGCGCCGAGTTCACCGGTCGCGAGTCCGAGCCCGGCGCTCGCCGCGAACTCCGCGTTCGGACCGCCGGACCCGGGGTCGTCAGACTCGGACCCCTCCGCGTCCGGATCGTCGCTCCCGGCCGCGCCGTCGAGCGTCACGGTCGTCTCGCCGCCCGAGAGCAACACGGCGGGCGGCGACGCCGGCGACCCGCGAGCCGCGCACTCCTCGGCGATGGCGGCGTGCGTCAGGGCCGCCTCCCGGGCTTCGCCCCGCACGCCGGCCGCGAGCACGAGCGGCTCGTACCCCCGGTCTGCGGCGGCGTCCGCGGCGGCGTCGAGCGCGGTTCGGCCGTTGCCGACGACGAACGCTCGGGCGCGGTCGAACGCGGGATCGGTCGCGGCGGGCGTCTCGACGGGACCGTCGATCGCGTCCGAATCCGTCTGCTCGGCCTGCTCGGCCTGTTCGGCTCGATCGGCGCCGGAGCGGAGGTGTTCGCGCACCGCCGCGGGCACGTCGAGGTCGTACCGGTCGAGCACGTCCAGCGCGTCCGCGTACGTCGAGGAATCGGGCACCGTCGGGCCGCTGGCGATCACGTCCAGCGGGTCGCCGATCACGTCGCTGACCGCGAGCGTGACGACCGTCGCGGGGGCCGCGGCGCGGGCGAGCCGACCGCCTTTGACCGCAGAGCAGTGCTTGCGAACCGCGTTGATCTCCTCTATCGACGCGCCGCAGGCGAGCAGCGCGTCGGTGAGCGCGCGGAGGTCCTCGGTCGAGAGGGGGTCGGCGGGCGCCGCGAGCAGCGCGCTGCCGCCGCCGGTGATGACGGTGAACACGAGGTCGTCGGGGCCGGCGCGGGCGGCCAGATCGAGCACGCGCCGCGCGCTCTCCGCGCCCCGATCGCTCGGGAGCGGGTGGTCACCCGCGAGGACCTCGATCCCCGCGGGAGACGGTTTCGCTTCCGGGTCGTCGGTGACGACGGCGCCCGCGTCGATCGCGGCGTGGCCGTCGAGGGCGTCGACGAGCGCGGCCGCGGTGCCCGCCGCCGCCTTCCCGGCCCCGAGGAGGAACACCCGGTCGTACGCCGCGAGGTCGTACTCGCCGACCGCGCCGTCGACGCCCTCGACGCGGAGGGTGTCGGACTCGGCGTGAACTGTGACGGCGCTCGGTAGCAGCCGCTCCGGGAGCGACGCCTCGATTCCGGCGGCGAGACAGTCGAGCGCGGCGGCGCGCGCGTCGGTCGAAGCGATCCGCTCGCGATCGCGGAACGTGACGCTGGCTGTGGCGTCGTCGGTCATGTCGGGGCGGTCACCCCGTGACGGTATATATCCGGCGCGGACGACGGGGGGCGGCTACTCAGTCCCGTGCTGCTCGCGCCGGATCGCTTCGCGGTGGGCGCTCGCCGCGATGGCGGCGATCCGGAGCGGTTCCGGTCGACGGAACCCCTCGCGGGTGACCGCGCGGACCGCCGCCGCCGCGCGATCGGGATCGAGACCGACCGCGCGGACGAACAGCGGACCGGCCGCCGGCGAATCGCCCTCACTCGGGTCGTCGACGCGGGTCCGGGGCGGTAGCGATCGGTACACGTCCAGCCGACGGGCGAGCGCGTCGCCGTTGAACGCCTCGCGAAGCGCCGGTTCGAGCCCGGGGCTCGCCTCGTAGCTCACGGCGTACACGGGCCGGTCGAGGGCCTCGCGGATTCGGTGGAGGTCAAGGAGGTTGAACCACGCGGGGGCGATTCCGGCGCAGGCCACGTGGCGGACGTCTTCGCGGTCGAGCGCGTCGGCGAGGCGGATCACGGCCTCGGTCGCGTCGGTGCCGCCGACGGCACAGCGCTCGAAGCCGAGGCCGTCGAGGACCCCGTCGGCGGTGACGACGGCACCGGCGAGGCGGCTGGTCCGGTCGCCGTCAGAGAAAGCGACGCCGAGCGTCCGGCTCGGCGCAGTCATCGGTGGGACCGCGCGGGAGAAAAGCGGGAGCGCGCGGGGGAAGGGTGAGAGCGCGCGAGGCGGGAGCGGAGTCGCTCGGGACCCCGAATACCCGGCTCAGCGCTCCTCGGCCTTGATGTCTTGGAGGCGGTCGAGTAGCTCGTCGTTCGACGCGCCGGGTTCGTAGTCGACGGACCCATCGTGTACCTCTTCTGCCGCTCGGACTCCGTCGTCGTCGTCGAAATCCGCGTCCAGGTCCTGGTTCTCCTGTTCGGATTCGTCGTAGCTTCCGAAGCCCATTGTACGTGTACCTAACGCAGCACTCCGGATAAATCCCCTGCCGAGATCTACCGACGCCGCCCGCGGCGCGTCGCCGGCCGTGGACTGCACGTTTTTACTCGCCGGGTCCCCTCGGGGGCGGTATGGAGCCGATCACCGTCACCGCCGACGCGGAGGAGTTCACGTGTAACGCCTACCTCGTGCCGGGCGACGCGCCGGCGCTCGTCGACGCCGGAACGATGCCCGGCGTCGACGACGTCATCACCGAGGCGCTCGCCGACGCGGGGATCGAGGAACTCGATCGCGTCGTGTTGACGCACCAACACCACGACCACGTCGGAGAGCTCGACGCGGTGCTCGACCGGTTCGACGCGACGCTGTACGCCCACGCCTCCCACCCCCGACGGGACGTGGCGCTCGTCGACGGCGACGAGATCCTGATCGGCGACGAGCCCTGCGAGGTCGTGTACACCCCCGGACACGCCGACGATCACGTCTCGCTGCTCGGCGAACAACGCCTCTACTCCGGCGACGTCGTCGTCTACAACGACGGCGCGTTCGACGACGGCTCGTTCGGTCGCACCGACATGCCGGGGCAGTCGCGAGAGACCCTGATCGAGAGCCTCCACACCCTGCTCGACCGACTCCCCGACACCGTCGAGGCGATGTACCCCGGCCACGGCGACGTGTACCGCGCCGGCGACGGGCCCGACACGGTCCGCGAGGTCCTCGAACGCGCCACCGAGCGCGCCGAGCGCCGCGAGCCGAAGTACCCGGACGAGTAGCGAGGTCGCCGTTCACGCGACGCCGACATCGACGCTCGCACCGCACCACGATCGCGCATCCGGTTCACCGTGCCGACGCAGACGGGCTTATACCGGCCCCGCCCGCAACACGGAGTATGACCGAGAACGGGAACGCGCTCGACGCCGACCTCCGGGTGCCGTCGTGCGAGCGCTGTCCGGCGCTGGTGGCGTCTCGGAGCCAGATCGTCGACGGCGTCGGTCCGACGGACGCCGACCTGCTGTTCGTCGGCGAGGGGCCGGGCGCGAACGAGGACGAGCGGGGCGAGCCGTTCGTCGGGCGATCGGGCGACGTGCTCGACGACGCGCTGCGCGACGCCGGGCTCGCGCGGGCAGACGTTCGGATCACGAACTGCGTACGCTGTCGGCCCCCGGACAACCGGGACCCGACTACGGAAGAGCTGGCGAACTGCCGCGGCTACCTCGACGCCGAGATCGACCGGCTCGACCCGGAGCTGATCGTGACGCTCGGGAAGGTCCCGAGCGAGCACCTGCTCGACCGGTCGGTCGCGATCACCTCGGAGTCGGGGACCGTCGTCGACGCCCGGATCGCCGACGCGTCCCGTCGCGTGCTGTTGTCCGTTCACCCCGCGGCGACGCTGTACGACCGGAGCCAGCGCGACGGCTTCTTCGAGACGATCGCCCGAGCGAGCGAGCTGGCGGGCGTTCACAATCGGAGCGACGGCGGGTCCGGGCAGTCGCGACTCGGCGAGTTCTGAATCCGGACGATTGTCGAGTCGGAACGCGATTGACACCCGAATCGAAGCGGTGGTGTAGACGAACCGCCGAGTGCTGGTTCAAACGCGCTGAAAAAGCGGCAATTCGGGTAATTCTATATATGAAACATAGAAAATGATTAGTCGAGTGGACAAAACACACACACGTATGTCCGACAACAAGTGGTCAGCGAACCGGCGAAGATTCGTGAAAACAGCGGGCGCGGCCGGCGTCGTCGGGCTCGCGGGGTGTTCCGGTGACGACGGCGGCGACGGCGAAAACGGTAATGGCTCCGACGGCGGCACGGCAGGGAGTTCCGACAGCTCCACGACGGAGGTCACGTGGGTCATGAACCCCGCGGAGGAGGAGATCGACATCCAGGTCCAGTACCAGCCGTTGTTCGAGTACATCGAGTCCGAGGCCGATGTCGAGATCATCGAACAGCCGACCGCGAGCTACTCCGGGACGGCACAGGAGCTCCGTCGCGCCGGGGAGGGCGACCGGGTCTTCGCGGACACCTCCCCCGGTGCGGTCGCACAGATTCCCGAGGAGATCAACGTGACGGGGATGCGGGTGGCGTACGGCGCCGAGAAGTACTTCTCGCTCATCACCACGCGGGCGGACAGCGATATCGAGGAGCTGTCCGACCTCGAAGGCGAAGTTGTCGCGTCGGCTGCACCGACCTCGGTCTCCGGGACGCTCTTCCCGCTGCTCATGCTCAGTAACGCCGGGCTCGACATCGGGGAGGCCCCTTCCAGCTCGCCCGAGGCCTTCGAACTCCGCACTTCTGACCACTCAACGGCCCGGGAGCAGCTCATCCAAGACGACCGGATCGCGGCCGCGGGGACCGGTGCGTTCTCCACGGCCGCACACGTCCCGCAGGAGCAGTTCGACGAGATGTCACAGGAGTTCGTCGACATCTCGGCTGAGTACGACGGGGCCGGCGAAGACGACCCCGAGCTCCGACTCCTCGCCGTCTCCGACCCGATCCCGCGCGCACCGATCGTGAGCAACGCCGCGTGGGAGGAGTCGCTCAAAGACGAGATCCGACAGCTGATGATCGACGCGCCTCAAGAGGCGTTCGAGCACGAGTCGCAGGCGGACATAGCGGAGGAACTCAACATCGATCCCGAGATCCTCGACATGGACGAATCCGAGCTCAGCGACGCACAGCAGGACGAGCTCAATCTGGTCGAAGCCCATGCGCTCTGGTTCAGCGGCGTCGTCGAGGCGAGCACCAGCGACTACGATCCCGTCGCGGAACTCGGTCAAGAGCTCGGCTTGGAGTGGGGCGACCTCTAGACTGAGGCGGCTATTTGCACGCTCTCTATTATGACTTACATCGATGTAGACGGTCTGACGAAGCGATTCGGCGACACGGTCGCGCTCGACGACGTGTCCTTCGAGGTCCCCGAAGGGGAGTTCGTCATCGTGCTCGGCGTCTCCGGCTCCGGAAAATCCACCCTGTTGCGGACGCTGAGCGGACTGCTCTCGCCGACAGAAGGCGAGATCACGATCGCCGAGGAGCCGATGATCGACCCCCGTCCCGAGGTCGCGATGATCTTCCAGCAGCACAACATCATCGGCGACATGACGGCGTACTCGAACTCCCTCTCCGGTGGCGTCCACCGATCCACGTTCTTCTCCAGCGTGTTACAGCTCCAAGACGACGAGGAGAAACACCGCGCGCTCGACGCGCTCGACACGGTCGGCCTGCTCGACGAGGCCGAACAGAAGGCGCGCAGTATGAGTGGCGGCCAGCAGCAGCGGGTCGGCATCGCCCGCGCGCTCGTTCAGCAGCCGGAGGTTCTCCTCGCGGACGAGCCGGTCGCGAGCCTCGACCCCGGAAGCGCTCAGAGCGTCATGAACTACCTCCGGACCGCCTCCGAGGACCGCGGTCTCACGACGTTCTGCAGCCTCCACCAGGTCAACATCGCGCGGAAGTTCGGGTACCGGTTCATCGGACTCAGAGACGGGAAGAAAGTGTTCGACGGGTATCGTGACGATCTGACGATCGACGTTATCGACGACCTCTACGGCGACATCGACACCGAGGGGATGTTCGTGAGCGACGATGGAGACGCTGACGCCGCGGCCGACGGCGTCGTCTCGACGTGATGAGAACCGAGCTGATCTACGAGTGACAACAGACACATCGAACTCCGAGGGGGCAGTCGGATCGGACGACACCGTCCCCGACCGCATCGCCGAACAGTTCGAGAACATCAAGCAGACACGACGACGCCGAGCGCTCGGTTGGCTCGGACTGATCGCGTTCCTGGCGTTCACGACCCTCCAGGCGTTCGCCGCGACGGAGCTCCTGAATCCGGACGCGCGGTTGGAGACGTTCCGCGAATCGCTGACCGGGTTCTTCCCGATCACCGACTACTTCGGCGTGATCCCGTTTCTCGACGTCGGACGATACCTCGAGTTCATCAGTCAAGGGAATCTGCTGTACGACCCGGAAATCGGCGGCCTGCTGTTCCAGTTCCCGCCGAACCCCGCCGACATCTACGCGTTCTTCTTCCAGGAGCTCGGGATCTTCCAGATATTCGGCGAGGCCGGCATCACGCTCGCGATGGGGTTCGTCGGGACGATTCTCGGCTTCCCGTTCGCGCTGGTGTTCGGGACGCTCGGCTCCGAGCGCGTCACCCCGTTTCCGTTTAACTTCATCTTCCGCGGCACGATGTCTTTTATCCGGGCGGTCCCGGCGATCGTCTGGACGCTCATTTTTATCCCGTTCCTCGGGCTCGGTCCCTCCTCCGCCGCGATCGCGATCGCGTTCGACACGATCGGGAACCTCGGCCGACTGTTCGTCGACGAACTCGAAGAGATCGAGGACGGCCCGATCGAAGCCATGCGAACGACCGGCGCGAGCAAGCCGCAGATCGTCTTCTTCGGCATGTTGAGCCAGGTCCGGACGGCCTTCATCGCGTGGACGCTGTACATCTTCGAGATCAACGTCCGGATCGGTGTCACCGTCGGCGTCATCGGCGCGGGCGGGCTCGGGTACGTCCTGGCCTCTCAGCAGAACCTGCTGCGGTTCACCAACATGATGGCGACGCTGCTCGCCATCTTCCTACTCATCATCTCCGTTGAGCTGTTCAGCCAGCGGCTCCGGTCGCGGCTGCGCTCCGACGAGGTCGAGATGAGTATCTGGGAGCTGATCACCGGCTTCCCGCGGCGGATGGCCGAGTCGGCGCTGAAGTAGCGCCGACGACCGACCGCCCTCGGCGACGCGGTGCGGACGGTCGACCCCCTGCCACAAGGGAAACCGATTTTTCCGTCCCCCTCCCAGTGGCGGTATGAGCACTTTCGAACCGCCCGCGGAGACGCTGGCGGACGTCGTTCTCGTCGATTACGGCCTCGGGAACCTCCGGTCGGCGACCCGCGGGCTCGAACGGGCCGGCGCGTCGGTCGAGATCACGGACGACCCCGAGGCGTTCGCGGCCGCCGACGGCGTCGTCCTGCCGGGCGTGGGCGCGTTCCGCGAGGGGATGGAGAACGCCGGGCCGCTGCGCGAGGCGCTGACCGACCACGCCGACGCCGGCCGCCCGCTCTTCGGGATCTGTCTCGGGATGCAGATGCTGCTCACCGCGAGCGAGGAGGCCGACCACGCCGGCGAAGGCGACGTCACCGGGCTCGATCTCATCCCCGGCACCAACGTCCGGTTCGACGTGGACCGGAAGGTCCCCCACATGGGGTGGAACGAGCTGGAGGTCGAGCGCGACCACCCGATCGTCGAGGGCGTCAACGGAGAGTACGCCTACTTCGTCCACTCCTACTACGCCGAGCCCGACGACCCGGACGCGGTCGTCGCCACCGCGGACTACGGCGTCGACTTCCCGGCGGTCGTCGCCAACGACGCGGGCAACGTGTTCGGCACCCAGTTCCACCCCGAGAAGAGCGGGGAGACGGGCCTCCGCATCCTCCGGAACTTCGTGGAGTACTGTGCCGACCGATAGGGAGGACCGCGAGACGGCCCCAGTCCGACTCGGCGTCGACGTGGGCGGGACGTTCACCGATGTGGCGCTCGTCGCCGGCGACGACCTCACCACGGCGAAGGTGCCGACGACGACCCCGCAACACGACGGCGTCCTCGACGGGATCCGCGAGGCCTGCGAGGCGGCCGGGATCGATCCGGCGGCCGTCGACGCCTTCGCGCACGCGACCACCGCCTCGGTGAACGCCCTGTTGGAGCGCGACGGCGCGCGGACCGCGCTCGTGACGACCGCCGGCTTCCGCGACGTCTTGGAGATCGGCCGTCAGACGCGGCCGTCACTCTACGATCTGGGCGCGCAGAAGGCCGATCCCCTCGTTCCTCGCCGGCGGCGCTTCGAAGTCGACGAGCGCGCGACGACCGACGGGACCGAGCGCCCGGTCGACCCCGAGGCGGTCCGCGAGATCGCGGCGGACGTCGCCGAGGCGGACGCCGAGAGCGTCGCGGTCTCGCTGCTGCACGCGTACGCGAACCCCGAAAACGAGGCGCGCGTTGCCGACGTTCTCCGCGAAGCGCTCGACGTGCCGGTCTCCGCCTCCCACGACGTGCTCGCGGAGTTCCGCGAGTTCGAGCGCACGGGGACGACCGTGGCCGACGCGTACCTGACGCCCGAACTCGACGCGTACCTGGGACGAGTGATTGCGGGCGCTCGGAACCTCGGGCTCCCGGAGCCGCGCGTGATGCGCTCGAACGGGGGCGTCGCCGACGCGGAAACCGTCAGGGAGAGCGCGGTGACGACGGTGCTCTCCGGGCCGGCCGCGGGGGTCGTCGGCGCGGCCGCGGTCGCCAGCGACGCCGTCACCTTCGACATGGGCGGCACGTCGAGCGACGTGAGCCTCGTCCGCGACGGGCGCGTCGAGCGGACCGCGGAGACGACGATCGCCGACGTGCCGCTCCGCACCCCGACCGTCGACGTGGAGACGGTCGGCGCGGGCGGCGGGTCGATCGCGTGGACCGACGCCGGCGGCGCGCTCCGCGTCGGCCCGGAGTCCGCCGGCGCCGACCCCGGACCGGCCTGTTACGGCAAGGGCGGCACCGAGGCGACGGTCACCGACGCGGACGTCCTGCTGGGGTACATCGGCGCCGACGCGGCGCTCGGCGGAGACCTCTCGCTCGACGTGGACGCCGCGCGCGACGCGCTCGACCGCCTCGCCGACGCGGCCGGGATCGTCGGCGGGGACGACGGACCGGACGGCGCCGGCCTCGACGCCGCGACCGCGGCCGCTCGGGGCGTCTTCCGCGTCGCCAACGCGACGATGGCGCGGGCGATCCGCTCGGTCACCGTCGAGCGCGGGCGCGATCCGCGCGCGTTCGACCTCGTCGCGTTCGGCGGAGCCGGACCGATGCACGCCGCGGCGCTCGCCGACCGCCTCGGGATGGACCGCGTGCTCGTCCCGGGGCCGGCCGGCGTGCTCTCGGCGTACGGCCTGCTCGCGGCCGACGAGACCCACGACGCGGCGCGAACGGTCCGGCTGTCGCTCGCCGACGCGTCCGCCGGGGACCTCGAGAGCGCGTTCGAAGAGCTGACGGAGCGAGTCCTCGGCGACGTCTCCGACCCGGACGCGGCGAGCGTCGAGCGCGCGGCCGACTGCCGGTACGCGGGACAGAGCTTCGAGCTGACCGTCGACGCCGGGATCGGCGGTGACGGGAGTACCGAGAGCGGCTCGGCCGATCCCGAAGCCCTCGCCGAGCGGTTCGCCGCGGCCCACGAACGCACGTACGGCTACCGGCTCGACGCCGCGGTGGAAGCCGTCACGCTCCGCGGCACGGCCACCGTCGACGTCGAGGCGCCGAGCGTCTCGCGGTCCGGCGGCGCCGACGCGACGCGGGGGACCCGCGAGGTCGTCTTCCCCGAGACGGGCGCGGTCGACGCGACCGTGTACGACCGGGACGCGCTCGGTCCGGGGGCGACCCCCGACGGGCCCGCGGTGCTGGCGGGCACCGAGAGCACGACCGTCGTACCGCCCGACTGGCGGGGTCGCGTGCGGCGGGACGGAACGGTCGTGTTGGAGCGCGCCGCCGGGGGTGAACGCCGATGACCGCTGACGGCGGCTCCGCGACCACTGACGAGGACGGCGCCATCGACCCGGTGACGTTGGAGGTGCTCCGCAACCAGTTGGAGGGCGTCGCCGAGGAGATGGGGACGGTCCTGATCCGCGGCGCGTACTCGCCCAACATCACGGAGCGGCGGGACTGCTCGACCGCGCTCTTCGACGCCGACGGTCGGATGGTCGCGCAGGCGGAACACATTCCGGTCCACCTCGGCGCGATGCCGGAGGCGGTCGCGGCGGTGCGGGATCGGGCCCCCGAGCCCGGCGACGTCTTCGTCCTCAACGACCCGTTCACGGGCGGCACCCACCTCCCGGACGTGACGCTCGTCTCGTCGCTCTCGCTCGACGGCGACGTGGTCGGCTTCGCCGTCTCCCGGGCGCACCACGCCGACGTCGGCGGGATGGCGCCCGGAAGCATGCCGGCGGGGGCCCGAGAGATCTACCAGGAGGGGCTCCGAATCCCGCCGCTCCGGCTCGTCGACGCCGGCGAGCGCAACGAGGACGCCTTCGATCTCCTGTTCGCGAACGTCCGGAATCCGGCCGAACGCCGGGCCGACTTCGAGGCGCAGCTGGCGGCCAACGATCGGGCCGGCGACCGGCTCCGCGACTTGGCCGACGAGCACGGCCGGGACCGGCTCGAAGCCGCGTTCGACGCCGTCATCGACTACTCCCGCGATCGGATGACCGCCTCGATCGAGGGGCTGCCCGACGGCACCTACGAGGCCGCCGACGCGCTCGAAGGCGACGGCGTCACCGACGAGGACATCCCGATCCGCGCCGCGGTCACGGTCGAGGGCGGGTCGCTCGCGGTCGACTTCGCGGGCACGGCCGATCAGGTCGCCGGGAACCTCAACGCGCCGCTGGCGGTGGCGAAGAGCGCGGTGTACTTCGTCGTCCGCTGCGTGACGGACCCGGAGATCCCGCCGAATCACGGCTGTTACGAGCCGGTGTCGATTTCGGTGCCCGACGGCTCGATCCTGAACCCCGACCTGCCGGCCGCGGTCGTCGGCGGGAACGTCGAGACGAGCCAGCGCGTCACCGACGTGGTGCTCGCGGCGCTCGGCGAGGCCGCTCCCGACCGGGTGACCGCCGGGAGCCAGGGCACCATGAACAACGTCACCATCGGGAGCCGCGGGGGCGGCTCCGGGGCGTCGTTCACCTACTACGAGACGATCGGCGGCGGGTTCGGCGCCCGACCGGACGCCGACGGGATGGACGGCGTGCAGGTCGGGATGACGAACACCCTCAACACGCCGGTGGAGGCGCTGGAGGCGGCGTATCCGCTGACGGTCGAGCGCTACGCGCTCCGCCCGGACAGCGGCGGCGCGGGACGCCACCGCGGCGGGCTCGGGCTGGAGCGGGCGGTCCGGATCGACACCGCCGCGACCGTCTCGCTGCTGACCGAGCGCCGCCGCCGCGCGCCCGCCGGCATCGAGGGGGGCGAGTCCGGCGGCCTCGGCGAGAACCTGATCGACGGCGAGCCCGTTCCCGCGAAGGCGACCGTCGACGTGGAGGCGGGGACGACGGTGACGGTCCGAACGCCCGGCGGCGGCGGATACGGTGATCCCGAGGCGCGCGACCCGGCAGCGACGGCGGGGGATGTGGCAGACGGGAAGGTCAGCGACGACGAGCGAGACGAGTGAGAAACAACGAATTGCCGCGTTGAGGCCCGTAGCCGGAGACACGTTCTCTCCGACCGTCGTCAGTACAGGGACGCCGGTGGCCGATTACGGGAGTGGGTGTTGCAGACCGCCGCCAGCGACGTGGTTTATAAATAACCGCGAGCGGTGGCGACGGCCATTTATAAATGAACGACTGCGGTGGCGCGCTCCGGTGAGCGCCGCAACGCGGCGCGAANCGAGCGCGAGGGAGTCGGCCGGCGCTTATAAGCGCCGGCCGACGAGGCTGGGGAGGCGTGAGGCTGCGGTTGCGGTCCCGCGAGGGCAACGAGCGGGAGCATGGAAGTCGCAGCCCGCGCAGCGAAGCGAGCAGGAACGTCTTCCAGTGGTGCGGTTGGGGCGTTGGAAGCGATCGCCGCGTCAACAACGATTGATAAATAATCGACAGCGACACCGCTGCTCCACTTATAAAGAACTGCACCACCGGATCGGTACACGCACTCCCGCACTCCATCGAGAAGCAGCCGTCAGCAAGCAGCCGTTTCGAACGGGAGTCCCGCTGTCGAATCGGGGGGGAAACAGGGCCGGAGAGTGCGACCCGAATCGAACGCCGCGTCTCAGAGCCCGTCGTACGGGCCGGGCTTCGCCGCGGTGAGCCGGTCGACCTGCTCCGTCGACAGGTCGATCGACGCGGCCGCGAGGTTCTCTTCGAGCTGGTCGACGGTCCGAGCGCCGACGATGGGCGCGGTGACGCCGTCGCGGTGCATGAGCCACGCGAGGGCGGTCTGGGCGGGCGAAGCGTCGACCTCGTCGGCGACCGCGTCGAGTTCGTCGTGGACGTCGAAGTTCGCCTCGGTGAGGTACGCCTCCTGGAAGCGAGTCGACTCGGCCGCTTTCGACTCCTCGGGGAGGTCCTCGTCGCGGTCGTACTTGCCGGTCAGAAAGCCCTGTCCGAGCGGGCTCCACGGGGAGACGGCGAGGTGCTGCCGGCGGGCGAACTCGAGGTAGTCGCCCTCGACCTCGCGGTCGACGAGGTTGTAGCGCGGCTGGAGCACGGTGAACGGCTCCCAGCCCTCGCTGCGCGCGATCTCGTTGGCGCGGGCGACCTTCCAGGCGTTGGGCCGGAGCGTCGAGGCGCCGAGGTAGTGGACCTTCCCGGACTCGACGAGCCCGTTCAAGGTCTTCATCAGCTCGCGGGCCGGCGTCTCGTCGTCCCAGCGGTGGATGTAGAGGACGTCGACGTAGTCCGTGTCGAGCCGGTCCAAGAGCGCGTCGACGCGGTGGCGAATGTTCTTCCGGTTCGTGCCGCGGCTGTTCGGGTCGCCGTCGCGGATCTGCCAGTACACCTTCGAGGCGACGGTGTAGCGCTCGCGGTCGCGGTCGGCGAGCCAGTCGCCGATCCAGCGCTCGCAGTCGCCGCCGCCGTACACGTCGGCGGTGTCGATGTAGCGGCCGCCGGCGGCCTCGTAGGCGTCGAGCAGTTCGTGGGCGCGGGCCTCGTCGATCTCCACGTTTCCTGCTTCGGTCACGCGACCGAAGCGCCAGGTGCCGAACTGAAGCTCGCTCGTTCGGAGCCCGGTCCGGCCGAGCGGGACCGTCCCGAGGTCGATCTCGTCGAGTGCGGGAGTCATCGTCTCCGGTGTTGTCGCCGTCGCCGCAAAAAGCCACAGTAACCGGATGCGGCACGTGAACGTTAAACAATCAGACGGTGGGCGGCCGCGACCGAAACGCGCGTTTTTGAGCGCGCCCGCCGAACCGATCGCCATGGAACGCCTTCGCGCCGCCGTCGCAGGGCTCGCCGTCGTCGCCGCGGTGTTCGGCGGGCTCGTCGCGATCCGCGTGGTGACCCGGTTCCTCCGGGCCGCCGTCTGGTTCGCCGAGACCGCCGCGACGCTCGCGTTCGCGCTGCTTCTCGGCTACCTCGCGTACCGGGTGCTGTGGGGGGAAAGCGACGATCCGCGGCGGCACTGAGAGACGGCTCTCTGGCGGCACTGACCCGACGGACGCGCCGACGCCGCTTTCACCGGGCGACGTGTGAGTCCGAGCATGCCGACCGTCAGCGACACGTACATCGAGAACCGCCAACGCGTCCAGCCGACCCACACCAACAACTACGAGTCCGCTCACGGGGGGAACGTCGTCAAGTGGATGGACGAGATCGGCGCGATGTCCGCGATGCGCGCCGCCGGCGAGACGTGCGTCACCGCCAAGATCAACGCGCTCGACTTCAAGCGGCCGGTGCCGCAGGGCGACACCTGCATCGTCGAGTCGTACGTGTACGCGGTCGGGCGAACGAGCCTCCGCACGCGGATCCGCGCGTACCGCGAGTCGCCCCGCACGGGCGAGCGCGAGTTGACGACGGAGTCGTACTTCGTCTTCGTCGCCGTCGACGCGAACGGGAGCCCGACGCCGGTCCCGGAGCTCGAAATCGGCGGCGGCCGCTGCCGGGAGCTTCGCGACGCGGCGCTCGCCGCCGAACCGGACGAGGACCGCTGACCGGTCGCGCGTCGCGCCGGCCGACGTCGAGGACGGGCGGCGTACGCCGACGTCGACGCGTCGTCTCGCGCCCGACGCATCTCGCTGCGGTCATGTAGAACGTAAAACGAGATCGACATGACGTTTCGGGAGAGTGGTTATCGCGGCGCTAATATTCGTTCTATTGACATTTTGTGGTGCTGACGGTCGCGGCGTGACTGTCGAGGGAAACGACCGCGGCAGCGGTGAGAGTCGTCACCCCTCCGGCCGCCGCGACGGAGAACCGGCTCGACGCGAGATGTCTGTTGTTCGAAGGTTAGCTTTTATCATGAAAGACAATGATGTGATTCGTGTCGTATGAGGATGATTACCTGTCACATGAGTTGGTGTCGAAACCGAGTGAACGAGAGTAGTCGGGGGAGCGCACCATGACGACCGGGATCGACGTCGCGATCGCCGCGGTTCCGCTGCTTCTCGCCGGCGTGCTGTTGGTAGGGTTACTCTGGCCAGCGACGCGGGCGATGCCGCTCGCGTGGGTCACGGCGCTGGCGGTCGGCTACTTCGCGTGGAACATGCCGGTGAACTGGCTGGCGGCGGCGTCGGCGGCGGGCTTCATGACCGCCATCGAGATCCTCTGGATCGTCTTCGGCGCGCTCGTGCTGTTGTACACCCTGATGGAGGCGGGTGCGTTCGACCGGATCAACCGGGGATTCGCGACGGTCAGCGACGACCGGCGCGTGCAGATCGTGTTGATCGCCTTCTTCATGGCGACGTTCATCGAGGGCGCCGCCGGCTTCGGAACGCCGGCCGCGGTCGTCGCTCCGCTGCTCCTCGGACTCGGTTTCCCGGCGCTGGCGGCGGTCATCGCCGGAATCATCGGCCACATCATCGCCGTCACGTACGGCGCGGTCGGAACGCCGATCGTGGTCGGGATCCAGAGTCCGTTGGAGAGCGTCGAGTTCACTCGCGTCGCGATCCAGGACGGCGGAATGACCGTCCAAGGATTCTCTCGCGAAGTGGCGGCGTGGGCGGCGACGTACCACGCGTTAGTCGGGTTCGTGATGCCGCTGTTCGCGGTCGGCATGGTCGTCTACTTCTTCGGCGACCCGGACGACCGCTCGCTGGCGCCGGCCTGGGAGGTCGCGCCGCTCTGTCTGGCGTCGGGGATCGCCTTCGCGGTGCCGTACTGGATCTCGGCGTGGTTCCTCACGGCCGAGTTCCCGTCGCTCATCGGATCGATGGTCGGCGGTGCGATCATCCTGAGCATCCTGCGTGCAGGGTACCTCCTGCCCGATGACGAGTGGGAGTTCCCGGACCGCGACCGGTGGAAAGACCACTGGGTCGGGTCGATCGAGCCGGGACAGTCGAACGGATCGAACGGCGGGGGCGCAGACACCCGCGGGGGCGTCTCGCCCGAGGCCGAGGCGGCCGACCTCAGCGGCGGCGAGGACATGTCGCTTTTGAAGGCGTGGTCGCCGTATGTCCTGCTCGTGATCCTGCTGGTCGTCACCCGTGCGGTCGACCCGATCTCGAGCTTCATCAACCGGAATATCTTCGTCGTCAGTTGGGGCGGTATTCTCGGCACCGACCTCACCGGCGCCGTCGCGTGGATGAACGTGCCGGGCTTCTGGCTGCTCGTGAGCGCCGTGATCGCGATCCCGATCTTCGGGATGTCCGGCCAGGAGGTCGGCGACGCCTGGAAGGAGGCCGCCCGGAAGATCGTCTCGCCGTTCATCGCGCTGGTCTTCGTCATCGCCATGGTGCAGGTGATGCTCCAGTCCGGCGCGCATCCCGGGAGCACACCGGGCGGCGTCAGCATGATCGTCCTGCTCGCGCAGACGACTGCCGACCTCCTCGGCCCCGCCTACCCCGCCTTCGCGTCGCTCATCGGCGCGCTGGGCGCCGCGATGGCCGGGTCGAACACCGTCTCGAACATCACGTTCGGGGCGTTCCAGTTCGAGGCGGCGACGCAGCTCGGGCTCCCGCGCACGATCATCGTCGGTGCCCAGGCCGTCGGCGGCGCCATCGGGAACCTCGTCGCGATCCACAACCTCGTCGCCGCGCTGGCGACGGTCGGCCTCCTCGGACAGGAGGGGCGGGTAATGCGGCTGAACATGATCCCGCTGCTGTACTACGCGACGGGCGTCGGGCTGCTGTGTCTGCTCTTCAGCTACGTGCTGTTCCCCAACGTGTTCTGAACGCGGGACCGGCACGGCGGTGCGGCTCTTTTTACTTATAAACGCGACCCGCGAGCGGCGGCATCGCGGACCGACGAGAGTACGGAATCAAAAAGCGGCGCGGACGGCGAGCGGACTCAATCGTCGGACGGCGAGCGGCCTCAGTCGTCGGCCGGCGACGGGCTCGTCGCTCCGGTGGCGCCCGCGTCGGCGACCGCGTCGGGCGCGGGCCCGGTCACCGCCTCGGCGACCTTCTCGATCGGGTGCGGCGGGTTCTCCGCGCCGTCGCGGTCGCCCAACTGCGAGCGACAAGAGGCGCCCGGGGCGGTCACCGTCTCGCCGCCGCTCTCCTCGACCTGGTCGAAGAGGATCCGCCCGATCGCCTTCGAGAGGTCGTAGTGCTCCGACTCGTAGCCGAACGAGCCCGCCATCCCGCAACAGGAGGAGTCGAGCGGGTCGACCTCGTAGCCGGCCCGACGGAGCACGCCGACCGCGTGGTGGTCCTTGTTCGTGGCCTTCTGGTTGCAGTGTCCGTGGTAGGTGAGCGACTCCGCGGGCGCGTCGAACGCCACCCGGTCGTCGACCCGGCCGGCGTCGAGGTACTCCAACACGCCGAAGGCGGCCGCCGACACCGCCGCCGCGTCCTCGCCGTCGAGGAGGTCGTGGTACTCATCTTGGAACATCACCGCGTCCGAGGGCTCGACGAAGAGGACGGACTGCCCGTCGCGGACGCGGGGCGCGAGCGCCGCGACGTTGGCCTCGGCGCGCTCGCGGGCCGCGTCGAGGAACCCGGTCGAGAACGCCGCCCGACCGGACGGCGCGAGGTCGTCCGGCACCTCGACGCGGACGCCGGCCGCCTCCAGCACCTCGACGGCCGCCTTGCCCGCCGCCGGGTAGCTGTAGTTGGTGTAGGTGTCGGGGAACAGCGCGACCGTGTCGACCGCCTCGGCGGGGTCGACCGCCGGGCCGCCGCGGGACTCGAACCACTCCTCGAAGCTCGTCGACCGGAACGTCGGCAGCTCTCGGTCCGGCGCGATCCCCGCGACCGCGTCCATCACCGCGCGAGCGCCCGGAACCTTCGTCGCCGCGTTCGAGATCGGCGCGAGCGCGCTCCCGAGCGCCGAGAAGCGGTCGATGTCCCGGAAGATCCGCTCGCGGAAGCCGGACCCCTCCTTCTCGTGGTGCTCGTGTTTCACCTCGGCTTTGAGCTTCGCGAGGTCGACGCCGGTCGGACAGTCGCTCTTACAGCCCTTACAGCCGACGCAGAGCCCGAGCACCTCCTCTTGGAACCGGTCGGAGTGGATCTCGTCCTCGTCGAGTTCGCCGCTGATGGCGGCCCGGAGCATGTTCGCCCGGCCGCGAGTCGCCTGTATCTCTTCCTCGGAGGCGCGGTAGGTCGGACACATGACGCCGGAGTCGGTTTCCCGGCAGGTGCCACAGCCGTTACAGAGTTCGACGAGGTGCGAGAACCCGCCCTCGTCGGAGAAGTCGAGGGCCGTCTGCGGCTCGATCGACTGATACGCGGGGCCGTACCGGAGATTCTCGCGCATGTCGGTGTCGGCGGCGGTATCGGGGTAGCCGCGCTCGGCGGCGGTGTCGCCGTCGACGTACACCACTTTTCCGGGGTTCATCCGCCACTCGGGGTCGAACGTCGACTTGAGCTCCTGGAACGCGCTCCAGAGGGCCTCGCCGTACATCTTCGGGTTGAACTCGGTGCGCGCGAGCCCGTCGCCGTGCTCGCCCGAGAAGGCGCCGTGGTGTTCCAACACGAGGTCGGTGACGTCCTCGGAGATGGAGTGCATCTTCTCGACGCCCTCCTCCTCTTTCAGCGAGAGGATCGGGCGGATGTGGAGCGTACCGGACCCGGCGTGCGCGAAGTATGCGGCCGAGGTGTCATGATTCTCCAGCACCTCCTCGAACTGTCCGACGTACTCCGCGAGCTCTTCCGGCGGCACCGTCGCGTCCTCGATGAACGGATACGGCTTCGGGTCGCCCTGCATGCTCATCAAGAGGGGAATGGCCGCCTTTCGGAGCTTCCAGAGGTCAGCCTGGTCCTCGGCGGTGTACGCCTCCAGCACGTCGAAGGCGTCGCCCTCGTCGACGAAGTGCGCGTTCGTGTCGGCGATCGCGCCCTCGAAGTCGTCGACCAGCTCCGAGTCCCACTCCAGCATGAGCGCCGCGGCGGCGCGGTCGGGGATCGGCTCGGCGTACTGCGCGAACTCCTGTGACCCGGCGGCGAGCGAGAACACCTCGTCGTCCATCAGCTCGACCGCGCTCACCGGGAACTCCAACGCCTCGGGGACCGCCTTCATCGCGTCGACCAGCGAGTCGAACGTGTACAGCGCGAGCGCCGTCTCCTCGGGGCGGGTGACGAGCGACACCTCGGCCTCGACGATCGTCCCGAGCGTCCCCTCGGCGCCGACGAACAGCTTCGAGAGGTTGATCACGTCCTCGCCGTCGTCGTTCTCGTAGATCACCTTGTGGAGGTTGTACCCGGAGACCGAGCGCTTGAGAGTCGGGTACTTCTCGTCGATCTCGGCCTCGTTCTCCTCGACGAGCTGCCGGACGGTCTCGTACAGCGCGGCCTCCCGATCGTCGTTCGAGACGATCTCCTCGTACTCGGGCGAGTCGAGGACGACCTCGCGGGTGCGGAGCAGCGAGCCGTCAGCGAGCACGACCGTCAGCTCCTCCGTGTACGCGTCGGTGATCCCGTAGCGCACCGAGTGCGCGCCCGTGGAGTTGTTGCCGATGCCGCCCACGACGGTCGCCCGCGCGGAGGAGGCCGGGTCGGGCGCGAACTTCAGCCCGTCTTCGGCCAGCCGGTCGTCGAGGCGATCCTGAACGACGCCGGGCTGGACCACCGCGCGGCGGTCGTCCGGCCGGACCTCGACGATCTCGTCCATGTGCGTCGAGAAGTCGAGCACGACACAGCCCGGACCGACGGTCTGGCCGCCGAGCGAGGAGCCGGCCCCGCGCGGAATGACGGAAACGCCGTGGTCGGCGGCGACCCGCATGGTCGCCTGCACGTCGTCGACCGAGCGCGGAATCACGACGCCCGCGGGCCGGGCCTGATAGATGCTGCCGTCGGTCGCGTACAGCACCTGTGCGTACTCGTCGAACTGGACCTCGCCGGCGACGCGCTCGCGGAGATCCGACGCGAGCGCCCGATAGGCCGGAACGTCCGGTCGGTCGTGGCCGAGCGACGCCGCCGACGTGTCGAGATCGGGCGTGTCACTCCCCCGCGTGGGCTCAGTTGCCATGCTATAGACGGGGAGCGAAAGCCGAATAAAACCTTTGTTAATGATAAATACGTGCCGGATCCGATCCCGGTCGAGAGCGTCGACGTCGCCGGTGCGCTCGCCGAGCCGGCGACGGCGCCAACGACGCGGACGGTCGCCGGGATTTATACTGCCGCCGCGACACGCCGACGCATGGAGATACTCCACACGTGTCTCAACGTGGCCGACGCCGACCGCACCGCCGACTGGTACGTCGAGCAGCTCGGGTTCGAGCGCTCCTGGGAGTTCACCACCGAGGACGGCACCACGCGGAACGTGTACGTGGCCGACGACGCCGGCGTCGAGTTCCAGCTCTCCGACACCGACGGCGAGGAGCCGAGCGACGACGGCGACCGCTACGACCACGTCGCCGTCGGCGTCGACGACGTCGACGCGGCGTTCGACCGGATCGATCACCACGGCGTCGTGAAGGAGCCCGGCGACCAGCCGGAGGCCGGCGCGCGGACCGCGTTTATCAAGGACCCCGACGGGCACGCCGTCGAACTGATCGAGCCCTTATAAACGGAATCGGCGATCAGCGAGCGGTTGCCACACCGACAACACACCCGACCGGCGAAACGCCACAGCAAAGCTCACACACCGGCGAGCGTCGCCGAATCGGTCGAGACCGCGACTCGCGTACGGGTGGATACAGAACGATTCGATACCTGTCGACACCTGTCGAGAACGGTCCGCGAGTACAGCGGTTGCGTTCAACGTCGGCGGGATTCGGGGGTGTGTCAGAGACGGTTGTGACCGGGTGTCTTTGCGTCCGGATCGGGGCCTTCGACGGCGGTGCCCGCTGTCGGCATCCGGGCGCCGGCCGTAGCTTCATGTTTACCGATGGCGACTACCAGGCCATGCAACGCACTCGAAACCGGGCCGAGGAACTGCTGCGGGCGGTCGTCCACGAGGTCCGCGTCGAGAAGCTCACGTTCGTGGCGGGGTCGATCGCCTATCACGCGTTCATCTCGATCCTCCCGCTTATGCTGTTGGTGTTGACGCTGGTCCAGCGGACCCAGAACACCGCCCTCCAGGACTCGATCGTCGGCGTCATGCAGGCGGTCCTCACGGCCGAAGCGAGCGCAGTCATCCAGCAGGGCTTGACCGAAGCGGACGCGTCGGTCTCGCTGCTCGGGGCGGCGTTCCTCGTCTGGGGCGCCATGCGGATCTTCCGGGGGCTGGACACCGCGTTCTCGGACATCTACGAGACCGAGTCAGAGAACACCTTCGCCGACCAGCTCGGCGACGGACTGGTTTTACTCGTCACGGTGACGCTGGCGATCGTGGCCGCCAGCGTGATCGGGAGCAGCCTCCCCGTGATCGAAACGGGACTGGTCGGGGTGGGCCTTCGAGCCCTCGCAACCATCGTCGGGTTGTTCCTCGTGTTCTACCCGATGTACTACATCTTCCCGGATACCGATGTCGCTCCGCTGGAGATCGTCCCCGGGACCGCGTTCGCCGCCGTCGGCATCGCGATCGCCCAGGCCGTGTTCACGCTCTTCAAATCCGGAGCGACCGGCGGCAACCTCGTCGCGAGCATCCTCGTCCTGTTGACGTGGCTCTACGTCATCGGCCTGCTACTGCTGATCGGGGCGGCGATCAACGCGGTTTTCTCGAACCGGTCCAGCGACGTCGACGTCGACCCGGTGTTCGGCGGGGTGCCCCGGCGGTCGGATCGCGACGACTCCACCGTGGATCGGTCGGAACTGCTCGGGCGACTGGATTCGGTCGCGGAGACGCTCGCCGAAACCGAGTCCGGGATCGCGATCCAGTTCGACGGCGGTTCCCGCGTCGAACTGAGTGTACCGCACACCGCGAGCGTCGACCGGAGGTCCGGCGTCTTCGGCCTCGACAAGGCCGTCAGTCTCACGTTATATTGGTGGACCGACGAGTCGGCAACGGACTCGTGAGTCGACCGGAGGTGCGCGTTTGCAGTGAACTCGGTGGATAATACCGCGCTTGGTCTGCCAACCGCCGTCGGAGAGCGGTCGCGAAATCAACCGGTGAGTAGTTCGCCGCCACGCGTGCTACCGTTCGGAGCGCCGTGCTCCGAGACGCGAGCGACGCGAAAACGTCGGTGTGTCGAGAGTGAACGGGTCGTGCGCGTGGCCGGGCGGTTACAGAATACCGGCCGCTTCGGCGGTCTCGACGATGTCTTGGGCCATCTTGTTGGTCGCCTCGTCGACCATCTGGCCGTCGACGCTCACGGCGCCTTTGCCCTCCTCCATGGCCTCGGCGTAGGCGTCGACGATGCGCTTGGCGCGCTCGGCGGTCTCCGGGTCCGGCGCGAACACCTCGTTACCGATCTCGATCTGCGAGGGGTGGATCGCCCACTTGCCGTCACAGCCGATCATGTTGGCGTTCCCGGCCGACTCGCGGAAGCCGTCGGCGTCTTCGATGTCCGCGTACGGACCGTCGAGACACGGCAGACCGGCGGACTTCGCCGCGGAGTTGCACTCCGAGAGCGCGTGGTGCCAGTAGTGGCCGGGGTACTCCGGGAACTGGCCGATGTCGAGTCCGGGCGTCCCCATCGCCGCGGAGTAGTCGCCCGGGCCGAAGATGATCGACGAGAGCCGGTCGGAGGCGTGGGCTATCTCGTGGACGTTGTGGATCCCCTCGCCGTCTTCGATCTGCGGTTCGAGTCCGATACCGCCGACCTCCAAGTCGTTGTTCACCTCGATCTGGTGGAGCAGGTTCTCGACGGTGTGGATGTCGCTCGCGGACTTGACCTTCGGAATGATCACGTCGTCGATGTGCTCGCCGGCCTCGCCGACGACGGTGATCAGGTCGTCGTACCACCACTTCGTGTCGATACCGTTCATCCGGAAGCTGAGGACCTTATCGCTCCAGTCCTCCTCGCGGGCCGCCTCGATCAGCGGCTCGCGGGCCGCCGGCTTGGCGTTCGGTGCGACCGAGTCCTCCAAGTCGAGGAACACCTCGTCGGCGTCGCTGTCGGCCGCCGAGTGCATCATTTTCTCGTCGCTCGCCGGCGTCGCCAACTGGGTTCGGCGAAGGGTAACGTCCGTCATATATGGCGGATCTATCACGCTTTTCCATGAAAATAAAGCTACCTCACGCGGGGGTTTTTTCACCGAATCGGAATCGAGTGAAAACGGCGTCGAACGGCGGTGGACGACCGGCCTCGCTACAGGATGACGCCGCGCGTCTGTAACACGTAGTAGACGACGAGCAGCACCGCGAGGACGTACTGCCCGAGCCGGACGTCGTTGTACTCGCCGAGGGCGACTTTGATCAGCGGGTAGGCGACGATCCCGGCCGCGAGCCCGTCGGCGATCGAGTAGGCGAACGGCATCACGGTGACGGTGAGCCCCGCGGAGACCGCCCACGCCGGGTTCGACCAGTCGACCTCGACGAGCCCCTGGAGCATCATCACGCCGACGACGATCAGCGCGATGAACGAGGCGTACTCGGGGATCGCGGCGACGAACGGGATCAGCGCCAGCGACGCGATGAACCCGAGCGCGACGACGAGCGCGGTGAGTCCGGTGCGACCGCCCTCCTCGATGCCGGCCGACGACTCGATGTACGTCGTCACCGTGGAGGTGCCGATCATCGCGCCGACGGTGGTACCGACCGCGTCGGCCATCAGCGGCTTCTCCATCTCCGGGAGGTCGCCGTCCTCGTCGAGGAAGTCACCGAACTGCGAGACGCCGATGAGGGTCCCGGCGGTGTCGAAGAAGTCGACGAAGAAGAACGTGAACACGACGAGCGCGAACGTGAGCGGCTCGATGTCGGCGAGCCCGTCCACGAACGCACCCGCGAGCGGAGTGATGTCGTACTGCGCCGCGGGGAGCGTCTCGGGCGTGACGACGCCGCGCTCGAACACGCCCGCGAAGGTGAGCGCCCAGCCGGCCGCCGCGGTCGTCAGGATGCCGATGATGATGGCACCGGTGATGCCGCGGGCCCACAGCGCGAACGTCAGCGCCAGCCCGAGAATCCCGAGGATCGCCCACGGGTTCCCGAAGACGCCGCCGAGCGTGACCAGCGTCGCGTCGTCGGGAACGACGAGCTGGAGCTCTTGGAGGCCGATGAACAGTAAGAACAGCCCGATACCGGCGCCGACCGCGCGCTTGACCGGCTCCGGGAACAGCTGAATGATGTACTTCCGCGCGCCGACGGCGGTCAGCGCCATGAACAGCACCCCTTCGACGAAGACGGCGGCGAGCGCCGTCTGCCAAGAGATTCCCAACCCGATCACGACGGTGAACGCGAAGAACGCGTTGAGCCCCATCCCGGGCGCGAGCCCGAACGGTCGATTGGCGTACAGCGCCATGACCAGCGTCGCGATCGCCGAGGCGACGATCGTCGAGATCGCGATCATCTGGACCACCTCGAAGAACTCGTAGCCGGGGATCTGAATCGCCTCCGCGAGGATGAACGGATTCACGACGATGATGTACGACATCGCGAGGAAGGTGGTGAGCCCCGCGACAAGCTCCGTACGGACGTCGGAGTCGTGCGCCTCCACGTTGAACCGCGCCGCCAGCATGTCTGTAAGCCCCATTGAACAGGTGAGGATACCTCCGGATCGGGTGATAAGCCTTGCTGAAAGACGCCGGTATGTATCCACAGATGTGGATCGAAATTCGTTTTGAGGCGTCAGCCAGCTAAGGAAAATGCGCGAACGTGGGTATCGCGAGCTACTCGAAGGTGGTCAGCGCACCGACCGGCGCGTCGGTGATCGCTCGCGCGCGTTCCATCCCCTCGTCGCCGACCGCGATGAGGGTGAACACGCCGGTGATGTCGGCGTCCGCCTGCAGCGCGATGTCCAAGAGGAGCTCTTGGGTCTCGCCCGACCGGATCAGGTCGTCGACGACGAGGACGGTGTCGCCGGCGTCGATGGCGCTCGCGGGGAGGTAGTAGGTGAGTTCGATCCCGGACGCGAGTCGCTGGCGCGACTCGATGAACTCCTCGACGGCGGTCTCTTTCGACTTCTTGGCGTACGCGAGCCGCGCGTCGAAGAAGGAGGCCATCGCCGCGCCGAGGGTGATCCCGTCGGTGGCGGCGGTGAGCACGACGTCCGGTGACTCGAACCCGAACGTCTCCGCGGCGACGGGCGCGACCAGGTCGAGGAACGACTGATCGAAGACGACTCCGGAGTTGTCGACGTACCCCTCGTCGTCGAACTCGACGCGAGCGAGCAGTTCGTCGGCGAGTGCGTCGCGACCGACCGCCTCGACGACCTCGCTCGCCCGGTCGGTGCCCGGGAGCACGTGGCCGTTCACGTACCGGTTGAGGTCGCCGGCCGGCAGCCCCGTCACCGTCGACAGCTCCTCGTAGGTCCGCGTCTCCTTCAGCATCCGTAACACGGCGACCGCCTGCAGCTGGAGGGCCGCCTTCTCTGCTCGATTCATACAGATGATCGTGATCGCACAACTATGAATACGTCGAAGTGTTCTCTCGGCGCGATACACATGCGCGTGCGTTACGCGCGAGCGTTGAGCCGTCTCAGGCGTCTGACTCAAGAGGCGTTACCCGCCTCAGGCGTCTGGCTCGGGGGGCGTTACCCGTCTCAGGCGTCCGACTCGGGCTCGAAGAAGACGTCGGGGTCGGTCATCTCGATCTCGACCACGTCGCGGTCGTCGAGGGGGCGGAGCCGAACCGTGAGCGTGCCGTCCGCGCCGACCGCCTCGCGGAGCGCGTCGAACTCGGCGGCGCCGAGATACGTCGGCACGCAGACGGCGATCGCCGCGTCCGCGTCCTCCGCGACGACGAGCCGATACTCGACGCCGTCCGCGGACGCGGCGTACACGCGGACCGTGTCGATCGCGGCGTCGCCGACCGCCTCGTTCGCCGCGTCGAACTCCGAGCCTGGCAACAGCACGTCGAGCCGCGTCGCGTCGGTGACCGGATTCACGTCGCCCGGGTGAGCGGCGATCGCGGTCCAGTCCCGCTCGCGGAACGCGTCGGCCGTCGCCTCGCTGTCGGCAATCACGTCGCCCCAGCGCTCGCCCGGATCGATTCGTCGCATATCCGTAGAAATTCGTCCGTCTCCTAAATACTTGTCCAGTCGTCGTGACAAGAGATCAGTAGATGTGACGGCCACAGCGGGTCTCAACGTCGTTAGGTTCATAACACTCCCTCGTATGAGGTATGTTATGAGTCCTGATAACGGAAATCATGTCAACAGACGGACGATGCTCACGTACGCCGGAACCGCCGCCGCAGTCGGCCTCGCCGGCTGTTCCGGAAACGGCGGCGACGACGGGAGCAGCGGCGATGACGGAAGCAGCGACGATGACGGAAGCAGCGGCGACGACGGAAGCGGTAACGGCGACGACGAGCGCTTCGAAATCGGCGTCACGATGGGACAGATGGACTCCGGGCTCGATCCGCAGGACCACGCCGAGACGAACACGGAGATCATTACCGGACAGGCGTACGAAGGCCTGATGGACCGCGACAAGGTGGGGGGCATCGTCGAGAGCCTCGCCACGGACTGGGAGCGCACCGACGACGGCAACGTCCGGTTCACGCTCCGCGAGGACGTTTCGTTCCACAACGGCGACGCGCTGACCGCCGAGGACGTGGCGTACAGCATCCGCCGGATCGTCGACGACGAGGTCGGTATCGTCAGCCCGCAGTCGAACGATCTCGGGGTCATCGACGAGGTCATCGCGGGCGACGGCGAAGTGACCGTCGACTTCGAGGGCTTCAACCCGATCGCGTTCCAGCTGTTCGCGACGAACGGCGAGGTCATGCAGCAGTCGTGGGTTGAGGAGAACGACGGGAACTACATCAACCAGAACACCAACGGCACCGGTCCGTTCGTCGTCACCGAGTACGACTCCGGTAACGAGGTCGTCTACGAGCCGAACGACGACTACTGGGGCGGCGACGTCCCCGTCGACGAACTCACGATGGGCGCCTCCAGCGAGTCGAGTACGCGAGTGAACCGGCTGCTCGCAGAGGAGACGGACATCATAACGAACGTGCCGCCACAGGAGGTCTCCCGCGTCGAGGAGTCGGACGTCGCCGGGATCAGCTCCGTGCCGAGCGCGCGGATCATCTTCCTGCAGATGCGCTACGACGTCGAGCCGTTCTCCAGCCAGCAGTTCCGCCAGGCGATGAACTACGCCGTCGACGTCGAGAGCATCATCGAGAACGTCCTCAACGGCTTCGGGACGATCACCGGCCAGCCGACCCTCGAAGAGCACGTCGGGTACAACCCGGACATCGACCCCTACCCGTACGACCCCGACGAGGCAGAGCGACTGGTCGAGGAGTCCGGCTTCGCCGGCGCGGAGATCACGCTCGAAACGCCGATCGGTCGCTACCTCGGCGACGTGGAGATCGCGCAGGCGGCGGCGAGCCAGATCGACTCGCTGTCGAACGTCTCCTGTGAGCTCGAACAGCGCGAGTTCTCATCGCTCGTGCAGGACATCACGACAGGGAACATCGAGGACAAGCCGCACTTCAACCTCCTCGGTTGGGGGAACGCCGAGTTCGACGGCAGCCAGACCATCACCCCGCTCATGACCTCGAACGGCGCGCTCACGGTCCTCGAAAACGAGGAGCTCGACGAGTTGATCCGGCAGGCCGAGAACACGGAGGACGCCGACGAACGCGTCGAGTTCCTCCAGGAGGCGAACCAGCTCGCTCACGACCTCGCGCCGTGGGTGTTCCTCCACCAGCAGTTCAGCGTCTACGGCGTCTCGAACGACATCTCGTGGGAGCCGCGGAGCGACGAGTTCATCGACCCCGACACGGCCACGAGACAGTAACGACAGACGACCGTCTCACACCAGTTATTAATGTCATTCGGCAGATTCGTACTCAAAAGAAGCCTCCAAGGACTCGGCGTCGTCTGGGGGGTCGTCACCGTCGTGTTCGCGCTCCGCTTCGTCACCCCGGGGAGCCCGATCAACGCGGTCGCCCCGCTCGACGCGAGTCCGGAGACGCGACAAGCGATCGCCACGGAACTCGGCTTAGACCAACCCCTGTACATCCAGTACGGACAGTACCTGTTCAAACTGCTTCAAGGTGATATGGGGTTCTCGTACATCCGGGGACAGGAAGTCGTCGGACTCGTGTTCGGTCGGCTCCCGGCGACCGTGGAGTTGGCGCTCGCCGCCAGCATCGTCGCGATCGCGTTGTCGATCCCGCTCGGCGTGCTCAGCGCGACCCGACGGAACGAGCCGATAGATTACGGCGCGACGCTGCTCTCGCTCGGAGGGATCAGCACGCCGAACTTCTGGCTCGGCATCATGCTCATCTTGGTCTTCGCGGTGGAGTTCAACGTGTTCAACACGAGCGGACGCGGCGTCGACGTCGGCGACGTGGCGCTCTCGCTCGTCGGTTCGGAGCCGTTTTTCGGCACGCTGCTCGCGTGGCTCGCGTACATCACGCTCCCCGCGATCGCGTTGGGGACGTACTTCATGGCGCTCATCACGCGACTGACCCGCTCGGGGATGCTCGACGAACTCAGCAAGGGGTACGTGCAGGCGGCCCGAGCGAAGGGGCTTCCGCAGACGCTGATCCGGTACAAACACGCGCTTCGGAACACGCTCATTCCCGTGATCACCGTTCTCGGCCTGCAGCTCGGCACGCTGATCGGCGGTGCGGTGATCACCGAGGCGGTCTTCTCGTGGCCGGGGCTCGGCACCCTCGTCATCGAGAGCATCAATCGACGCGACTGGCCGGTGTTACAGGGTAGTCTCATCGTCATCGGTACGAGCTTCGTGCTCGTGAACGTCCTCGTGGACACCGTCTACGCGTATCTCGACCCACAAGTGGTGAACGACTAATGGTTTCCGCACGTGTCATTCGCAATCTCAAAAAGGAGTTTAGAAACAGCGCGCTCGCGAAGATCGGACTGGTCTTGGTGATCAGCATCATTCTGGTCGCCACCTTCGCGCCGTTCGTCGCCACGCACGACCCGACTGCCCAACAGCTCGATCAGAGTCAGCTGCCGCCGGTCGGGTTCTCCGAGACGGCGGAGCGGACCTCCTCCCAGATGGTCGACGGAGAGATCCAGACGGTGACCGAGACCGTCGAGATCGAGCCGGACCCGGACCACGTGTTCGGTACCGACAGCCTCGGGAGAGACATGTTCTCGCGGATCGTATACGGCGCGCGCACGTCGCTCGCCGTCGGCGTGCTCGGGACGCTGCTGGCGGCCGCCGTCGGAGTCCCGGTCGGCCTGTTGGCCGGCTACCACCGAGGGACCGTCGACGACGCCCTGATGCGCGTCGCCGACGTCAGCCTCGCGTTCCCGTCGCTCGTGTTGGCGGTCGCGCTCATCGGGCTCTGGGGTCGCGCCGCGGTGGACATCCCCGATCCCTTCGTCGTCGCCGGGTTGGCACCGGAGATGCCGGAGAGCTTCGTATTACCGATAACCGTGGTGATCGTCGTCGGGCTCGTCAACTGGGTGTGGTTCGCCCGCGTCGCCCGCGGGGAGGCGCTCTCCTTGCGCGGACAGGAGTACGTGAAAGCCTCCCGCGCGCTCGGCGCCAGCGACAACGCGATCATCCTCCGGCACGTCTTGCCGAACGCGATCACCCCCATCATCGTCCTCGGGACGGTGCAGGTGGCGGCGATCATCCTCCTGGAGAGCTCGCTGTCGTTCCTCGGGTTCTCCGGCACGACGCTCTCGTGGGGCTTCGACATCGCGCAGGGGCGCGACTACGTCTCCTCGGGACAGTGGTGGATCTCGTCGATTCCCGGCTTCGCTATCATGCTGTCGGTGATCGGGATCAACCTCCTCGGGGACTGGCTCCGCGACGCCCTCGATCCGGGTATCGAGGGTGAAGGGGGTGCGGCATGAGCGAGCGCCTCCAGGCGGCGTCCGGCGCCGGTCGCGGCCCGGACGCCGACGACGTGCTCTCCGTCTCGAACCTCTCGACCCGGTTCTTCACCGAAGAGGGACAGATAAACGCCGTCGAATCCGTCTCCTTCGACATCCGGGACAACGAGATTCTCGGTATCGTCGGCGAGTCCGGCTCCGGCAAGTCGGTGACCTCGCTGTCGCTGATCGACCTCGTGGAGTCGCCCGGACGGATCACCGAGGGCGAAGTGTGGTACCGGAGTCCGGATCTCGCCGACGAGTTCCGGTCGAACGACGCGGTGAGCGTCGACGGCGACCACGTCGACCTCCGAACGGTTCCGCCGCGGGTCCGGCGGTCGCTCCGGGGACCGTCGTTCAGCACCATCTTCCAGGACCCGATGAGCAGCTTCAACCCCTCGATCACGGTCGGCGAGCAGATCGCCGAGGCCGTCGAGGTGCAGCGGCGCGCGACCGCGAACCCCCGATCGACGCGGTCGCGAACGCAGGGGTACGGGCTCGGCCAGTACCTCCTCGACGGGATCATCCCCGGCCGCGGCTACACCAGCGAGGAGAGCATGGACCGGGCGATCGAACTGCTCGAACAGGTCGGTATCCCCGACCCGGCCGACCGCGTCGACGAGTACCCCGGCCAGTTCTCCGGCGGCATGCTCCAACGCGCGATGATCGCGCAGGCGCTTGCCGGCGAGCCGGACGTGTTGATCGCCGACGAGCCGACGACCGCGCTCGACGTCACCATCCAGGCGCAGATCCTCAACCTCCTGCGGGAGGTCCAAGAAGAGCGCGGGATGAGCATCATCCTCATCACGCACGACCTCGGCGTCATCGCGGAGATGTGCGATCGGGTGTGCGTGATGTACGCGGGCGAGATCGTCGAGCGGGGAACGCTCAACGCGGTGTTCGACGATCCGGTCCATCCGTACACCGAGGGGCTGTTGGGATCGATCCCCGACTTAGAGGATCCGAAACCGCGGCTCCAGCCGATCGCCGGCAACGTCCCGGGGCTGCTCGATTCGGAGATGGACGACCGGTGTTACTTCGCGGACCGGTGTCCCAACGCGATGGAATCGTGCCTGGAGAAGCCGGACGAGATCGTCGTGGACGCCGCGACCGAACACGGCGCGAAGTGCGTCCTCGCGGAGCGTCCGTACGACCCGGACGAGGCGCTTCCTGCAGACTACTTCGGCGGTGATTCCGAATGAGCGACACCAACTCACACACAGACGCTACCGTCGACTCGCACACGAACGCCGACCCCGGCACTGAGGCGACTGCCGCCGGCGAACCGCTCGTCTCCGTCGAGGGGCTCAGAAAGTACTACGCCAACGAGCAGTCGATCGTCGACCGGGTGCTCGGCAACGAGCCGGAGAGCGTGAAGGCGGTCGACGGCGTCTCCTTCGAGGTCGCCGAGGGCGAGACGCTCGGGCTCGTCGGCGAGTCCGGCTGCGGGAAGTCGACCACCGGCGAGACCGTGCTCCGACTGCGCGAAGCCACCGAGGGGCGGATCACCTTCGACGGCGAGAACCTCCTCGAGATGTCCGACGGCGAACTGACCCAGTTCCGGAAGCGCGCGCAGATCGTCTTCCAGGACCCGTTCTCCAGTCTCGACCCCCGGATGACCGCCGGTGACATCATCACGGAGGGGCTGAAGATTCACGGCGTCGCCGACCAGGCCGAGCGCCGCGAGACCGCCCGAGACCTGCTCGAACGCGTCGGCCTCTCGGCCGATCAGATCGATCGCTACCCGCACGAGTTCTCGGGCGGACAGCGCCAGCGGATCGGGATCGCCCGCGCGCTCGCGCTCGACCCCGAGTTCGTCGTGCTCGACGAGCCGGTCTCGGCGCTCGACGTGAGCGTGCAGGCGCAGATCCTCAACCTGCTCGACGACCTCCAAGACGAGTTCGGCCTCACGTACCTCTTTATCGCGCACAACCTCAGCGTCGTCCGGCACATCTGTGATCGCGTCGCCGTGATGTACCTCGGCAAGATCGTCGAGACGGGCCCGGTCGACGAGATCTTCGCCGATCCCGCACATCCCTACACGAAGGCGCTGCTGGCGAGCGTCCCTCGGGTGAGCACCGAGGCGCGCGAGGAGGACTTCGCGACGCTCCACGGCGACGTGCCGTCGCCACGGAACCCGCCGACGGGCTGTCGGTTTCACACGCGCTGTCCGGAGGCTCGCGCGGCCTGTCGGGAGTCGGCGCCGCCCGACTACGCCGTCAACGACCGGCGTCGGGCGAAGTGCTTCCGCAACGACGCGGACCACGCGTACTGGGACAGCGAGCCGATCGAAGAGAACGCCCGTACTGCGGGCGACTGATCGACCCGGACGGCAGTGCGACACCGGCGAGCGTCCTAGCCCGCGCGTCTGTGTCCCGCGGCCATCCCGTCGTTCCTTTTTGACGGAGAACAGAAATTATCCGACGATGGTTCCGAGGACTGCAGCTGAGACCATGGTTCCGCCTCCGAACCCGCCGATTCGTGCCATCGCGCGGCGCGACCGACGCTCGGTCCACTCGGTGCCTGTCTCGAGATGCTCCTGTGCGGCCTCGACCGCTCGCCCCGACGCGACGGAGCCGGCCCAACCGAGAAGTCCGAACCCGAACCAGAGCCCGCCGAACGCGAACGCCGTCTCAGCGGCGGCCATCGGTGGGGTTCCCGCGGCGACGACTAGTCCGACCATGAGAAGCGGTGTCGCAATTCCGCCGACGACGGCACCGCCAGCGACGAGCCGCCCGCGCTCGCGGATGGCCGACAGCTCCGGCATCGGTCAGTCGACCGCCTCACGCATCCGCGGATCGAGGGCGTCACGCATCCCGTCGCCGAGCAGGTTGAACCCAAGAACGGTCAGCGCGAGGAACAACCCGGGGAAGAAGGACCACCACCAGACGCCGGTGAGAAGTCCCTGACTCACTCCGTTCGAGAGCATGAGCCCCCACGACGGAGTCCCCGCCGAGGCGCCGAACCCGAGGAACGACAGGGCGGCCAGGTCGATGATCGCTAAACCGAAGTTCAGCGTCGACTGGACGGTGATCGGAGCCAGACAGTTCGGGAGCACGTGTCTCACGAGCACCCGCGGATCCGCGGCGCCGAGCGCGACGGTGGCGTCGATGTACTCGTTCTCCAACACTGTGAGCGCGGCCCCGCGAACGACCCGAGCGAACCGGGGCGTGTAAACCAACGTCAGAGCCGCGACGGCTCGCCACAGCCCGAGCGAGTCCGGGAAGATGGAGACGAGCGCGAGCGCCAAGAGAAGCGACGGGAACGCCAACAACACGTCCATCGTCCGCATGATCACGTTGTCGGTGATGTCGCCGTAGTAGGCGGCCACGATCCCGAGCCCGACGCCCAGTACCGTCGACGCGCCGACCGTCACCGTTCCGAACAGCATCGCGTACCACGCACCGTAGGCGACGCGGGGGACGAGGTCACGCGCCTGACCGTCGGTGCCGAACGGGTACTCGAGGTTCGGCGCCGCCCGGTTCGGATTAGTACCGAGCTGGGACCGGGAGATGACGTCCAGATCGAGCGTCAGGCGGGCGTATATCGCGATCACGACCATCGCGACGATGATCGCGAGTCCCGCTAGCGCGAGTCGGTTCGACAGCAGCCGTGAGAGAAACGGCGAGGCGCGGACGCGGTCGACGAGCCCGCGGCTCGTCGTCTGCCCGTCGCCGTCGGTGAGTGTTTCGGTGCTCATTGTTGGATCCTCGGATCGAGATACGAGTACGTGATGTCGACGACGAGGTTCACCAGCGTGAACAGGAACGCGAACGTCAACACCGTTCCTTGAACAATCGGGTAGTCGCCGACCTCGATCGCTTCGACGAGCAGGGTCCCGATCCCGCCGATCGCGAACACGGTCTCGGTGAGGACTGCGCCGCCGAGCAGCCCGCCGAACTGGATCCCGATAATCGTGATAACCGGGATCAGCGCGTTACGAAACCCGTGTTTCAAAATCGTGATTTTGGCCCCCTGGCCCTTGGCCCGGGCCGTCCGCATGTAATCTTGCCTGACGACCTCCAGCATCGACGAGCGCATCATCCGCGAAATCAGCGCCATGGAGTAGATACCGATCACCAGCGACGGCAACAGCATGTGCCTGACCGCTGACCGGAACATGTCCCACTCGCCGGCGATCAGCGTGTCGATGGTCACCATTCCGGTGACCCGAATCGCGGAGACGCTGAACGACGAGGAGATCCGACCGCTCGTCGGGAACACGCCAAGCACCTGTGCGAACAGCAGGATCAGCAGCGGACCGCTCCAGAAGATCGGGACGCTGATTCCGGCTAACGCGCCGACGCGGGTGGCATGGTCGGTGATCGTGTCCTGTTTGACGGCGCTCAATACCCCGAGCGGGATCCCGAACAGAATCCCGAACAGCTGGCCGTACAGCGCCAGTTCGAGGGTCACCGGCAGCGTGTTCGAGAGCACTTCTCGAACCGTCGTGTTCCGGTTGATAACGTACGACTCGCCGAAGTCGAACCGCGCGACGTTGCCGAGGAAGTCGATGTACTGCACCCAGATCGGGTCGTTGAGCCCGAGATCGGCCCGAATCCGTTCGACGAACTCCTGGCTCGCACGCTCCCCGGCGATCGTCAACGCCGGGTCGCCCGGCGAGAGATGGAGGATAGAGAAGACGAGCGTCGCCACTCCGATTAACACCGGAACGAGCAACAGCAGCCGCTTGAGTACGAATCGCTTTGGAAACATCGAGAGAGTGGTACTGGGTTCGCTCGACTACTCCAGCGAGACCAGGTTCAGATACGGACCGCTGATGGCGGCGATCTGGAAGCCACTGACTCGGTCAGCGACGCCGCGGAGCTCCTCGGCGTAGTCTAGGTACACCCACGGAGCCTCGTCGTGAGCGATCTCCATGGCCTGGTTGTACAGGTCTGCGCGGTCACTCTCTGCGGTCGTCCGCTGCCCCTCCTCAACGAGGTCCATGTACTCCTGGTTCGCCCAGGCCGAGCGGTTACTCGTGTTGTACCCTTCGGCGTCGAAGCTCACCCAGTCCTGTCCCTCCGTGAGTTCGCTCTCCTCAACCTGCGGGTGGAGGAGGACGTACGCGAAGTTGTCCGGGTCGGCGTTGTCGGTGTACCAACCAAGGAAACACGCGTCGTGACGCCCCTGCGCGGTGTACTCAAGGAACGGTGCGAACGACTGTTGATTGATCTCGACCTCGATGCCGACCTCGCCGAGGTTGGACGCGACCGTCTCTGCCGTCTGGATCGGCGAGGGGTTGTACCCGCGGGGGTTCTGGAACGTCGCCAGTTCGAACGAGAAGCCGTCGCCGTAACCGGCCTCCTCCAGTAGGCTCTGCGCCTCGTCCGGGTCGTACGGGTACGGGTCGAGGTCGTCGTTGTGACCCATCACGTTCGGCGGGAGCGGCTGGCTGGCCTCCGTCGCGAACCCGGAGTAGATCTCGTTCACGATCGCTTCCGTGTTGATCGCGTAGCTCACGGCCTGCCGGACGCGACGGTCCTGGAACTCCTCAACCGCCGCGATGTTGAACGCCATGTAGCCGATGTTGATCCCCTCGGTCCGGACGAGTTCGACGCCGTCGGTTCCCTCGACCTGCTGGGAGGATTGTGCGCCGATCCCGTCGATGATGTCGAGTTCGCCGCTCGCGAGCGACTGCGCCCGCGTAGAGTTCTCGCCGACGGTGACGAAGACAGCCTCGTCGACCTCCGGACCGTCTCCCCAGTAGTCGTCGTACGCGGTGAGCCGGATCTGCTCGTTGGAGTCGTCGAGGGTGTCGAGTTCGAACGGCCCGGTCCCGACCGCGTTCTCCGAAAGATCGGTACCGAACTCCTCGATGGCGGCCTCGGAGTGGACCGCAGCCGCGAACATCGCGAGGTTACGCAGGAACGGCGCGTACGTCTGCGTGAGCTGAATCGTCAGCTCGTAGTCCCCGTCGACTTGGATCTCGTCGATCCAAGACCCGAGCGTAAAGGGTCCGTACGCCGAGACGTAGTCGTCGCCGGCGTAGTGCTCGTACTCCGAGTCGACGAACCGGCGGTACGTCGCCACGAAGTCCTGCGCGGTGAACTCCTCGCCGTTGTGGAAGGTGACGCCTTCCTTCAGCGTGAGCGACGCCGTCTCACCGTCGAGTGAGTAGTCCGAAGCGAGGCCGTCGGTGAGCGTGGACGCACCGGGCTCGAAGTTGATGAGGGTGTCGTAGATCTGTTCGGTCACCTTCGCGACCTCGCCGCTCGTGCTGTTCTGGAAATCGAGGGTCGCCGAGTGGCTTCCGCGGCCGTAGCGGAGCAGGCTGGTGTCGTCGCTTCCGCCGTCACCGCTCCCGTCGCCGCTTCCGTCGTCACCGCTCCCGTCGCCGCTTCCGTCGTCTCCGCCCCCGCCGTTTCCGGAACAGCCGGCGAGTCCGACCGTCACTGCGGCACCACCGGCGGCACCGAGGAACTTCCGTCGTGAAACGCTTTCGTCACGGGATGACATAGATCCGACGTGAGCACTTATATGTATAAACCTACCGAACGACCGGGCGGAATTATTCGATCCCGACGCGCCTGGCCGAGGCAGTTCGGATCCCAACACTGTACGCCGCCAAATCCCCTCGCTTTTTAAATCAGTACCGCGGGGATCTGGGAACTCGCCCGCGAACCACTCTCCGACGCGCGGCCGCTTACGGAACTGTCTCGACGGCCTCGGTCACACCTCAATCGAGCAGGTGACACGCCGCCGGATGATCCTCGTCCGAGAGCGAGGGTTCCTCGCGCTCGCAGACGCTCTCGAACGTCTCACGGAGGGTCGCCTCCGCTTTTTCCCACTCGTCTTCGACCACCAGCCGAATGGCGCGATCGACCGTCTCCGCTGCCCGCCCGGTCAGATCGCGGTCGAACTGGGACTCGCGGACCGCTTCGACGGCCGCCGTCGAAACGGCCTCGTCGACGGGTGTGTCGCCGGCCGCGGAGGACGCGGTCCCCCCGTCGGCCACGGCTCCGGCGCTCGGTCCGCCGGCCGCCTCCAGCGCCGTTTCGACGTCGATCGCCCGCCGCTCGACCCGCTGCCGGAAGTCCATCACGTCCCGGTACGTCGCCTGATCGATGTCGAGGTCTGCCGGCGGGATCACCTTCGGACACCGGGTCCGGAAGTGGCACCCCGAGGGCGGATCGATCGGTGACGGCACGTCTCCTTCGAGGATGATTCGGTCGTCCGCGTCGACGGTCGGATCCGGCTCCGGGATCGCGGAGAGCAGCGCCTGCGTGTACGGATGCTGGGGGTCGGCGAACAGCTCGTCGGTCGCCGCCACCTCGACGATTTCGCCGAGGTACATCACGGCGACGCGGTCGGAGATGTGGCGCACGACGGAGAGGTCGTGTGCGATGAACAGGTAGGTGAGGTCGAAGCGGTCTTGGAGATCCTCCATCAGGTTGAGTATCTGCGCCTGCACGCTCACGTCGAGCGCCGAGACCGGCTCGTCACAGACGATAAATTCGGGGTCGACAGCGAGCGCGCGGGCGATCCCGACCCGTTGGCGCTGCCCGCCAGACAGTTCGTGGGGGTATCGGTCGTATTGACCGACTTCGAGCCCGACGGCTTCGAGCAGTTGCCTGACGCGCCGCCGCCGCCGGAGTCGATCGGTCTCCCCGGCCGAGACGGTGATCGAAACCCGCTCGATGCCGCCGGTGTCGGTGCGGTCGACGGTCCCTTCAACGCCGAGATGCTCGCGCACGGTGACGTCGACCTCGTCGCCGGTGACGATCACGTCGACGTGGGCCGTGGCCACGCCGTCGCCCGAACCGACGACGGCGTCGATCTCCTCGTCGACGGTCACGTCGACCCGGTCGCGGGCGATACCGGAGACCGCCAGCTCGACTTCGGCGGTCACGTCTGGATCGGTCTCGGGCAGGTCGTGGATCGCCAGCGGCTCGCGGATCGTCTGGCCGACCGTCTGGCGCGGGTCGAGAGAGGAGAGGGGATCTTGGAAGATCATCTGGAGGTCCTTCCGCGTCTCTCGCAGCGCCGATCCGTCGAGTTCGGTGAGATCCGTCCCAGCAAACACCACGCGGCCGTCGGTCGGCTCGGTGAGGTGTAACAACGCGCGGCCGGCCGTCGACTTGCCGCAGCCGGACTCGCCGACGAGCCCGAGCGTCTCGCCGCGGTTGATCGTGAAATCGACCCCGTCGACCGCTTTCACGCTGCGATCGTCGCCGCCGAGGTACCGGTCGAGCACGCCGTCGGCTTGGTCGTAGTATTTCCGAAGTCCGTCGACTTCGACGAGTGGCTCGCCGATCGACCGGCTCCGTCCGTCCCCGACCGGTTCGTCGGCGCCGTACTCGTCCTCGTCGAACGACTCCATGATACACTTCGAACGGTGGTCGACGTCCTCGGCGCCGTGCTGGAGGTAGGGTATCTCACCGCTCGTACACTCCTCGGTGGCCCACGGGCACCGCGGGGCGAAGTGGCACCCCTCGGGCATATCGATGAGGTCGGGGACGTTCCCCTCGATCGGCGTGAGCCGCTCTTTGTCCTCGGTCGGTAGCGACTCCAACAGCGTGTAGGTGTACGGGTGCGAGGGGTTGCCGAAAATCTCCTCGACCGGCCCTTCCTCGACGATTTCGCCGGCGTACATCACCGCGACGCGGTCGCACGTCTCGGCGACGACGCCGAGGTCGTGAGTGATCATCAGCATCGACATCCCGAGCTCCTCTTGGAGACCGTCTATCAGATCGAGGATCTGCGCCTGGATGGTGACGTCGAGCGCGGTCGTCGGCTCGTCAGCGACGAGGAGTTCGGGCTGGCAGGCCAGTGCGATAGCGATGAGCACGCGCTGGCGCATTCCGCCGGAGAACTCGTGGGGGTACTCGTCGATCCGTGCTCCGGGCTCCGGGATGCCGACGTCCTCAAGCACTTCCAGCGTCTCCTGTCGGACCGACTCGTCGACGTCGCGGCTGATCTTCGGAAGGATCTCACGGACCGCGTTGAACCACGAGTCCTTGCGTCGCCCGCCGTACTGGTGAAGCCTGAGACTCTCTGCGACCTGCTCGCCGACCGTCACCGACGGGTTCAGCGACGTCATCGGGTCTTGGAAAATCATGCTGACCTCCCGACCGCGCACGAGACGGAGGGCTTCCTCGGGCGCGGCGGTGAGGTCGATCGTGTCGCCGTCGACGAAGTCCACGGCGCCGTATCGGTCGCGCAGCTCGTCGGCGATCCGGTCGTCGGTCAGTTCCACGGTCCCGTCGACGATCTCACCGGGATCGTCGACGAGCCCCATCGCAGACAGCGCCGTGACGCTCTTCCCGGAGCCCGATTCGCCAACGAGGCCGACCGTTTCGCCTTCGCGGATCTCGAGGTCCATCCCGTCGACCGCCTTCACTTGTCCCCGGTCCGTCGAGAACTGAGTCCGGAGATCGGAGATGGAGAGTAGAGGAGGCATGCGCCGAGGTTCCGGTCCTCAATGGAAATACTTTTGGCTTCAGTGATCCCGGACGCGGCGAGACGGACGACCGAGGTCGCCTTCGGGAGGAACCTTTACCCGCCGCCGCCCGCCTACGCCGTGCATGGACGTCGAAGAGCATCCGCTTGCTGACGAGGACGGCGCGTGGACCACGGTCATCGACGAATGCCGCGCGACGGCCGAGGAGTACCGGGACCGCGGCTGGACGGCGTTCGCCCCCGTCCCCGGCGACGTCGTTCCGGTTCCCGCGCCGGGCGACTCCGTCGACGAGAAGGTCGGGCTTGACGTGCTGCTGTCGGGCGAGGAGTTCGACCGGCTCACCGAACTGGTCGACGCGGTCGAGTTCGACGAGTTCGAGGCGTTTCGCGCACACGAGAACGGGATCGTCTACCTGACGCTCGTGTTCCGGGCGACCGTGGCGGAGACGGTCCTCTGTCTCCCGCTCTACTACCGGGTGGCCGAGGCCGACCGCATGCTCAATCGCGTCCGGGCCGGCGACGCGATGACGACCTACTGTCACGCCCTCTCCGGAGACGAGCGCGTCGAGTTCGATCACGAGGACCCGACGCCGCTGTTCCCGCCGCAAGACGTTAACGACGCGTAGACGGGACTACCGCTTCCGAACGACGACGAACTCCGCCAGATCGCGGAGGTACTCGATCGCCTCCGTCTCCGGCGGGTCGGCGTCGTCGAGCGCGGCGAGCGCGAGTTCCGACTGCTCGCGCGCCCGCTCGTCGATCTCGTCGGGCGACAGCGAGGTGACCTGCAGCACGGACGGCCGGTCCATCTCCGCGTCCTGACCGGTCGGCTTGCCGAGGTCGTCGGCGTCGGCCGTCGCGTCGAGCACGTCGTCGCGCATCTGGAAGGCGACGCCGACGCGCTCCGCGTACTCGCCGAACGAGTCTATCGCGTGAGGGTCGGCGCCGCCGGCGACCGCGCCGAGTTCGGCGGCCGCCCGGAACAGCGCGCCGGTCTTCCGGCGCGCCAGCTCCATGTACTCGGCTTCGGTGGTGGGGCGAGCGGCCAGCTCCGTGGCCTCTCCCTCGCCGAGTTCGACCATCGCCTCGGCGACGGTCCGCATCGCGCGGGGCTCCGACGAAAAGAGGGCGAACGCCTCGCCGAGAAGCCCGTCGCTCGTGACGATCGCCGGGCCATAGCCGAATTCGGCCCACGCGGACGGGGTTCCGCGACGGACCTCGGAGCGGTCGATGATGTCGTCGATCACGAGCGAGGCGTTGTGGACGAATTCGATACCGGCCGCGAAGTCGACGGCGTCGGCGGGGTCGCCGTCGAACGCCTCGCAGGCGAGGATCGTCACCGCGGGGCGAACGCGCTTCCCGCCGGCGAGGACGACGTGACCGACCTCCTCGGACAGCTCGTCGGGTTCGACCTCGTCGATCACGGCTTCCAACCGGTCCTCGACCAGCGCGACCCGGCGCTCCAGGTACTCCATCTACTGACCGGACGGTCCCGTCGCGCAAAGGCCTAACGGAACGGAGGTCGCAGTCCTCACTCGAACCGAACGCCGAGGTCGTGGAGCCTGTCGTTGTTGTTCGCGACGTTGATCAAAAGCGGTGTGAGCGCCTCGATTTCGGGCGCGTTGGCGATTCCGCCGGCGTCGAGCGCGCGGAGCCCCTCGATCCCCTCGGCGACGTCCGTCACCGTGCGTTTCGCGTCCTCGTCGTCGCCGATGACGAGGGTGTCGATGCCGAGGTCGGCGTCGAGGTTCGCGAGGCGAGCGGCCGCGAGGTTGTGGAACGCGCCGACGACGTCGACGCCCTCGGGCGCCGCGTCCGCGACGATCCGAGTCACCGAGCCGGCGCCGGGCTTGTGGTAGTGGAATCCGTCGTCGTCGCGTTTCATCCCCGTCGCGGGCGAGACGAGCACGTCACCCGCCTCTAGGACGTCCGCGACCGCCTCGACGGTGTCGCCGACGTGATACGGCGGCACCGCGAGCACGACGACTTTGGCCTCGGCGGCCGCGGTCGCGTTCTCGAACCCTTCGACTACGGCGTCGTTCCCGCGGCTCTCGAGTTCCGTGGTGTACTCCTCGGCTTTGGTCTCCGCCTTCTCGGCGTCCCGCGAGCCGATCCGGATCCGGTGTCGCGTGTCCGCTGCGAGCCGGAGCGCGAGTCCCTCGCCGATGTCGCCGGTGCCGCCGAGTATCGCGATCTTCATGGGATCCGTCCGGTCGCTCCGACCTTAGGGGTTGCGTGACCGGCCGTCCTCGCCACCGTCAGACCCGCTCACCGCTCCCCGACCGCGTCGGCGACGAGATCTCGAGCGGCGGCGAGAATCTCGTCCGCCCGCTCGGGGTCGCGCGCCTCCGCAGTCAGTCGGATCAGCGGCTGCGTCCCCGACGCGCGGAGGAGGAACCAGCCGTCGTCGACCCCCACTCGGACGCCGTCGATCTCGCTGACGTCGTCGTACGACGCGCGGACGCGGTCGGTGATCGCCGCCATCGCGGCGTCCTTCTCGTCCGTCTCGACCGTCTCCCGCCGGATCGGGTAGTCCGGTACGTCTGCGACGCGATCGGCGAGAGGGCGTTCCGCGGCGAGGGCGGCGAGCACGACCGCCGCGAGGGGACCGTCGGGACACCGGGTTTCGTCCGGGAAGATCCACGCGCCGGAGGGCTCGCCGCCGAAGACGACGCCCTCCTCACGGGTTCGCTCGGCGACGTACACGTCGCCGACTCGGGTGCGGACCACGCCGGCGCCGAACTCGGCCAGCGCGTCGTCGACCGCGAGGCTCGTGTCGACCGGCGCGGCGATCAGTTCGCCTTCGCCGGCCGCCTCCGCGCCGAACACCGCCAACAGCTCGTCGCCGGAGACGAACGTCCCGTCGCCCGTCACGGCCATCATCCGATCTGCGTCGCCGTCATGGGCGATCCCGAGGTCGGCGCCGGTGCCCGCGACGTGCTCCACCAGCCCGCGACACGTCTCCGCGGTCGGCTCGCTTGGCCGCGCCGGGAACCGACCGTCCGGCTGGGCGTTGAGGGTTGTGACCGCAGCGCCGAGGTCGTAGAGCGCGTCGGCGGTGACACCGCCGGTCCCGTTGCCGACGTCGACGGCTACAGAGAGTCCGTCGAGGGAGGCGACATCAGTTTCCGTCCATCGCCGCCCCGCGTCCACGAGGGCCTCGCGGTGGGCCGCCGTGGCGCCGTCCCACGCGGACCGGGTCCCGTGACCGTCCCACGCAGCGAACGGGACCTCGTCGGCCGCGATGCGTCGCTCGATCTCGTCCTGTTCGGCCGTGTCGAACGCCTGTCCGGAGGGGGTCCAGAGCTTGATCCCGTTGTCCGTCGGCGGGTTGTGCGAGGCGGTGACGACGACCCCGGCGTCGGCGCCGCGGGCCGCGATCGCTCGCGCGACGGTCGGGGTCGCCGCGACGCCGAGGTCGATCACGTCGACGCCGCACTCGACCGCGCCCGCCGCGACCGCGTCGACGAGCGCGCGTCCCGAGTCCCGGGCGTCTCGACCGACCACGATCCGGTCGGCGTCGACGGCCACCGCCCGAGCGATATCGAGCGCGAGCGCCGCGGTCACCGTCTCTCCGATCGGTCCGCGCACGCCGCTGGTTCCGAACATAGTTGTATACTGTCGCATCGGCGTATTAAAAGACCGGCCGCATCCGACGCCCAGGCGGTGACCGGGCGTCGTCCCGTCTTCCCGTCGCCAAGCCGTCGCGAGTCGTTCGGCTATCTCCCGCCGTCCGGTCGCGACACGTGCTCCGGTGTTAGCTCCCCGTCGGCGATCGCCCGACGCTGTTCGTCCGACAGCGTTTCGGCCACGAACGACGGGATCTCCTCGGGGAGATCGTCCGGGCCGGGGACGCGCTCGCGCGTCTCGCGTTCGTTCATCCCTCCGCCGCCGGCCGACGATCCGCTGCCGGCCGACGATCCGCCGCCGACCGACGATCCGCCACCCGTCGTCTCTCGGTCGTCCCGGGCACCGTCGTTCGCGAGGCGACTGACGGCCGCCTCGACCTCGTCGATCATCGCCGCCTGCTCCTCGTTGGCGGCCGCCAGGTCCTGTATCTCCGCCGTGACGCGGTTCGACTGGTGGACAACCTCGTCGACCGTGGCGGCGATTTCCTCGGCGGCGGCCGCCTGCTCGTCGGTCACGTCCGCGACCTCGTCGATGCCGTCCGCGGTCTCCGTCACCGCCTCGGCGATGTCGGTCAGACTCTGCATCGCGTCCTGCACCCGTTCGATCCCGTCGTCGACGCGTTCCGTCGTCTCGGCGAGGCTCTCGGCGGTCTCCTCGGTGTCCGCCTGGATCGCGTCGACCATCGACTCGATGTCGCTCGCGTGCCGCTGTGACTCCTCCGCGAGTGACTTGATCTCGTCGGCGACCACGCCGAATCCGGCCCCGGCCTCGCCGGCGCGCGCGGCCTCGATGGAGGCGTTGAGCGCGAGCAGGTTCGTCTGGTCGGCGATCCCGTTTATCGCGTCGACGAACTCATCGATCTCGCCCACCCGATCTTGGAGGGCTCCAACGTCGTCGGCCACCGTGTCGACGGCGGTGCCGATGTCGTCCATCACGTCGGCGGCGGCGTCGGCCGCGTCCGTCCCGTCGGTCGCGAGCGATTCCGCGCGCCCGCTCGCTCGCCCGACCTCGTCGGCGGTCGACGCCACCTCTTCGACGGTCGCCGAGAGGTTCGCTACCTCCGTGGCGATCTCGTCGATCCGGTCCGACTGCGCTTCGGACGTACCGCTGATCGCGGCGGCGCTGTCTGCGACGTCCCCGGCGGACGCCTGTAGGTCGTCTATCGGGTCTTGGACTTCTCCTCGGACCTCTCGCATCAGCCGCTCGTTGCGGTCGACCGCGTCTTCGAGCTTCTGACTGTACGAGTGGATGTACGTGTCTGTGACGACCTGCATGTCGAGGTTCACGATCCGGAGGATCGAGAGGATGTCCGCGATCGCGTCGTCGACTTCGGCCTCGACCGCGGCTTCGATCGCGTCGCGATCGTCCGCGGTCGAGTCTCCGCTGCCGTCGCGTTCGCGGGATCCGGCGCTGATCTCGTCGGTCACTCGCTCCGTGAGCGACTCCACGAGCCGGTCGCCGACCAGCGGCAAGATCAGGTCGTAGTAGACGCCGTACTGGCCGAGGTAGTGTTTCATCGGCATCTCCAGCAGGTCGTGTATCTTGCCGATCCGGGCGCGGTCCTCGAAGTACTCGGTCCCGTAGTCCCCGGCTGCGAGCGTCATGAGATACGCCGACTGAGTCTGTTTGAGCTGCTCGACTCCCTTCTCGGAGCGACCGATTATCTCGGCGGTCTGCTCGTGGTCGGTGAGGTTCTCGTAGAAATCCGCCGCGATCCGGTCGGCGTTGTCCGCGAACGCCTCCTCGTACCGACTCAACCGCCGTACGTCCTCGTCGTCGAATCCGACGAACTCCTTGCGCCAGTCGATCTCGTCGCCGTCGAGACCGACCTCGTCGACGAGCGCTGAAACGTCAAGCCCGTCGTTTAAGCCTCCCTGACCAAAATCTCGGCGGCCGTACGTAGAGCGCGATGACATGGCAGTGGGGAACCAATCGGCCGTTATAACCCCTCGCCGCCGGCTCGCAGAAATAATAACTGCACGTCCCGCTTCCGTGGTGCGATCCGGCGCGATCGGCGTGCGGCCAGCGCGGTGCGGCCCGGCGCGGTGTGATGCAGCGCGGTGCGGCCCGGCGCGATACGGCCCGACCAGACGACCGAGGGCCTCGGGCGTCGCGAGCGGCACGACGCCGTCTGTCGACCTCAGACCGTGTGGCTCGCGATCGCCGATTCGAGAGTCGCCCGGTCCTGCGCGCCGACGAACCGGTCGACCGCCTCGCCGTCGGCGTACAAGAGGAGCGTGGGGATGCTCCGCGCGCCGAGCTGCTGGGCGATCTGGGGGTTGGCGTCGACGTCGACCTTCGCCACGGCGGCGCCCGTCTCGCTCGCGAGCGCCTGGATGGTGGGCTCCATCATCTGACACGGGCCGCACCAGTCGGCGTAACAGTCCACGAGGACGACGTCGTTGTCGGCGATGACGCGCCGGAACTCCTCGGGGCCACCGACGTGGATCGGCTCCGACGGCGTCGCCGTCGCGGCCGCCGCGTCGTCCGTCTCCGAACCGCCTTCGCCGATCGGCTCCCCGTCGCCGTCGAGCCGGTCGCGGAGCTCCGCGAGTTTGCGTTCGCGGATCCGCTCTCGTTCGCTCTGGGCTCCCGAGGCCGATTCCGTCCCGCTCGTCGGCTCTGCACTGTCGCTCATACAGGAGTATTGGGCCTAGCAAACAATATAGTTTCCGTCCGAAGCACGTCTCCGAAGCCGCGGGGCGGGCGACACCCGATCCGGCGCCGTCTCAGTCGGGATCTGCGATGTCGGGGGCGTCGAGGGCATCGAGGCCGTCGAGCGACGCGAGATCGACGTTGTCGGCGACGAGGTCCGCGGCCCGATCGTACGGGGATCGGTCCTCCCGGGACGTCTCCGCTCTCTCCCCTCGCGGCGCCGGGCGGGACTTCCCGGACGCCTCGAACGCCGTCTCCACGAAGGCGTCTCGAACGCTCTCGTTCTCGAACAGTCCATGGAGGTACGTCCCGAGGACGCGGTCTGTCGACGCGCTTTCGGGGCCGAGGGGACGGGCGACGCGATCGGTCGGCGACGACCGCCCCGCGTGGATCTCGTAGCCGGTCGCGGTCCCGCTCGCGCCAGCGATGGGGCCGACGCCCTCGACAGTTCGCGTCACGCGCTCCACGCGCTTGTCGGTGGTAAAGCGCGTCTCGACCGGGAGCACGCCGATTCCCGCGACCGTCGACGCCGACCCGGTTCCCTCGACGTCCGCCCCGGTGAGCCGCTCGCCGAGCAGCTGGTACCCGCCGCAGAGCCCGACGACGGGGCCGTCGAACGCCCGGAGCGTCTCGTCGAATCCGGCCTCCCGCAGCGCCAACAGGTCGTCGACGGTGTTTTTCGATCCGGGGAGCACGACCGCGTCGGCGCCGGCGAGCCCCGAATCGAGCGGGACGTACGCCACGCGGACGCCCCACTCCCGCGCCAGCGGTTCCACGTCGGTGAAATTCGAGATGTGCGGGAGCCGCGGCACGGCGATACGAACTGCCTCGTCGTCGGGGACGCCGTCGTCCGCGCCGAGTTCGGTCGCCGTCGTCGGATCTCCGTCGGCGGCGGCCCGTTCCGGCAGCGAGAGGCTGTCCTCCGCGGGGAGTCCGGGGTCGTCGTGCGGGACGACGCCGACGATCGGGACGCCCGTTTTCGCCTCGATCTCCGCGATGCCGGGATCGAGGAGCGCGGCGTCGCCGCGGAACTTCGTGATGACCGCCCCGGCGACCCGGTCGCGGATATCGTCGGGAAGCAGCGCGAGCGTCCCGTAGAGGCTCGCGAACGCGCCGCCGCGCTCGATGTCGACGGCTATCAAGATCTTCGCGTCGGCGAATCGCGCGCACTCGACGTTCGCCAGGTCGCGGTCGTGGAGGTTGATCTCGGCGATGCTCCCCGCCCCCTCCGCGACGATCACGTCGTGATCGGCCGCCAGCCGACGGTGCGCCGCGATAGCGGCCTCGCGGGCGGCCTCCCAGTGCGACTCGTAGTACTCGCCGGCCGCGACGTGGGCGACCGCCTCGCCGTCGACGACTATCTGGCTCTCGCCCCCGCCGCGGGGCTTGAGCAACACGGGGTTCATATCGGTCGTCGCCGGGACGCCGGCGGCCCGCGCCTGCACGTGCTGAGAGACGCCGATTTCGCCCCACTCCCCGTCGGGGGCCATCGCGACCCGCGCGTTGTTGCTCATGTTCTGAGCCTTGAACGGCGCGACCGAGACCCCGTTCCGCGCGAGGTGCCGACAGAGCCCGGCCGCGAGCGTGCTCTTCCCGGCGTGGCTCGCGGTGCCGGCGATCAATACGGTCTCCGTCACGGCTGAGGTCGTCGGGCCATCCGCTCAGTACTCCGTGCCCCGGCGCGCGCGGTGGCCCGCGTCGAACGGGTGCGCCACCTTCCGGACGTTCGTGATCAGGTCGGCGACCCCGTCGAGGTAGTCGGGCTCGGCGTGGCTCCCGGTGAGGACGAGTTCGAGCGCCTCGGGTTTCGACTCGACGAGCGCGACCACGTCCTCGGGAGCGACGAGCCCGCGGTCGGCGGCGTACAGCAGCTCGTCGAGGATCAGCATGTGAACCCCCGCGTCGGCCTCCCCGTCGAGCGGGAGCGGCTCGGTCAGGTCCGCGTCCGCCGCGCCCGCGACGAGCTCCTCGGCGCGCTCGAACGCGGCCGCGGCCTTCGCCTCGTGCTCGTCGTTCTCGGAGCCGTCGAGGAGCCCGTGCCAGCCGTAGTGGCCGGCGTTCTCGTAGGTGAACCCCGGCATCGCCGCGATGGCGTTGTACTCGCCGCGCACCCCCTCGACGCTGTCGGCGCCGCCCTTCATGAACTGGAGCATGTGGACGCGGTAACCGTGACCCGCGGCCCGGAAGCCCATCCCCATCGCTGCCGTCGTCTTCCCCTTCCCGTCGCCCCACCACGCCTGCACGAGCCCGAACGCCTCGGGCGCGGCGGGCTCGATCGGTTGCGGCTCGGGGGCCGACCCGCCGCCGGGCGTCCGGGGGGTTCGGGTCTCGTCAGCGGCCGACTCGTCCGTGTCGCCGTCGGTTGTGCTGTCGGTGCTGTCGCGGGTGTCGTCGGTGGTGTCGTTGTCGTGTGTCATAGTTCGAAAACCGCCGCCCGGTCGTCGGCGACGACGCCGTACTCGGCGTCGCCGGCCGGGCCGGGCAAGTCGTCGTTCGGGTACCGCGATCGCAGGCTCGCGCACACCGCGTCGCGGACGCAGACGCGGGCCGCCGCGCCCACGGGGGTCGCGCTCCCGGAGAACGCCGCCGGCTCCCCGGTCGGGTCGTCGCCGACGGCGATCGCGTCGCTCGTCGTCCCCGGCACGCCGGCCGTTTGCAGGAGCGTCGCCGCCTTCGCCTCGGCCGCGACCGCAACCAGATTCTCGGCGGCGCCGGGCGCGAGCCGCCGGGTCGTCGCGACGATCAGGTTGACCGTGCCGGGAGGGGTCGTCGAGGACCCGTCGTCGGTCGCACCAGCAACGGCCGCCTCGGGCACGCTCGCCTGTTCCCCGCCGTCCGGGTTCATCGGGAGCATCGCCGGGTTCGAGAGTCCAGCAGTTGCGTACGCGACGACCGGGCCGTAGCGCGCACCGCGGGCGTGCGCCATCGAGACGCCGGTGAAGAGCGTCGGCGGGGCGTCGGTCGGTCGCTGCTTCCCGTCGCCGAACCCGGCGCTCGCCAGCCGCTCGTCGCGGTACGCGCCGAGGTCGGTCCGGGCGAACCCCTCCGGCACCGAGACGTTGTAGACCGCGTCGCCCCGGGATCGACCGCCGTTCCACCCGGTCGAAAGCCAGCGCGTCTCGGGCCGTCGCAGGCGGAGGACGCCCTCGCGTACGGTCGCTTCGAGCACCGGGGACTCAGTCATCGGTCGCCTCCGCCCGCCTCTGCTCCGTCCGTCTCTGCTCCGTCCGCCTCCGCTCCCCCCGCCTCCGTTCCGCCGACGCCCAGCGCGGCCAGCAGGCGGTCGTTCTCCGCGGGTCGCCGCACGGCGACCCGGACGTGCGAGTCGAGACCGCGGAAGGTCCTCGCGTCCCGGAGCGCGACGCCCCGATCGCGGGCGGCCGCGACGAGTTCCTCGACTGATCGTCCGGATTCTCCGACGTCGAACAGCAGGAACGGCGCGTCGGACGGGAACACGTCGTAGCGGTCGGCGAGGGCGGCTCGCATGCGCTCGCGTTCGCTTGCGACGCGCTCGCGGGTCTCGCGGACGAACCCGTCTTGCCGCATGCAGTACGCCCCGGTCGCGAGCGCGGGAGCGCTCAGGTTCCACGGGCGGCGGGCGCGCCGCAACGCCGCGCCGAGCCGCCCGGTCGCGACCGCGAAGCCGGTCCGGATTCCGGGAAGCCCGAAGAGCTTCGTGAGCGATCGGGCGACGACGACGCCCTCGGTCCCCGCGAGCGATCGGCGGTCGGTGAACCCGAGGAACGCCTCGTCGACGAGGAGCACGGTGTCCGCCTCCCGGCACCGCGCCGCGAACGCTTCCAGCGCCTCGCGGTCGTAAGCGGTTCCGGTCGGGTTGTTCGGGGTACAGACGACCGCGAGCGCGTGACCGGTCGGGTCGGCGTCGAGGATCGAACCGGTGTCGCGGGTCGAGTCGCCGCGGGGCGTCGGCTCGGCCGGGACGAACTCGGGCTCGCCGCCCTGCAGCCGCACCTCCCGGGCGTACTCGCCGAAGCTCGGATAGGGGACGAGCGCGGTGTCGCCCGGGTCCACCGCGAGCGCGACGACCGCCCGGATCGCCGCCAACCCGCCGGGCGTGGGAATCACCTCTCCCGGAGCGCAGTCGACGTAGTCGGCGGCGGCCTCGCGGAAGGATTGGGGCGGCTCCGCCGGGTACGTCCGCGACGCCGCGAACGCCTCGCGGTAGACCGCCTCGACGCCCTCGGGGACCTCGGGGTTGGTGTTCGCCGAGAAATCCAACAGGTCGGGGTCGTCGCTGCTCCCGTGCGGTTCGCGGTCGAGGTCGATGGCGGTGTCGAGATTCATAAGGGGTGCGCTCGGTCGTCGGTGGTCTCCCCGGCGAGGAGCCGCTCTGCGATCCGCACGTCCGACGGATAGTTGACGTTGACGGCGAACCGGGCGTCGTCGGTGACGCGGACGGCGCCGGGGTCGGCGTCGCCGTCCTCACCCTCCGTCGACGCCCCGACGACGTTGATCCCGGCGGGTACGACGTCGCGGCCGTCGATCGTCGCCGCGGCCGAATCGGCGCTGACGCCCAGTTCGCGCTTGCGCTCGGCCGGCACGCAGACGGTGAGCGACGCCGGATCGCTGTCACCGTCGCCGGCGGAGCGGGCCGCGTCGAGCACGGCGCCGACCGCCTCGTCGTCGAGCAGCGGAAGATCGGCGGCGACGGTCAGCACGGACGAGTCGATCGAACTGGCCGCGCCGCCCGAACCGGCCGTGCCGCCCGGGCCGCCCGAGCCGTCCGAACCGCCCGTGCCGATCGCGTTCATTGCGTACTGCAGGTCGGCGACGTACCCCTCGCCGGGCGCGCCGACGAGCTCGAGGGCGGACCGCTCCGCGGCGCGGTCGGCGAGGTGTCCCCGGGTCGCCGTCGCGTGCGGCGAGACGACCGCGTGGACCGTTTTGACGCGGCTCTCGGCGAGCGCGGCGAGCACCCGGTCGATCATCGGTCGGCCGCCGACACGGGTGAGGGGCTTCTCCCGCTCGCCGCCGAGCCGGGTCCCGCGGCCGCCGCACATCACGAGAGCGTCCACGCGATCACCCCCGCGTGCAGCGCGACGACCCGCGCGAGTTCGTTCGTCGCCCCGAGCACGTCGCCCGAAACGCCGCCGAGTCGGTGGCTCGCCCACCGACCGAGAAGCGCCGCCGTCGCCAGCGCGGCGCCGAGCGCGGCGATCCCGGGGGCCACCAGCGGCCAGCCGAGCAGCGCGGCGGGCGCGGCCAGCGCGAGCGCCGGGAGCGCGGAGCGGGGCGACGACTCGCCCGTCAGCGCGGAGCCGAGCCCCTCGTGGGCGGCGTCGCCGACGCAGACGAGCGTCGCGGTGGCGGCCTTCGCACCCACCTCGGCGGCGACGGCGATCCCGGCCGCGGTCAGGAACTGGCTCCGAGCGATCCCGACCTCGACCAGCCCGAGCGCCGCCGTCGCGAGCCCGAGCACGACGACGGCGAGCGCGACCGTGCCGCCGACGCCGAGCGCGGAGTCGTGCATCACGCGCCGGCGTTCGTCGACGTCCCCGTGGACGACCGCGGCGTCACCGAGGTCCGCCACCCCGTCGAGGTGGGTGATCCCCGTCACGCCGTAGACGGCCACGATGAACGCGAACGCGACGGTCGGTCCGGGGACGGGAGCGAACGCGGGCATCATAAGCGGGAGGGCGACGAGCGCGCCGACGAGGTACCCGACGAACGGGAACGTCCACGGCGAGCGCGAGAACGACTCCCACGCCGCCTCGCTGCGCCCGACCGGGATCCGGGTGAGGAAGCCGAGCGCGCCGCGGACCGCGGTCAGCGCCATCCGATCACCTCGGTCGCCGCCGACAGCAACGCCGACAGCGATGATCCCGCCGACAGCGACACCGCTAGCGACACCGCCAGCACCGATCCCCCCGCGATCGCCGCGGCGACGCCGCCGGCGACCCCGACGAGCCGCACCGCGTCACGGGCGTCAGCGACGCCCGGAGCCGCCGCGTCGGGGTTGAGCGCGTAGTGGTCGGGCTTCTCCAGTCTGACCGCGAGGGCGGTCGCGGCCGTCGCCATCGGCCACCCGGAGTTCGGCGAACTCGGCGTCCTGGCCCAGTTCCGGGCGTCCCGAAGGGCTCCGGGCGATCGGGCCGCGATCGCGAGAGAGAGCGCGGTCGCGCGCGCCGGCAGGTACATGACCGCGTCGTCGAGCCGGGCGCTGGCCCACCCGACCGGCTTCGACCGGTAGCCCAGCATCGAGTCGAGCGTGTTCACGGCCTTCACCCAGACCGCGACGGCGACGCCGAGCGGGAGGACGGGAGCCGAGGTAAACGTCAACGCGGCGGTCGCCCCGACGACGAACCCGCCGAGCGGGGCGACGAACCCGTCGGCGAGGTTCTCGGCCGCGCTCTCGACGGCCGCGCTCCGGAGTTCGGCGGGCGAGAGGTCGGCGGCGTCCCGCCCCACGAGCGCCCGGACCGACTCCCGGGCCGCGGCCGGGTCCGTCGCCGTCAACTCGACGACCTCGGCGGTGACGTCGAGCAGCATCCGGAGGCTCACGACCGAAAAGAGGAGCAGTCCCGCGACGAGCACGGCGAGGATCGGGATCGCGCCCGTCGACGAGCCGCCGCCCGCCCGCGTCCCGAGCGTCGTCACAGACGCCACGAACCCACCGGCGACCGCCGCGGCGCCGAGCGGGAGCGCCGCCGCGACGATGACGCCGACGAGCCGCGGGCGCGACCACGATCGGTCGAACCGCGCGACGACCGAGCCGAAGCGCGCGACCGGATGGAGCCGGCGCGGGGGCTCCGCGAACGCGAGGTCGAGAGCGACGGCGAGCCCGAGCGCTGCGGGCACCGCGAGGGCGAGAGGAACGGATGCCGCGAGAACGAGAGGGGCGGACGCCGCGAGGACGAGAGGGACGACGAACACGATCAGAGCCCGTCGCAGAACGCGTCGAACGCCCCGCTCGCCGGGTGGACGTGGGCGTACGTTCCGACCGTTCGGTGCTCGATCAGTCCGTCGTGGGCGCCGTCGATCCCGGTGCCGCGCACCACGTCGAAGGCGAAGCGAGCGTCGTTCGCGACCTCGGCGGCCGAGTAGTGAAACTCGTGACCGCGCAGGGTGGTCCCGGCTGCGGCGGTCGGCGCGGTCGAGGCGGTCGAGGCGGTCGAGGCGGCCGACCCGGTCGACCCGGCCGGTCCGTCGCGCTTCGCGCGCAGTTCGACGTGGTCGAGCGCCTGGTACCGGTCGCGCATCGTCACGTCGGCCGGGAGCACGCCGGCCATCGCGTGCGTGTCGCCGTCGACCGTCGTCAGCGACTCCGCGAGCGCCATCAGCCCGCCGCACTCGCCGAGGACCGGAACGCCGTCGGCGGCCGCGTCGGCGATGTCGGCGAGCGCCGGGCTCCCCGCGAGCGCCTCGGCGTGGAGTTCAGGGTAGCCGCCGGGGAGGTACACCCCGTCGCAGGGCGGGAGCGAGTCGCCGGCCGTCGGTTCGAACGTCTCGACGATCGCCCGCTCGCGCAGCCGCTCGACCGTCGCCGGATACATAAACCGGAAGGCGGCGTCGCGGGCGACGGCGACGCGCGACCGATCGCCGCCGGTCGCCTCGGTCCCTGTCGCCTCGGCCCCTGTTGCCTCGGCCGGGTCGGTCGGAGCAACCGCTCCCGTCGGTTCACGCGCCGCCTCGACGACCCGGTCCGTCCGGAGTTCCGCCGCGGCCGCGTCGAGCGCGTCGTCGCCGACCGGCGACTCCTCGCCCATGTGCAGCCCGAGGTGGCGCTCGGGGATCTCCAGGCCCTCCTGCGGGCCGATCCGGCCGAAGTAGGTCAGGCCGTCCGGCAGCGCTTCGCGGATCCCCCTCTCGTGTCGTCCGCCGTGCGCGCGCTGGGCGATGATCCCGGCCACGTCGACGTCGCGGCCGGCCCGCTCGGCGTACGCCTCGAACCCCAGCGCGGTCGCGGCGACGCTCTCCATGCCGGCGCTCGCGTCGACGACGAGCACGACGGGGAGATCGAGCGCCTCGGCGACCGCGGCCGTGCTCGACTCGTCGCCGTCGTACAGCCCCATGACCCCCTCGACGACGCAGACGTCGCCCCCGCCTCGGGCGTAGTTCCGGCGGAGCCCCGCCTCGCCCTGCAGCCACAGATCGAGCGTCCGCGAGGGACGCCCCGCGACGCGCGCGTGATGGCTCGGGTCGACGAAGTCGGGGCCGGCCTTCGCGGGCTGAACGGCGTGACCGGCGTTTTCCAGTGCGCGGATCGTCGCGAGCGTCGCCACCGTCTTTCCGACACCGGAGCTCGTGCCGCCGAGGACGACGCCCTTCATCGGGAGTCACCTCCGGCCGCGCCCGTCGTCGCCGCCTCCCGCTCGGCGAGCAGCCGGTCGGTGAGCGTTGCCACGCGTGCTCGCACGTCGCCGGCGGGCACGCCAGCGCGGTCCGCGAGCGCCAGCGCGCCGCCCATTCCGACGCCCTCCTTGGCCTCGCCGCGGGCGTACGCCGCCATCGCCGGGTGGTCGCTCTCGTCGAACGCGGGGTCCGTCGCGGTGAGCGACAGGTCCAGATCGGTCGCGAGCGCCGCCACGTCCGCGGTCGGGTCGTCGGCGACGAACGCGGTCGTCGCGAGCGCGAGCCGCCGGTCGACGCCGGCGTGTCGCGCCAGCGCGGCGACCGCCGCCAGCTGGGTTCCCCCCGCGAGGGTCACGGGCACGTCGCGGTCGGCGGCGCCGACGACGAGCCCCGCGGCCGCGGCGAGCACCGGATCGCCCATCTGCTGGACAGCGGTAATCGGGTCGCCGGCGGCGTCGCCCGGGTCGAGGCCGCTGGCCGAGAGCCCCTCCTCGACGACGGCGCGCTTGCTCGCGAGCGGGTTCGCCGCCAGCGACGAGGAGACGATCGGCCGCTCGCCGAGCGCGGTCAGGACCCCGAGCGCGGTCGTCGTGCCGCCGGGGATCGTCTCGGCGAGGAGGATCTCGGCGCCGGTGGCGGTGACGTCGTCGGTGTCGCTTCCGTCGCCGTCCCGGTCCGCCAACACCGGCGCCATCGCGCGCGCTCGCTCGAAGATCGCCTCGGCGTCCGGGACGGGGTCGGCCTCGCGGATATCGCCGCCGGGGCCCGCGTCGACGCCGCGGGTCGGCGTCGCCGTCGGCACCGCGAGTCCGGCGTCGACGGCGACGAACTCGAACCCGACGAGATCGCGGACCGCCCGCGTGACGACCGCCGGCGTCGGACACCCCGACGGGCTGACCGGGACCGGCGAGTCGGGGGCGGGCCGACCGTCGGCGACGATTTCGAGGTCCGCGCTCGGGGTGTGTCGCCTGAGCGTCGGATCGGCGCCCGCGGCGCTGATCCCGTCGATCGCGGCCGTCTCGGTCGTCCCCGCGACGACGACGAGGGTCGCGTCGCTCACGCGACGCCTCCGGATCGCCGGTCCGATCGGTTCCGCCCGTCGACCGCTCGCTCGATGATAACCACTAGCGGTTGGTTATCACAAGTCGACTTTAATCGATCGGGATCGGGGCCGTCGGCGCGTCGGCAGTGGTTTATAAAGGTCGGCGGCAGCGTCGGCGGTCGTTTATAAATGGTGCCAGCGGCGTTCGGCGCGTCGGGCGGGAGCGCTCACACCAGCCCGCCCGCGGTGAACACCGCGTAGCAGATCGCCACGAGGACCCCCGAGTGGAGCAGCGCCGCGTAGCGGCCGCGCGAGGCGGTGCCGGCGAACCACCCGGACGCGAGCATCGTCGCCTGCGTGACGACGTACAGCCGGAAGCGTTCGAGCTCCGGGTGGACCGTGTCGGGCTCGGTGACGAACTCGGAGGCGGCGGCGAGTTCGCCGAGCCGCGCGGCGTCGATCACCTGCGTGTTGACGACGGCGACGACGGCGGCGACCAGCGCGGCCGCCGCCCACCCGACGGCGATGTACGGGTGCATCGACGAGCGGAGCGCCCGCTGTTCGCTGTACAGCTGTCCCACCTCGATCCGGAGCGTCTCGAAGACGGCATCCGCGTCGCTGCCGGCGTTCAACGCCCCCGTGACGAGCCCGAGCGTCCCCTCCGCGAGCGGGGTCCCGACGCGGTCGACGAACCGGTCGATCGCGGCCGCGCGGACGTCTGTCGGGCCGGTCGCCGCGTCGGGTCCTCCAGTGCTCGTTCCGCCCGTCGCGGTCGTCGACCGGAGCGCGAACGCGAGGTCGGCCACGTCGTCGTCGAGCACCCCGAGGTCGACGTCGCGGGCGACGGCCGCGACCGCGTCCGAAAAGGGGCGCCCGGACGCGACGTGCCCGGAGACGGCGTGGACGAAGTCGGCCAGTTCGCGGTCCTTCGCGTCGTCGATCCGCGTCCGCCTGTCCGCCACGACGCCGACGGGGATCGCGAACGTCGCGTACGCCAGCAGAACGACGTTGACGAGGGTGTACTCCGCGATCGCGAGCCCGACCGCCAGGAGGAACGCGGGCGGCGCGAAGACGACCGCGGCGCTCGCCGGGTTGGACCCGATCGAGGCGGCGATCTCCCGCGGCGATCCCGGTAGGTCGTAGCTGGCGCGCTGGTTCGGCGGGCGGAGGGTCCCGACGGCGACCGCGCCGGCGAGCCCGAGCGCGACGAGGAAGAGCACGGAGCCGTAGAGGACGACCGCCCGCGTCGGCACCACCCCGACCGGGGTCTCCACCGGCGGGAGGAACTCGGGGATCACGACGGTGAGCGCGGTCGCCGCGATCACGAGCAGCGCCGGCAACACCAGCACCGCGACGAACAGCTCCGTGAGCAGTTCGAGGAAGCGCCGCGCGCGCTTTCGCGCCCGGTCCTGTCGGTGCGCGAGCATCCGGCTCTCGGTCCGGAGGTACTCCGCGAGCGCCCCGTCGCCGGTCGTCGCGTGCTTGCGGAACTTCAACAGAAACGGCGCGAGCAGCTCCCGAGAAGGGGTGTCGCGGGCGACCCGCCGGAGCCCCTCGTCGAGGCTGCCGGCGAGCCGCGCCGCGTTGAGCACCTTCCGCAGCGAGGTCGCGGTGCCGCCGTACGCGTCGTTGTCGGCAGCCTTCGCCACCATCTCTCGCGGCCCGTCACTCCCGGACGCGAGCAGTTCGAGGTAGCGGACCGCCGCCGGAAGCGTCCGCTCGATGTCGGTCCGTCGCGTCGCCGTGCGCCACCGGAGGTGGAGCCCGCCGAGCCGCACCGTCGCCCGCTTCGCGAGAATTCCGGCGAGACCGGCGACCGCGATGGCGACCCAGTCGGGCGACAGCGCGGCGATCGGAACCGGCGAGACGGCGCCGACTCGCGCCTCCAGCGCGGCGAGCAGGGGCGGTGCGCTCCCCGCCGCGACCAACAGCGCCGGCACCGCGACGGCGACACAGACGAGCCACGAGAGCCCGTACACCCGCGCGAGGTACGTCTCGAACCCCGTGCCCAGCGCGGTTCCCCGGTACCGTTTCCGATCGGCGTCGTGTCGGCGGTCGCCGGCGTGGCGCGCGAACAGCGCGTAGCAGACGCGGTCGACGACCGAAAACCGACCGTCCCGCAGGAAGCCGTCGGTCTCGGCCGCATCGAGGGCCCGAGAGCGGCCGGCGGTCCCTCGACCCGACTCGGAGGCCGTCTGTTCGCTCACGGTCGGTCACCTTCGTCCATCGTCCGGGCGGCGCGCTCGACGGTCGCGGCCTCGTCGGTGCGGAGGTCGGCGAGGAACTCGAACAGCGCGTCGAAGTCGTCGACGCCCTCCCGAACCAGGTACTCCACGTAGCGGTGTTTCGCGGCGAACTCCGACTCGACCGCGTCGACCGCTCGGTCCGTGTGGTCCGCGATGCGGGCGAACGCGTGGAGTCGCGGGGCGGCGTCGCGAGTCGCGACCGGAGACCCGGTCGGACCGCTCCCCGCTCCCCCCGCCCCCGCTGCCCCTGTCGCTCCCCCCGTCCCCGTCGCCCCTCCCGCGTCGGGCGCGCCCGGGAATCGGAACCTCCCGTCGGCGTCGCGCCACGCGATGGTGTTGAAGTACACCGCCTCGCCGCCCTTCTCGACGACGCCGGCGCCGCCGTGTTTCGGGTTTCCGGTGGGGCTTCGTTTCGCCTCCGAGTCGAGCGCCTCGTACTCTGCCGCCGAGAGCAACTCGACCGCCCGGGAGACGTACCGGTCGCCACCAACCTGCCGCGGGAAGACCACGAGGTCGACCTCCCGCAGGAGGTAGGGCGCCAGCCCGCGCTCGATCACGCGGTTGACGAGCGCCTCGACGTCCTCGGCGTGAGTAGTGCCTATCACGCCGTGGCCGGTGTTCAGCGTCTCCGCGAAGGTGTCGAAGCTCGCTGGCGTGTTGATCTCCGCGATCACCTCCACGTCGGGGTTGAGGTAGTTCGCTTCCGTCATCAGCTCCGCCATGCTCACCGCCTTGTACGCCTCCTCGTGGTCGCGGGTCGTGAGCGACACCCCGGTCTCGTGCGGGAGCCGGACCTCGCGTGACCCCTCGTCGATCGAGACCGGGCGGTCGTCGAACGGGATGAAGGGCGTGTGAGCGTTCAGCAGGGTCGTTTTTCCCACCCCCGTCGGCCCGGCGAAGAGGACGACGCCGCGATGCTCGTACAGCAGCCACAGCAGCGTGACGAGCTCCGTCGACAGCGTCCCGCGGTCGACGAGATCGATCGGCGTCATCGCGTCCGCACGCTGTTTCCGGATCGAGACGTGCGGGCCGCCCTCGGAGATGACCGGCAGCGCCACCGCACACCGGATCGTCTCGTCGACGCCGTCGATATCGAGGTTCACCTTCGCGGAGGGCGTCGAGGCGTTGAGCTCGGTCCCGTCGCGGGCCGCCAGCCCGGTGGCGACGTTGACGAAGGTGGTCTCGTCCGCGAACGCGAGGTTGGTCGGAACCCGGGTGCCCGTCCCGTCGAACGCCTCCGCGTCGTCGCCGGCGTCGCGGATCGACGCCCGCGGGATCACCTTCACGCGCTCGCCGACGCGGTTGGCCTCGACGTCCTCCAAGTTCGGGTCCCGGATCGGGACGGTCAAGATCCCCTCGCCGACGAAGTCGCGGAGCACGTAGTACGCGAGGTCGTCGAGCCGGTCGTGGGCGTACCGCGAGTCGACGGGCGGGACGCCGATCCCGCGCTCGGCCAGCGCGGCGCGGGCGCGGTGGGTCGCCGCGTCGAGCCACGCCCGGGTGTTGCGCGCGGTGAGCCGTCGCGAGAGGAACCGCCGGGCGTGCGCGGCAACGAACGCCTCGCGGTCGTCGACGACGCCGTCGACCGTCGTCTCCCAGATGCGCTCTTTGCACTCGTCGATCAGCGCCTCGTCGCCCGGCAGGAGGTCCGGTTCGAGCACGGCGTACTTCGTCTCGAACGCGTCGGAGCCGAGCAGGCGCTCGCGGTAGACGACCACGTCGACGGAGAGCCCCGCGAACCCGACGGCGTACTGCGCGAGCCGCTCGGCGGCGACGCGCTCGACGTACTCGGCGTCGGCGTCGATGCCCGTCTCCAGCGGCGCGAACGTCTCGGTGTGGACGACGAGTTCGCGCTCGTCGCCCACGTCGGCGACCTCGATCCGGTCGTCGAGGGCGACGGGCGTGAGGTCGCCGAGCAGCCGAAGGTCACACAGCGCGTGGTAGTCGATCCGGCGGCGTGCGGCGGCGGTCGCGTCGAGTAACCGATCGAGCGCCTGCGCGTACTTCGGCTCGAAGCCGGCCGCGGCGCGCTCGATCACCCCGACCCGCGTGAGCGGGCGGCGGTGGCGCACCGCCGAGAAGTGGTCGCGAACCCGCGCGAGCGCTCGCTCGTCGGCGGGCGACAGCGGCGGTTCGCGCACGCCGTAGCCGAACCGGCCGCCGTCGCGCTCGCGGACCGTCGCGACGACCCCCGGTTCGGACTCGTACTGCGCGCGCACCTCGGGCGCGTACCAGGCCTCGGGGTCGTCCGGCGGCACCGGCGCCGGCACCGCACCGCCCGGATCGTCGTCGGCGTCGTCGACGATCCGGAGCGTCGGGCCGTCGCTCACGTCTCGATCCCTCGCCTCGATCGGTTCGTCGCGGCGTCGGCGTCCGGTCTCCGCGTCATCGTACGATTCACGGGTGGCGGACGGGTCGGTTTAAGAGTTATTTTCTGTCACAAAAAGATTATTTCAATATTTATAAACAATTGGTGAATAGCCCGGTTTGAGTCCGCCGCGCGCGTCTTCTGCGCCGAGTCCCTACCTCGCCCAGACGCCGTCGCCGAAGTCGATTGCGTCGTTCCACTTGCCGACCACGGTCGCGACGGCGAGGTCGCCGGTGACGTTGTTCATCGTCGCGATGCGTCCGAGGATGGGGTCGACGCCGGCGACGAAGCCGACGACCGCCAGCGGGAGTCCGACCTGACTCAACACGACGGTCAACATGACGAGCCCGGCGCCCGGGACGCCGGCGGTACCGATACTGATCAGCACGGCGACGACCAACACCAAGACCTGCTCGGTGATCGCGAGCGGCTGTCCCACGGCGTTGGCCGCGAACATCACGGTGATCGCCTGCCGAATCGCGGCGCCGTCCATGTTTGCGGTGGCGCCGACGGGGAGCGCGAACGAGTACACCCGCTCTTCGATCCGGAGGTCCTCTTCGGCGTTCGTCATCGTCACGGGGAGCGTCCCGCTGGACGAGCGCGTCGCGAAGGCGGTGAGCATCGCGTCTTTCGCCCCTGTGAGGAACGCGATCGGAGAGACGCCGGCGACCACGCGCATGAGCACGAACAGGTACGTGAACGCGATGTGGACGGCGACCGCGACGGCGACCGCCAGCACGAGGGCGCCGAGCGAGGAGAACACGCCGACGCCCTCGGTGCCGATGCCGACCGCCATGAGGGCGAACACGCCGATGACCCCGTACTCCAACACGCCGCGGACGACCACGAACATCGCCTCGGCCCCGATCTTGAAGGCCCCGAACACGCCGTCGACGCTGTCCGCGAGCTCCGGTTTCTGCGCCCGGACGTAAGTGAGCGCGATCCCGAACACGATCACGAAAAAGACCGTCGCGAGCAGGTTCCCGTCGGCCATCGCGGCTACCGGGTTGTTCGGGACGATCCCGAGGACGACCTCGGTCAGCGACGGCGGCGCCTGCGACTGCGCCTCACCGCCCGTGAACTCCACCCCGCGACCCGGGCGCAGCAGGTTCGCGACCGCGAGCCCGATCAGCCCGGCGAGCGTCGTCGTTACGGCGTAGAGTCCGACCGTCGCGCCACCGATCCGCCCGAGCTTCGCCGGCGAGAGCTGTCTGATCCCGGTGAGCAGCGTGAAGACGATGATCGGGACGACGAGCATGTTGAGCAGGCGCAAGAAGAGGTCACCAAATGGTTCGACAACGGTCATCCGTTCGCCGAAGACCGCGCCGGCGACCGACCCGAGGAGGAACGCGACCGCGATGCGGTAGATGAGCGGTACCGATCGATACCGACGCCACAGCGATCCGATGAAACTGGCCATATCGACAGGTGTGAATCCGCGGGGGAAACGCCTCCGTTACGGACGACAGTTGAAGCGACCTGTGACGCCGCACTCGGGGGAAATCACCCCCGTCCGTCGAGGTCGATCGGCGTGCCAGACAGCGCGCGCTCGAAAGAAGCGCGAGCGCCCACGGCAGCGACGATCGAAGGTGTCCGTCCGTCGAACTTCGAGAGCGATTCGGGGAGAGGTGCCGAGTCATCGATACCGGCAAAGACAACAGCTATCGCGCCCTGACTCTGCGGGGCACGGCCCGGCCTCGCCGGTGAGAAAGCGCCGCGATCGTCGACGAGCACGCCGATCGGCTGTTGAGCGTCAGCGACCACGCCCGACACCTCGGCGCGGGAACCGGGAGCACCGGTCCGGAAGAGCACGGAGCCGTCGAAGAGGTCGTCGAGCGAGCGCCGAGTTCGTGTCCGACGCTCGGAGCGACACCGAGTCCGACGCCCGGTTCTGAGTCTCGCTCGACGGCGCCCTTTTACCGTGCCCGCCGGTAGCGTACCCATGCGCGCAGCCGTGTTCAACGCTCCCGGCGACGTCGGGATCGAGGAGCGACCCCGACCCGAGATCGAGGCTCCGACCGACGCGATCGTCCGCGTGACCCACACCGCGGTCTGCGGGTCGGACCTGTGGTTCTACCGCGGCGACAGCGACCGCGATCCCGGATCGCCGGTCGGCCACGAGCCGATGGGGATCGTCAAGGAAGTCGGCGACGAGGTCACGTCGGTCGCCCCGGGCGACCGCGTGCTCGCGCCCTTCGTGATCTCCTGTGGGGAGTGCGAGTTCTGCCGGAAGGGGCTCCACACCTCCTGTGTGAACGGCGACTCGTGGGGCGGCGACAACGGCGGTGGCCAAGGCGAGTACGTCCGGTCGACCCGCGCGGACGGCACGCTCGTCCGCGTTCCGGACCGCCACGCCGACGACGAGGAGACGCTTCGGTCGCTGCTCCCGCTGACCGACGTGCTGGGGACCGGCCACCACGCGGCCGTCAGCGCGGGCGTCGAGGCGGGCTCGACCGTGACCGTGATCGGCGACGGCGCGGTCGGGCTCTGCGGCGTGCTCGCGGCCCGCCGGCTCGGCGCCGAGCGGATCATCGCGGTGGGCCACCACGAGGACCGGCTCGAACTCGCCGAGTCGTTCGGGGCCACCGAAACCGTGTCCGGGCGCGGGGAGGCCGCCGTCGACCGGATCCGCGAACTCACGTACGGCGGGCCGAACCACGTCATGGAGTGCGTCGGCGCCGCGAGCGCGATGAACACCGCCATCGACGCGGTCCGCCCCGGTGGCACGATCGGCTACGTCGGCGTCCCGCACGGCGTCAACGACGAGGGGCTCGACGTGTTCGGACTGTTCGGCGACAACGTGACGCTCGCCGGCGGCGTGGCCCCGGTCCGCGCGTACGCCGAAGAGCTGCTGGTCGACGTGCTGCAGGGAACGCTCGACCCCGCGCCGATATTCACCGAGACGGTGAGCCTCGACGAGATCGACGAGGGGTACCGCATGATGGACGAGCGGGAGGCGATCAAGGTCCTCGTGAAGCCGTAGCGAGGCGCTGGGAACCGCCTCGGGCCGTCGGATATATCCGATCGCCGAGCCGAGTGCGAGCCGATGGAAACGTGGGAGTCGGTCCGCGCGTGGAAGCTCCGCGAGCTTCCGGATCCCCCCGCGCTCACGCTCACGCAGCTGTTCTCGAAGCTGTCGCAGTCCGGCCCGCGCTCGTACCGCTCCCCGCAGCCGGGGTGGGAGCGGAAGGCGCGGGTTCGCCTGCGGGACAAGTTCAAGTGCGCGCTGTGTCCCGCCGGACGGATCGAGCGCGTCGACGGCGCGACGGTGTGGCGCGACCGGGACGGGCGGACGCGTCGCCGCCCGGCGGGGAAATCGACGCAGGGCACCGCCGCCCGGGTGCTTGAGGTACACCACGTCGTCCCCCGCGCCAACGGCGGATCGAACGACCTCTCGAACCTGATCACGCTGTGTCGCGACTGCCACGAGGACGTCCACGACCGGCGCGCCGACCGGATCCCGCGCGACGAGACGCGCCCCGCGCTCGGGACGCGACCGTGAGCGGCTGGGGACGGTGATTTATAAGCAGCTGTGGTCGGGCGTTTATAAGCGGACGTGTGGCGTCGCCGTCGGCAGCAGCGATCCGCGGTTGTCACTTCGAGTTCCCCGCACGGCACCGCCCCGCACCGCACAGCCCGGCACGGCACCGCACAGCGCCTCACACCTCCCCAGCCTCGTCGGTCGCCCGTCGCTTCGCTCGGGGCGACCGACTCCCTCGCGGTCCGCTCGCGCCTTATAAAGGCGCGAGCGGGCGCGCCGGACGAGAGCGAAGCTCTCGCTTGCAGCCGGTGCTCCGCGCCGGCGACGCCACCGCTTCGGTTGCTTATAAACGATCGCCGCTCCGCTGAGCGGTCGAGCGCCCGGCCGCAACGCCGACGCTAAGTCGTCGCCCGTGCGCGCCGCGCGCATCGCTCACCGTACATCTTTACGCGTCTGCGTCGTACCGAGGAGCGATGACGAGCCTGACGCTCTACGAACTCGAAGGCTGCCCGTACTGCGCGAAGGTGACGGCCAAGCTCGACGAACTCGGCCTTGAGTACGACTCCGTGATGGTGCCGCGCTCGCACTCCGAGCGGACCGAAGTCGAGGAGCTAAGCGGTCAGACCGGCGTGCCGGTCCTCGTCGACGAGGAGCACGGCATCGACGCGATGCCTGAGAGCGACGACATCGTCGAGTACCTCGACGAGACGTACGGCGGCGCGAGCTGAGCCGGGACGAACCGACCCGACGAGTACCGGCCGACCGAACCGCGGGACTATTTACCGATCGTGACGACGGGGCGAGCGTGCGACTCGTTCACCGCCGCGCCCCCGCTGGCGGCCGCAATCCGTCCGACGACCGCGACCCGTCCGACGACCGCGAGACACGCCCGCTCGCCGACGACGTCGACGTTGCGCGTTCGACGCTCGAACAGGCGCGCGGCCTGATGTTCCGGCGGTCGATCCCCGACGACTACGCGCTCGTGTTCCCCTTCGGCGCGGCGGAGACGCGGTGGCTCCACATGCTGTTCGTCCCCTTCTCGATCGACGCGCTCTGGCTGGTCGACGGCGAGGTCACGGCGAAAAAGCGGCTCGCCCCGTTCGTCGGCCTGGGCCGCGGGCGCGCCGACACCGTCGTCGAACTGCCGGCCGGCGCGGCCGACGCGGTCGCGGTCGGCGACGAGGTCCGGCTCGTCGAGTGAACGACGGCCCCGCCCGCTCGATCCGCCCGCTCGATCCGCCTCGATTCGTCTCTCGGCGTCCGGATCGATACCCCGATCGGCGTCGGGAGCTACCCCTCGGTCGGCGTCCGGAGGTCGATCGTGACCCGGGTGCCGCCCGCCTTGCTCTCGCCGAGGTCGAACTCGCCGCCGCCGGCGCTGACGATCCAGTTGACGTACCAGAGCCCGAGCCCGCTCGCGTGTTCTAACGGCGTCTCCTCGCCGGTGAGCACCGACCGCTCGGTCGGCGGGATCCCCGATCCGTTGTCGGCGACGACCAGCGACACCCACGACTCGCTCGGCAGTTCGGCGGCGCTGACCCTGACCCACGGGCGCTCCGCGTCGTTGTGTCGGATCGCGTTGTCGACGAGTTCCGCGATCGCCTCGGCCAAGTAGCCGACCGCCGAGACCGTGACCCCGTCGGGAACGTCGACGTCGATCGCCGCGCGCTCGCGGATCTCGGGCGGAAGCGATCCGATCGCCTCGTCGACGGTGGCAGACAGGTCTCGCGGTCCGGGCGTCGGGCGGTCCGCGAGCAGTCGTTCGACCCGCCGAGAGGTCTCACCCACTCTGAGCAGGCGCTCGGCGGTGTCGACGACGCGTTCGAGTTCCGCGGCGAGTTCCGGGTCGTCGGTCGCCGCGATGGCCCGCTCCGTGAACCCCGTCACCACGTTGAGGTCGTTGCGGAAGTTGTGTCGGAGCACGCGGGTCAACACGGCGAGCCGTTCCTCCCGAAGCGACGCCGCCGTCGTGTCCTCGCCGAGTCCGATCGCCCCGACGACTTCGTCGCCGTCGACGATCGGTCCGAGCGCGAGCCGGTACGGGACGTGCTCGCCGGACCGAGTGAGCAAGGTCGCCTCGCACTCGACGGCCTCGCCGTGACCGTACACGGACTGCAGCGCCTTGGCGACCGCGTCGCGGCGCTCCTCGTCGAACAGCGTCGTCAGGGCGGTGCCGGACAGCTCCGAGCCGGCGTATCCCGTGTCGGCGGCGAGCCGCGCGTTCCAGCGGGTGAGCGTTCCGCTCGCGGTGCACTGAAACAACGCGGACGGGACGGTCGACGCGATCGCGTCGGTCACCCGGAGTTGGGACTGTAACTCCCCCTCGGCGCTCACGCGATCGGTGACGTCGGTGAGCCCGACGACGAGCCACGTTCGCCCCCCGATCGCGGTCGTGTGTACCGAGAGCGCGAGCCTGAATCGGCCGCGGGACCCGCCGGCGTCCCACTCGAAGCGGGTGACGCCGTCAGCGTCGACCGCGGACTCGACCGCGTCAGCGATCGACCGACCGTCGGCGGTCGTCGACGACTCGCCGATGTCGGCGAGCCCCATCAGCGTCAGCGCCTCGGCGGACTGATCGAGCAGCTCGGCCGCGGGAGCGTTGACGGCGCGAATCGCGTGGGTGTCGGGGTCACACGCCAGCGTCGGGGTCGGAACCGCGTCGACGAACGACCGGAGGACCGGCGGCGCCGGCCCGTCGCTCGGCGCGTCCGTCGGCGGGCGTACCGAGCCGTCGTCGGCGGTCCGGCCGCCCTCCGCCGACCGTCCGTCGTCGCGGTCACGACTCATCGATAAACGGGGAGATGTCGCCCGCAGTTATGTGTCTATGGATCGGCATGTCGGTGATGCGGTCGCCGATCGAGGGTACACCGATCGGTCGGCCGGGTGTCACGCCGTCAGTCGGCGTTCGCCTGCCAGTCGCGGACCGTGTCCGGGCCGACGCCGTCGACGTCGGCCGCGAGTTCGTCCGGGTCAGCGTCCTTGAGGTCGGTGACGCCGTCGACGCCGGCGTCCTGCAGTTTCTCGGCGGTCTTCTCGCCGATCCCGTCGACGGACTGTAGCTCGGACCCCTCCTGTCGAGCCGTGAACTCCCGGTAGTTGCAGATCGGACAGCCGAGCTCCCACGGCTCGTCGCCGGAGTGAACGCGGAGGTGCGGGAGGTCGTGTTCCTCGCAGGTCTCGTCCGTGATCTCGAGCTCGCCGCGTCGGGGGAGCGGGAGCGAGTAGTCGCAGTCGGGGTACCGCGTGCAGCCGACGAGACGCGACCCGGAGCGGAGCCGCTTGATCGCCAACTCTCCGCCGGCGTCGGCGGTTTCACCGCCTCCGTCGCGCGGCGAGGCCGCGCCCTCCCCGCACTCGGGACACACCCCGATCACCTCGTCCTCCTGCTCGTCGGCCGCGTCGGCCTTACACTGCGGGCAGCCGTGGACGAACGTCTTCCGGCCGGCGAGCATCTTCACGTGCCGGAGGTCGTGGTCCTCGCAGGTCTCGTCCAAGAGCAGCGGCTTCCCGGTGGAGGGGAGCGGCAGGGTGTACTCGCAGTCGGGGTAGCCGTCACAGCCGACGAAGTACGACCCCTGCCGGGACTTCCGAACGAGCAGGTCCGCGCCGCACTCCGGACACGGACCGAGCGTCTTGTCCGCCTTCAGCGATTTCTGGAGGTGGTCACCGACCGCCTCGCGCGACTCGGTCAGGTCCTCGAACACGCGGTCGAGCAGCTCTCTGGACGCCGCGGTCACCTCGTCGTAGTCCTTCTCGCCGGCCGCGATCGCCTGCATGTCGCGTTCGAGTTGAGCGGTCATCTCCTCGCTCACAACGTGGTCGGCGAACTCCTCTGCGGCCTCCACGACCGCCTCCGCGAGCCGGGTCGGCCGCGGCGGATCGCTCTCGATGTAGTTGCGGTCGTACAGCTTTTCGAGGGTGCGGTGGCGAGTCGCTTTCGTGCCGACGCCGCGTTTCTCCATCTCCTCGATGAGCCGGGACTGTCCGTACCGGCGGGGGGGCTGCGTCTCCTTCGCCTCGGTCCGTCGGTCGTCGAGCGCGAGCGTCTCGCCGACCTCGACGTCCGGGACGATCCGCTCGTCGCTGGAGCGGTACGGGTAGACGTCGTGGTAGCCCGCCTCCAGCAGGCGCTTCCCGTTCGCTTTCAGCCGGAGGCCGCCGTCGGCGGCGAGGTCGCCCGGGCCGGCCGCCTCGTCCGGGTCGCGCAGGGCCGCGAGTCCGTCCGCGCGCTCGGCGATCGCGGAGGCCTCGCCGTTCGCCAGCGCGACGACGCGGAGCCGCTCCCACGTCGCGGGCTCGGCGCAGGTCGCGAGGAAGCGCCGGACGATCAGCTCGTACACCTCCCACTCGTCCTCCGAGAGGTCCGAGGCCGAGGGAAGCTCGCCGGTCGGGTGGATGGGCGGGTGGTCGGTCGTCTCCTTGTCGCCCTCGGTGGGCTCGATCTCGCGGTCCGCGTCCAGCAGGCCCTTCGCGTCGCTCCCGAACGTCGACGCGGCCGACAGCTCCTCGATCAGCTCCCGCGGGTCGAGGTCCTCGGGGTACACCGTGTTGTCCGTGCGCGGGTAGGTGACGTAGCCGGCGGTGTACAGGTCCTCCGCGAGCGACATGGCGCGCTGCGCGGAGTAGCCGAGCGAGCCGGCCGCCCGGATGAACGCCGTGGTGTTGAACGGGGTCGGCGGCTCGTCGGTCCGGGTCCGCCGACGCACGTCGTCGACGACGGCCTCCTCCGCGGCGTTGAGCGCCTCCGTGAGGATCTCGGCGACGTCGCCGTCCCAGACGCGCTCGGCCTCGTTGCCCTCGTCGTTCAGGTAGAAGTACCGCGCCTCGAAGGGGTCACCGCCGGATTTGGTCAGGTTCCCGTACAGCTCCCAGTACGCCTCCGGGTCGAACGCCTTGATCTCGCGCTCGCGGTCGACGATCAGTTTGAGCGTCGGCCCCTGCACCCGGCCGACGGAGATGAAGTCGTCGCCGAGTTGGCGGGCGGACAGCGAGAGGAAGCGGGTGAGCGCCGCGCCCCAAGTGAGGTCGATCACCTGGCGGGCCTCGCCGGCGGCGGCCAGGTCGAAGTCGAGTTCGTCGGGGTTCGCGAACGCCTCCTGCACCTCGTTGTCGGTGATCGACGAGAAGCGGACCCGATCGATGGGGGCGTCCTCGTTGACCTCGCGAACCAGCTCGTACGCCTCCTTCCCGATCAGTTCGCCCTCGCGGTCGTAGTCCGTCGCGATGACGACTCGCGAGGCGTTACGGGCCAGTTTGCGGAGGGCCGCGACGATCCCCTCTTGGGTCGGCTCCTTGGTGACGGGGGCGTCGATGAGCTCGACCGGCTCGACGTCGCGCCAGTCGTTGTACTCGGCGGGGAAGTCGACCCCGACGACGTGCCCGGAGAGGCCGATACAGCGCTTGCCGCCCCACTTGTACACGTTGACGTCGTTCTGCCGCTCCGCCGTCGCGGACTCGCCGCTCAAGATGTCGGCGATGCGGCGCGCCGCGTTGTCCTTCTCCGTGATTATCAGTTCGGGGCCGCGACTCATTGCCCCGAGATAGGCCGCTCCCCCGTCTAAAGGTTTCGTGACACAACTTAAGATCGCCCGCACGCGCGACTGTGCGCGCGAAGCGGGAGTTACTCCTCGTCGTCCTCGTCCGGATCGGTCGGCACGCCGCCGAGGTTCCCGTCGTCGTCGAACAGCTTGGCGCGCAGGAAGCGAGCGCGGTAGCGGTTCGCGCCCTCCTTCGTGTCGGCCTCGCGGATATCGTCGATCCGGCCGTCGGCGACCGCGTCGATGATGTCCTCGACCTGCTCCTTCTCGCTCGGAGTCAACTCGAACTCGTAGGTCCGGGGCTGCTCGCTCTCGAGGCGGGTCCACTTGCGCGCGGCCGAGACGACGACCGAGCAGGGCTCGCGGCAGGGGAAGACGCCGTCGCCGCCGTCGACGTCGAGGTCCGTCTCCTCGTCGTACTGCCACTCCCGGCGCTTCAGGCACTGCGAGTCGTCACAGCACGCCTCCGCGACCCAGTTCACGTGCTCGTGGCCCTCGCCGCGGTCCCACGTCTTCACGACGCCGTAGATGCCGGACTGTCTCGCCATCGTCTCGCGCCAGTGGCTCACGTCGAGTTCGCCTTCGCGCTCGCGGTGCCAGTTGGCGACCGTCGCCGGGTAGACCGTCTCGACCGCCTCGTACGCGTCGCGCGGCCCGAGGTCGGGGAAGACCCACCCGCCCGTCAGCGACGGGGCGGTTTTGAGGGGGCGATAGCGCCCCTTGTCGTCGTACGTGACGATGTCGCGGGCGTCGAGCGGGTTCTCGTACACGTCCAGATCGTCGACCGAGGCGCCGGCGTCGTCGGCGTGGCGGAGGTCGTACCGGCGCTCGCCGCGGTCGGTGACGGTGGCCGTGATCTGCAGCTCGCCCCACGCGCGCTCGATGCCCTCGGCGAGGGCGGCGTACCGGGTCGCGACCGTCTCGCCGTCGGCGTCCTCGATCCAGCGCAGGAACGCTCGGCGGGGACCGAACTCGCCGACGACGCGCTCGAAGACGTACCAGTCCGTCACCGCCGCGGCGCGGTCGGCGAGCGCCTCGTGGAGGTCGCGCTCGCTCAGCCCCGTTCGCGGGTCGCCGCCGGCGGGGTCGAGGCGGAACTCGCCCGCCGCGGCGTCGTCGCGGGCGACCGCGAAGCCCTCGAACCGAAGCGGCTCGTCGGGCTCGCGGCCGTCGAGCGCGTCGAGCACGGCGCCGAAGGCGTCGCTCGGGAGATCGATAGCGGGAACGTCGAGCTCGTCGGATCCGTCGGCTACCGCCTCGGACGCCGCGTCGATCGTCGGGTCCGCCACGGTCAGTCCCCCGTGGCGACGCGGGTCGTTTCACGCACGTCGTCGAGTGCGGTCCCGAGGTCGGCACCGGCGTCGGCCGCGCGTTCGAGGATGACGTCGGCCATGAGGGGCTCGGTCCCGACCGCGCCGGCGTACCAGATCCGGGTGCCGTCCACCTCGGTCGGCACGTCGTACCCCTGCCTGTGGTCCTCGCAGAGCCCGACGTCCTCGGGGATGTCCTCCTGGGTGTGATAGCCGTCGGCGATGAAGAGCGGGACCAAGACGACGTCGTCGCTCTCGAAGAACTCGGGCAGGTCGTCGACCTCGGGGTCCTCGTCCATGTAGAGCGCGCGCACCTCGTCGAAGCGGTCGCGGTCGCGGATCCGGTCGGCGTGGTACTCGATCGCCTTTGCCGAGTTCTCGTTGCGCTCGGTGCCGTGACCGACGACGGCGAGGCCGAAGTCGTCGCCCACGTTTGGGTCGCCGGTGACGGACTCCGCGCGCCGGACGATCACGTCGGTCATCGCGCGGTGGGTCCCCACGGGGCCGCAGTAGTGGACCGCTCGGTCGATGTCCTCGGCGACGAGGGTGGCCTGGTCGGCCGAGAGACCGTCGGAGTCCCACTCGGCGACGTCCCAGCCGTCGAGGCGGAGTTCGCGGGGGATCACCTGCTCGGTGAAGTAGCCCTCGGAGATGAACAGCGGGACGACGTACACGTCGTCGCCCTCGACGGTGCGGAGCACCTCCCGGAAGTGCGGCTCCTCCTTCCAGAAGCCGGTCTTCACCTCGTCGAAGGCGCCGGTCGCGCGGATCGTGTCCGCGTGGTCGTACGTCGGCGCGCTCGAATCCGGGTTGAGGTGTGAGCCGTGTGCGACGATGACGAGCGACTGCATATCCGATCTGGGGGGTCGCCGCTCTTATGGACTTCGGAGCCTGCGAGACGGCGGGAACGCCGGCTCGCTTCCGACTCGCGCTCGACCCGCGCTCGGCCCGTGACCGGCGGCGCTCGTCGGGACCGAAACCGCAATACTGCCCGGCGTCGCAGAGGCACGCATGTCGCTGGCAGCCGAGACCCGAGAAGCGGTCCGAGCCCGCCCGTTCGTCCGCGACGCGCTCCGCGCGGGACTGTTGAACCACAGCGCCGCCGCGGCGTGGCTCGCCGAGGAGGCCGACCTCGACGGCGACGTCGACGCGATCGCGACCGCGCTCCGCCGGTTCCGCGAGGACCTCCCCGACTACGCGACCGCCGACCGCGCCGCGAGCGTCTCGATGCGGAGCGGGGTCGGCGTCGTCGACGGTGACGGCCTCGAAGACGCTCCCGGAGACGCTTCCCCACTCCTCCGCGTCGGCGGCGCGGTCGTCGCGAGCGAGGGGCGCGACACCGCGATCCTCGCGACCGGCGAGGTCGACGCCGCGGCGCTCGGAGCCGTGCTCCGCCGACTGGCCGCCGTCGACGTCGCGGTAACGGCCGCGGGGGTCGCCGGCGACGCGCTCGTCGCGGTCGTCGGGCGGCGAGACGGAGCGACCGCCGTCCGGGTCGTGGAGGACGCGCTGGACGCGGTGCCGACCGACGGGATCTGACCCGCACCCTTTTCTAACGTGGTCTGATAGGTAGGGTCGATGAACGCCGTCACGCTCGGTCCCGCCGGCACGTACTCGCACCGTGCGGCGCGGGCCGTCGCCGCCGAGGTGTCGTTCCGCGAGTCGGTCACCGCCATCGTCGACGCCGTCGAGTCCGGCGAGTTCGAGCGCGGGGTGGTCCCCATCGAGAACAGCATCGAGGGCTCCGTCACGGAGAGCCTCGATGCGCTCGCCGACCACGACATCGCGGTCACCCGCGAGGTCGTCACCCCGATCCGGCACGCCCTCCTCGCACAGGGGCCGGAGTTCGAGGTCGTCGCCAGCCACTCGCAGGCGCTCGCGCAGTGTCGCAACTGGCTGGAGGCGAACTACCCGTCCGCGGGGCTCGAAGCGGTCGCCTCCACGGCCCGCGGGGTCGAACGCGCCCGCGAGGACGCTCGCGTCGCCGGGATCGGCCACCCGGATAACGCCGGCGACGACTTAGAGATCCTCGCGGAGGACATCCAGGACCGCACCTCCAACGCGACTCGGTTCCTCGTCGTCGCGCCCGAGTCGGCCCGATCGGAGGCGGGCGGGAAGACGACCATCATCGTCTACCCGAACGCGAACTACCCCGGGCTCCTCTTGGAACTGCTGGAGGCGTTCGCCGACCGGAACCTCAACCTCTCGCGGATCGAGTCGCGCCCGAGCGGCGAGCGCCTCGGCGACTACCTCTTCCACTTCGACGTCGACGCCGGGCTCTACGAGGAGCACATGGAGCAGGCGATCGCGGAGATCGAAGCCATCGCCGACAACGGCTGGGTCCGCGTGCTCGGGTCGTACGACACCCAACACGTGTTGGAGTAGGGACCCACTGAACCGTCGGAGCGACGTGGTATTTAAATAGATACGCTGGCCAGCGACGACATTTATAGTAAATGCGGCGGTGCCGTGGCGCGCGCCTCCGAGCGCCCGGAGGGCGTGAGGAGCGCGTGCGAGGGACGCGGTGACCGAAGGGAACCGCGAGGCTGGGGAGGCATGAGGTGCTGTGCGGTCGCGCCGCATTCACAGCTGGGGCTTTGGCGGTCGTCGCCGCGATAATGGCCACGTTGGTGAAACGCAAATTTGCGTTCTACTCGAACCGGTAGGTCGCGCCGTCCGGCCCGTCCTCGATCTCGACACCCACGTCACGAAGCGCGTCCCGGAGGTCGTCGGCGCGCTCGTAGTTGCCGGCCTCGCGCTCGGCCTCGCGCACGTCCAGAATCAGTTCGACCAGCTCGCCGGCGAGTTCGACCTCGCCGTCGCTTTCGGCCTCGAACTGGAGGCCCAACACGTCGCCGCCGAGTTCCGCGAACGCCTCGACCGCCTCGCGGAGGCCGCGGTAGTCGTAGGCGGCCTCGTTGGTCGCCTCATCGTCCGCGTCGGCGTCAACCGCGTCCACGTGTCGATTCACCGCGTCGGTGAGTTCGAGCAGCGCCGCGGTCGCCTCGCGCAGGTTCAGGTCGTCGTTCATCGCGGCCGCGAAGTCATCGCGGGCGTCGGTGACCGCCTCCCGGAGGTCGCCGTCTTCGGCCTTCGCGCGGGCGTCGACGGAGTCGAGCGCCGCGACGGCGCGGTCGTAGGTGCGCGAGAGGCGCTCCCAGCGCTCCTCGGCCTCCGCGATCGTCCCCTCGGTGAGCGCCTGCTCGGAGCGGTAGGCCGCCCCGGCGTAGAAGGTGCGGATGACGTTCACGCCGAGTTCGTCGAGGGCGTCCGGCACGGTCCAGAAGTTGCCGATCGACGAGGACATCTTCTCGCCGTCCATCGCGAGCAGGCCGACGTGGAGCCAGTGGCGGGCGAACCGCTCGCCGGTGGCCGCCTCCGACTGCGCGATCTCGTTTTCGTGGTGCGGGAAGACCAGGTCGCGGCCGCCCATGTGGATGTCGAGGGTGTCACCGAGGTGCGTCGTCGACATCGCCGAACACTCGACGTGCCACCCGGGCCGGCCGTCGCCCCACGGCGACGGCCACGTCTCGCCGGTCGGCGTCTCGGCGCCGTGGTCGTGTTTCGCGTGCTCGCGGGCGGCGGTCTCGCTCACACCGTCGGCTTTCCACAGCGCGAAGTCGGCGGGGTTGCGCTTCTCGGACCGCTCGTCGGGTTCGCCCTGCGCCTCCAGGTCCGCGACGTTCTGGTTCGAGAGCTTGCCGTACTCCGCGAAGGTCGTGACGTCGAAGTAGACGGAACCGTTCGACTCGTAGGCGTATCCCTTCTCGATCAGCGTCTCGACCAGCTCGCGGATCTCGGGGACGTGCTCGGTGACGCGGGGGTACACCTCCGCGCGCAGCAGGTTCAGCCCGCGCATCGCGTCGAAGGTGGTCGCGGTGAACGCCGCCGCGACGTCGCGCTCTTCGGACCAGTCGTCGCGTTCGCCGACGCGGGCGGTGATCTTCTCGTTGACGTCGGTGACGTTCTCGACGTGGCGCACATCGTAGCCGATGTGTTCGAGCCATCGGTGGAGGACGTCGGCGTGGAACCACAGTCGGGCGTGTCCGAGGTGGGGGTCGTCCGACACCGTCAGCCCGCAGACGTACAGCGTGACGTCGCCGTCGGCCGTGAACTCGACGCGCTCGTCTGCCAGGGTGTCGGTAACGACGAGACTCATTATCGAGTGATTGCCGTGGTGAGCCTTTTAAATCGTCGGATCGGGCGAGGCCGACGGTGGGAGACGGGTGTCGAGGCGACGGGTCGACGCGAGTGTGACGAGGCGACGGTGGCGGGATCGGTCGATCGACGCCATCGGATCAGTCACCCAATTATAAATCGTCGACGGCGCGGCGAACGTCTCCAAACGTTCGCTCCGCACCGCCCCGCACCTCACGCCTCCCCAGCCTCGCGGCTCCCTTCGGTCGCCGCGTCCCTCGCACGCGCTCCTCGCGGCCGTTTATAAACGGCCGCTCGAAGGCGCGCGCCACCGCACCGCCGCAGTTGTTTATAAATGGCCCGCGCCGCCCGTCACGCTTCCTGCGTCGTCCACTCGACGGGGTAGCCCGCCTCGCGCACCGCGTTCAGGACGCGGTCGACGTGGGCCGGGCCGCTGGTCTCCACCTCGAAGACGAGGTCGGCGTCGCCGACCGGGAGGTCGGGTCGGCTTCGCTCGTGGCGCACCGTCCGGATGTTGGCGCGCTCGGCGCCGATCAGGGTGGCGATCTCGCCCATCGTTCCCGGCGTGTCGTCGATCCGCACGGCGAGTTCGATCAGCTGATCGCGGTCGACCAAGGCGTGCGTCACCACCTCCTTCAGCGTCGTGACGTCGATGTTGCCGCCGCAGAGCAGGGGGACGACGGTCTCCCCGGCCAGATCGAGGTCGTCGACGATCGCGTCGTCCAGCAGGGCGGCCGCGGCGGTCGCCCCCGCGCCCTCGACCATCTGTTTGGCGCGCTCCAAGAGGAGCAAGATCGCGGCGGCCACGTCGTCGTCGCTGACGACCACCACGTCGTCGAGGTGCGCCTCCAAGAGGCCGAGGGTGAGGTCGCTCAGGCCGCCGGTCGCGATCCCGTCGGCGATCGTGTCGGGCTCCTCGCGCGCGATCAGTTCGCCGGCCGCGAGGCTCTCCGCGAGCGTCGAGGCGCCCTCTGTTTGAACGCCGATCACCCGCGTCTCCGGCGACCGCGCTTTGATCGCGGTCGCGACCCCGCCGGCGAGCCCGCCGCCGCCGACCGGGACGAGCACGGTGTCGACGGCCGGGAGCTGGTCGAGCAGCTCCAATCCGAGCGTCCCCTGCCCGGCGACCACGTCCGGATCGTCGAACGCGTGAACGAAGCGAACACCGGGCTCGTCCACCAGCGTCCGCGCGTGCGCCATCGCCTCCGGGAACGCGCTCCCGCGGAGCACGACCTCGGCGCCGTACCCGCGGGTCGCCTCGATCTTCGCCGCCGGCGCGGACTCGGGCATCACGATCGTCGCGTCGATTTCCGCGCCCGCCGCCGCGAGCGCGACCCCCTGCGCGTGGTTGCCAGCGCTCGCGGCGACCACGCGGTCGATCGGCGGCGCAGACGCACCGGAGTCGTCGCCGTCCCTCTCAGTACCGCCGTCGACAGCCAGCGAGATCGCGTTGTACGCGCCGCGCGTCTTGAACGAGCCGGTGCGCTGGAGGTGCTCCATTTTCAGGAACACGTCGGCGCCGCAGCGCTCGCTCAGCGACCGGCTCCGCTCGACGGGCGTGCGCTGGACGATCGCCGCGGCGTCGAGCCGATCGGCCGCGGCCTCGACGTCGGCGATGGTGACGGAGGACATGACGCCGGTGTTCGCGGCGTCGCTCAAAAAGGACTCGGGTACGGAACGGCGTCAGTTTTGGACGCGTCCGCGCCGACTCACCCGCGTCACCGCTTCCCGAGCGCTTCCTCGAAGACGCGCCGTGCCCGCTCGTATCCCTCGTCGCGGTCGACGATCGGGTGCGCGTAGTCGGGCGCCAACTCCGTGCGCTCGGCCCGCGGACGGGTGGGCCAGTCGACGATCGTTTCGGCGGGCACGTCGCGAAGCTCCGGGACGTACGCTTTCACGAAGTGGGCGCCCTTGTCGTACTTCGCCATTTGGCTCACCGGGTCGAAGATGCGAACGTCGACGGAGTCCGTGCCCGTGGAGGCGATCCACTGCCACGCGCCGTGGTTCGAGGCGTAATCGTGATCGATCAGCTGTGCCGTGAAGTAGCGCGCCCCGCGCCGCCAGTCGATCAGGAGGTGTTTCGTCAGAAAGCTGGCGACGACCTGCCGCGGTCGGTTGTGGACGTACCCCTCTTCGTTCAACTGGCGCATCCCGGCGTCGACGAGCGGGTAGCCCGTCTCGCCCCGCGTCCACGCCTCGAAGGCCGCGTCGTCGTCGCGCCACGCGATCTCGTTGGGGAACGACTTGTAGTTGGAGACGGCGAGATCGGGGGCGTAGTACAACAGGTGGTACATCTGTTCGCGCCACGACAGCTCGTCGCGATACTTCTCGACGTTGCGGCGCTCGTCGCCGGTCGCGGCGTCGTAGGCGGCCGTCGCGTCCGCCCACATCTCCCGGATCCCGATCGCGCCCGTCGCGAGGTACGGCGACATGCGGGAGACCGCGTGCGTCGGCGCCTCGACAGCCCGACGCAGGTTGTCGCGGGTGTCGCCGTACGAGACAATCCCGCGTTCGAGGAACGCGTCGAACCGCTCGCGGGCCGCCTCGTACCCCGCGTCGGGGAGGTCGATATCGGCCTCCGACTGCGGGACCGGCGTCCGGTCGCGCACGGTCGCGAGCGCGTCGACGCCGGGTTCGGGGTACGGGTCGTGTTTCGGGACTGCCACCCAGTCGTCGTGAAACCGCCCGTGATTCTCGTAGCGCGCTGCTAACCGACCCGGATCGACCAACACGAGGTCCGTTCGGGGGTCGGTGGCGACGTCCGCGTCCGAGAGGGCGGCCGCGACCGCGCGTTGGCGATTCCGGCAGGCCGGTCGGTACCCCTCGTTGTAGAACACCGTCTCCGCGTCGTGCTCGACCGCGAGTTCGACGAGCACCGCGTCCGGATCGCCCGCGCGAACGATCAGGTCACTGCCGAGTTCGCGGTACCGCTCTTTCAGGCGCGTCACGCTCCGGAGAAAGAACGCGCGCTGGCGGGCGCCGATCGTCGCGAGCAGGTCCGCGTCGTACACGAACACCGGGACGACCGCGCCCGAACGCGCGGCCGCCGCGAGCCCCGCGTTGTCGCGAGTCCGCGGGTCGCGTCGATGCCAGAACAGCTGCATACGATCCCCACGGCTCCCGTCGCATAGTGCCCTTCGCCCGCGCAGTCGAAACCGACCTGTGAATTTAAGCTGCCGAGCCCGAAGCGTCGGTATGCAACCGCTCGTCGTCGCCATCTTGGTCGGCGTCCCGCTCGCGTGGCTCGTCGCCTTCGCGGTCTACGTCTACGTCGACGCGCCGAAACGGGGGATGAACCGGCGGAAGTGGGCGGCGATCGCCTTTTTCGTCCCGCTGTTCGGCTTCTTCGCGTACCTCTTCGAGCGCGACGAACTGGATTACGACCCCGCCGACGATCCCTACGCCGGCGGCGGGAGCGACCGCGAAGCCGGCTTCGCGGTCCACGAGTCCCGACGAGGTGAACGAGCGCTCGGCCCCGCCGGGAGCGAGGCCGAAGACGACGGCGGCGAGTGGAACGATCCCCCGGGCGTCGACATCGACGACGAGCGCGACGACTAAACGATGGTGACTGAGCGACGGTGACAGAAGAGGGGCGTTACAGGATGTCGAGCAGCGCCGAGCGGCGGCGGTCCGGATCGAAGGCCGCGTCCGCGGCGTCGAGCCGGTCGAGAGCGGCCAGCACGTCGACGCCCGTCCGCTCCGCATACTCGACGAGCGCCTCGATCGACGCCCGATTCAGCGCGAACGACTCCAAGTCGCCACAGATGAGCGCCAGCGCGATCCCCGCCTCGCCGGTCGGAAACGTTGGATCGACGGCGGAGAAGTCGGGAGCGGTCGAATCGTCGGGGGCTGCGGCGGCGTCAGCCGCCGGGAACGTCCGCAGACACCGGGTACAGATCGCCGTCTCCGGTGCGGGCGCGTGTTCGCGGAGCGCCGGGGGGACCGCGAACGCGACCGTGTCGGCGGTGCAGTGCGGACAGGGCATCAGGTGAGTGCGAGTCGGGATCAGTCTGCAGGCTCTGGCTCCTCGGTCGTCGCAGCCGCGGCGGCCGCGGCCTCCTCGGCCTCGGCCTTCTCCTCGTCCTCCTTTTTCGCTTTGATCTTCTTCAGGCGGAAGATCTCCTCGCGCTCCTGCTCTTCGAGCTTCTGTTCGATGTACTCCTGGTTTTCGTACAGACGGGGGAGCAGCGTGAACTCCAAGGCGTTCACGCGGCGCTTCGTCGTCTCGATCTCCGTGAGCATCTTTTTCATCGCCGTCTCGACCTCGGCGGCGAGAATGACTTTCTCTAACAGCTCCTCGTAGGCGTCGGCCGCCTCGTCGATTCGCGCCGACGAGCCGAGCAGCCCGTACCCGCGCTCGTCGAGGCTCTTTTTGACCTTCGAGGACTCGATCTGGGGGACCACGACGCCCATGATGTTCTTCGACTGGGTCGTGATCTCCGGGTGCTCTTTGAGCGCCGCGGCCGCGCCGCGAACGGCGACGTCGCCCTCCATCGCGCGGGCCATATCGATCGTCCGCTGTGCCGTCTCGTAGTTCGCGGACACCTCGGAGCGGACGTCCTGGGCCTGGTCGAGGATGTCCATGAACTCCATGATGAGGCCGTCCCGCTTCTGTTCGAGGGTGTCGTGTCCGCGCTCGGAGAGATCGATGCGGTCCTCAATCGCCATCAGGTTCTTCCGAGTCGGTTTGACGTCCTTGGCCATCTATTGGAGGCACGTTCCGCTCCGAGGCGGTTAATTCTTTTCAGTCGTGACGTGCGCGCTCGCGAGCGCGCAGGCCGGATACCGTACCGGATATGGCGGCGCACGCACGCCGAGCGAGCAGACGAGCCGGTCGCACAGGACGAGCGTTCCACGCCGTTGGGGGAAGCGAAGTAACTGACCAACTAAAAGAGAGAGCGAGCGAGACGGAGACCGCTCGTGTGCCTCTGACGGCGGAGGCGATCGCTTCCGACGGCGGCCGTCGGAATGGCGGTCGCCCGTTCGGGTCCGGTGGGGGGTCGCGGTCAGCGGGGGTCGCGGTACCCGGCGGGACCCGTGTCGGTCGCGACGAGCGTGTGAGGTCGAAACGGAAGACCCGGCTACGCTCGTCGCCAGCCGGCGTACGCGAGCAGTGCAGTCGCGAGGAGGGCCAGCGTCGGCGCCAGCGGGGTCGGGAGCGACCCGTCGGTGACGCCGGCGGCGTCGCTCGGAGCGAACGCGGCCGAGAAGCCCGACAGGTCCGTTCCAGCGGCCCACTCCGCAGTCGCGGCGTCGTCTCCGTCGGGCGCGGTCGTCGCGTCGGCGTCGACCGCCGCGTCCGCGAGCGCGTACCCGTCCGGTGCGATGAGGACGAACGGTCGGTCCGGACGGAACTCGCTGGCGAACGGCTCGCTCACGACGAGTCGGTCGCCGTCGACTGCGGCGAGGTTCGTCCACGTGGCCGAGAGTCTGACGACACCGGTCTCGTCCGCGGATTCGACCTCGGCGCGGACGTCGGAGACGGTCATTTCGCGATCGGTCTGCGTCGCCGTCCGCTCGGCGATCCGAGACATGCGGTCGCCGAACCGAGCCGTCGTGTTCTCCGGGCTCTCGCGTAGCTTCTCGAACGCCGCCTCGTCACTGGCGTCGTCGAGGTCGTAGGTCAACACGAGCGTGACCGTGGCGTCGCCGTCGGATTCGAGGGCGACGACGAACGCTGAGCCCTCCTCGATCGCGGGTTCAGCCCCCGGACCGTCGAGCGCAACGACGCCCGGCGCGAGGAGCGTCCCGATCAGCGAAACCACTGCGACGGCGACCACGATGCGACTGCGGGAGCGAATCACTCGTCGTCCTCCGCGTCATCGTCATCATCGTCGTCATCCTCGTCGTCATCGTCGCCGTCGTCGTCCGCATCGTCGCCGTCGTCGTCCGCATCGTCGCCGTCGTCGTCCGCATCGTCACCGTCTTCGTCGCTATCCGTCTCGAACTCCAATTCGAGCTCGCCCTCGCGGTCGCCGTCCTCGACTTCGATCTCGGCTTCGTCGTCGTCGGGCAGCGACACCTCGATCTGCCCGTCGGCGTCGGTCGTCCCGACGGACTCGCCTTCGATCTCGACGCTCGCGCCCTCGACGGGCTCGCCGTCGGCGTTCGTCACTTCTACCGTCACCGTCGCACCCGGGGCGGGATCACCGGAGACGATGGCGACGGAGAGTTCGTCGCTGTCGCGATCGGCATCATCGCGGTCATCGTCCTCACTGCCGTCATCGTCGTCGCGGTCGTCGTCGCGGTCGTCGTCCGCGTCACGCTCATCGACGTCGATATCGTCGAGCACGAGCGTCCCGTCCGCGCCGACCTCGAACTCGAGTTCGGCCTCGAACGCGCCCTTCACGAGCGTCACTTCCAGCTCGTCGTCGACGTCGGGCGCGTCGAACGAGAGGCTCCCATCCGCGCCGGTCGTTCCGACTCGGTCGCCGTCGACGAAGACGGAGACGCCGTCGACGCCCGCGCCGTCGTAGGCCACGGAGACGGTGACCGTTCCGTTCTCGGCGGTGCCGTCCACCGAGAGCCGCTCGCGGAGCTCCGCGTCCGCCTCGTCGTCGCCGTCATCGCCGTCGTCCGTGCCGAGCGATATTTCGAGTTCGCCCTCGCGCTCGCCGTCCTCGGCCTCGATGTCGACCTCGTCGGCGTCGGGCAGCGTCACCGTGATCCGCCCGTCGGCGTCAGTCGTCCCGACGTCCTGATCGTCGAGTTCGACGGCGGCACCCTCAACGGGCTCGCCGGCGGCGGTCACGCGAAGCGTCACCGTCTCGCCGGGTTCGGTCGTACCGTCGACGATCGAGATCGACAGCGGCGTCTCGTCGTCATCGTCGCCGTCCTCGTCGTCGCGCTCGCGCGGTTCGATCTCCTCTTCGAACTCGAACACCTCGCCGGTCTGGCCGTCGACGCTCACCTCGGCCTCGCCGGTCGTCTCCGGACCGAAGAAGGTGAACTCGAACTCGTAGTAGCCGTCGTCCCCATCGCGATCGACGGAACGGAGCGACCACTCGCCGTCGGCGTCCGTCGACAGCTGCGTGACGGCAGTCGCGAGCGCCTCGCTCTGCGTCACGTCGAAGCTCCCGTTTCCGGGCTGATCGCGTTCGAACTCGCGCGAGCGCTCGCCGTCGTCGTTTTCGACCTCGATGGAGACGCCGCCGTCGACTTCGAGGGAGAACTCGCCGGCGCGCTCGCCGGTGTACTGGGCGAGCAGCGCGCTCGCGCCGGTGCCCGTCACGCGGTTGAGCCGCTGTCGTGCTGCCTCGTTAGCGCTCCGGTCATACTCCGCCGCTCGGAGTTCGAGCTCGGAGACGTCAGCGGCGTGCGCATCGACACGCTCGAAGCCGCGGTCGACCGTGCGGGCCTCTCCGGCGAGCACCGCGAGCCGCTGTGCGAACTCCCCGCGGGTGATATTGCCGTCTTCGTAGGCGACGCGCGCCGCGCGCTGCTCGGTGACGATATCGTCGGCGCGCTCACGGAGCGTCGAGGACCGTTCGGTAAGGATCGACGCGCGCTCGGACTCGGTCGCGTTCTCTAACGCAGCGTCGAGCGACGAGGACTCGACGTCACTCGACACCTCGTCGTCAGTGACGGCGATAACCGTCGCGAGCTGTTGGCCGACCGTCGCCCGTGACGTGTTCGCGTCGGTCTCCGAGGCGTTTGCGTCGCCGCCGGTGGCGTTGGTCGCGTCACCGTCAGTCGTGTTCCCGTCTTCCGTCTGTGCCGCAGCGGTTGTCGTGTCGATACCTTCGATCGCCGCGTCGGGCGAGTCGATGTTCGTCGCATCCCCGTTGCCGACCGCGCTCGCGAGCGCGCCGCCCGGAACGGAGCCCACGACGAGCCCCAACGCAACGAGAACGGTCAACAGTCGTGTGCCTTGCATGACGAACGAACGGACGGCGGCCCATCACATATATCGGGGCGACCGTGGCGGTCTGTTGCGCGCTGTCCCGCCCGATTGCGCCACAGCCGCCGACTGTTTCGCCGAGTTTCGCCGGATTTCGAGGGGTGCCCCACGCGACGATCTGTGGGTTTAATTCGCGAGGCGGAATACGGGTCACCAATGAGACGACGGGATCGGACGGTCGGATCGATCGCCGCCCTCCTCGTCGCCGTCTGCTGTGTCGCCGCCGTCGCGTTCGCCGCGCCTGCGGGCGCGCAGGCGGGCACGTTCCTCCAGACCGCCGACCAGCCGGAGCCGGACAACACGATTACGCGGATCACCCTCGCAGACGACGGCACGGCGACGTGGGAGATCACGCTCAGGACCCGTCTCGAAAACGAGACCGACGTCGACGAGTACGAGCGGTTTCAAGGCCGGTTTCGGTCGAACACGAGTCGCTATCTCGACCCGTTCGCCGACCGGATGACCGGCGTCGTCGCAGCCGCGAACGAATCGTCGGAGCGATCGATGCGAGCGAGTGAGTTCGATGCCGACACGTCGATCCAAGAGGTTCCCCGGCGGTGGGGTGTCGTCAGCTTCCGGTTCACGTGGACCGGGTTCGCGGCCGTCGACGGTGACGCGGTCGTCGTCGGAGACGTGTTCGACGGCGGGTTCTTCATCGGCGACGGCGACGTGCTAGCGATCGTCGCCCCGGACGGCTACGCGCTTTCCGCCGTCGAACCGTCTCCAGACGATATCGACGGCGGTACCGTCGAGTGGCGAGGGCGCGAGGACTTCGCCGACCGCCGCCCGAGCGTCCGGGCCGAGCCGACAGCGGCGGTCGACGGCGATGAGAGCGCCGGAGACGACACCGACGGAGATTCGGCCGGTGGCGTCGGCGACCGCCTCGGGATCGGCGCGGTGGTGGCCCTGCTGCTCGTAGGCGTGATCGCCTTCGTCTTGTACGTGGTTCGGAGCGGGCGGCTGCAGCTCGGAAGCGAAAACGACGGCACGGCGCCGAACGGAGTCACGGTGCCGGCGAACGACCCCGAAACGGAGGCCCCAACGACCTCGGAGTCGATGGACGATCTCCAGAATCACACCGACTCCGTCGGGCTCGACGAGTCGGGGGACGGATCCGTGGGCGGAGTCGATCCGGAACTCCTCACCGACGAGGACCGAGTCCGGCACGCCCTCGAAGAAGCGGGTGGTCGGATGAAGCAGTCGAACGTCGTCGAGGCTCTCGGCTGGTCGAAGTCAAAGACGTCGCGGGTCCTTTCGGGGATGGCCGACGATGGCGAGATCGAGAAGCTTCGGATCGGTCGGGAGAACGTGATCGATTTGACAGGCGACACCGACGATTGAAGACGAAGCCGACGGTCGGAGGTTTCAAGCTCGAAAGCAAGCTCACAGGAGAGCCGCGATCGAGCGGAAAAATGATTCGAGACGTTAGTCGGCCGCTTCGACGACTTCGCGCTCGGAGTCGTCCTCGCGGTAGTGCTCCTCGATGAAGTCCTCGTCGATCCGGTTGAGGGCGTCCTTCGGAAGCATCGAGAGGAGGTCCCACCCGAGTTCCAGCGTCTCCTCGATGTCTCGGTTCTGGTCGAATCCCTGGTCGACGAACTCGGACTCGAAGGCGTCCGCGAAGTCCAGGTACTTGTTGTCGAGCTCCGAGAGCGCCTCGCGACCGACGATGTTCACGAGGTCGCGGAGGTCCTCGCCCTCCGCGTACGCCGCGAACATCTGGTCTTTCACGTCGGCGTGATCGGCGCGGGTGAGTCCCTCGCCGATACCGTCGTCCATCAGCCGCGACAGGCTGGGGAGCACGTTGATCGGTGGCTGAAGGCCCTGGCTGTTCAGGTCGGGGTCGACGTAGATCTGTCCCTCCGTGATGTACCCGGTCAGGTCCGGGATCGGGTGGGTGTCGTCGTCGCCCGGCATCGTGAGGATCGGGATCTGCGTTACCGATCCGTCACGGCCCTGGATCCGACCGGCGCGCTCGTACAGCTGCGCCAGGTCGGTGTACATGTATCCGGGGTAGCCACGCCGGCCCGGGACCTCCTCGCGAGCCGCGCCGATCTCACGGAGCGCCTCGCAGTAGTTGGTCATGTCCGTCAGGATGACGAGGACGTGGTAGTCCTTCTCGAAGGCGAGGTACTCGGCCGTGGTGAGTACCATCCGCGGGGTGACCGTCCGCTCGACGGCGGGGTCGTCCGCGAGGTTCATGAAGACGACGGAGCGTTCCAGCGCACCGGTGCGCTCGAAGTCCGCCATGAACTCGTTCGCCTCCTCGGCTGTGATACCCATCGCGCCGAAGATGACAGCGAACTCCGAGCCCTCCTCGTCGTCGCTTTCTTCTTCTTCTTCGGGCACGCTGGCCTGCCGAGCGATCTGCATCGCCAGCTCGCTGTGCGGCTGGCCGGAGCTGGAGAAGATCGGAAGCTTCTGTCCGCGGACGAGCGTGTTCATCCCGTCGATGGCGGAGACGCCCGTCTCGATGAACTCCTCGGGGTACTCCCGGGAGTACGGGTTGATCGCGGCGCCGACGATGTCCTGGCGCTCCTCGGGAACGATCTCCGGGCCGTCGTCGATCGGGCGCCCGGAGCCGTCGAGGACCCGTCCGAGCAGGTCCTCGGTGACGGGCATCTTCATCGTCTCGCCCAGGAAGCGGACGGACGCGTTCTGGTCGATACCGGAGGTGCCCTCGAACACCTGGATGGCGACGACGCCCTCCGAGGATTCGAGCACCTGTCCGCGCAGCGTCTCCCCCTGTGCCGTCTCGATCTCGACGATCTCGTCGTAGCCGATCGCCTCGTCGACCTCGGCGTACACCAGCGGGCCGCTGATTTCGGTGATGGTTTGATACTCTTTCATGTTAGTAGAGGCTCCGGAGCTCCTCGGTGATCTCCGATTTGAGATCCTCGACGTACTCCTCGTAGTCCTCTTGGACGCCGATACGATTGATCTGCGGAGCGGCCTCGGTGTCGACGAGGTCCTCGACCGGGACGCCCGCCTCGAGCGCGTCGAACGCCTCGTCGTGGAACGTCTCGATCGTCGTCAGCATGAGGTACGTCTTCTCCGGCGGACAGAAGGTGTCGACCGGGTGGAACGCGTTCTGCTGGAGGTACGCCTCACGGAGGTACCGGGCGACCTCGAGGGTGAGCTGCTGGTCGTCGGGCAGCGCGTCCTTCCCGACGAGCTGAACGATCTCCTGTAGCTCGGTCTCCTCGTCGAGCACGTCGACCGCCCACTGGCGCTTCTCCGCCCAGTCGTCGGCGACCTCGTTCTCGAACCACGGGTCGAGCTGATCTTTGTACAGTGAGTACGACTCGTTCCAGTTGATCGACGGGAAGTGGCGCCGTTCCGCCAGGTCCGCGTCGAGCGCCCAGAACGTCTTCACGATACGGAGCGTGTTCTGAGTGACCGGCTCGGAGAAGTCGCCGCCGGGCGGCGACACCGCACCGATCGCCGAGACGGAGCCCTCCGTCCCGTTGATGTTCTCGAACGCGCCGGCGCGCTCGTAGAACTGCGCCAGGCGGGCGGCGAGGTACGCCGGGTACCNCGCCAGGTCCGCGTCGAGCGCCCAGAACGTCTTCACGATACGGAGCGTGTTCTGAGTGACCGGCTCGGAGAAGTCGCCGCCGGGCAGCGACACCGCACCGATCGCCGAGACGGAGCCCTCCGTCCCGTTGATGTTCTCGAACGCGCCGGCGCGCTCGTAGAACTGCGCCAGGCGGGCGGCGAGGTACGCCGGGTACCCCTCCTCGCCGGGCATCTCCTCCAGCCGGGAGGAGATTTCGCGCATCGCCTCCGCCCACCGCGAGGTGGAGTCGGCCATCAGCGCGACGTCGTAGCCCATGTCGCGGTAGTACTCGGCGATGGTGATTCCCGTATAGATACAGGACTCACGCGCCGCGACGGGCATGTTCGAGGTGTTCGCGATGAGCGAGGTGCGGGCCATCAGCGGGTTGCCGTTGGCCGGGTCCTCCAGTTCGGGGAAGTCCTCGATGACCTCGGTCATCTCGTTGCCGCGCTCGCCGCAGCCGACGTAGACGATGATGTCCGCGTCGGCGTACTTCGCGAGCTGGTGCTGAGTGACCGTCTTCCCGGAGCCGAACGGTCCGGGAATCGCGGCCGTCCCGCCCTTCGCGATGGGGAACAGCCCGTCGAGGATGCGCTGGCCGGACACGAGCGGCGTCCGGGGCGTCTTCTTGTTCTCGGAGGGGCGCGCCTCGCGGACGGGCCACTCCTGGTGCATCGACACGTTCGTGCCGTTGGCGAGTTCGGCCACCGTCTCGGTGACGTCGAACGAGCCCGGCTCGATGGCGGTGACCTCGGTGGTCTCGCCCTCCTCGAGCGCGTCCGGCGGCACCATGACCTTGTGGTCGATGGTGACCGTCTCCTCGACGATCCCGACCACGTCGCCGCGGCCGACTTCGTCGCCGACCTCGACGGTGGGTTCGAACTCCCACTTCTTTTCGAGGTCGATACCGGGCGCGTCGACCCCGCGATCGAGGTACGGACTGCCCATCTTGCCCTCCAGCACGTCCAGGGGACGCTGGACGCCGTCGTAGATGGCGTCCAACATTCCCGGACCAAGGTCGACCGACAGCGGCTCGCCCGTGTTCTCGACGGGCTCGCCGGGGGCGACCCCGGAGGTCTCCTCGTACACCTGAACCGTCGTGATATCGCCTTCGATCTCGATCACTTCCCCCATGAGGCCTTCGTCGCCGACGTAGACGACGTCGTTCATGCGGGCGTCGAGATCGCGGGCGCTCACGACCGGACCGCTCACGCTTTGGATGACACCGTTTTCAGCGGTGCTCTCCGTGGATTCTGCTTTACTCATATTAGTCGTCCTCCTCCATCAGGTCGATCCCGATGGCTCGTTTGATCTGGTCGCGCAGCCCGCCGCTGCCGGCGCCGGAGCCGCCGAGCGTCACGAGCACGGGCTCGATGCTCCCCTCGACCGCGTCGCGGGTCCCCCGCGAGAGGTGATCGAGGTCGTCGGTGTGCATCACGATGATACCGGTACCCTCGTCGTTGAGGGTCCGTTCGACGGCGTCGTCGAGCCGCTCGTCCTTCTCGTCGTCCGGTACGTTCTCGAACTTCCGAACGCCGGCGAGCCGGAACCCAGTCGTGAACTCCGGACTGCCGACGACGGCTATCTCCTGGCTCATGTGATCACCAGCTCCGATTCGATCTGGTCGACCGGAAGCCCGGCCTCCTTCCCGCGGGCGATCGCGCGGATGTTCTCGACCTCGCGCTCCTTCGCGAGGATGTACGAGATCACCGGCGTCACCGACACCGGGTGGATCGTTCCGAGCCGGTCGCCGTACGCCAACAGCGCGGCGTCCGTCGCGTGTTCGAACGCGATGAGGCTGTCCGCCTCCTCGAGTTCGCGCAGCGCCGGGCCGAGCTCGTCGGCGTACTGACTATCCGCGATGTACTCGACGAGTTCGTCCATGTTCCGCGCGAGCCGCGCGAGCGACCCCCGCGTGAACAGGTCACCGCCCTCGATGAAGTACGCCGCCGGGTCGATGTCCGCGCCCGATCGGGCGAGCCGGAGGGCGTTGATCGCGTTCCGGAAGTCGACCTCCGCTTTGAGGAACGCCTCGTACTGCCGGGTCGGCTCGTCGCGTCCGAGTCCCGAAAGGAGCCGTTCGTAGAAGGCGCGGTCGACCGCGTTTTCGAGGGGCACGAGCACGCTCGTCTCCTCGTATTCGGCGTACGCCTCGCGGAGCGGGTCGCCGTAGATCGTGTCTTCGAGCACTTCGATGACCGCGTCGATCGAGTCGGCCTCGAGTAGCCGACGGATCCGACGGTCGTCGAACTCGCCGGCTCGGATCAGGTCGACCTCGACGGCGGACTGATCCGTGTCGGTGTAGACGCCGCGGATGATCGTCTTCACGTTCCACGCGTCGAACTTGCGGAGGTAGCGGGCGATGAGATCGTACAGCGTCCCCTCGCTCCAGTCTAAGATCCCCTCGAACTGCTTCGCGAGGTTCCGGTTCAACGCGTATTCGATCAGGTCGACACCGCCGTGGCGACTCCCCAGGGCGTTGATCTCCGTGCCGTAGCTCGACTCCTCCATGAACCGGGCGATCTCCGCCGGGCTCATTCGAGTGAGCTTGCGGTACTCCTCGTCCCCGTAGAGGCTGCCGCGGCGGGCACGAACCCGCGCGACGACGTACTCTGGGTTCGAGCTGCCGACAGCGCTCATTGGTCGAACAGTCGCTCCGAGATGTTCTTCAACTCGTCGTCCCAGACGGACTCCAGGATCGAGTCGAACGTGTTATTCACGCGAACGCGAGAGGTATCGCTCTCCGCGACGACGCCGCCGAGACAGTCGATCTCGCCGTCGACCTGCGCGTTGCGGTCGGCGACGAGGTCCTCGACCAGCTCGACGTCCTTGGCGCGGGTGTAGACGGCGATATCGGCGTCGTCGTCGAACTCCGCGAGGGTCGCGTCGAGCAGCGACTCGGTCAGCTCGCGGCGGCGATCGCCGTCGAGCGACTCGATCGTCGCTTCGACGTCGTCGTAGACGTCCTGGAGGACGTCCCGCCGGGCTCCGAGCCGTTCCTGTTTGGCCTCGAGTTTGGCCGAGGAGAGCGTCTGCTCGCGCTCTTGGTCGATCTGTCGATCGACCTCGGCGAGCCGCTCTTCGCGGATCCGCTCGGCATCGGCCTCAGCCTCGGCGACGATCTCGTCGGCCTCCGCCTCGGCCGCCTCGCGGATCTCCTCTGCACGCGCGCGGGCTTCGTCTCGAACGTCCTCAACGACAGTGTCCAAACTCATTGGTGTGAAAGGGAGTGCCGCTTAGACGATGAAGACGACGACGAGTGCGAGGATAACGATCGTCTCGGGAAGAACCGTCAGGATGAGCCCGTTGACGAACAGGTCCTCGTCCTCCGCCATCGCTCCGACGGCGGCCGACCCGATCCCACGCTCTGCGTACCCCGCACCGAGCGCCGCGAGACCGACAGCGAGAGCTGCTGCGGCGTTGGGGTCAGTCAGCGTTCCACCGGTGGACAGTACGGCATTCCCGAGTTCGTTGGTAGCTTCAAGCATTGGTAGTAGTTGCGGTTGCTCGTCTCCGAACAGTTGCTATTTGCCGCCACAGTGGTCATAAAGCTTCCCAAAACGACCGAATAGCGCGGGGAAAACGGAGGAGAAAGCACAGACTGGCGGAGGTCCCGTCCCGCCGAAATGGCGGGCCGGGGTGAAACGAAATAGCGGGATTACAGCGCGTCTACCGCGCGAATCGGACGTGCCCTAACGAGGGGCAGTCAGTTGTCCTCTGCCGTGTACTCTCGATCGTAGCCGAACGGCAGGTACGTGTCGCCGCCGCCCTCGTAGAACTTCCCGAAGAACTCGACGTACTCGAGACGGATGGCCTGGATGCCGGCCGACGAGACGCCGAGCAGGAGCACCACGATGTGGCCGATGATCGCCACGAGAATACCGCCGACGAGCGCGACGACGCCGAGCGCACCGATCGAAGCGGGGTCGAAGGCGGTCGTTATCCCCGCGAAGACGAGTTCGTAGTCCTCGGGGTGGCCCTGGACGTACTCGAGGTAGTCGGCCGAGAAGATGAAGTGGAAGCTCCCGTCGCCCCCCTCGTCGATGTACGCCCCGAACGCGAGCAGGTTGACGGCGAGCGCCATCCCCCCTTTCGCGAGCAGCACCGCCATGATCCGGGCGTACGAGATGACGTTGACGATGGGCGAGAGCACTTCCGCGAGTTCCGCCGGCTCGCCGATACCGAGCAGGACGGCTCCGAGACCGGCGGCCACGAGACCGGCGATCCCGACGATGGCCGGGAACCCGTTGAACGTGACCGCACCGAGCGTGACTACCGAGACCGACTCGAACAGGAAGTCGGGCTTCGGGCCGGGCACGTGCTGGCTGAAGATCCAGATCCACGCGCCGTTGAGGAGCAGCAGCCACGACGCGCTCTCGTAGACGGCGTGTTTCAGGTCGTGCTGTTGGTAGTTACTCACGAACGAGAGCAGGTACCCCACGTTCAGGTGGACCATCCCGAACACGACGCTCACGACGAGCCACGAGAGCGCCCAATCGATGTCGGCGGGCGAGAGGCCCTTCCCGACCGGCCACGACGCGATCCCGAGCAGCGGGTACGCGTGGTAACCGAAGATGTCGACCCCGTAGTAGATCCCGAACAGGATCGTGAACAGGCCCGCCCAGATGGAGACGGCGCCCAGCTCGCGGAACGTGCCTTCGTAGTTCGAGTACAGGAACACGCCGATCGCGGCGTACAGCACGCCGTAGCCGATGTCCCCGATCATGAACCCGAACATGAGCGGGAACGTGAGGAAGACCAGAAGCGTCGGGTCGAACTCGGAGTACTTCGGTCGGCCGAAGCCCTGGACGAGCAGTTCGAAGGGCCCAGCGGCGCCCCCGTTGTCCTGAACGACCGGCGGGTCATCGCTTCCGTGCGTCGCGTGGCCGCCGTCCGTGGCCGCCTCGCGGTCGTCGGCGGTCGCGGCGGTGCCGCCCGCAGAGCCGCCGTCAGCGACCGCCTCGGTGTGGTGATCGCCGTCGGGCGTGAAGGACGCGCGTTCGAGCTCCTCGACCTCGGCGTGGTCGTCGACGGCGTCCTCGATGGCCGCCTCGAAGTCCGGGAACGTCTCGGTCGGGACCCATCCCTCGGCGATGAAGGCGTTCTCGGTGGTCGCAAAGGAGAGCGGTGCCTCCTTCTTTTGGGCCTCGATGGTGAGCTGCTCTTCGGCGCGCAGCAGGAAGCTCGCCGCCTCCTCTTTGACCGCCGATAGCTCGGCTTCGACCGCTTCGAGGTCGCTGCGCAGGTCTTCGCGCTCGCGTTCGAGCGTCGCGACGTACTCGGACGGGCTCGCGTCAGCGTTCGGAACCTCCAAGAGCGCGATGTCAACGCCGACGAGCGAGTCCTGGAGAACACCCTCGTCGGCGCCGTCGGCTGGTGCGGCGAAGATCGCCACGACGTTCCCGCCGGCGAACACCTCGAAGGAGTCGATCCCGTCGGCGGCGGCGAGCGCCGCCTCGACGGCGTCCGGTTTCGCCTCGCCGACGACGACTTCGAGCGAGTCGTAGCCGCGCAGCAGATCGAGCTCGATGCCGAGGTCGGCGAACGGCTCCATGCGGTCGATCTCCTCTTGCCGGTCGCGGATCGTCGACTGAAGGTCGTCGCGCTCGTCGTTGAGTTCGTTGACGCGCTCGCGCACGTCCGCGAGCTCGGCTTCGAGCGCGTCGTCGTCGAGCGCGCCGGCGGCCTCGGTCTCGTCGCCCTCTACGTCGAGAATACTCTCCAGCGAGCGGACGGTGACGAGTCGTTCGTTGACCACTTCCGCGCCGTCGAGCGACGCGCCGGGAGAGAAGCCCTCGTAGCGCTCGTCGTAGTCGGTGACGTGCAGGGAGTGGTGTTCGTACGCGGCCTCGATGACGTCGTCGATGACGCGCTTCGAGCCCGTCACCGACACCTTGCTCATCCGCTCAGGCCTGAGCATCCACCGCCTCCTCGGCTTGTTGGTTCACCGCTTCCTCGAACCGTTCGACTGCGTAGTCGACGGCCGATTCCACGCGCTCACGGGCCTCGCGTTCGAGCTCGTCGCGGTCGGCACGACCCGATTCGAGGATCTCCGCACGGCGTTCCTCGATATCCTCGCGGGCCGCCTCCAGCCGCTCGTCGGCCTCGGAGTCCGCCTCTTCCTCGGCCTCCGCGCGGATCTCCTCCGCGCGGGTTCGAGCCTCGGCGAGGCGCTCGTCGGCGTCCGATTCCGCCTCCGCGATGATCTCGTCCGCCTCCGTTTCAGCCTGCTTGATCCGGTCGAGCACCTCTGGTCTCGCCATACTACTAATCGCCTGAAACTCCACAAGCGACGTATAAGGTGTTTGCGAAAATGCGCGGGGTTCACAGCCGATCGCGGCCGGGATCGGACCCGACAGTCCCGGCGGAACAGCGCGCTGCCGCCTACATTTAAGTACCAGTCGACGGACCCTCACCGTATGGCAACGGTGTATGCGGTCGCGTCGGCGAAGGGTGGCGTCGGGAAGACCACCACGACCGCGGCGATCGCGACGATTCTGGCCGAGTCGGGCGCCGACGTCGTCGCGATCGACGCCGACATCGGCATGGCGAACCTCGCGGGCGCCGTCGGCGTGACGCCCGGCGAGACCACGATCCACGACGTCCTCGCCGGGACGGCCGACCCGCTCGACGCGGTCCACGGGGGCCCTGTCGGGCTCCGCGTCGTCCCGGGCGCGGCGGATTTGGACGCGTACGCGGCCGCCGATCCCTCCGGACTCAAAGACGTCGTTGCGGCCGTCTCAGACGCAGACTACGTGTTCATCGACGCCGGCGCGGGACTGTCACACGACTCCACGCTCCCCCTCGGGATCGCGGACGAGACGCTGCTCGTCTCGACGGCCGAGCGAAGCTCCCTCGGCGACACCGAGAAGACCCGACAGCTGACCGAGCGGCTCGGCGGAACCGTCGCGGGAGCGGCGATCACCCGAGTGAGCGGCGACGGCGAGGGCGACGACGACCTCGCGTCCGAACTGCTCGACGCGACCGTCCTCGGACGGATCCCGGAGGACGAATCGGTCGTGAGCGCGTCGGACGCGACCGAGCCGCTCCCGCTGTTCGCGCCCGATTCGCCCGCGACGAGGGCCTACCGAGACCTGACGCGAGCGCTGACGGGAGCCGACGTCGCCGGCGACGGACTGGGCGAGCGCGACGTCGTCGACACGGGCGAGGGCGACAGTGCAGACGAAAGCGAGAACGAGGATCGAGAGTCCGAGTGCGGAGACGACAACGAAACCGAAAGTGGAGACCGCGAGAGCGACGAGGGCGACGAGACCGACGAGTCCAACGAGTCCAACGGATCCAACGAACCCGACGAGGACATCATCGTCGCGGACTCCGAGCAGGCCGGACTGGGCGAGCCGGGCGGCGAAGAGGACATCATCGTCGCCGACGAGGCCGCCGTACCGGCGGGCGAAGAGGCGGATGAGACCGTGGAATCAGCCGATTCGGACGGACCGGACGAGTCAGATGAACCGGACGAGCCGGACGGATCGGACAGGTCGGATGAACCGGACGACCCCGGAAGTTCGGACGGCGACGAGACCGAGGCGATCGACGACGAGGCTGAGGTGGTCGGCGAAGGGCACGTCAGCGGCGACGACCTCGAGGCGATGATCGAGGAAGACGTGGACGACGACTTCGACGACGGCGGCGAAGACGACCCGATCGCGGACGCAGACGAGGTCGCGGCGCGACGCGACGCCGAGGTGGGCGACGCAGTCGACGAGAGCGAGCACGGCGAGACCGAGGACAGCGGCGGCGACGACAGCGAGACCAAGGAGAGCGACGGTGACGATATCGACGACGAACTGGCCGGGAGCGTGCCGTTCCGCGACGACGACACCGGGATCATGAACACCGCCCGCTCCGAAAGCGACGACGAAAGCGACGGCCAGAGCGCGGACGAAGCGACCGACGACGAAAACAAAGGCGGGTTCTTCAGTCGGCTGCTCGGTCGGTAGACCCCTAGGGCGGCTCAGACTGTCGAGAGCGTTTCAGCTGGCCGAGAACGTTTTAGCTGGCAGAGCGCGCTTCAGGCCTCCGAGGGCGCTTCCGCGCGGTCGCGGATCAGGTCGCGGATCTCCTCTGGATCGGAGATGTCGGCGAGTTCCGCACAGGAGACCAAGGCGGTCCCGTCGACCGAGTCGCGGCCCTCGTCCTCCTCGGTGAAGTAGACGGATCGGGTGCGTGCCACTTCGCCGATCGAGGACATGATCCGCGCGCGCTTCTCCGCGGCGGGCGTGAACGCGGAGTGACCGGTGAGCACTCGCGTCACGGCGCTCCCCTCGTCCTCGGAGACGGCTTTGAAGGGGGCGCGGGCGGTCGGGTGGACGGTAAAGCCCGCGTTCGTGAGCACGTGAACGACGTGCTCGTCGTCGGGGTCGGTCGCGGGCGCGGAGGGCGTCGGGTCCGCGTCGCGGACGCCGTCGGCACCGTTGAGCACGTTGACGGGACTAGAGAACGGCTCGTTGAACAGCTCTTCCAGTTGGATCGCGACCTCGATGGAGGCGTTCATCCCGTCCTCGTACTTCGAGACGGTGCGCCGGGAGACGCCGAGTTCGGTCGCGAGCCGACCGAGCGACCAGCCGCGCTCCTCGCGCTCGTCGGCGAGGAGGTCGCCGTCGAGGCTGACGTAGAGTCCGCCGGGGGCCGCGTAGATGAGCGGCGGCATCTCCTCGACGAACAGGTCGTATCCCGTGTCGGGGTTGATCACCGGGACGCCGTGTCTGAAGTAGACGACGCCGGGTTTCAGCTCCTCGTCCCGGGTTCGGATCCCGATCACCATCGGCGTCGCCTGCAAGTACTCCCCGAGCCGGCGCATCTCCGCGCCGGTCTCGGAGTCGAGCGCGTCGACGTTGCCGAGAATCTTCAGGAGGACGAGGTCCTCACCGCGTCGGGCCGCCACGTCGAAGCTCTTGGGCCGGACCGCACACCGCTCGCTGACGAGGAATCCCGCGTCTTCCAGCATCGCGGTGACGTTTTCGATCAGCGCAGTCCGAGACATACCCGAAAGAAGCGGTTCGCCGTATATATGCGTTGTGTCGGCTGTACGCGAGTAACGACGCCGCCCGCTTGCGGTTTCGTCGACTCGAACGGCGATGCAGCCAGACGGGGGGCGCCGATTCGACCAGACGGAGTGACGATGCGGGAGACGAGGTGGCGATACGGCCAGACGAGGCGGCGATACGGCCGCGTCGAAACCGGTTTGTCCGGGAGGGCGAAACCCTCTCGTATGGTCATCATCGCCGTCGACGACACCGATTCCCGCGATCGGGGGATGTGCACGACGTACGTCGGCGCGCGCCTCGCGGAGCGACTCGACGCCGCCGGCGGTCGGGTCCGTCGGCGGCTCCTCGTCCGCCTCAACCCGGCGGTGAAACACAAGACCCGGGGCAACGCCGCCGTCGCGTTACACGTCGACGGCGTCGACGCCGCAACGGCGTTCGACCTCGCGGCCGAGACCGTCGAAGAGTTCGCCGCGACCGACGACCCGCGGACCTCCCCCGGCGTCGTCGTCGCCGAGGGCGGCGTCGGTGAGGCTGACGTCGCGAGAGCTGGCGTCGGCGACTCGTTCGGTCCGGCGGGCGACGCGGGCCGCGGATGTCCGTCGATCCCCGACGACGTGGGCGACTTCGCCCGACGCGCACTCCGCCACCGGCTCTCGCTCGACGAGGCGCTCGCGCTCGCCGAGGCACACGGGTTTCGGCACGCCGCCTTCGGAACGGGCGGAGACACCGCCGCCGACGCCGTCGAAGGGCGCGGCCGGATCGGCGCGCTCGCGGCGATCGGCGCCCCGGCGGCGTTCGGCGACTGGACGGTCGAGCGCATCTCTTACCGCGATCTGGACCGCTGTGGGACCCCGCGAGACGTCGACGTCGAGAGCCTCTTCGCCGCCGCCGACGAGGGGTACCCGGTCGTCTGGGACACGGTGGATCGCGGGACCGGCGCGCCCGTCTGCGTCCCCAACGCGCCCGGACCGATCCTCCACGGGATCCGCGGCGACGACGCGAGCGCGTGCCGGGCGGTCGCCGAAGCGATCGCGAGCGAACCCGTTGAGCGCGCCGCGACGTTCCTGACGAACCAGGGCACAGACGCCCACCTCGCACCGGGGGCGATCGGCGACCTCCGGGACGGGGCGGGGTACCGCGTCGACGGCGTCGTCGCGAGCGCGCCCGAGACGAAACGGGGGGGTCACGTCCACGTCGACGTCGCGGAGTCGGGCTCCGGCGGCGGCGAACCGACGGGCTCCGAGACCGACGGAGTCGGCGCTCGACTCCGCTGTCTCGCCTTTAAGCCGACGGGCCGGTTTCGCGACCGCGTCCGGGCGCTCCGACCCGGCGATCGGGTGACGCTGTGTGGGGAACACGAGGTGCGCGAGGTCGGAGACGGCCCTCGGTCGACGCTCAAACTGGAGAAGTTCGCCGTGAACGACCTCGTGCGAACGGAGCCGGCGGTGCCGCGGTGTCCCGATTGCGACCGATCGATGTCCTCGGCGGGGAAGGGGCAGGGCTACCGCTGTCGGGACTGCGGCACGGCCGCGCCGGGGAAGGTCGACCGCAAAATCGACCGCGATCTGGAGGTCGGCTGGTACGAGGTGCCGCCGAGCGCTCGGCGCCACGTCGCGAAGCCACTGATTCGAGGTGGGTTCGACGCGCCGATCCACCCGGAGCGATAGCGGGTCAGTCGTCGAGGTCGCGCTCGTCTCGCCACGCCGCGGCGCGGTCGAGCGCCGCCTCGCGGTCGTCGAACCGCTCGCGCTCGTAGGTCGACTCGTCTTCGGCCTGTTCCATCACGTCGAGGCGGACGACGAACCCGCCGTCGCTCCGCTCGCGGACTCGAACCGTCGCGTAGCCGTCCGATCGGTTCCATTCGGTGATAACGTCGTCCTCGCGTCCGAGTGACCAGCTCATACCCGATGAGGTCCGCGGCGGGGCTAAAGCGACGCGGTTCGCGGGTGATCGGCTCCGCGGTCGACGAGGGGGTCGAGCCGCGGTCTAGCGGTCGTCGGTCGGCGTCGCGGAGTAGGCGCAAGAGGGACAGACGGCGTAGCCGAGGGCGTCGTACGGCACGGACGCCGAGGGGGCGATCACGTCACACTCCGGACAGTCGAACGTCGACGCGTTCTCGATGCTCATGGTTCCCGATACCGGTACGACCCATATGGTTATGAGTCGCATACCGCCCCTGCAACGAGCCCTTGCTTATAAGCGAACGCCGCGCCGAACGCACGCATGGCCGAGACCACCGACGGCGACGGGCGGGACTCGCGGGACGTTCACGCCGAGCGCCGCGACCGCGCGGCGGCGCGGCTCGACGAGGCGGACGCCGCGGGGCTGATCTGTTTTCCGAGCCGGAACCTCCAGTACCTGACCGGGTTCGACGAGGAGCCGGGAGAGCGACACTTCCTGCTCGCCGTGCCGGCGGCGGACCGAGGGCGCACCGACCCGACCCTGCTCGTGCCCGCGCTGTACGAGACGCAGGTTCGCGAGGAGACGAGCGTCGCCGACGTGCGAACGTGGGCCGACGGCGACGACCCGATCGCGGCCGTCCGCGACCTCCTCGACGAGCTCGGGCTGCGCGAGGGGCGGCTCCTCGTCGACGACACGATGTGGGCGACGTTCACGCAGGACCTGCGATCGGCGGCCCCGGACGCGACGTGGGGGCTCGCGAGCGAGGTCCTCGCCGACCTCCGAGTCCGGAAGGACAGCAGCGAGCTCGCGGCGATGCGCGCGGCGGGCGCGGCGGCGGACGCGGTCGTGAGCGATCTCCGCGACCTCGGCGCCGACGCCGTCGGGATGACGGAGCGCGAACTCGCGGACCGGATCGGTGAGCGGCTCGCGGCGCACGGCGGCGACGGCGTCTCGTTCGGGACGATCGTGGGGTCGGGGCCGAACGGGGCGAAACCGCACCACGGCCACGGCGACCGCGAGATCCGAAGCGGCGAGCCCGTCGTCCTGGACTTCGGGGCGCGCGTCGACGGCTACCCGTCCGACCAGACGCGGACGCTCGTCTTCGACGGCGACCCGCCGACCGAGTACGAGCGCGTTCACGAGGCCGTACGCGAGGCGCAGGCGGCCGCGATCGACGCCGTGGAGCCGGGCGCGACCGCAGAGGCGATCGACCGCGCCGCGCGGGAGCGGATCGAGGCGGCGGGGTACGGCGACGCGTTCATTCACCGAACGGGCCACGGCGTCGGGCTCGACGTCCACGAGGAGCCGTACATCGTCGCGGGCAACGACCGCGAACTCGAACCGGGGATGGTGTTCTCCGTGGAGCCGGGAGTCTACCTCGACGGGCGCTTCGGCTGTCGGATCGAGGACCTCGTCGTCGTCACCGAAGACGGGTGCGAACGCCTGAATCGGACGGACCGAGGCTGGCGCTGAGCGCGAAGCGAAGCGGGAAAACCGGCGCGTCAGTCGCCCCCGACAGACGATCGGAGGCCGCAGACGCGCAGATACGGGAGTCGTGTGCCTACCCCCGAACGAAACTTGCCGCTGAATTGCATAATCATGATACCGAATTATTTCGGGGTGGTCGCGGGCGGTCAGGGCCCCTGGCGTCGGCGCGTCGCGCCGCGCGCTCGGTTCGCATCGAAACCATTAGTGTCGCCGGAGCGGAACCGCGGGGTATGAGCGACAACGAGGAGGAGGCCGAGGAGGCCGAACCGGCCGTCGAGCTCGGCGAGGGGCCGGACGTGGCGGGCGAGCCGATCGCCCGCGTCGCGTCCCGGCTCACGTGGCCCGCGAAACGCAGCGACCTGCGCGCACAGGAGGGGGACGCGGTCATCCGGACGCCCGACGGACCGCAGACCCTCGACGACGTGCTGGCGGACTCCGAGGTGCCGCTGTTCGAGAGCCGGAGCGAGTTCGTCGCCGAGGTCGAAGACCTGGTCGGCCGCGGTCCGGTCGCGACCGAGTAGTTCGGTCGTCACCCCCCACGGGCTTTTTGTGCCGTCGGCGCCGAACTGACGTATGGTGATCCCGTTCGATCCGCACGAACTCGACCCCGAGGAGTACGGAGAGACGCAGACGACGCTGTCGACCGATCACGAGTCGGCTATCGAGCAGGTTCGCGAAGTGTGTCTCGACGCCGGCTTCGGCATCCCCGTCGAGTTCTCGCCCTCCGAGCTGCTCAACGAGAAGGTCGACGCCGACCGCGACCCCTACTACGTGCTCGGCGCCTGCAACCCGGCGGTGGCGGACCGGGCGCTCGACGCGACGGACGGCCGGATCGGCGGACTGTTCCCCTGTAACATGGTCATCTGGGAGGAGGCCCCCGGCGAGCAGGTCGTCTACCACATCTCGATCATGAAGACCGCGCGGCTGCTCGGTCTCCCGGTCGACGACGAGGAGATGGACGCGATCATCGCCGACACCGGCGAGATGGTCGACGCCGTGTTCGACGAACTCGCGGAGTGAGCAATCGTCGTCGGCGACCCTTATAAGTAGAATCGACAGCGGCGACGTGAGTTATAAAGGACATGCGGTGGCGCGCGCTCGTGAGCGGCCGCCAGGCCGCGAACGACGCGCGCGAGGGACGCCGCGAGCGACGTGGGCGACCGCAGGGAGCCTCGAGCGAGCGGCGAGGCTGGGGAGGTATGAGGTCGTGTGCGGTGCAGATCAGGGGCGACGAGAGCGCGCATCGGGCCAGCAACAGGTTATAAACGACCGACGACGACCGCACCGTCCCTTATAAACGCCCAGTCTCAGTCTCGCCCGTCGACCCGCCCAACCACGACATCGCGGCCGCCTCGAACGGCTCCGAGTACTGCATCAGCGTCGTGCCGAGGATCGCCATCACGAGCACGTAGCCGACCGCGAAGGCGTTGAGCGTCGCGGCGAGCGCCGCGTCGAAGACGCCCGCCTCCGCCCCGCTCACCGCGATCGTCGCGATGATCAGCGAGAACTCCCCGCGGGTCGTCATCCCGAGCGCGACTCGGGTGGACCGGCGGGTGTTGAGGTCGAACGCGCGACCGCCGAAAAAGCCCGTCACGAACTTCGTCGGCGTGGTCACGAGCACGGCGAGCGCGATCAGCCAGATCACGTCGCCGAACAGCAGCGGGTCGGTGACGAGTCCGATCCAGAAGAAGAACACCGCCGCGAACGTGTCGCGGACGGGTTCGAGCAGCGCTTCGATCTCGTGGACGTACTCGGTCGCCGAGAACGCCATCCCGACGAAGAAGGCGGCAACCGCCTCGCTGACGCCGAGCGCGAGCGCGGCGCCCGCGATCAACACCACGGCGGCGATCGACCGGAGCGCGACGAACTCGCGGTTGTCGGTCCGGACGAGCCGAGAGAACACGGGCTCGCCGAACGCGACCACCGCGAGCAGCGCGAGGATGAACCCGACCGCGATCGCGATGTCGAACGCCGCCGCGGCGACGCTCCCGCCGCCGAGCACGAGCGCCGAGGCGACCGCGAGGTAGACGGCGATGAAGAGGTCCTCGTACACGAGCGTCCCGAGCAGCGGCTCGGCCTCGTCGTTGGCGATCCAGCCGAGGTCGATGAGCGACTTCGTGATCACCGCCGACGAGGAGATGTACACGATCCCCGCGAGCAGGAACGCCGGCAGGAACGCCCCGAAGACGAACCACCCGAGGACGAGCCCGACGCCGAAGTTGGCGAGGTCGATCGTCCCCGCGGTGCCGATCTGTCCCCGCCGGTCGAGCAGGCGATCGAGGTTGAACTCCAGCCCGAGGAAAAACAGCAGGAAGACGATCCCCAGCTCGGCGCCGGTCGCGATGAACTCCGACTCGGGGATGTACGCGGTTCCGAGCATCGGCAGCGCGACCCGACCGAGCACGAACTCGCTGAGCAGCATCCCGGCGACGATATAAAAGGGGATCACCGACTGTCCGAGCCGGTTCGCGACGCCGCCGACGCCGGCGATCGCCGCGAACATGATCCCCAGTTCGAGGAGCGCCACTACCGACCACCTCCCCGGGGGGCGGGCCGAGCGGTCGAGTCGCTCGCGGCGCGCGCGCCGTTCATCCGGTGAGGATCTCCTCGAACGCCGCGCAGTTCTCGCGGGTACCGACCCCGATGACGGTGTCGCCCTCGCGGAGCGTGGTGTCGGCGGTCGGACTGTCGATGACCTCGTCGTCGCGCTGGATCGCGACGATCGCGAGGCCGGTTCGGTTGCCGACGTCCGCGCTCTCCAGCGTCTCCCCGATGAGCGGCGATCCCGGCTGGAGTTCGTACCACTCCAGGAGTATCCCGCCGGGCAGCGTCGTCTCCTGCGTCTCCGGCTCGACCGGCTGGAAGTACGCCCCCTCGATGATCGAGCCGATCTTCCGGGCGAGGTCGTCGTCGAACTCGAACGCCTTCTCGGAGTCCGCGTTCGGGTCCGGCCGGTGGAACAGCTCGCGTTTCCCCGTGTTGTGGATGACGACGATCATGGCGCCGTCGCGCAGTTCGATCTCGAACTTCTTCCCGACGCCCGGGAGGTCGGATTCCGTTATCGTCATACCGAGAGAAACGAGGCCATCGTAATAGTTGTGTAGTTGTGCGGATCGGTCGGAGCTGTGGCTCGGCCGGATCGAGAGATCGAGACGATGAGCGCACAGCCGCGACCGCCTCGTCCGACGGGCGTCAGCCGCGTACCAAACGCTAAGTGCCGTGGGACCGAGGAGAGAGGTATGTGGCGAGCCCGGAGGAGCCGGGACCGGCGGACGGTGGTCTGTATCGCGTGTGGGGACTCGGTGCTACGCGAGGACGCGCGCGAGTACGACAAGGAGGGCGACCGCTGGAACCGGCGCGACAAGGAGTTCGAGTACCTCTGTACCGACTGCGACGACGAGATCTGCCACCAGCCCCGCGACGGGCTCGAATCGCTGATCCTCTCGATCGAGTCCGACGGCCTCACGCGGGAGGAGTTTCTCGGCCGGTACGCCGACGCCGTCGCCGCCGGCGAGTCGACGAGGCGGTCCGAGCGCGACCGGTAGCCCCGGTGGGTACCGGGTGACGAGACGCCCGCGGCGACGACGCTGACACGGGACCGCCCGCGTCCCCGACAGGCCTTTCTAACGGACCCGCGTTGGTCACCGTATGTCAGACGACGAGCCGAAACCGGGCTCCGCCGAGGACCAAGGCCCCGTGACGATCACGGAGGCACTGGCCGACCGCCTCGCAGAGAAACGGACGGAGCTGTTCGAGGAGTTCGAGATCCGCGACGAGTTCCCGAGCGACGTCCTCCGAGAGGCCGAGGCCCGGACCGAGGGCGTGTACGACGAGATCGAGTCGGAGATCGACGAGCGGCAGGACCTCCGAGACCTCACCACGTGGACGACCGACCCCGTCGACGCGCAGGACTTCGACGACGCCATCTCCATTAAGCGCGAGGAGGGCGCCTACCGGCTGTGGGTCCACATCGCCGACGTGACCCACTACGTCACCCCCGACACCGCGATGTGGGAGGAGGCCGTCCAGCGGGCCAACACCGTCTACCTCCCCGCGTACACGATCCACATGCTCCCGCCCGTGCTCGCCGAGACGGTCTGCTCGCTCGTCCCCGAGGAGGATCGGCTCGCACACACCGTCGAGATGGAAATCGACGACGAGACGCTCTCGTTCGAAGACATCGATATCTACAAATCCGTCATCAACTCCGACGAGCGGCTCACCTACAAGGAGTGCGAGGAGCGGTTGGAAGACCCCTCATTACCCCTCGGCGAGGAGAACGCGCTCGCCTACGAGCTGGCCGACCGGATGCACGAGCAGCGCAAGGAGGACGGTTCGCTCGTGTTGAACCCGAGCCGCGACCGCGCGCACACCATCATCGAGGAGTCGATGCTCAAAGCGAACAAGGCGGTGACGCACACCCTGATGTGGGACCGCGGCGTCGAGGCGATGTACCGCGTCCACCCGCAGCCGACGCCCGATCAGTGGAGCAAGGCGCTCCAAGAGATACAGGAGCTCGACGGCGTCTCGATCCCCGGCGACGCGTGGGGCGACGACCCGCGTAAGGCCGTCAACGCCGCCTTAGAGACGGCTCCGGACCGCCAGCTCAACAAGATCCAACGCGCCGTGTTGAAGGTGATGCCCCGAGCGAAGTACATGAACGACCCGTTCGGCGGCCACCACGCGCTCAACTTCGACATCTATGGCCACTTCACCTCGCCGATCCGGCGGCTCTCGGACACGATCAACCACTGGATCGTCCACGAGAACGACGTCCCCGAGAACCTGATCGAGCTGTGCGACCACGCCAGCGACAAGCAGAAAGACGGTGAGACCGCGGAGCGCCTTTATAAGCAGTTCCTCCAAGAGCAGGGGCTCGACCCGTACGCGGTCAACAACCGCGGACTCGACGTGGTCGACGATCCCGAGGAAGCGAAACACACGGTCTGAGCGGGACTCCGGCGTCGGGCGTGCCCCCGGTCCGTCGTCGGTTCCGACCTCTCCTGCCGACACGTCGCCCTTGCACCTGCCGACACGCGAATCTTGATACCGCCCGCTGTTCACGCGCCCGTATGGTCACAGACCGGATCGTCGACCACTGCGAGCGCGTCGACGCCGACAGGCCGGACCTCCCGGCGCACCTCCTCGACTGGTTCGCCGTGACGATAGGCGGGGCGGCGCACGCGGACTCCTCGCCCGCGATACTCGACGGGATACGGGACCTTTCGGGGCCGACGCCCGATCCCGAGACGGACGCGACGGCGACCGTCTTGCCGAGCGGCGAGCGGATGACCCCCGCCGACGCCGCGTTCGCGAACGGCGCGCTCGCGCACAGCCTCGATTTCGACGACACCCATCTCCCGTCCTCGTTACATCCCGGCGCCCCGGTGATCGCCGCCGCGCTCGCGGCCGCGGAGGGTGCCGACGCGAGCGCGGACCGATTCCTCGCGGGCGTCGCCGCCGGGTACGATGTCGCTTGCACCGTCGGAGAGGCGGTCGGTCCGGACTCGCACTACGACCGTGGCTTCCACGTCACGGCCACCTGCGGCACCTTCGGGGCCGTCGCCGCCGCCGGTGTCGCCCGCGGGCTCGACGCCCCGGAACTCCGGAACGCACTCGGGATCGCCGGGAGTCAGGCGGCCGGCTCCCTGCAGTTCCTCGCGAACGGGGCGTGGAACAAGCGACTCCATCCGGGACTCGCCGCCCGCCGTGGGGTTGAAGCGACGACGCTCGCGGCCGCCGGGGTCGTCGGCGCCGCCGACCCGATAGACGGCGAGTACGGGTTCTTGACGGGCTACACCGACGATCCGAACCTCGCGGCGTTCGATCGGCTGGAATCTCGCGACGCGCTGGCTGAGACGGGGCGGAAGCCGTACCCGTGCTGTCGGTACCTGCACGCCGCGATCGACGCCCTGCGGGCGATCGCTCCCGAGGTCGACGCCGACGCCGTCGAGGCGATCGACGTCGCGATCCCGAGCCCAGGCATCCGACTGACCGGAGACCCCATCGAGGCGAAGCGCCGCCCGACGAGTTTCGTCGACTGCCAGTTCTCGGCGCCGTTCGCCGCCGCGCTGACGCTGACGGCCGGGTCGGCCGGCGCCGAGCCCTTCCTCCGGGCGGTCGGGCGGTTCGAGGATCCCCCCCAGTGGGACGATCCCGAGCTACGGCGCCTGATGGACGCGACGAACGTCTCGACGGACGACGCGGTCGAGCGGCGGTTCCCCGAGGAGTGGGGCGCCGACGTCGCCGTGACGGCCGGCGGTGAGACGCACGAGCGCTCGGTGAGTACTCCACTCGGAGAGCCTGAGACGCCGATGTCCGCCGCCGAAACTCGAGCGAAGACCGAGGGGTTGCTCGCCGGGACGGGCATCGATCCCGAGCGGCTGACGGCTGCCGTCGACTCGGTTGCGGGGACCGTCACGGGCGCGGGTGAGAAGGAGTCGGAGACGGGGAAGGAGACGGAGAGGGGGACGGGCTCACTCGCCGCGCTGATCGACGCAGCGACGGCGTGAGAACGAGTGGGCCCGGAGCGAGGCGCTAGGCGTCGTCGCCGTCGGACGGCTTTCCGACGATCACCGGGCGGTCGGCGTTGAGCAGAACCGTCTGGCTGACGCTCCCGAACAGCGCCTTACCGACCGGCGAGCGCTTGCGCATCCCGAGCACGATGGCGTCGACGTCGCGGGCGCGGGCGACCGAGTCGATCGCCTCGGCGGCGTCGCCGACGTGCAGCTCCCGGTCGTGTGAGATCCCCAGTTCGTCGAGACGCGCCTCGACGAGTTCCACCGAGTCCGGGACGCCCCTGAGCTCCTCGATCGACTCGTTGATCTCGTCGATGACGGCCGATCCCGCCTCGTCGGCCGGCGCGTCGACCGACTCGTACACGTGTAACACGGTGGCGGTGACCTCGTCAGGGTCGATCGGGAGTGATTCCAACAGCGTCACCTGCGAGCGAGCGCGATCGGCCTCGATGTCGATCGGCAACAGGACGTGGTACATATAACACGATTCCTCACACCGCATTTATAAATACCGGCATCTCGGCCGTCAGTCCTGTCGGATCGCGAACCGGGCGACGGCGGCCGCGGAGAGGGCGCCGAGGGCCGCGATGCCTGCGAGCACGAAGAACAGCTCTCGCGGTCCCGCTCGGGTGAGGACCGCCCCCGCGAGGGCGGCGCCGAGCGAGCCGACGCCGAAGATACCGAGATAGGTGTAGCCGAACGAGATGCCGCGAGCCTCGCTCGGAGAGTAGGCGGCGACCGTCGCCTGCGACAGCGGCTGGACCGTGAACAGCGCGACGCCGAGCAGCAGCGAGACCGCGAGGAACGTCGCGGTGGACTCGCCGGCGGGGACGAACAGCAGCGCGAGCACCGCCAGCACCGACATGACGACCAACAGCCCGCGTTCCGGCCGCATTCGGTCGGCGATCCGGCCGCCGAGATACTGCCCGGGCACGCCGACCATGAGCACGGCGACGTACAGGTACCGACCCACGTCGAACTCCTCGGCGTACGGGCTGTCGGGATCGATGAGCTGGACGTCGATCAGACCGCCGATCGCGTCGCCGAGCAGGTCCGGGAGGAACGTGAGGAACGTGCGGTAGTAGAGCCCGCTGAACGTGACGAACGCGAAGACGATCAGGAACCCGCCGGCGATCAGGACTCGCGTGTCGTCGGCGATGTTCGACAGCGAGATCTCGCCTTTGGTACCGCCGGTGGCGTCAGCGTCGGTGGCGGCGTCAGCGTCTTCCTCGGTGTCCGGCGCCGTCACACCGACGTCGACGGTGAGCCCGTAGGCCGCGACGACGACCGCGGGAACCGTGAGTGCGGCCGCGACGATCCGCCAGTCGAACGCCAACAACAGGAGCGCGGTCGCCAGCGGACCGAGCGCGATCCCGAGATTGCCGCCGATCCCGTGGTACCCGAGCGCGGTGCCACGCTGAGCGACCGACTTCGAAAGCAGCGACAGCCCCGCCGGGTGGTAGACGCTTGCGGTGACCCCCCAGACGGCGATCGCGACCGCGAGCGTCAGGAGGTTGGGCGCGACGCTCACGAGGAGAAACGACCCCGCCATCCCGCCGAGACAGGCGAGGATGAGCGGCTTGGACCCGAACCGGTCGACGAGGATGCCCCCCGGGAGCGCGCCGACGCCGAACAGCCCGTAGCCGAGGGTGACCACCAGTCCGAGGACCGCCGCCGTCGTCGAGAACTCCGCGACCCACACCGTCAACAGGATCGGGATCGAGAGCTCGTAGGTGTGAACGAGCCCGTGTGACCCGGCGGTGAACGCCACGATCCGTCGCTCGGCGGAATCCATTGGAAGCGCGTTCTCCGTGGGGCGTGATAGGTCCGGGGGTAGCCGCCGGGGTTGCCGCGAGCACCGCCCGGTCAGGAAGCGGTACGGGTCGTCGACGGACGGGGACGCTCGTCAGCGAGCGACGGTTCACTCCGCCATCGCGGTCTCGCCGACCGGCGGCTCCGAGCGGATGACGGCGACGACGAGCACGGCGGCGACGAGACAGATGCCGGCGAGGAGCGTCCAACTCGCCCGGTAATCGAGCGTGTCGGCGAGGTAGCCGAACGCGGGCGGCGCGAACAGTGCCCCCGAGGTCAGCGCGAGCTGACAGCCGGCCGTGGCACTCCCCATCTGCTCGGCGGGGACGAGCGTCGCCATACAGGAGTAGTAGACGCCGGTGAACCCGAGCACGAAGAAGCCGAGGGCGGCGAAGGCGACGCCGGCGTTCGTCGGCGTCGTCGTCCGAGCGACGACGAGGAACAGGACCGCGCTCGCGACGGTCTGGACGAGCAGGATCCCGCCGATTCGGGTCTGCGGGTCTCCCGGGAGGTGATCTGAGAGCCACCCTCCGAGGAGTCGACCGCCGCTGCCGAACAGTTGCACGATCGCGAGCACGACGCCGCTGAACGCGACGGACGCGCCGATGGACTCCTCGACGTACAAGACGGTGTATCCCGTCGTCGTGAACAGCGCCGCACCGAGGAACAGCCCGGAGACCGCGAGCAGCAGGTACGGGCGGTTGTTCGCCAATCCGCGGAGTTCCGGGGAGTCGGTCGTACCGCTGCCGCCCGCACCGCGGTACAAGATCGAAAAGCCCCCCGCCACGACGACGCCGAAAACGGCGGCAATGAGGAAGCCGACCTCCCAGAAAAAGTATCCAGCCAGTCCGGTGACGAGCAGCGCACTAATTCCGCTCCCACCGGTGACGCCGACCTGTTTGATACCCATCGCCATGTTCTGCCGCCCGGGGGCGATGCTGTCGTACACCGCCTTGTTCGTGCCGGGCATCGCGGTGCTGTACACCGAGCCGAGCAAGAAGACGGCGGCCAAAAGCAGCGCGTAGGTGGGCGCGCCCGCGACGAGGAGCATCCCGGCGGAGAGACCGACGAGCCCGAGCGAGAGCGTCCGTCGCTCCCCGAACCGGTCCGTGAGCGCACCGACGGGGAGCAGGAAGACCGCGTAGCCGAGGGTGAGCGTCGTCACGACGATCCCGACCTCGAAGCGCGAGAGCCCGAATTCGTCTCGGAAGAAGGGCGTCGCCGCGAACACGGTGTAATAACAGATGCTCGCAGAGACCTGCCACAGCGTGACGAGCGACACCGTCCGCCAGTAGGTGCGGTCCATCCACCGTCAGCCACCGCAGCCCGATTCATAAGCGGTCCGCTCTCGGCAACTCGGACGACACTCAGCGACCCCGCAGACGGTCGATACGGGGCACGGATCGCCACGACGCGAATCCTTTTCCGCCGAGGTGGTGCAAGTCACCACATGCCACAAGACTGGCGGGATTCGGTCGAACTCACCGAACAGCAGTCGCTGGTTCGGCGGAGCGTTCGCGACCTCTGTGCGGAGTTCGACGACGAGTACTGGCGCGAGCGCGACCGCACGGCGACGTACCCACAGGAGTTCGTCGATCGGCTCGCCGCCGACGGCTGGCTCGGCATGCTGATCCCCGAGGAGTACGGCGGAGTCGAGATGTCGACGAGCGAGGCGGTCGTGATGATGGAGGAGATCGCGGCGAGCGGCGGCGGGTTCGCCGCGCCGCAGTCGATCCACGGCGGGATCTACAACTCCGTGCCGATCGTGAAGTACGCGAGCGAGGAGATCAAAGAAACGCTCCTCCCGAAGGTCGCCGCGGGCGAGGAGACGATCCAGGCGTTCGGGCTGACGGAGCCGAACGCCGGCTCCGACTCGACGGCGATGACGACAAGCGCCGAGCGAGACGGCGACGAGTACGTCATCAACGGCGAGAAGGTGTGGATCTCGCGCGTCGAGGACAGCGACTACCTCGTGTTGATGGCGCGAACGACCCCCAGAGACCAGGTCGACAAGCGCACCCGCGGCATCTCGATGATCCTCGTCGACCTGGAAGACGCGTACGCCGACGGGCTGGAGATCGAACGGATCCCCAAGACCGCGAGCCGGGCGGTCCACTCCTACCAGCTCTTTTTCGACGACGTGCGCGTGCCCGCGAAGAATCTCATCGGCGAGGAGGGGAAGGGGTTCTACCAGGTGCTCGACGGACTCAACGAGGAACGGCTGGTGATCGCGGCCGAGTGTCTGGGGCTCGGTGAGACGGCGCTCGAAAGCGGGATCGCCTACGCGAACGAGCGCGAGGTGTTCGGCGGCCCGATCGGGGCGAACCAGGCCGTCCAACACCCGCTCGCGGAGGCGTACGCCGACCTGCTGGCCGCGAAGAAGGTGATCTACGACGCCGCCGATCGCCTCGACGACCTCGATCGAACGGCGGCGGGCGCCGAGGCGAACGTCGCGAAGTACCTCGCGGCCGAGGCGGCCTTCGAGGCGGCGGACGCCGCGGTCCAGACCCACGGCGGCTTCGGCGTCGCCCGCGAGTACGACGTGGAGCGCTACTTCCGCGAGGCGCGGCTGACGCGGCTCGTTCCGGTGACCCAGCAGCTCGCGCTTAACTACCTCGGCGAGCGCGTGCTCGGACTACCGCGGTCGTACTGAGACGACCCTCTAGGGATTTTAAGAAAGACAGCGACGCGGTCCCGATCGGTCCGCGGTCGATCCGCGGTCGATCTGCGGTCGGTCGGCCGTCCGGTATCGCTCGCGACCGGCGAGCCTACCGGTTACGCCCGGAGATCACGCCCGCCGCACCGCGCAGCGTGCCGAGCGGATTCGGCCGCCCGACGATAATCTGCAGGAAGTACAGCGCGCCGACCGCGGCGATCGCGCCGATCTGGACCAACTGCGTCGGGTGGACCATCCCCACCACGCCGGCGACGAAGAAGGCGACGCGGAGCCCGTACGTCTGCCCGCGGCCGAAGACGAAGCGGTAGTTGATCCCGTGAATGATCGCCAGCGATCCGACCATCGCGAGGAGGCCGGCCGACAGCGACGCGTAGTCGAACGTCCCGGAGACGAGTTCCGGGTGGTAGACGAACGCGAACGGGAGGACGAACAGCGGTGCCGAGATGCGCAGCGCCTCCTTACAGCTCCCCCAGAAGCCCCCGCCGGAGATACCGCAGGTGACGGCGACACACGTCGCGATCGGCGGCGTGAGCCCCGCGAGGATCGCGGCGTAGAACACGAAGAAGTGCGCCGCGATGTCGGGCACGAGGAACTGGCTGATCAGCGTCGGCGCGACGAGCAGCGCGACGACGGTGTACGCCGCCGTCGTCGGCATTCCGAGTCCGAGGATGATACAGATGATCATCGCCAGCACGAACGCGACGATCGGGACCCCACCCGACAGGTCGAGCAGCGTCAGTGAGATCGCCGTCGGCACGCCGGTCGCCATCAGAATGTCGACGACGCCGTTGATCGACGCCAGGATGATCGTCACCGGCGCGACGACGATGAGCCCCTCGCGGAAGCCGTCGACCGTCTGTTTCAGCGTCTCGAACAGCGCCGCTTTCTTGCTCTCGCCGTCGAGCGCGGCCTGCAGCAGGGGGATTCCGATCCCGAAGGCGATCATCGACACCGCCGTGTACAGCGCGGCGGTCATCACCGTGTACTGCAGGATGCCGAGGACGTAGATCAGGATGAGAAGCGGGATCCCGTACTTCACCGACTCCAGCGCAACCGCGCGCCGCTCCATCGTCTCGCCGATGAGCCCGTCCATCTCCGGGTTCTCGATCTGAGGCGCGGCCACGTAGTGGACCGCGATCGTGATCGAGACGACGAGGATGGCCGCCGGGATCAGGCCGGACACGATGACGTCGACGTAGGTGATCCCGGTGATGAGGTTCGCCATGATGAACGCCCCCGCGCCCATCACGGGCGGGAGCACCTGTCCGGAGGTGGAGGCGACCGCCTCGATGCCGCCCGCCGTCTCGGGTTTGATCCCGTTCTCTTTCATCAGCGGGATGGTGAACGAACCGGTCATACCCGCGTTCGCGGTCTGACTCCCGTTGACCGAGCCGATGACCGCGCTGGCGACGACCGCGGTCTGCGCGATGCCGGAGTCGACGTACTTCGCCGAGCGCACCGCGATCCGGAGGATGAGGTCGAACGCGCCGTACGCCTTCAACAGCCCGGCGTACAGCAGGAACAAGGCGATCCACGCCGCCACGAGTCGGGTGAGGAACCCGTAGAACCCGTCGACGCTCACCACGAGGATCCGGAGCATGCGCGTGCCGGAGAGCCCGCCGTGGCTCAGGGCGCCGGGCATGAACGGTCCGGCAAACCCGTAGCCGATCCCGATGAGGACGACCGCGAGGAACGTGATCCCGAACGACCGCCACGTCAGGTAGATCATCGCCAGCGTGAACGCGAACGCCATCGCGAGCTGCGGTTCGGTCGCGCGCCCGACCGTATCGATCGCGACCGACTGGTAGTTCACGAAGAGGTAGCCGCTCGTCGCCACCGAGATCAGTCCGGAGCCGACGAGGAGCCCGACTTCGAGCCAGTCGCGCTGGATGAGCGGCTCGTCGAGTTCCGAGATCACGTACAGTCCGAGGATGCCACCGAGGAACGCGACCGCGTACTGACCGCGGGGCATCAGCTGGGTGTACGAGTACCACATCACGATCATCCAGAACGGGATCGAAAAGGAGACGAGCGCCATCCGGAGCCGCTCCTCGATTCCGGACCCGAGCCGGAGTATCAGCGCCGAGACGCCGGCGATACCGACGACGGCCGCGACGCCGAGAATCGTGGTCGACACGTCCTCGATCGTCGTCGCGAGCGAGGCCGGGTCGTCGAAGAGCATCCCCGGAAGCGCCTGTCCGTACGCCCCCGCGAGGAAGTTCGGAACGATGAGCGTCGGGATGAAAATAACGAGGAACCAGAACGGTAACGAGAGGAGGTACAGCCAGAGCTGTTTGCGTCCGCGGTCACCGGGAGCGAGTTCGAGCGACTCCTCGTCGTCGAGCAGGCTCTCGTTCGAGAGATCTGGCGAGTCGGGCGGATCGGTAGGATCGGTTGCTGTATCGGAGTGGTTGGCCATCCGTCGTGAAAGATTTGTGTAGTCGGGCGGTCAGGCGTCGGTGCTACTCGTCGCCGCGGCTCCAGGAGTCCTCCCAGACATCGTTCTCCTCGAAGAAGTTCGCCACGCCGGCGTGGATGTCGATCTCGGGGATGACCGTCTGTGTCATCGCATCGGGCGAGTACTCCAGGGTGGTCGGGTCGGATTCACGGAGCGTGTCCTCGTGTTCGATCGCGAGCCGACAGACCTCTTCCGTCGCGCGGGCCGGGATGTCCGGGCTGAACGCCCACTGGCCGGCGAGCGACCACGTGACCATCGTGTCGGTGTACGCGGTGACCTCCTGTTCGTACCCGTACGGCTCCACTTCCTCTAAGATCGCTCCGGGATGGTCCTCGATGACCTGTCGGAACTCGTCGTCGACCTCCAGAAGATTCAGTCGGCCGCCACTCCGGACGTCGACTTCCTGGCACCAACCGGAGAGGTTGACGCCGTTCGCACCGTACAGACAGAGCGCGTCGACGCGGTCCTCCTCGACGGCGCCCGGGATGTCACCCGTGTCGACGTTGAGGATGTCGTTCGGCTCCCACATCCCGGCCTCCTTGAGGATCTCCTCGGTGAGCAGGCGCGTCCCGAATCCGGGCTGGATCGGGTAGATGGTGTGGCCGCCCTCGCGGAGGTCGGCGACCGACTCGAGGCCGCTCCCGTCGAGCCCGACCCAGTGGATCTGCAGCGACGTGAACATGAACCCCTGGTTCGGAAGGCTTTCGACGGGGTCGTCGGCGAACGGCCCCTCCTCGTTGAGCGCCTTCGCGAGCGAGTTGTTGTCGACGCCCATCGCCGGAATTTGGCCGGAGTCGTACTCGTAGAGGTTCGCCGTCCACCCCTGTGTCTCCTGAACGGAAATGTTGAGGAAGTCGCTGTGCTGTTGTGCCGCGCGAGCGAGTGCCTGTCCGGCGGCCTGCGTCGAACTCCCGGTCGAGGTCCCGCCGATGGTGATCGTTACGTCGCCGCCACCGTCGCCACCGCTCCCGCCGTCGTCACCGCTCCCGCCGTCGTCACCGCTCCCGCCGTCGTCACCGTTCCCACCGTCGCCACCGCTCCCGCCGTCGTCGGAACAGCCGGCGAGGCCGACGACACCGAGCGTCGTCGCGCCCTTCACTACGTCGCGCCGCGTTGTCTTATCATCATCAATCATGCGGGTCAAGCCATTACGTCGATTAATAAAAGCGTATCGTCGGTAGACAGATTTCACCGGCAACGGTGGCAGATCCGGGAATAGGAACTATCCCGTGAGTTAGTTATCCCGTTATTCCGGAAGATAGGCCGCGAAAAATATCTCAGTGGGGGAGGTCGTGTCAGTCTATCGCCACGAGAACGCGGTGTCGAGATCGTGCGGCGTGTTGCCGCCCTCGTCCGCGGCCCGTTGGCGGTACGCGTCGAGGTCCGTGCGGAACGAGGGATCGGCCACCTCGATGAGGGCGGCGGCCCGCTCACGCGGCGAGAGCCCGCGGAGGTCCGCGACGCCGTGTTCGGTGACGATCACGCTCGCGTCGTGTTCGGTGTGGTCGGTGTGGGGAGTGAGCGGGACGATCCGCGAGACCGAGCCGTCGACCGCCGTGGACGGGAGCGCGATGACGCCGAGCCGGCAGTTGCGCGCGAAGTCGCCGCCGCCGCCGATACCGTTGACGACGCGAGTGCCACCGATGTGTGTCGCGTTCACGTTTCCGTACAGGTCGACCTCGACGGCGCTGTTGACGCCGACGACGCCGAATCGGTCGATGAGCTCGGGCGCGTTCGAGACGTCCGCCGGTCGCAACACCACGTCCTCGGCGTAGCGTTCGATATCGTCGAAAAGCCGCTCTTGGCCAGCGGTCGACAGCGCCAGCGACGTGGCGCTCGCGCCCTCGAGATCGCCGGCGTCGAGCATGTCGAGGAGACCGTCTTGGACGACTTCGCCGACGTACGACACCGGGCGGTCGCCGAAGTCGACGTCGGCGAGCGCGCCCATCAACGCGTTCCCGAGGCTCCCGACGCCGAATTGGAGATTCGCCGCCTCCGCGAACAGCGGGTTGCGGTCGATCTCGGCCTCCAGGAAGTCACCGAGATTGCCGGCGATCGCCTCGTCGGTCGCGGAGGCCGAACGGAACTCGTACGGGTCGTCCGGGCGGTCGGTCTCGACGACCGCCGCGAGCTTAGCGGGGTCGAACCGAACCGCCGGCCCGTCGGTCTCACCGAGCGGGTCATCGAGCGGGATCGGGTCTCGATTCGGCGGATCGTCGCGGACGTGCACGTCGTGGACGCGAGCGAGTTCGACCGGCTGAGCGCGGTTCACCTCGACGACGACGCGGTCGGCAGCGCCCACGTACGCCGGCGTGTGGCCGATCGACGTCGACGGGACGAGCCAGTCGGGGCCGACCGCGACCGCCTCGACGACCGCAATCGTCTCTCCGCGCATGCCGGCGCGGATGCCGCCGAAGCGCACCTCGTCGGCGAGCCGCGAGATGTGGCGGTCGTGGAACTGGATCCGCCCGTCGTTGGCGGCCGCCCGCGAGGTCTCGTTGGGGACGAACGGGTACCGGCGGGCCATGTCGCCGGACTCGACGAGATCGCGGTCGATCTCGTCGCCGACGCCGCCGCCGGAGACGACCGTGAGTTCGCGGGCGTCGCCGGCCGCGAGCGCCTCGGGGACGAGCTTCGGATAGCCGACGCCGCCGAATCCGGAGACGAGCAGCGTCGCGGTCTCCGGAACGATCGCGGCGGCCGCCTCGGGAGTCGCGATCGGGAGGTCGCCGCCGAGTCGAGCGTCCGGGACGGGGTCGTTCGCGGTCGGCGCGTCGGGGTCGGTCACTCCACGTCCTCCGGTTGCGTGCCGATCCCCTCGGGCCAGCCCGTCGGCTGTGCGGGGCTCGGATCGGCGTAGGACCGTTTCAACACCATCGGGGTGCGTTCTAACGAGAGCACGAGCTCGTCGTCCTGGTTGTACGCGCGCAGTTCCGTCGTGACGATCCCGACGTGGTCCCGCGAGGAGGACTCGCGCTTCTCCAGCACCTCGGACTCCGCGAAGAGCGTGTCGCCGTGGAAGACGGGCGCGTGGTGCCGGATCCTGTCGTAGCCGAGGTTCGCGGTGGCGTTCGCACTTACGTCGATGACGCTCATCCCGACCGCCAAGGCGATGACGAAGGTGCCGTCGACGAGGCGCTCGCCGAACTCCGTCTCGGCGGCGTACGCCTCGTTGAAGTGCATCGGGTTGAGGTTCATCGAGAGGTTCGTGAACCAGACGTTGTCCGTCTCCGTCACGGTGCGCCCGTACGGGTGTTTGTACACGTCGCCGACCGCGAAGTCCTCGTAGTAGCGCCCTTCCCACCCGCCGACGAGTCGGCGGTCGACCGGCTCGTCGTCGTGTGTGTCGGTGTCGCGTGCCATACGCCCCCAGACAACGAACGGCTAAAAGAGGATTGTGTTCGCGGCCCCGCCCGCCGGATCGGCTACGTCGAGGCCGTGTACAGCAACAGCCCGACGGAGACGATCGTGACGAGCAGGATCCACCCGATCATGATGGCCCCCATCTGGCGGTGCGTGAGGTTCTGGCCCTCAAGGAACTCGGAAATACCCATACGACGCCCAACTAACTCGGAGTATATAAGCGGTCTGGGTCGGGAGACGGCGCCCGCGTTACCGTTCACCCGCCTCACACCTTTCCGGCATCGGACGGCGGGGGACGATATGACGCGTCCGCCGGAGCTGAAGTGCACTCGCGTCGATTCCCGAGGAGTTCCCAGACCCCCGGGCTACGGGAGTCCGAGCTCACGCGCGGCGGCCGCGGAGATCGTCACGGTCACGCCGCTCGCGGTCACCGGCTCTCCGGTCGACTCCGTGATCACCCGCCGAAGGTCGCTGAGGTACGTCGCCGGGCGCTCCTCTTTGATCGTGAGCGTCGCCTTCGACCGCTGTGCCGCCGCGCGGTGCCGGACGTACGTCCGGACGAACGACTCGCGGACGACCCCCGGCACCTCCCAGACGACCGGCGGGAGCCGATCGAGGTCCGTCTTCGACCCGAGCGGCGCGCCCATGGTCACGAGACACCGTCCGAGGACGGACGCGTCGGTGGCGGGGACGACCTCGGTCGCGCGGCCGGTCGTCTCGTCGTGGCGCGTCGCCGTGTCGACGCCGACCCGATCGAACGCGGCGCGGATCTCGTCGACGCCGACGCGGCGGCCCTCGGTCACGGCGACCTCGAAGCGCCGTTCGGGGATCGTCCCGCCGGCGAGGACGTGCGCGAGCAGGTCGACGAGCGCGGCGGCGGCGTCGCCGGCGGGTTCGGGGTCGAGCCACCCGTGTTCGGACGCGGCGTTGATCCCGCGGACGGGGTCGGGGATCGCGTCGTGCAGCCACCCGCGAACGCGGTTCTGCGGGAGGTCGAGCGCGTTGCCGACGCGAACGCGCCCGGCGTTCGGGCGTTCGGCCGCGTAGTCGAGGACGCGGCGGTAGTCGAGGACCTTCTCCCACGGGTCCGGATACACCCGATCGCTGTACGTTCGGGCGAGGGCCCGGGCCGTGGGTCGCATGTGAACTCCTCAGTTACGTGAGTGTTTGAACGTAACCAACTAATTTTCAAGGATGATACACGGGTCGGTAAGTAATTAAGGGAGGCCTACTACGCATTACGTAACCAGCAACCGGGCGGGATCGACGCGAGTCGACGCGCGCCGGCGGACCGCTGGATTCAAACCCATGAAACCAAGCAACCTGTTCAACTCGGACGACCGTGCAGTCAGCCCCGTTATCGGGGTCATCCTCATGGTCGCAATCACAGTGATCCTCGCGGCCGTGATCGGAACGTTCGTGCTCGGCCTCGGCGACTCGCTCGGCGACAGCCAGCCGACGGCGCAGCTAAATGTTGAGGCAAGTGGTGGTACTCTTACTATTGAGCATGCTGGCGGCGACCGCTTAGACGCAAATGATCTGACTGTGCGAGTCAGCTCGGATGCAAGCGGAAACAGCACTAACACTTCCGAATTTGGCAGTGCATTCACTGTTGGTGACAGCGCAACCGCATCGTACAGCGAAGGTGGTGGTACGACCGACGATGTCCGTGTCCGGGTAATCCACACGCCGAGTGATTCGATTATTCTTGACCGGACGCTTACTGTGGATAACGTCGGAGCTGGTTCTGAATTCGACAGTCTAACCTGGTCGACTAGCTAAAATTCGTATCGGTGGCCTATCCTATCGCCACCGGCTTTTTATTCGCGTCCGGTACTGCAACCCGATGACTGACGTGTTACAGAATTTCTGAATAGTCACGGATTCGTACTCACCGCAGGCGTCCCGAATGTTCACTTCACTTTCCACCAGGTGCGTGAACACGGCATCGATCACGACGCTCATCGGCGAGTCCTTGTCAGAGCCATTCGCCACGAGATCGATCCCCTTTCGATCTGGCGGTCGCGGTCGTGGTAAGTTTGAATCTGGTCCGACAGCTCATTCAGATACCCCGTATGCATGGGATCGCGACCGGATTCAGGCGATCGATACTCGACCCGCGAGGATATATCAATCTTCAACCGCAACCCAAACGGATCGACCAATGAGCTACGATCCCCGCGATCGTTGCTACTACGGGAAGTTCATCGAGACGTGGGCGGCCGACCGCTATCCGATCGATCTCGACAATCCCGAGGTTGACGGGCTCAAGTTCGACGTGACCGACGAGGAGGGGGACGGTCGTGGGGCGTGAAGCGCTCGATGATGAACGGCGTCCGGCCGACGTTCAAGTTCTGGAGGATCAGCACCGGACGCTTGGGTGTGAAGGCGGTGGCTACGTTCTTGTCTGGTACCGAGCAGAAGGACGGAAGATAACGGTCGTGTCGTCGAGGAGTGTTCGCGCTCGTGAATTAGAGATCACGAACTGGACAAATCCAGGTGAGACGCACTATCGGAGTCACAGCTCAGAATCTCAAATCCCCGCCTCCAGACTCCGACCGTGAATTTTAACGATTCTATACACCTGCCAGAGTGAGAAGATAGATCAAGAACGAAATGAGAGTGAGTCCAACTATGATTATTATAAGTCTGCTTTCCCACTTTCCAGTCGTAACTTTACTCCATCGACTGTCTGGGTTATTCTCCTCAAACAGCTCTTGAGTCAGGGTTGACGACCTTTCTCTCCCGCCCAGCGAGTCGATACCAAATACTACACGACCGAACGCAGGAAACACAGTGAGAACTATGATTATACTATTGTACGTTAGAACCTGGATCAGATTTTTCTCAGAGATATTAATATAAAGGAAAGAAGCAGTTGTGAGAAGTATCACAAATACGCCAATTCGCAGACCACCGGCGATAAGCCGGTCATAGGCCTCATCAATTATCTCACGATTAGCTTGGAATGACGAATATAGGAATATAGTATATGTGTTATTCATGACTCCCCAATTTGATTCGGTGACATAGTCGGATTGTCTCGAACTCTGTGGCAATAGGGAACGGCCTAAGACCACCTCTGAAAGTTTGATAACAATTTCTTTGAAACTGATTACAATCAACCACAAAAATATGTAGACAATTATGGAATTAAGCAGGAATATTGCTTGTACTCTTACCGAAGGAACTCCCACAGAAGATGCTACTTCTCCATACTCCTCTAATGAGACGCTTATTCCCGGGAATAAGTCATAAAACGCCGCTACCAGCGTAGCAAGAACAGCACCTATTGAAATGACGCTCCCTAGAATACCTCTTGCCAACGTTTGAAGATGGTAGTATCTCTGGTGTTGGAGTTCAAGCAGATATTCCAACCTCCCCTCATCAAGAGGGATCGGGTCCTTGCTAGGCATTTTGTAGTACTGTGACTAATACATATGTCAAAAGAAGAAAGAAAATGAACGGGACTGCTAAGGCGCTTGCGATTTCTGAAACCCGCGCGACGCTACCTCCGGTATATACCTGGTAGAATACAACCAGTATGAGTATGGATACCGCCAGCGTGAACAGCCCCGTAATTAGCTCATCGGGATCTGTCATTGAGTTATACAGCAGTATCGGTATACCACGTATTTGATTATTTTGATGAGTTTTTGCGTAGGGTCTGCGGTAGCGGATTGGTGGGTACCTTAGAATCTGTGGCCTTAGCCACACCCCTAACCGTCAACCGACCCCCCGGTGTCGGTTCGACGGCGACGCCGAGCTCGTCGAGCAGCGATCGCGGCTTGTGTTGCGGCCGAGATCGTCGCGCACCCGCCGGTCGAGAGGGTCGATCGCGGCGAAAACGGTCGCAAAAGAAGGTTCTAGAGAGTGTTACGGTGGACGCGATCGGCGGCGTCACCGTTGGCTCGTCAGAACGCGGGCGCCACAACTGAGACAGTCGCGGACCGAGGCCGGGCTGCAACAGAACTCTCGACAGACTCGCTCAGCAGCACCGCTCGCGATGTTGCTCGCGGCGCAGAAACATGGACTCGCGGGGGTCCCGTGAGCGGAGCGAACGGGACCACGCGAGGGAACGAACGAAGTGAGTGGACTCGCGGGGATTTGAACCCCGGGCCTCTTCCTTGCGAAGGAAGCGATCTGCCGCTGATCTACGAGCCCGCACCCGAAACCAATCGCCGTTCGTATTTGTACCTTACCTTTCGACGGGCCGCACGAGGGTCGTTGGCACCCGACGGCAGTCCGTCGGAGCTCGCGACAGCGACCGCCGATACCGACGGGATTAGGTAGGCGCCGACGCGATATCGACGTGAACCGGCGGCCGTCGGCGCCGCGTCGACGTCGCGACGACGATCGCCACACCCGTAACAGTTCTGAGACGCATTCCATATTCGTTACCCTTTTGCGTGCAGACTCCCCAGGTTGGGGTATGGCAGAAGCGACGGCGGCGACGACCCCCGATCCGGCCGCGATCGCGGCCCTCAAACACGTCGGGCTCGTCGGCGGCCTGACCGAGACGAAGGTGTCGTGTGCGGCCCTCGGCGACCGGCTCGACGCCTCGACACAGACCGCCTCCCGACGGCTCCAGACCCTCGAAGCCGCGGGCTACATCGAGCGCGACGTGGTCGGCGACGGCCAGTGGGTCCGGGTCACCGACGCGGGCGAGGCGGCCCTCCGCGCCGAGTACGCCGACTACCGACGTCTGTTCGAGTCGGACGTCGACCTCTCGCTGCGCGGCGCCGTCACCGGCGGGATGGGCGAGGGGCGCCACTACATCACCCTCCCCGGCTACGCCGACCAGTTCCGCGAGCGGCTCGGCTACGAGCCGTTCCCCGGCACGCTCAACGTCGATCTGAGCGAGGAGAGCGTCCGCCGCCGCGGCGAGATGGCCGGCATCGACGCGGTTCCGATCGACGCCTGGGAGGACGACGACCGCACCTACGGCGCGGCGTCCTGCTACGGGGTCACCCTCGTCGCGGGCGACGACCGCTACGAGGAGGTCCACGCGATCGTCCCCGACCGCACTCACCACGACGACGACCAGCTCGAACTGATCGCTCCGGAGCGCCTCCGCGACGCCCTCGACCTCGACGACGGCGACGCGGTCGAGATCCGCGTGGCGGCCACGACGCGAGCGGACGCCGCGGGCGAAGAGGCATCAGAGACAGAGGCGGAGACGGAGGTGGCCTAATGCGGGCCGACGCCGAGGTCGACGGCGACGCGGAGCGGGGTTCTGCCGATGCCGTCGAACGCGCCCTCGACGCGTTCCGCGCCGGTGACCCGGTCTGCGTCCACGACTTCGCCGATCGCGAGGGCGAGACGGACATCGTCTACCCCGCGGGCGCCGTCGACGAGGCGGCCGTCGCCCACATGCGTAACGACGCGGGCGGCCTGATCTGCGTCGCGGTGGGAGACCCCGTCGCGGACGCGTTCGGACTCCCGTTCCTCGCGGACGCGATCGATCACCCGGCGGTCGACGACGACCCGGACTACGACGACCGCTCCTCGTTCTCGCTGCCCGTGAACCACCGCGAGACGTTCACCGGGATCACCGACGAGGACCGCGCGCGAACGATCGTCGAACTCGCGAACGCGGCCGCCGACGTCGACGCGGACCCGACCGGGTACGCCCCGGAAGACTTCGCCGCGGCGTTCCGCGCGCCCGGCCACGTCCACGTGCTCCGGGGCGACCGCGACGGGCTCGGCGGTCGGACCGGCCACACCGAACTCGGACTCGCGATGGCCGAGGCGGTCGGCGCCGCCCCCGCCGCCGTGGTCTGCGAGATGCTCGACGACGAGACGGGCGCCGCGTTGACCCCCGAGGACGCCGCGGCCTACGCCCGCCGGCGCGACATCCCCTACGTCGAGGGTGCCGACCTCGTCGACGCGCTCGAGTAACCGCCCGCGCCCGCGCCGGCGTCGGCCCGACGTTCGGGATCGGGGGCCGAACACCGGCCGTCGCGGCAGCCCCCGACCGGTTGTCACAGTTTTAAGCCCGCCGACCGCAACCTCCGGGTATGGGATTCGATGAGATGGACGTCGACACGATCTGGAAGAACGGGGAGTTCCTCGACTGGGAGGACGCGACGACCCACGTTCTGACCCACGCGCTCCACTACGGGAGCGGCGTGTTCGAAGGCGTCCGCTGTTACGAGACCGAACAGGGACCGGCGATCTTCCGCTGGGAAGAGCACCTGGACCGGCTGTTCGACTCCGCGAAGATGTACGACATGGAGATCGAGCACTCCCGCGAGGAGATCACCGAGGCCGTCCTCGAACTGCTCGACCGCCAAGACCTCTCTTCGGGATATATCCGGCCGATCGCCTACTACGGATACGACTCGCTGGGCGTCTCGCCGAAGGACTGCCCGACTGACCTCGTGATCGCGGCGTGGCCGTGGGGCGCGTACCTCGGTGAGGAGGCGCTCAACGACGGCGTCGACGTGATGGTGTCCTCGTGGCGGAAACACGCCTCCTCGCAGGTCCCGACGAACGTGAAGACCACCGGACTGTACGTCAACTCCATGCTCGCGGGCGAGGAGGCCCGTCGGAACGGCTACGTCGAGGCCATCGTCCTGAACAAGGAGGGCAACGTCGCCGAAGGGCCGGGCGAGAACATCTTCATGGTGAACGACGGCGAGATCTACACGACCGGGCTGGCCCAGTCGATCCTCGAAGGGATCACCCGCGACACCGTCATCAGCCTCGCCGAGGAGCGCGGCTACGAGGTCCACGACGAGGCCGTCATCTCCCGCGGCCAGCTGTACACCGCCGACGAGCTGTTCTTCACCGGCTCCGCCGCCGAGGTGACCCCGATCCGCTCCGTCGACGACACGGAGATCGGCGCGGGCACCCGCGGGCCGGTCACCGAGGAGCTTCAGTCCGCGTTCTTCGACCTCGTCGAGCGCCGGACCGACGACCACGACGAGTGGTTCACCTACCTGTAAGCTGCGCGAACGGTCATCGGTAGTAAACCGCGCGAACGGTCACGTCACTGCGGATCGCCCGTGCGGGTCCCCGCCGAGCCGCTCGTCGCCCGCTCCGATTCGCCCGGTGTTCCGTCGGTGCGGACGCCGCCGACACCCGGCCCTCCCGACGTCTCTTCGGACGGCCGCTCCTCTTCGACCGGGACCTGATGGGCGGACTCGGCGAATCCGGCAGAGAGGACGCGCGTCATGCCCTCCTCGACGGTCTCGCCGGTCTCTTCGATGCGCTCCGGCTCGACTTCGATCACGAACCCGGTGGTGATGTTCGGCGCCGTCGGCATGAACAGGACGATCTTCCCGTCGCGGGTCTTCTTGCCGGTCCGGAACGCAGTCATCCGGATCCCGGGCCACGTCTCGATGTAGACGGGGCTCTGAAGCTCGTCCGTACCGGAGATGGCCGTCTCGATCGCGAGCTTGGAGGCGTTGTACACCACGCGCAACGCGGGGATTCGGTTGATGGCACCGTCGACGGCCGACTCGGCGACCCGGCCGAGCGTCGTCCGCATGAAGTAACCGACCGCGAGCACGACCGTGGCGAACACGGCGAGCGCGATGATAACGCGGGAGACCGGCTCAAGCGGGCCGGGGATGATCGCCGGTTGGAGCCCGTCGATGAGCGGGATCGACGCGATATAACGATATATCCACTGGATGACAAGGAGGAGGACCAACAGGGGGGCCAACACGATGAGGCCGCTAGCGAAGTCGCGTTTCCACGTGGACATCTATCGACTGAACATGTGACGGCGACCCTTAAGAGCTGTCTCTTATACACATCTNCTCGCGCCATCAGAGATGTGTATAAGAGACAGCCGCGGTTACCGCCCGGCGATCGCTCGCAGCGCGAAGGTCAGGTTCTCTCTGCGCTCGCGGACGCGGCGGGAGAAGTACGACAGCCACTTGTCGCCGTACGGCGCGTACTGCGCGACGTCGACGCCGATCGCGGCGAGGTCGCGTTGAGCGTCGTCGCGGACGCCCATCAGCATCTGGACCTCGTAGTCGGTCCCGTGCTCCCGGGCGAGCCGACCGGCGAGCGAGATCATCGCGGGGTCGTGGCTGCCGACGGCGACGCCGCGGGACCGCTGCTCGAACAGGTACGTGAGGTCCTCGCGGAACGCCTCGTTCACGCGGGCCTTGTCGGTGTAAGCGACGGACTCGGGCTCGTCGTACGCCCCTTTGACGAGCCGGAGCTTCCCGGGCACGTCCACGAGCCGCGCGAGGTCGTCGCGGGTGCGCTTGAGGTTCGATTGGAGACACTGGCCGACGCTCCACGGGTACTCGACCGCGATCGATTCGAAGGCGTCGAGCGTCGCGTCGGTGGTGTCGGCGTTCTCCATGTCACACCAGACGAACGCGTCCAGTTCGTGAGCGCGGGCGACGATCTCGCGGTAGTGCGACTCGAACAGTTCCGGCGACACGTCGAGCCCGATCTGCGACGGTTTCACCGAGATGCAGGCGTCGAGACCACTCCCGGCCACGTCGTCGAGCAGCGCGAGGTACGCGTCGACGTCCGCGCGGGCGTCGGCGGGGTCGTCGTAGTGCTCGCCGAGGAGGTTGAGAATGACGGCGACGCCGTCCTCGTTGCAGGCGCGCACGTGATCGAGGGCCTCCGGAACGCTCTCACCGGCGACGAAGCGCCGGGCGATCGGGGGAATCATACCCGGATCTCCGTTCGGGATCGACTTCACTGTTGGCGACGGGCGGATCCGTGGTTTATAAAACGTGAACGAGCGTGGACCGGATTATGATCGGTTCGCTGGTCGCGACGGCCTTTTGGGCGATGGTGCCCGCGTACGTGCCGAACAACGCCGCGGTGCTCGCCGGCGGCGGCCGCCCCATCGACGGCGGCCGCGAGTGGCGGGGCGCCCGCGTGCTCGGCGACGGAAAGACGTGGCGGGGGACCGCGGTGGGCACCTTGGTCGGCGTCGTGCTGGCGCTCGCGCTCAACGCCGTCAACGACCCGGCGAGCGCCGCGCTCGGCGTCGACCTCCCGACGTTCTCGCTGCCCGCCGCGTTCGCGCTCGCGTTCGGCGCGATGTGCGGCGACATCGGCGCCTCGTTCCTCAAGCGCCGGTCGGGCCGCGAACGCGGCGCGGCGTTCCCCGGCATCGACCAGCTCGATTTCGTCGCCGGCGCGTTGCTGTTCGCCCTCGTCGTCGACACCGGCTGGACGCTCGACACGTTCACGCTGCCCGTCCTCGCGGCCGTCCTCGTGATGACGCCCGTCCTCCACGTCGTCACGAACGTCGGCGCGTACGCGCTCGGCTTGAAAAACGAGCCGTGGTAGGCGCGACTCGGGAGGCGGGATCAGCGGAGGAACGACCGGAGTAAGACGAGGAACCCGCAGGCTATCGCGACGGACTCCGCGACGTGGACGTGGGTGAGCGTCAGGGCGGTGAGCTGGTAGAGGAACCCCTCAATGAGAACCCCGAAGGTGATGAACGCGAACCCGATCGTCGCGTCGCGGAGATAGCGTGTCCCCTCGCGGAGATAGGCGCGGAAACTGACAGCGGTAGTGGCAAGTCCCAACAGGAGGAGGGCGGCACGGATGAGCGTCAAGACGACCGCCCAGTCGCCGGTCACGGTGTATCACCCCCGCTCGACGGTTCGGAGAACTGGCCGTGTAACGAGTACAGGATCACGAGCATCCCCACGGCGACGAGACCGGTCTGGATCGTCCCCGCGACGAAGATCGACAGCCCGACCACGTCGAAGAGGATCCCTTCGAGCACCGAGCCGACGGTAATGAAGAGGAATCCGATGGCCACGTACAGCATCGGTTCGCTCCGGTAGGACCTGTAGCCTTTGTACGCCTGTTTCGTTATTAACAGCCCTAATCCGACCGTAATGAGCTTCGCGATGACGAGTTCGATGTGCATTGTTATAGCTCCCTGATGTCGCTCCAGATACGCGAAAAACGCTGTGCAGCGTCCTCGCGGACGTGGACGCTGACGTCGATCTTACCGTCGTCGATATCGACGTCGAGGTGATCGATATTCGCCGCGAAGACGCTGTGGTGGCTTCCGTCCGACTCGATCTGTGTCCGTTCGACAAGGAGGTCGTGGTCGATCATCTCTTCCACGCGCCGATAGATGGTAGAGAGCGCCACGTCGCACTCGTCGCTGAGCTCCTTGGCGGACAGCGGCCCGCGGCTCGTCGCGGCCAGGACCTGTCGGACGCGCTCTTGGCCGAGGAGTTCGAGGAGCTCGTCGTTGCTATCGTCTGTTGACACAGAGATTCCCTCTGATACCGATACTCCCCGTCGAGTGGTAATATAAGAGCCGTTTTGCGTCGTGCGCAAAACAGGGTCCCAGTCTATATTAGTACCCCCCGTACGCTCAAGTGGAGAGAGATCCGACAATGACAGACCGAGGACACTACACGCGTCGACGGATGGTACAGCTTTCAAGTGCTGCTGCGGCCGTCGGTCTCGCGGGCTGTTCGGGCACGCTGACGAGCAGCAGTGACTCGGGGTCGGGGTCGACCGAGACGTCCGAGGAAGCGGATCACAGCGACGAGGACGACGGTCACGACGAGGGCGGGGACGAACAGAGCGACGACGGCCACGACGAGGGCGGACACGGTGACGACGGGCACGGGGGCGTCGGTGACATGACGCCGACCGCCGGGGTCGAGATGGTGACGACCGACGACGGCGGAACTCACTTCGAACCGCACGTCGCCAGGGTCGAGACCGGTGGGACCGTCACGTGGACCCTCGAGAGCGGGAGTCACAACGCGGCGGCGTACCACCCGGGCAACGACCAGCCGCGGCTCGTCCCGGAGGGGACCGAGGCCTGGGACAGCGAAATGCTCTCCGAGGACGGAGCGACGTTCGAGCACACGTTCGAGACCGAAGGCGTCTACCACTACTACTGCGCTCCCCACGAGGCCGGCGGGATGATCGGCAGCGTGATCGTCGGCGAGCCGGACGCACACGAGCAGCCCGCGCTCGACGACCCGCCGGCGGACAAGCCGGACGCCGTCCGCGAGAAGATTACGGAACTCAACGACATGTGTAACGAGGCCCTCGGACACGGGCACGACTGATCGGATTCGTCCATCTTTCGGCGGGAATATCGATCGTTCGTCCGTATCTCGGCAACGAGATAGGAGTCGTGAGAAGATATATATACCCGCGTGACATTGTCTCTCATGCATGTCTAGTAGTGCACCCAGCTCGGACGACGACGTGTTCGACGAGTTCCTGTCCGATCGCGGCCACGAGACAGAGATCGTACGCTGGGACCGATCCTATAATAAGCTCCAGTGTCCGGAGTGTGGTGCACTCCATTCGGAAGGAACCGCGAAGTGCGGAGTCTGCGACTGGCGCCCGACCTGATCCGTCGACGGGCGACCAGCCACCGACGGCGCCGCACGACCGAGTAGCGGTTTTCTTTCGCCGGCACTCGCCGGCAGTATTATATAACGTCAATCGATAGTGACGAATATGCCGACCTGCCAGAACTGCGGTTCGTTCGTCACGACCGACTACGTTCGGGTGTTCACACCGAACGAAGTCGATCGACCCCGCGTCTGTCCCGCCTGCGAGGACCTCGTTCGCGACGGCGCCGACGTCCGCGAGGCGCGCGCGACGCGGAGCAACTGACAGCCGCTGGGCCGCGCTCGCCCTCCGAGGTCGGCGCGACGATTGAACCGGGAAGCGAGCCACGGCGTTTAAGAAGAACGGCGGCCAGGGGTAGACAATGACCGATCCCACGGTGACGCGACTGTTCGGCGGTCCGGGCAGCGGGAAGACCACGGCGCTTCTGGACCGCGTCGAGGGGATCCTCGACGACGAGGACGCCGACGTCCGGGACGTGCTCGTCGTCTCGTACACGCGAGCGGCCGCCGCCGAGATCCGCGAGCGGCTCGCCGAGCGACTCGACATCTCTCCCCGGAGCCTCCAGGGGAACGTGAGCACGATGCACGCGAAGGCGTACGAGCTACTCGATCTCTCGCGGGGCGACGTCGTCGGCGAAAACGACAAGGAGGCGTTCTGCGAGGAGTACGGCATCGAATTCGAGGACCAACACGGGGGCGCCGGCCGCCGCACCGCCCGGTCGACGACGATCGGAAACAAGATCATCGCCACCTCGCAGTGGCTCCAGCGGACCGAGCGCGACGTCGCCGACTGGTACGACGTTCCGTTCCAGTGGAACGTCGAGGAGGTCCGACTCCCGCCGGAAGAAGACCCCAACGCCCAGCAGGGGAACAAGTACACGCCGACGTGGCCCTCCGACGACGACCGGATCGACGTCCCGGAAACGATCCGCGCGTGGCGGAGCTACAAGGGCGACAACGACCTCGTCGGCTTCGCCGACATGCTCGAACGCGTCGCGCAGCGCTCGCTCGTCCCGAACGTCGAGTACCTGATCATCGACGAGTTTCAGGACATCACGACGCTGCAGTACAACGTCTTCGAGGAGTGGCGCCCGCACATGCGGAAGGTGCTCATCGCCGGCGACGACGACCAGGTCGTCTACGCGTGGCAGGGCGCCGACCCGGACCTCCTCTTGGACACCGACGTCGACGAGGACGTCGTGCTTCCGAACTCCTACCGACTCCCCTCGGAGATCCTCAACGTCGTCAACGCGGAGATCCGTCACATCGACAAGCGTCAGGAGAAGGACCTCCACCCGCGCAAGGAGGGCGGCACCGTCGAGGCGATCCAATCGCCGTCGATGCTCGAACTCGTCCGGAACGTCCGGTACACGGTGGACGACGACGAGGGGAGCGTGATGTGTCTGTTCCGCGCGCGCTACCAGATGTTCGATTTCATCGACGAGTTCATCGACCACGGGATCCCGTTCACGATGCTGACCGACGGCCGGATGTGGACCGACCGCGTGCGAGACTACGTCAGCGCAATCGAGAAGGTCGACGAGGGCGAGCCCGTCACCGGCCTCGAAGCCCGGCGGCTCGCCGACATGCTGCAGGATTCCGCGTTCGGCACCCACGACCGCGACGAGTTCTACGACTTCCTCGACGACCGCGAGGAGGCGGCCGACGCCGACGACATCTCGCTCATCGAGGTGACGACCGACGAACTCGACGCTCACATTCCGTTCATGCCCGACGCGAACAGCGCCGACGACATGGTCCGGAAGGTGACGAGCTTCCAGCGGAAGTCGATGGGCGCGTACTTCGGCGGCGACTACGAGGGGATGGACCCGACCCGCGTCCGCGTCGGCACCATTCACTCCGCGAAGGGTCGCGAGGCCGACCACGTGTTCGTCGCGACGGACCTCACGGAGAAGGTCGTCGAGCAGATGGCGGCCTCCATCGACGACCCCACCGACGTTGAGGGCGTCGAGGAGTTCACCAAGACGACGAGCCCGGTGCCGATCCTCACCGACAACGAGCGGCGCGTGTTCTACGTCGGAATGTCTCGCGCCCGCGAGCGACTGGTGATCATGGAGAGCCTGATCGGCGGCGCCCCGACGCTTCCGATCAGCGTCCTCCTGTTTGACGAGCTGCGAGACGAGCCGCCACAAGAGCTCGTCGAGGAGGTGCAAGCCGAACTGGCGGTCCCCGAACCGGAGCCGTGAGCGACGGGACCGGAGACGGAGGTGACGGGACCGGAGACCGAACTGACGGCGACACCGACGACGACGACATCGCGGGGACGGACGGCGACGGCGCGCGCCGTCCAAGCCGACCCCTCCGCACCGATCTCTCCCCGATCGCCGAGGCAGTGGCGGACGCCGACGCGGACGCCTTCGTGGCCGTCGGCGATCGGTTCGACGACGACCTCCGCTACCTCACCCGATTTTCCGGACCCGATCGCGCGTACGCGCTCGTAGTGGTTCCACGGGTCGACCCACGGATCGACCGCGACGCCGAGCGCGCCGGCACCGGGCGGGCCGTTCTCTGTGCGCCCGCGCTGTTCGCCGAGCAGGCCGAACGGGAGTTCGTCGACCGTGCTCGAACCGATGAAGCGACCGCCGAGACGGCCGGACCGGATGACTTCCACGACGGGGTCACTCGCGAGGTTCGAACGGCAGCCGGGGGTGCGCACGCGGGCGAGCGCGCGGCCGCAGCCGTCGCGGAACTGCTCGACGACGAGCGAGACGGCGAGCGGGACGACGAGCGAGACGGTGATCGCACGCTCCTCGTCCCGGCGTCGATCCCGCACGACGCCGCCGTCTACCTCGAACGCGCCGGCAACGCGCTCGCGTCGACGGACGCGGTGTCGGCCGCCCGTGCGCGGAAGACCGACGCCGAGATAGACCGCCTCCGGCGCGTCCAGCGGGCGAGTGTCGCGGGGATGCGTCGCGCGGAGACCGTACTCGCCGAAAGCGAAGTGCCGGCCGGCACCGGTCGGGACGGCGCGACGGATCGCCCGCCGCTGCGCTGGAACGACGCCCCGTTGACGACCGAGCGACTCCGCCGCGAGGTGAACGCGGCTCTCGCCGAGCGGGGCGTTCGCGACGCGGGCAACACGGTGATCGGAGCGGGGGCCTCGGCCGCCGATCTGCACTTCGTCGGCGACGCCGAGATTCGCCCGGGAGAGACGGTCCTCATCGACGTCTCGCCGCGCGGGCCGGACGGCTACCACGGCGACGTGACCCGGACGTTCGTCGTCGACGGCGAGGGCGGCTGGGAGCGCCGGGCGTACGTCGCCGTCGAGGCCGCCCACGAGGCCGCGCTCGCGGAGATCGAACCGGGCGTCCCGGCGGCGACCGTCCACGGCGAGGCGGCCGCCGAACTGGCCGCGTACGGGTTCGATCCGAACGCCGAGGAGGGGGAGGCGGGGTTCACCCACGGCACCGGGCACGGCGTGGGCGTGAGCCTCCACGAGTCGCCGTCGCTGTCGGGCGGAACGGAGCTGCGACCGGGTCACGTCGTGACGGTCGAGCCCGGCGTGTACGATCCCGCGGTCGGCGGCGTCCGGCTCGAAGACCTCGTGCTCGTCACCGAGGACGGCTACGAGATACTCGCGGAGCACCCGTTCGGGATCGTGCCGCGAGCGCGGTGACCGCCCACGGGGGCATGCGAGCCGCGAGCGCGTGGGCGGAACGAACGCGCAGACGAAGCGAGCCGCGATCCGTCCTCACTTTTCGGAGGCGTCGGCGGCAGCCGCTTCGTCTTGCGTCGTCTCCGGAGGAGAGTCCGCAGTCGAGCCGCCGCCGCGGAGCTGTCGCGGGAGCAGTCCCGAGAGGAGTCCGCGGAGGATCCGACCGGGGTCGAGGAAGTACTGCGGAAGCACGACCATCGCGACCGCGACGACGAGCAGGCCGACGCCGAGCGCGAGTTCGCCGGCGGCCAGTCGGATGACGGCGTAGTTCGCGAGCGGCAGGGCGAAGACGAGCGACGCTGCCAGCCCGATCATGTCCAACAGCCCGAGTCTCATTGGCGCCAGATTGGCCCCCGAGGGTAAAAAGGGGCGCGACGGGCGCGCGGTCGTCGAGAACGCGGCGGCTAACGAGCGTCTCGCCGAGGCGGTGGGCGAGCGAACACCGAACCGATATGTGTCGCGCACGCCCAGTTCGAGTATGTTCACCGGCATCGTCGAGGACACGGGGACGGTCCGCTCGCGGACCGAGACCGAGGACGGGCTCCGGCTGCGGATCGGCGTCGACGGCTTCGACGACCTCCATCACGGCCAGTCGATAAGCGTCAGCGGCGTCTGTCTGACCGTCGAGAAGCACGGACGAAGCGAGGGGTCGACGGCGGGGGACTCAGACTGGTTCGAGGTGTTCCTCGCGAGCGAGACCGTGGCGAAGACGTACCTCGGCGAGGTCCGGGAGGGCGACGTCGTCAACGTCGAGCGCGCGATGCCCGCCGACGGCCGGTTCGACGGCCACGTCGTGCAGGGGCACGTCGACACCGTCGCCGAGGTGACCGCGATCGAGCAGGTCGGCGAGGACTGGCGGTTCACCTTCGCGATCCCGGAAGGGCACGGACGCTACCTCGTCGATAAGGGGTCGGTGACGCTCGACGGCATCTCGCTGACCGTCGCCGAGAAGCGGGGCGAGGAGTTCGACGTGGCGATCATCCCGACGACCTACGAGCTGACGACGCTCTCGGAGAAGTCGGTCGGCGACCCGGTTCACCTAGAGGTCGACGTGATCGCGAAGTACGTCGAGAACATGGCCGAGGGATACTGAAGGACCGATCGTGTTTCGGGTCGACAGCGGGCGTTTCAGGCGTCTTTCGCGCCCTTCACCGTCTCGCGAACCTGTCTCTTATACACATC
>NZ_AOJI01000032.1 GCF_000336995.1 Halorubrum aidingense JCM 13560 | reverse complement strand
GAGATGTGTATAAGAGACAGCGCCTCGACGTCGTCCGCGGCGAGATCGCAGTCCGCGTCAGTCAGCTGTGCGACCGCTGCGTCGGGGTTCATCACGATGTACGCCTCGGTGTGCGTGCGGTCCCAGTCGAGATCGTCGATGCGGACCCACTCTTTGTGCGCGCCGGTGATCCAGAACGGACCGCCGGCGTTGAACACGGTCGGGATCAGGTAGCCGTCGAGCGCCGGCGAATCGACGACGACGCCGGGGTTCGACGGCTCCTGGTACAGCGGCACGTCGTACTCGGCGGCGGCGTCGACGACGCGGTTCATCTTCTCCGCGGTGATGTCGAGGGTCCCACCGATTTCGATCGCGTCAGTCCCAGTCCGGCACACGTCCTCGAAGGTTTCGTCCCCGAGCAGCTCCTTGTCGGGATCGACCTTCAGCACGTGGTCCCAGTCGTCCCACGGGTTACTCATCGGCAACGACTCCACCGGCAGGATGTAAAAAGGTGCGGAACCTGTCCCGGGCCGGCGGAACGCGAACATCGCGATGAACCGCCGCTGACGGGAGCGTGAGCGGAGGTCCAATCAGAGCAGATCGTCGAGTTCGTCGTTCCGGAACGCCGCCGCCGGATCCGGCGTCTCGTCCGGCTCGTCTCGGACCGCCTGGCGAGCGCGTTCGAGAAATTCCTCGACGCGCCGGGAGCGCTCGACGCCGGCGAGGAGGACGAGCGCGGCGAGCCGGTCCGAGTCGAGCGGGAAGTCGCCGCCGCGGACCTGCATCGAGCCCGTTTCCTCTTGGACCCACCTGCGCGCCTTCTCCGCGCCCTTCCGGGAGATCCGGTCGGGATCGCCGGCGACGGCGACGAGAGCGGCGTCCGCGTCGGTGGCGTTCGGCAGCGACATCCCCGTCATCACCGCGCTGCGGACGGTGCTCATCACGGTCGTGACGTTTTCCGCCGGATCCTCGGCGGCCGGGGCCGAGGCGAATCCGACGGCCGCCATCCCGCCGGCGCGCAGCGTGTTGATCACCTCGCTCGTGTCGACGACGGACTCGGCGACGCCTTCCACCGACTCGCCGGCGGCCAACAGAAGTCCGACGCGCTTCGCCATCGACGCGTTGACCGCGGCGTAGCCGCCCTCGACCGACTCGCCGGCGGTGCGCCACGCGTCGTTGTCGAGGAGGATCGTCGCGTCCGCCTCGCGCACCAGCGTCTTCAGGGAGCGGCCGGCGTTCACCTGATACATCGCGCCCTCGTCGCGGCCGGGGAGGATTCCGAGCGCGTACACGGGGATGTCGTACACGCGGTTCAACTCGCGGACGAGCACGGGCGCCCCGCCGGACCCGGTGCCGCCGCCGAGTCCCGCGACGACGAACAGCGCCTCGGCGTCGGCGGTGATCTTGGATGCGAGCGCGTCCAACACCTCGATCGAGTCCTCGTCCATCACTTCGGCGCCGAGCTCGTTGTCGCCGCCCACGCCGTGACCGTTCACGCGCGACTGACCGACGAGAACGGTATCGAGCGGGAGCGGGTCGAGATCCGTCGCGGCCGTGTTCACCGCGAGCGCGTCGAGCACCGCCCCGTAGCCGGCGTCGGCGTCGAATTCGGCGAGCGCGGTCGTGAGCTTTCCGCCCGCCTGTCCGACGCCGAGGAGGACCGCCTTCATGCTGCGACACTACCGATCCGACGGTAATACGCTTTCCCCCGGGGATTTAAATACGAAACCGCGGCCAGCCGGTGTATGTCGAACGAGAGCCGCGAAGCCGATCGGGAGACCGGTGCCGGCGCGACGCCCCGGGTGACGAACGACGGCGAAGCGGCCGCCCGGGCGGCCGACGGCGGATCGGACGAACGAGTCCGATTCGATGAGCGCCTCCGAGCGGTCGAGCGGGCGGTCACGGGTACCGACGCTGCCGTCGCCGACGTCGCCGACGACGCCGCCGCGACCGCCGAGCGGGCGTCCCTCGAAACGCGGCTCACCGACCTCGAATCGCGGGTCGAGGAGCTAGAGGCGGCGACGCAGGCGCTCCGCGGATACGCCGGGTCGGTGCGGGCAGTCAACCGCGAAGTGGAGCGACGGGCCGACCTCGCGCTCGCCCGGGCAAGCGGCGGCGGCGAGCGCGACGGTGACGGGGCGAACGATGCCGGTCGTCACGGTGACGACGCCGACCGTCACGGTGACGACGCCGACCACCGGCGCGGTGATGTTGCCAGCTCCGTCCCGAGCGAGTCCGCCTTGGACGCCGCGGTTCCGTCCGGTCGGGGTGGCGGCCACGACGACGGTCGGAGGTCCGAAGCCGACGCCAGCGAGACAGACGACGGTTCGTGGCGAGCGGGTGCGCTCGGCCGGCTCCGTGAGTCGTTATAACTCGACGCGGACGGTCGTGATTCGGAGGGTCGAGGTGACGGCGTGATCCGCGTCGTGCTCACGGTGCTCGTCGCCGTCGCACTCCTTTCGACGGCGATGCCCGCACTGGAGAGCGCGCGGACTTCGACCACCGCAGAGCGGCTCGACATCGAAGGCGAACGCGTCGAGCGAGCCGTCAGCGGCGTCGTTTCCGGCTCGGTCGCCGTCTCGGATCGGTCGCTCGCGGCGCGAACGACGACGACGGTGCGGGCGCCGACCGGCGTTACCGCGGCGCCGATCGACCGACTCGCGCTCGTTGACGGCGGCGTTCCCAGGGACGGCGCGCACGAACGCGGCGCCGCGCTTCGGTACCGACTCGGCGGCGGCCCCGACCGATTCGTCACGGTCGTCCCGCCGACCCTCGGAGCGCGGGTCGTCGTGATCGACGGGCCGCTCGACCTCCGAACGAGCGGAGAGAGCCGGATCGAACTCCGGTACGTCGACGCCGACGGGCCGGCCGTCGAGCTCTCTCGAGTCGGGTGAGCGTTTATATACGATACCGCGGCCACGGCCGCCATGAACTTCGATCTCCCCTCACTCTCGCCGGTCGGGGACGACACCCCGCTGCGTTCGCTCCCGTGGGTCGGCGACGAGGACACCGGGTGTCGGTGCGAGCCGTCGTTCGAGGAGCCCGTCGGAACCGGCGTCGACGACCGCGTCATCCTCGTTATCGACGCCGACGAGTGCCCCGGCCGCGGTGACCTCGCGGCGAGTCCCGACTGCCTCGCAACCGCGGTCGACGCGCTGACCGAGCGTGACGCCGACGTAGTTCGGTCGCGCCATCAGGGGCGAGAGCGGGCGTACGCCGGCCGAGCCGCGGCGTGTCTGGTCGCCGCGGGACGGTTCCGCGAGCGGGTCGAGTTCCACGAGACGCGGCTCGCAACGCGGGCCGCGAGAGATCCGGTCGGGGCGGCTCGCGAGGCGAGCGGACGTGCCGGCGCACCGAGCCGGATCGCCGCGGAGACCGGCCTGATCGAGGCTGTCGAAGGCGCCGAGAACGCCGGCGACGTGATCCGGCCGCACACCGGGCCGACGATCGCGGCCACCCGCGTGGCGGCCGACCCCCCGCCGGACGCGGCGCTCGTCGATCGGTGGGAAACCGACACCGGCGCCACGGTGCGGCTGTACGACGGGGCGGGGCCGCTCCGGACGTACCACCTCACACCGCCGTCCGCCCGGCTCGACGACGAGGCGGTCGCTCGCCTCGCGGTCGCGAAGGACCGGCTCCTCGACGACCCCGCCGGTGGCGAGCGCGCGCCCGGGCGGGCGGTTCGATCGGTCGCGTCCGAGAGCGACCCCGTCTCGGTGTTGGCCGAGGTTCTCAGCCGACACACTCGCGGCTACGGCGCGTTCGAGCACGTCTTCGCCGACGAACGGGTCAGCGACGCGACGCTGTCTGCGCCCGTCACGGCGAACCCGCTTCGGGTGGTCGTCGACGGCGAGCGCTGTCGGACGAACGTCAGGCTCCCGCCCGAGGGCGCCGCCACGCTGGCCTCTCGGCTCCGGCGAACGAGCGGCCGCGGGTTCTCGCGGGCGAACCCGACGCTCGACGCGACCCTCGATGCGGAGGCGGGGCGCGTCCGCGTAGCCGCGACGACCGATCCCGCCAGCGAAGGGCTTTCCTTCGCGTTCCGGCGCGGCGACCCGGACGCGTGGACCCTCGCGCGGCTCGTCGACGTCGGGACGGTCACTCCGGCGGCCGCCGGGCTCCTGTCGGTGGCCGTCGAGCGCGGTGTGACGGGACTCGTCGCCGGCGGACGCGGCGCGGGAAAGACGACCGCACTCGGCTCGCTCCTGTGGGAGCTACCGGCCGAGACGCGGTCGGTGCTGATCGAAGACACAGCGGAGCTGCCGGCGAGCGCGATCGCCGACGCGGGACGCGACACGCAGCGGCTCCGCGTCGGCGAGGGCGCGGAGCTCGCTCCCAGCGAGGCGGTCCGGACCGCGCTCCGTCTCGGCGGCGGTGCGATCGTCGTCGGCGAGGTGCGCGGCGAGGAGGCGCAGGCGTTGTACGAAGCCATGCGGGTGGGCGCGACGGGAGAGACCGTGCTCGGGACGATCCACGGCGAGAGCCCCGAAGCGGTCCGCGAGCGAGTTGTCACCGATCTCGATGTCTCGGCGTCGTCGTTCGCGGCGACCGACCTGATCGTCGTGCTCGACGACCACCGGGTCGACGCGGTCGCCGAGGTGGTCGGACGCGGCGGCGAGGCGACGTTCGCTCCCCTGTTCGAGCGAACCGGAGACGGGCTGGTTCCGAGCGGGCGGATCGACCGTGGAGAGAGCCGGCTCGTCGGCGGCCTCGCGGCGCCCGGCGAGTCGTACGCGGCGGTTCGTGACGCGGTCCGCAAGCGGGCGGATCGGATTCGGGACGCGGCGGCCGCCGGACGGATCGCTCCCGAGCGGTACGCCGACGGCGGGCGGGCGGTGGTCGATCGATGACCGATCGTAACGAGAGTCGAACAGACGGATCACCGGGCCGTCGTGCCGGAGCCGACACCGAAGGCTCTCCCGAACTGCGTCGTGCGCTCGCGTTTCTGGAGTGGGAGTCCTCGGTCGAGCGTGTCGTCGAACTCGGCTATCGCGCAGGGATCGGCGTCGGACTCGTCGCCGCCGTCGCCGTCGCGCTGGCCGTCGGGCCGTTTCCGGGACTGACAGCCGGGCTCGCCGGTGGGCTGGTAGCCACGCACGTCGCCCACCGAGGTCCGGTGTGGCTCGCCGCGCTCCGCCGGACGCGGGCTTTGGGCGCCGCACCGGGACTGATCGGGCGCCTCGTGTTGCGGATGCGCCTCGATCCGTCGACGGAGCGTGCCGTCCAGTTCGCCGCGCGGACCGGAGACGGCCCCTTGGCCGAGGGGTTGGCACGCCACGAGCGCGGCAGCGCCGACGGCCCGACCAGCGGGCTCCGGTCGTTCGCACGCGAGTGGCAGCCGTGGTTCCCCGCGATCGATCGGGCCGCCGCACTCGTCCGAACCGCGGCGTCCGCACCGCCGGAGCGTCGCGGGCGCTGTCTGGATCGCGCGCTCGACACGACGATCGCCGGGACGACGGACCGGCTCGCGGCGTTCGTCGGCGAGGTTCGCGCACCCGTCTCGGCGCTGTACGCGTTCGGCGTGTTGCTGCCGCTGGCGCTGATCGCCCTGCTGCCCGCGGCGGCGGCCTCGGGCGTTCCGATCAGTGCCGGCGTCGTCGCGGCGCTGTACCTCGGCGTGTTGCCGGGCGGACTGGTCGTCGCGTCGGGATGGCTGCTCTCCCGCCGCCCCGTCGCGTTCGCGCCGCCGTCGATCGACGGAGAACATCCAGCGGTTCCGAAACGGGGGGCGTACGCCACCGCGGCCGGCGCCGTCACGGGTACCGTGGCCGCCGCGCTCGCCGCGCAGTTCGTCGCGGGATGGGCCGCGCCGGTGTCCGCCCTCGGCATCGGGGTCGGCACGGCGCTGTTCATCGTCGTCCGACCGCGTCGTAGCGTTCTGTCGCGGGTGCGGTCGGTCGAGCGCGGGCTCCCAGATGCGATGACCGTGATCGGCGGCGACGTGGCGGAAGGCGTCGCCGTCGAGACTGCGATCGCGAACGCCGGCGAGCGCCTCGACGACGCGACGGGCGAGGTGTTCGACCTCGCCGGCCGTCGGAGCGACACGCTGCGCGTCGGGGTCCGAGAGGCGTTCCTCGGCCGCGGCGGACCGGCCGCTCCGGTTCCGTCGCCGCGGGTGCGGGGCGCCATCGCGCTGCTCGCTGTCGCCGCGCGCGAGGGACGGCCCGCCGGCGACGTGCTCCTCGAACTCGCCGATCAGTTGGAGGAGCTCCGCGAGCTCGAAGGCGACGCTCGGCGGCAGCTCGCGACGGTGACGGGGACGCTGACGAACACGGCGGCCGTGTTCGCTCCGCTGGTCGGCGGCGCGACCGTCGCGCTGGCGACCGGAATCGACACCGTCGGCGCCGGCGGCATGGGTGCCGGAGCGACAGCCGGCGCCGACGCGTTCGGAGTCGGCGGGAGCGACGTCGCGGGCGGGGTCGAAGCGAGCTCGGACGGCGTCGGAGCAGGTTCGACCGGCGCGCTGTCCGTCCCGGTGCTCGGCCGGATCGTCGGCGCGTACGTCCTCGTCCTGGCGACGCTGCTCACCGCGCTGGCGACGGGGTTGGAGCGCGGATTCGATCGGACGCTCGTCGCCTACCGCATCGGGATTGCGCTCCCGACCGCGACCGCGACGTACCTGGTCGCGTTCGTCGGCGCCGGGCTGTTACTGTGAGGTGGTGACCGATCGACGCACAGCGGCTACTCTTTAAATACCAAGCCGCGGCCAGCCGCCCTATGTTCGAGACTCACGCCGATGCCACGTACGCGTGGCTCGGCCTCGCGCTGGTGAGCGTCGCGACCGCCGGGGTAGCGGCGAGCTTCCCGTCGTCGCCGCCGCCGGACGCGGCCGGCGTCGCCCACACGATCGATTCGGTCGCCGACGGCGATCACCCCGCGACGGCAGAGCACGGACTCGCCGCGGACCGCATCCGACTCACGACCCGGTCGGTCGCGTTGAGCGACGGCGACGGAACTTCGCGGGCGGCGCTGCACGGGTCGCATATCACGCCGGTCCGGAGAGTGGACGACGGCGGAGCCGCTGGCGGCGACGTTCGGCTCCGACAGGTGTTGGACGGCGTCCCGCCGGACGCGGTGTTCGACGACCGCGACGCATTTTCAGCGGCCGCGGCGGAAGCGCGCGGAACAGACCACGAGTGGCGGCCCGCGTCGGAGCGGCTCACTGTGAGACGGGTCCACTACGAGGGAGTCCATGTCACGCTCGTCGGGTGAGGTGACCGCGGGCGACGAGCGCGCCGCCGTCGAGCCGATCGCGGCGCTGGTGGCCGTGTTGGCCGTCGGTGCGGCGCTCGGACTGTACACTGTCGCGCTCGACGACGCGACGCCCGACACTGAGCGACCGGCCGCGGAGGCGACACTCGATCGGATCGAACCGGACGTGACGACCGGGGGCGTCGTCGATCCAACGCGGCTGAACGACATCGAGTTTCGGTTCGCGACGGCCCTCGAACTGACGGCAGACGGCGAGCGGTGGCGGGTCGATTCCGGCGACGATGCCCCCGAGAGCACGGCGGCCCAGAGGTCCGGATCGGTCGCCGTCGCGGAGCGCACGGTGACCGTCCGTGTCGATCCGGGGCGGAACGTCCGCGGGACGATTCGGGCGGTGGTGCGGCGATGACGAGCACCGTCCTCGACGTGACCGTGCTGCTGTTGTGCGTCTCGGCGAGCGTGGTCGCGCTCGGACCCGCCGGGAGCGGGGTCGGAAGCGACGGACCGCCCGCCGCCGACGTCGCCGATCGGGTCGCAACGGAGACGGTGACCGTAACGTACGAAGCGCCCGACGCGCCGAACGGCACCCGAACCGTTCACGCGACGCGGGCGGAGCTACTGGCGATGATCGCCGTGCCAGAAGAGCGAGGCCCGGACGGTACCGCGTCGAGCAGCGCGTTCGAAAAGCGGGTTCGGTCCGCGGTCGACGGAGGGCTCGGTCCCCGGACGCGGATAGACGTGCGTACGGCCGAGACACCGACGACAGAGGCCGAAACGGGGAACGCGACCGACGACCCCGCGAGCGTCGAGATATTCGGCGAACGCGAGTCAGTCGGGCGAGGCCGGTCGGCTGCCGCAGGCGGGCTCTCAGCGAGCGGTTCCCCGGCGAGTGAGGCCGTCGCGGGCGACGCGCCGTGGTGGTCGGCGAACGAGACGGGGACGCCCTCGTGGCCGACCACGGGGACCGGCACGTCGTGGGGGGTCGAGCTCAGTGACGAACTGAAACGCGGAGCGTCCCGCGAACGCCGTGGAACGGCACCCGCCGCTGACGGGAGCGAAGTCCCCGGAGAAGTCCGGACTCCGCTCTCGATCGGTTCCGAACCGCCACGAGGCGCCGACACCACCGTCGCCGTCCTCTCGCACCCAGCGCAGGGGAGTTCGGACCGAGGCGACGAGATCAGGATCACCGTACGGAGGTGGTGACCGTGCGAGATCGTCTCAAATGGGGGATCCGTTCGCGCGGCGACGTTCGGTACCAGCCTCGGACGATCCGCGTCGACGAGCGGGCGCGGGTTCCCTTCGCGCTGATCGGCGTCCTGCTACTCGTGACGAGTTCGGCGTACGCGGCGGGACTCGCGGACCAGGGGCTCGTGAACGAAGATCGGAGCGTAGAGCGAGCCGTCGAGCGCGTCGACGCGGACGCCACCGCCGCGCTCAGATCCGCGGCCCGCGAGGCGGCGTACGACGCCGCGGCGGAGCCGGTAACGCGGGCGCCGTCGGGTGCGGAACCGGGCTCGAACGCCGTGAGAGAGGGGTCCGCGTTCACGGACGCCTTTCGGATCCGGCTCGCGATCGTCGGCAGCGAGGCGCTCTCGTCGGTCGAGACCGAGGTCGGCGGTGTCGACGCGGCGGTGTCGCTTCCCGAGGTGGCCGATCCGGACGATCTGCGGGCCGCTCGCGATCGCGTTCGCGTCGAGCCGAGCGCCAACGGAACGGCGACCAGAGTGACGTTCCGAGGGGTCGAGACGACAGCGACCCGGAACGGACGGGTCGTCGCAGAGCGGACCGAGAATCGAACCGTCGTGGTGGCGGTCCCGACGCTCGCCGCCCACGAGCGGACGGAGCGGTTCGAAAGCCGACTCAATCGAGGACCCACCGAGGGGGCCGGGCTGGGTCGGCAGATCACGGCGAGCCTGTACCCGATGGCGTGGGCGCGCGGGTACGCGCAGTACGGCGGAGCCCCGGTCGAGAACGTCATCGGGAACCGTCACGTCGAGCTATCGACGAACGCCGGGATCGTTCGCACCCAACGAGACGTCTTCGGAACGAGCGATCCGGACGCCCGCGGCGGCGTCGCCCGCGCGACAGCGCGGACCGGTATCACGGATCTGCTCGAACCGACGGGCGTAGACGAAGGTTCGTGGACGAGTGCGGTTCTCGACGCACCGACGCCGACGGCGGGGAATCAGGCGGGATCGCCGGCTAACACGGACAATGAGGACGGCGGGAACAGCGAGGAGGAGCCGCGCGCCGAGGCCGCCGCGTTCGACCCGCCGACCGATCGGACGAACGAGACGACGGCGGTTTCGGTGGGACACGCCGCCGACGTCGCCGCGACGGACGTACACGACGACGTCGAAACGATCGCTGAGCGGGCGTATCGCGTGTCGGCGTCCGTCGACGCGTCGACGGCGAAGGTTCACGACGGCGGTTCGGTGAGCCCTCCCGACCCCAGTTCCGCATCCGGCCGGGAGTGGGAACGCGTCGACGTGTCGCGGTCGGAGGGAATCGCGTCGGTGTCCGGGACGGACGTGCCCACGGGGACGCCGACCGGGACCGTCGCCCCGAACGAGGCCGTCTCTTTCGGAGAAGCGACGCGAGAGGTGTCCGTCAGGCGCTCCGCGACCGCGGAGTGGAGACGGGCGGTCGTGGAACGCAACGCGAACGGGACCGTCGTCGACGTCACGGTCCACCGAACCACCACGCGCGACGCGGTGACCGATCGCTACCGCGTGCGGACCACGGTCACCGGGCGACACGCGCCGGCCGATCGCGCTTCGGACCGTCCCGCGACGACGTTCGGGGCGGGAGAGATCACTGACGGTCCCGATCTCGGAGACACCCCGTCGACCGCGCGATCGGAGCTGAACGTCGAGACGGAAGCTGAACTCGATCGGATCGCCCGCGACGCGGTTCGGAACGGCGACGTCCGTCGATCGACGACCGTGTACGGCGCACGCAGCGACGGCGATCGCGACCGAATCGCGACCGACATCGCCGCGCTCGCCGCGGACGTCCGTGAGATCGAGACCGAACAATCGATGGAGGACGCGTCGCTCGGCGAGGCCGAACCGTACGCCGATCTGGCTGACACGCTCCGCGATCGCCGGACGGAACTCGTCGAGGCGCCGCAGACGTACGACGGCGCCACCGATCGCGCTCGCGTCGCCGCTCGCGAGGCGTACCTCGACGCGGTCATCGCGGAGTTGGAGAGCGCTGCCGACGATCGAGGCAGCGCGACCGAGGCGTTCGTGGATCGAGTGAACGACGCGTTCGAGGGCCCCTCGGTCGGCGATGCCGTCGCCAGTCGAGAGGCGGCCCGCGATCCCGGGACGTACACCGTCGCTGACGAGGGACCGGGGGGAGCCGTGACGTTCGCGCCCGAGGGCTCGCCCGGATACCTGCCGCGGACGACCGTCGACGGCGCGGCCGTCGAGGGCGTAAACGGCACGACCACCCGTCCCCTAGCCGTCCGAAACGTGAACTACGCTACGGTCCCGTACAGCGACGTCTCGAGCGGTGTCGTTGACCGGATCCTCGGCACGGAGGACACGGTCCGCGTCGCTACCGCCGGTCGGTCTCTCCTGCTCGCCGACGAGGCGTTAGAAACGGGTGATGACCCGGATCTCCGAGCGGACAGGAAGGCGCTCGCGAGGCAGGTCGATCAGTCGCTGAGAGCGGTCGACCGTGGCCTCGACCGTACCCTCGCCGAACGAACGACGCTCTCGCCCGACGAGCGGCAGCGAGCGCTCGACGCGGCGGCCGCGAACTACGACTCGATCGGAGCCCGAGCGGTCGCAGTCGGTAACGGGTCGTATCCCGAGACCGTCGCCGCCGAGGCCGCGATCGCTGGCTCGCTGTCGTCGGCGACGGAGGCGTCCCTCGACGCGCACCTCCGCGTGGCGACCAGAGGAGCGGCCGAACGCGACACCGTCCGCGTACCGACACGATTCGTCGAGGGACCGACGAGCGGCGCGCGGTTGCTCTTGCGAGATCGACTGGAGGGCGCGATCGAAAACGAGGCCGCGCGGGCGGGCGAGGCCGCGACTGAAGAATTGAGCGAACGGGCGGTCGACGAGTTCGGCGAGAAGGGGTCACTGAAGCCGGTTCGGACCGTCGGCGCCGGGCTACCGGTCGCTCCCGTTCCCGGATACTGGGTGACGACGGTGAACGCGTGGCGCGTACAGGTCCGGGGCGAGTACCCGCGATTCACGCTTCGCGCCGACGTCGGCGCCCCCGGAGAGCCGTTCGAGTACGTCCGGACCGAGGGCAACGCGACCGTCGACGTCGGCGGGAAGACGGTTCGGCTGGGCGCGACGGAGCCGGTTCGCTTCGACACGGAAACGGCCGTCGTGGTCGCGGTTCCCGCCGGTCCGCCGGGTGTGGGTGACGTGGACGGAACTCGCGATGAGACGTCCGGTGGGTGGCCGTGCCCCGGACCGGTCGGGTCGGGCGCGACTGACGGAGCGTGTTCGTCGACGTAGCTGCGGCGCGATCGACCGCCGCGGAGCTGCTTGACCGTCGCAGCATCGGTGACCCGACCGCAGCCGTTTTGAGACGGCGCGACCGAACACGACCATGTTTCACGAAGTCGTCGACGACGGTGCGACGGGAGCGGCCGACGACAGCGCGGGTGGCGACGAGGGCGATAGCGAGGTCACCGCAGCCGTGCTGCTCGCGTCGTTCGGGACGCTGGTGAGCGAAGCCGCGGAGGAGGCCGGTCGGAACACCCTTCTCGACGAGGCGGGGCTGAGCGAGGCGACCGCAACCGCGGCTGTCGACGGCGACGTGGCGGGGGTGACCGTCGCCGACGGGGCGTCGGTCCTCGCGTTGACGACCGACCGCGAGGCCGACGCGATCGTCGCCGAGCTTCGCGATCACCTTCTGATCGGGATGGCGACCGCGGTGCTCGACGTCGACACCATCGCGGCGTCCATCGACGCGGACCTCACGGGACAAGAAGTCCAGCAGGCGTTAGAAGGGCGCACGGCGATGACGCTCGGACAGCTCGCGGAGATCATGGCGGTCATCGAGCGTCGCAAGCGATGAACGTCGTCATCGTCGGGTGCGGGTACGTTGGTCTCGAACTCGCCCGACAGCTCGCCGCACGCGGCCACGAGACGACCGGGGTGCGCCGGTCGGACGCCGGGATCGACGCGATCGCGTCAGTCGGGGCGGACAGTGCCGATGGCAACGACGGGGCCGACGACGCGGCGCCCGTAAGCGCGGTGCGGGCGGACGCGACTGATCCGGACTCGCTCGAAGAACTCCCCGACGCAGACGCGGTCGTCTTCGCGGCCAGTTCGGGGGGGAGGGGAGCCGACGCCGCCCGCGAGGTGTACGTCGACGGGCTGAGAAACGTGATCGAAGAGTACGGTTCGCGAATGCGGCCGCCGGATCGGCTCGTGTACACGTCCTCCACCGGGGTGTACGGCGACCACGACGGCGCGTGGGTCGACGAGGAGACGCCGATCGAGCCCACGACGGAGAAGACCCGCGTGTTGGCTCGCGCGGAGCGGGTCGCCGTCGAAACGGCCGGCGGTGTCGGGATCGACGGAACCGTCGCCCGGTTCGCCGGGCTGTACGGTCCGGGCCGCTATCGGCTCGAACGCTACCTCGACGGACCGGTCACCGCCGGGTACCTCAATATGGTGCACCGCGACGACGCGGCGGGTGCGGTCCGCCACCTCCTCGAGACGAACCGCGCGCGCGGCGAGCCAGTCGTCGTCGTCGACGACGAGCCCGTGGAGAAACACGCCTTCGCCGACTGGCTCGCCGACGCGTGCGGCGTGCCGCGTCCCGAAAAGCGGTCGAAGGCCGAACGCATCACTGAAGGGGACCTGTCCGCGGCGGCCGAACGGCGGATCCGCACGAGCAAGCGCTGCTCGAACGACCGCCTCCACGCGCTGGGGTACGAGTTCGCGTACCCGACCTTCCGCGAGGGATACCGCGACGCGGTGCGGGCGTTCCGCGCGTCGAGCGCGTAACCGGGGTGTGGCATCGGTCACCCCGACGATCTGTCGTTGTCGACAGGTCGGAAGGGTAACGAACCTTCATGTGACGGGGGTGATTCTGGGCGAACGTATGTGGCGTCAGATCGCGGCCGACGAGCGCCTCTCACAGGCGGAAGCGCTCGCGCGAGAGAGCCCGGAACTGACGGCGACGGTGATATTCATCGGACTCGTCGTCATCGCCGGCGGGTATCTCCTGTTCCGGGCTCGCCAGGGAGCAGGCGTCAGGTTCCGGCGGTTGCTGGCCGACCAAGACGAGATCGCAGTGTTGATGCATCCGAACCCGGACCCGGACGCGATGTCGGCCGCTCTCGGCGTCGCGTCGCTCGCGGAACAGGTGGGCGTCGACGCGACCGTACAGTATCCCGGACAGATCCGACACCAGGAGAACCGCGCGTTCCGGACCGTGCTCGATCTGGAGTTGGACCCGATCGAACACGTCAGCGACCTCGCCGCGGAGTCCGTCATCCTCGTCGACCACAACGAGCCGCGCGGATTCGCCGGGGCGGACGGGGTGTTGCCCACGGCGGTCGTCGATCACCACCCGGGAGACGGAGCCGGCGACCTGTTCACCGACGTGCGAACCGACTACGGTGCGACCGCCTCGGTCGTCGCGGAATACTTCAAAGAAAACGACGCGACGCCGGTGCCGCCAGACAAGCACGCGAGCGAGACGAAAAGCGACCTCACGCTCCCGACCGAGACGGCGACGGGGCTGCTGTACGGGATCTTGGCCGACACGAAACACCTCACCGTGGGGGCGAGCGAATCGGATTTCGCGGCCGCGGCGTACGTGTATCCCGGCGTCGATCAGGACCGGCTGGACCGGATCGCCAACCCCGCGGTCGACGCGGAGGTGTTGGAGGTGAAAGCGCGGGCGATCGCGGGCCGTCGTATCGAGGGATCGTTCGCGGTCGCCGACGTGGGCGGCGTGAACAACGTCGACGCGATCCCGCAAGCCGCCGACGAACTGATCCAGCTCGAAGGGGTCAGCGCCGTCGTGGTTCTCGGCGAACGAGACGGCACGATCCACCTCTCCGGACGGTCGCGAGACGACCGCGTCCACATGGGCAACGCCATCGAATCGGTGCTCTCGAACGTCGACAACGGCAACGGAGGCGGACACTCACGGATGGGGGGTGGGACGATCACCCCGACGATCGAACCGACGGGCGAAGGAGAGCCGGAGACCGTCGATCGCGATGACCTCGCGGACGGCCTGTTTCGGGCCATGGCCGGCGACGTCTGAGCCGCGGACCGCAGCTGTCGGGGAGACGGAGAGGCAGGCGCGAGGAGAAACCGGACGACAGGTTCCGTCGGATGAGTTAAGTCGTGTCACGGGGAGAGACACCCATGAACATCGACCTGCCGACCGACGACGGGTGGCGAGCACTCGCCGGCGTCGGCGCCGGCTACGCGGTCGCGACGGGACTGATCTTCGCGCTGTTTTTCTTGCTTCCGTATCTGGTCGTGAGATCGCTGTAGCCGCGATCTGAAAAGAGTCGTCGGCTCCGGTAGTTCGGTTCCGGACCCGCTCAGGCGAACGCCAGCGAGTCGTCGGCGCCGCTTTCCTCGTCCTGCTGGAGCTTCGCGTGGGCCTCGAGGAAGTCGTCCAGCGTGACCTCGGTGCGGTCGTCGCGGATGGCGAACATCCCGGCCTCGGTGCATATCGCCTTGATGTCCGCGCCGGAGGCGTCCGGTGTCATCTCGGCGAGCTCGGCGAAGTCGATGTCGCTGGCGAGGTTCATTTTCCGAGTGTGGATCTGGAAGATGATCTCGCGGCCGTCGGTGTTCGGCTTGGGCACCTCGATGAGCCGGTCGAAGCGACCCGGGCGGAGGATGGCGGGATCGAGCATGTCGAAGCGGTTGGTCGCGGCGATGATCCGGACCTCGCCGCGCTCGTCGAAGCCGTCCATCTCGGAGAGCAGCTGCATCATCGTCCGCTGGACCTCGGCGTCGCCGGAGGTCTTCGAGTCCGTCCGCTTCGAGGCGATCGCGTCGATCTCGTCGATGAACAGGACGGCGGGCTGGTTCTCGCGGGCGACCTCGAACAGGTCGCGGACGAGCTTCGCGCCCTCGCCGATGAACTTGTGGACGAGCTCGGAGCCGGCCATCTTGATGAACGTCGCGTCCGTCTCGTTGGCGACCGCCTTCGCGAGCATCGTCTTCCCCGTCCCCGGCGGGCCGTACAGGAGCACACCGCTGGGCGGCGTGATGCCGACGTCGGTGAACATGTCGGGGTGTTCGAGCGGCATCTCGACGGTCTCGCGGACCTCCTGCATCTGGTCTTCGAGCCCGCCGATGTCGGCGTACGTGACGTCCGGGGAGTGCTCCACCTGCATCACCCGAGCGCGCACGTCCGTCTCCTTGTCCAGCTTCTTGACCACGGACAGCGAGTTGTTCACGGCCACGCGGTCGTCCGGCGCGAGCGTCTCGCGCATCTCCGCGGTGACTTCGGTGAGCGCCTCCTGGTTGTTGCCGTGCTGTTTGATGATGGCGCCGTCCGGCGTGAGCTCTTGGACCGTCGCCACGAACAGCGGGGACTGCTTCAGCTTCTTGTTCTCGTGTGTGAGCCGTTCGAGCTTCTGCTGGTACTTGTTGTTCTCGGCGTTCGCGTCGAGAAGCTTGTCGCGCATCTCCTCGTTTTGCGACTCGAGTACGTCGAGCTCCTCCTGGAGCGACTCGATCTTCTCCTGTCTCGACGCCGATCCCTCGTCGTAGGGCATCTCGACGTCGTCGACGGTGTCAGTCATTGTGCGCAATAAGGCGTCTCGCGCGTAAGAGGTTTCGGGTGGGGGAGACACAGGACCGCGGTCGGGGAAAACGCGGGGGCGCCGGACGGCCAGCAAATGCTCGATAGTAATAAAATAGGATAGTAAATATTATCTAACGGCATGAGTTACGGTGAGGTACGCATGAGTACGACCGACGCCGTCGCCGCCGAAGAGAACGTTGCGGATCGCTGGAGCGCAGTCCGGGACCTCCCACCGAGCGCGAAGCTCGTCGCGAAGGTGCTCGACTACAACGAGACGCTCACCCAGAGCGAACTCGCCGAAGAGACGCTACTGCCCCCGCGGACCGTTCGATACGCGCTCTCGCGGCTAGAAGACGAGGGCGTCATCGACGCCCGGTTCTCCTTTACCGACGCGCGCAAGCGGCTGTACACGCTTTCGGTGTGATCTTCGGGGTTAGCCGTCGTCGCGCGTCGACCGACCCTCCCGGGAGACGACCTCTTATACCCGATAGCGACGCAGCGACCGCGTGGTCTCGACTACCGCCGTCAAACGCGCGCTGACCGCGCTGGCGACCCGAACCGACACCGCGAGGGACCCCTACGTCGCCGTCATCGACGAGGCCGACGCCGCGCGGTCCGACCTGCGGCGCGCCGCCGGATTCGTCGACGCGGTGGGGCTCGACCGACTCGACGAGGCGATCGCGGCCGCCGAGCGCGCCGGAGACAGCCGGGCGGCCGAACGCGGGCGCGAAGCGCTCGCCGCGTACCGCGAGTTCCGCGAGGCCGCGACCGCCTGATCGGCGAGGCCGCGGTCGTCGTCCCGGCCGCCGAGCGGACCCAGCGGCCCCGAGCGGCCCCGACCGGCACATCCCCGGAACCCCTAAACCCGATACCGGCCAAGAACCGTCCAGATGACACGGGTGATACACACCGGCGACACCCACATCGGGTACGCGCAGTACCACTCGCCGGTCCGACGCCAGGACTTCCTCGACGCGTTCGGCGCCGTGATCGACGACGCGATCGACGGCGACGTCGACGCGGTGGTCCACGCGGGCGACCTCTTTCACGACCGGCGGCCCGAGCTCGCCGACCTGTTGGGGACGATTTCGGTGCTCCGTCGGCTCGACGACGCCGGAATCCCCTTCCTCGCGGTCGTCGGAAACCACGAATCGACGCGGGGCGGACAGTGGCTCGACCTCTTCGAGCGACTGGGGCTCGCGACCCGCCTCGACGACGAGCCGACCGCGATCGGCGACACCGCATTTTACGGGCTTGACCACGTCCCCGTCTCGCGGCGCGACGATCTCGATTACGCGTTCGCGGACCACGACGCGGAGCACGCCGCGCTGGTCGCTCACGGCCTCTTCGAGCCGTTCGGCTACGCGGACTGGGACACCGAGACGGTGCTCTCGGAGAGCACCGTCGACTTCGACGCGATGCTCCTCGGCGACAACCACACGCCCGACGTCGCCCAAGTCGAGGGGACGTGGGTCACGTACCCGGGATCGACCGAGCGAGCGAGCGCGAGCGAGCGCGAAGGGCGCGGGTATAACCTCGTCACGTTCGACGCCGACGCCGCCGACGGCGACGACTGCGTGGCGATCCGCCGCCGGGCGCTCGACACGCGCCCGTTCGTCTTCGTGGAGGTCGAACTCCGCGAGGGCGAAGGCGAATCGCGAGTGCGCGAGCGCGTCCGCGAGTACGACCTCGACGACGCGGTCGTTCTCGTGACCGTGACCGGCGACGGTGACCCCGTCACCCCGGCCGCGGTCGAGGCGTTCGCGACGGACGAGGGCGCGCTCATCGCTCGCGTGGCCGACCGCCGCGAGGTCGAGCAGGACGCCGAGGTCGACGTGAGCTTCGCCGACCCCGAGGACGCCGTCCGCGAGCGGCTCGACGAGATGGCGCTCTCGGAGGCCGCGCTGGACGTCGACGAGACGGTTCGAGCGGAGACGGTCCCCGACAGCAACGTCAGGGACGCGGTGAAACGGAGCGTCGAAGAGCGGATCGAGGACCTGGACGCGTTCGATCGGGGCGAGGCGGCTGCCGACGACGGTGACGGTGGTGAGCCAGCGGCTGGCAACGGCGACGGCGATATCGACGGAAGCGACGAAATAGGCGATGGCGACGGCGACAAAGCGGATACCGGCGACAAATCGGATACCGGCGACACCGACCCGTCGGCGACCGACGGGCAGGTCTCCATGGAGGACTACCTGTGAACTTCGACCGCATCCGACTCTCGAACTTCAAACCGTACGGCGACGCCGACCTCCGACTCACCGAGGGCGTCACGGTCATCCACGGTCTCAACGGGAGCGGAAAGTCCTCGCTGTTAGAGGGCTGTTTCTTCGCGCTGTACGGGTCGAAGGCACTTGACGGCACCCTCGATGACGTGATCACGAACGGGACAGAGGAGACCGAAGTGGAGCTGTGGTTCACCCACGACGGGGCGTCGTATCGCGTCGAGCGACGGCTCCGCGATTACGGCGACCGGATCGACCACCAGTGCGTCCTCGAATCGACCGACGGGAGCGACGTGAGCCGCGACGGGGCGCGGGCGGTCCGCGAGTTCGTCACCGGGCTGTTGCGGATGGACGCCGAGGCGTTCGTCAACTGCGCGTACGTCCGACAGGGCGAGGTGAACAAACTGATCAACGCGAGCCCGCGCGAGCGGCAGGACACCATCGACGACCTGCTCCAACTCGGGACGCTCGAGGAGTACCGCGAGCGCGCCGGGGACGCCCGCCTCGGGGTCGAGGACGTACTGGAGAACCGTCGCGGCCGGCTCGATCAGCTCGGCGACCAGATCGAGTCGAAGGAGGCGAAAGGTCTCCACGACCGGCTCAACGGGCTCGAAAGCGACCTCTCGGAGGTCTCCGACGAGATCGATCGCTACGAGACGCAACGAGAGCGGGCGAAGGAGACCCGCGAGGCCGCCGCGGAGACACTGTCGACGCACGCGGAGAAACGAGAGAAACTGGAGTCGGTGGAGGCGGAGATCGACGAGATCGAAGAGGAGATCCGGACGGCCGAACGCGAACGCGACGAGCACCGCGACGCGATCCGCGAGGCCCGCGAGCGGATCGAGGAGATCGAAGCCGCGGTCGACGAGCGGCTTGACGACGCGGGGCTTGAGGCGGCGAGCGACGGTGCCATCGCCGAGCGCCGAGCCGAGCTCGACGAACGGGAAAGCGAGATCCGCGAGGAGCTCGACGGCGAGCGGGTGAGCGCCGAGGCGTTCCGCAATCAGGCGACGAACCTCGCTGGGAAGGCGGACGACCGCGCCGAGCGCGCCGCGGAGGTCGACGCCGAGGCCGACGACCTCGCCGCCGAGGCCGACGCTGCGGCGGACGAGGCCGACGACCGCGAGTCTTCGATCGCGGATCTCCGAGAGGAGGCCGAGACGCTCCGCGAGCGATTCGCGGCCGCCGACGCCGACGTCGACCGCGACGGGGTGGCCGACGAGCGCGAGGCGCTTCGCGAGCGGCGCGGCGAGGTCCGCGAGCGGATCGCGGAGCTGTCGGCGGAACTGAAGAACGCCCGCGAGCGCGTCGAGGAGGCCGAGGAGTTGCTCGCGGCGGGGAAGTGTCCCGAGTGCGGCCAGCCGGTGGAAGACTCGCCGCACGCCAGCGGGATCGACGAGGACCGCGAGCGGGTTGCAGAGCTGGAGGCGGAGTTGGAGGCGGCCCGCGAGCGCGAGGACGGTCTCGACGACCGGATCGCAGAGCTGGACGGCCTCGCGGCCGCGGCGGACCGACTCGACGAGATCGACGAGGCGGTCGAGATGCTCGAGGACCGCGTCGAGGAGAAGCGCGCGGAGGCGGAGCGGAAGCGGGAGGCGGCGGCGGAAAAGCGCGAGCGCGCCGCCGAACTCCGAGACGAGGCCGAAAAGACCCGCGAGGTCGCCGCCCAGAAGCGCGAGGAGGCCGACGACGCCGCGGCGCGCGTGTCGGAGCTCGAAGACGCGCTCGGCGCGGTCGACGACGCCCGAGAGGCGGTGGCGGCGATCGAAAAGCGACTGGAGGCGATCGGGGACGCGGAAGACGAGGTCGAGCGTCGCCGCGAGAAGCGGGAGAGCCTCGACGAGGTGAACGACGAGCGGCGGGATCGGCTCGCCGACAAGCGCGAGCGACGCGACGAGCTCGCCGACGCCGTCGACGAGGAGGCGGTCGAGGCGGCGAGAGAGCGGAGAGATCGAGCCGAGGAGTATCTCGAACGCGTCGACGGAGAGCTCGACCGGCTCGCAGAGCGTCGGACGGAGCTGGAGAACGCGATCGGCGGGGTCAACGGCGAGATCCGCGAGTTGGAGGCCCTCCGAGACGAGCGCGACGGGCTGGCCGCGACCGTCGCGGCGCTCGGCGACCTCCACGAGGAGACGAGTGAGCTGGAGGCGATGTACGGGGACCTCCGGGCGGAGCTACGCCAGCGCAACGTCGCCGAGTTGGAGCGCACCCTCAACGAGACGTTCGAGCTAGTGTACGGCAACGACGCCTACTCGCACATCGAGCTCGACGGCGAGTACGTCCTCACCGTCTATCAGAAGGACGGGGAGGCACTTGACCCCGAACAGCTCTCCGGCGGGGAGCGCGCCCTGTTCAACCTCTCGCTGCGCTGTGCGATCTATCGGTTGCTCTCCGAGGGGATCGAGGGCGCGGCGCCGACGCCGCCGCTCATTCTCGACGAGCCGACCGTCTTCTTGGACTCCGGCCACGTCTCGCGGCTGGTGCGGCTCGTCGAGGAGATGCGCGGGTTCGGCGTGCGGCAGATCCTCATCGTCAGCCACGACGACGAGCTGGTTGGCGCCGCCGACGAGCTGATCACCGTCGAGAAGGAGCCGCGCTCGAACCGGTCGACGGTGCGGCGAGAGGACGCGACCGAACTCGACGTCGCGTCGCTCGCGGACGACTGAGCGGGCGCGCTCGGTGGCTGTGGCGAGCGGGTGCACTCGGTGGCTGTGGCGAGTGAGTGCGCTCGGTGGATGCAGTCCGGCGGATTCGGCTCACCGAGCGGAATCACATTGATAAATGACCGCGCGCTCTCGGACGTTCTTTATAAACAGCTACGCGTCAACGGTGCCGTCGGCGTCGCGGGCGTCGTCGTTCGCCGCCGGCCCGCCGCGTAACAGCCCGAGTCCCTCGACCGCGGTGTCGGTCGCCGCGTAGCCGCGGCGGCCGCCCACGTCGGCCTCGTCGAGGAGGCCGGCCGCGCGGAGTTCGGCGACGGTTCCGTGGAGATCGGACTCGCACATGTCGGCCGCGTCGAGCAGTTCGATCACGGAGATCGGTCCCTCGTCGACGACCACGGCGAGCAGCCCCAGAGTCCGGTCGCTGTGGACCGCTCGGAGCACCCGGCGAACCGGAGCGGGCACGCCGGACGCCGCCGTCGACAGCGGCGACTCGCCGTCGACGACGACCAGCTGGTCGTTGTCGACGTAGCGCTCTTCGCCGGTGGCGGGGTCGCGGACCCGACTCGACTCGGCGGAGCGTTTCACGAGGAGGTACGTCTCACCGTCGCCGTCGCGAACCGTTTGCATGGGTGAAACCGAGTGGTCGACCGGTCATGACGCTTCCGGGGGGGCGGCGTCCGCGTCGGAGTCGGAAGAGTCGGCGTCGGAGTCGAAAGAGTCGGCGTCGCTTTCGTCCGCCGAGTCCTCCGAGTCGCGCTCGTCTCGTTTTCGCTCCCACGCCCGGTACGTCTGGTACGTCCGAATACCGGCGAGCAATCCGGCGATCAGCAGTCCCGGACCGAGCCGTGACCACCCCTCGAAGTACCACAGCATCGGACCGAGCGCGACGAGCAGCACCGCGGCGTTGGCGTAGATCACGGCGACGACGAACGCGCGGAGGGTCCCCGAGTCGACGTCGCCCGCTCCCTCGAAGTTCCCGCTGTCGTCGAACGTCTTCACCGAGGGCGCCTTCGGGATGTCCGGCGTCATCTCCCGCTCGGCGTCGGAGCTCTCGCCGAAGGAAATCTCGCCCTCATCGTCCTCGTCCAGGGAGAACACGTCACCGGGTAGGCCGCGCCGGGGCAAAGAGGTTCCGTCCGGAAGCCCCCCAGTGTTCTCCGCTCAGGTCGCGTCGGCGAGCCGAATGGTCCGACTCGCTTCGACCCACGCCAGCGGGTTCGCGGCGTCGAAAAGCACCACGTTCCCGTCGTCCTCGTACACCTCGACCTCGGCGTCGACTGCGTCGCGACCGGCCGGGCGAGACACCCTGCGTTCCGAACGTGGGTCCGAAGACATGGACCTTGGTATGCCATGGCACATTATATGCCTTTCCGTGCCGGGAGCGCTCGCCGCACCCGAAAGCCGAGTTTTTTACCGGGGTGACGCCGAAGGAGACGTATGACTCAGTCGGGGCTGTCGGACTTCTCGTCGCCCGCGAGCGACGGCGACGAGACGGGGGCCGGCACGGAGGCCGAACGGGAGAACCTCGCCGCGCAGGAGGCGGCTGTCGTCGCCGGCGGCGGCCGGGGACACGTCAGCGACGTCGTCGACGTCGACGAAGCGAAGTTCCCGGACTCGACCGGAACCGTCGATCTGATGATCACTCAGATCGACTACGCCGTCGAGGGGTACGGCAGCGACGAGTATCCGGTCGTTCACGTGTTCGGCCGGCGACCGGTCGAGAACGGCGACGACGTCCGCGAACACGTCCGCGTGCTGGGCGTCGAGCCGTACTTTTATGTCCCCACCGCCGACCTCAACCGCGATCCCGTCGAGCAGTACGACGTGGTGATCGGAACCCGCGAGGAGAATCCGGCGGGTGAGCCCTACGAGAGCATCCGCGGCGAGCCGCTCACCCGGATCGTCACCCGCACGCCTCGCGACGTGGGGACCATCCGCGACGACTTCGCGACGACTTTCGAGGCGGACATCCTCTTTCCGAACCGCTTTCTGATCGACAACGGACTCAACGGGGGGTTGCGAGTCGAAGAGCGCAGACTCGACGACGGCTCCGAGGCGATTCAGGTCCACGAGGGACACCTCGAACCCGCCGAGGTCGACGCCGAGATGCGGGTGAACACCTTCGACATCGAGGTCGACGACCGCCGCGGGTTCCCCGAAGACGGCGAAGAGCCGATCATTTGTCTCACGAGCCACGACTCCTACGACGACGAGTACGTCGTCTGGCTGTACGACGCGCCCGAGGCCGAGGTGCCGCCCCCCGAAGACCTCCCGGAGTACGAGGGGATCGGGGAAGGCGACGTGGAATTCACGGTTCGGATCTTCGAGGAGGAGGCGGCGATGTTGGACGCGTTCATCGAGTACGTCGACGACACCGATCCCGACCTGCTGACGGGGTGGAACTTCGAGGACTTCGACGCGCCGTACGTCCTCGACCGACTGGAGGTGCTCGACGACGGGAGCCAGTACGACCTCTCGGTCGACCGGCTCTCCCGGATCGGCGAGGTCTGGCGCTCCGGCTGGGGCGGTCCGGACATCAAGGGGCGGGTCGTCTTCGACCTGCTGTACGCCTACAAGCGGACGATGTTCACCGAACTGGAGTCGTACCGGCTCGACGCCGTCGGCGAGCGCGAACTCGGTATCGGCAAGGAGCGCTACACGGGCGACATCGGCGACCTCTGGGAGCAGGACCCCGAGCGCCTGCTCGAGTACAGCATCCGCGACGTGGAGCTCTGCGTCGAGATCGACCGGAAACAGGACGTGATCGCCTTCTGGGACGAGGTGCGCACCTTCGTCGGCTGCAAGATCGAAGACGCGCCGACGCCCGGCGACACCGTCGACATGTACGTCCTCCACAAGGCGTTCGGGAAGTTCGCCCTCCCGACGAAGGGCCAACAGGAGTCGGAGGACTTCGAGGGCGGCGCCGTCTTCGACCCGATCACGGGCGTCAAGGAGATGGTGACCGTACAGGACCTGAAAAGCCTGTACCCGATGTGTATGGTGACGATCAACGCCGGTCCGGAGACGAAAGTCGATCCGTCGGCGTACGACGGCGACACGTACGTCGCGCCCAACGGGACCCACTTCCGGAAGGAGCCGGACGGTATCATGCGCGAGATGGTCGACGAACTCCTCACCGAGCGCGAGGAGAAGAAGGCCCGCCGGAACGACCACGCCCCCGGAACCGAACCCTACGAGCAGTACGACAGACAGCAGGGAGCTGTCAAGGTTATTATGAATTCTCTCTACGGAGTTACGGGGTGGGATCGGTTCCGTCTCTACGACAAAGAGGGCGCCGCAGCCGTCACAGCGACCGGCCGCGAGGTCATCGACTTCACCGAAGAGGCTGCCAACGAGCTTGATTATCAGGTTGCGTATGGGGATACTGACAGTGTTATGTTATCTCTATCGGACATGTCGAAAGAGGAAGCGATCGAGACCTCCTTCGAGATCGAGGACCACATCAACGAGCGATACGACGACTTCGCGAGCGAGGAACTGAACGCCGACTCGCACCGCTTCCAGATCGAGTTCGAGAAGCTCTACCGGCGCTTCTTCCAGGCGGGCAAGAAGAAGCGGTACGCGGGCCACATCATCTGGAAGGAGGGGAAAGACGTCGACGACATCGACATCACCGGGTTCGAGTACAAGCGCTCGGACATCGCACAGATTACGAAGGAGGTCCAACAGAGCGTCATCGAAACGATCGTCACGGGCGACGATATCGACGAGGACTTAGAGGAGGTGAAAGCGTACCTCGTCGACGTGATCGCGCGGGTGCTCGGGGGCGACGTCGACCTCGACGAGATCGGGATCCCGGGCGGGATCGGGAAGAAGCTCGACGCGTACGCGACGCCGACGGCGCAGGTCCGCGGCGCGAAGTACGCCAACCACATGCTCGGCACGAACTTCGGGAGCGGGTCGAAGCCGAAGCGGCTCTATTTAAAAAAGGTCCATCCGGACTTCTGGCAGCGAATGGAAGACGAAAAGGGACTCGATCCGCAGCGCGATCCGCTCTACGGCGAATTCAAACGCGACCCGGACGTGATCTGCTTCGAGTACGCCGATCAGGTGCCCGACGAGTTCGAAGTCGACTGGGAGAAGATGCTCGATAAGACGCTTAAGGGACCGATAGAGCGAGTCATCGAAGCGCTCGGGATGTCGTGGGAAGAGGTGAAAACCGGCCAGGAACAGACCGGCCTGGGCTCGTTTATGTGAAAACGGACGCCGAGGCTGGAAACCAGTTTTCGATCGGATGAAAAATTCTTACCGGTTTTGCGAGATTTGACGGGGAGATGCGTAACCATTAACCTCCTCAGCCACCAGTGTGCACGTACGAGGCACGAGACGACATATGGCAACTCTCGAAATCAACGATCTTCACGCACGAGTGGCTGAAGAGGGCGGTGAACGCATCCTTCGCGGCGTCGACCTCACGGTTAATTCCGGCGAGATCCACGCGCTGATGGGACCGAACGGGTCCGGGAAGTCGACGACGGCGAAGGTCATCGCCGGCCACCCGGCCTACGAAGTGACCGATGGGGAAATCCTCCTCCATCTCGACGAGGAGGACGTCGCCGACGTCGACGTCGACCTCGATGACGACGACTATCACTGGAACCTCTTGGAGTTAGAGCCCAACGAGCGTGCCGCGCTCGGTATCTTCCTCGGCTTCCAGTACCCCGCGGAGATCGAGGGCGTCACGATGACGAACTTCCTCCGGCAGGCGCTCAACGCGAAGGCGGACGAGCGCGAGGAACTGTTCGAGGGCGACGAGGCGGACGACGCGGACGACGAAGACGACGCGGGCTACGACACCTCCCCGATGGAGGGACCGGCGGACGACGGCGAGATCGGTGTCGCGGAGTTCCAGGAGATCCTCTCCGAGAAGATGGAACTGCTCGACATGGACGAGAAGTTCATGCAGCGGTACCTCAACGCCGGCTTCTCCGGCGGTGAGAAGAAGCAGAACGAGGTGCTGCAGGCCGCGATGCTGGAGCCTGTCGTCGCCGTGCTCGACGAGATCGACTCCGGGCTCGACATCGACCGACTCCAGGACGTCTCGAAGGGGATCAACGCGCTGCGCGACGAGCAGGGCACCGGAATCCTCCAGATCACCCACTACCAGCGCATCCTCGACTACGTCGAGCCCGACCACGTCCACGTGATGCTCGACGGCAAGGTCGCCAAGAGCGGCGGTGCGGAGCTCGCGGAACAGCTCGAAGCGGACGGCTACGACTGGGTTCGCGAGGAGGCGTTCGCCGACGCGTAATTGATCGTGATTACGCAACAGCACTATACAACCAGGACGGTAACCAATTGATATGAGTTCACAAGACCATCTGAAGGAGACGAACACCGAGGAGCGCTTCGAGTTCAAGAAGGAGGAGAAGTCCGCCTTCAAAAGCGAGAAGGGACTCACCGAGGAGACGGTCCGCGTCATCTCGGAGGACAAAGACGAGCCGGAGTGGATGCTCGAACGGCGCCTCCGCGCGCTGAAGCACTTCCAGAAGATGCCGATGCCGACGGACTGGCCCGAGGCGCCGGACCTCTCGGAGGTCGACATCGACGAGATCATTCCGTACATCCGCCCCGACATCGACGTGCGCGGCGGCGTCGACGACTGGACGGAGCTGCCCGAGGAGATCAAGGACACCTTCGACAAGCTGGGGATTCCGGAGGCCGAAAAGAACGCGCTCTCCGGCGTCGGGGCCCAGTACGAGTCCGAGATCGTCTACCAGAACATGCAGGAGCGGTGGGAAGAGAAGGGCGTCATCTTCTGTGACATGGACAAGGCGGTCCAGGAGCACGAAGAGCTCGTCAAAGAGTACTTCATGACGAAGGCCGTGCCGCCGAGCGACAACAAGTTCGCAGCGCTGCACGGCGCGATCTGGTCGGGCGGCTCGTTCGTCTACGTCCCCGAGGACACGACGGTCGACATGCCGATCCAGGCGTACTTCCGGATGAACTCCGAGGGGATGGGTCAGTTCGAGCACACGCTCATCATCGCCGAAGAGGGCTCCGAAGTCCACTACATCGAGGGCTGTTCGGCGCCGAAGTACTCGGCGTTCAACCTCCACTCGGGCGGCGTCGAAGTGTTCGTCGGCGAGGACGCTCACGTCCAGTACTCGACGGTGCAGAACTGGTCGAAGAACACGTACAACCTGAACACGAAACGCGCCATCGCCGAGAAGGGCGGGCGCATGGAGTGGATCTCGGGTTCGATGGGGTCGAAGGCGACGATGCTGTACCCCTCGACGATCCTGAAGGGCCGCGGCGCCTCCGACAACCACATCACCATCGCGATGGCCGGCGAGGGCCAGGACATCGATACGGGTGCGAAGGTGTACCACAACGCGCCGGATACCAAATCGACGGTCGAGTCGAAGTCGATCGCGAAGGACGGCGGTCGGACGAACTACCGCGGACTCGTCCACATCGCGGACGGCGCGGAGAACTCCTCGACGGCCGTCGAGTGCGACGCGCTGATGTTCGACAACAAGTCGACGTCGGACACGATGCCGTACATGGAGATCAACGAGTCGAAAGTCGACGTCGCCCACGAGGCGACCGTCGGGAAGATCGGCGACGAGGACATCTTCTACCTGCAGTCGCGCGGGCTGGACGACGACGACGCAAAGCAGATGATCGTTTCGGGCTTCATCGAGCCCATCACGGAAGAGCTACCCATCGAGTACGCCGTCGAGCTCAACCGGCTCGTCGAACTCGAGATGGAGGGCTCGCTCGGATAACATGAGCACGAAAGCAATCGAGAGCCTCTCTGAGGACACGGTACGACGCATCGCCGACGAACGCGACGAGCCCGAGTGGCTCTTGGAGGCCCGTCTCGACGCGCTGGACGCGCTGGAGACGGCGGCGCTGCCGGACGTCATCCAGACGCCGGGGCGACGCTGGACCGACCTGGAAGCGCTCGACTTCGAAGCGCTCGTCGACCCGCTGAACCAGTCGGACGCGACCGAGCGGACGGCCGGCGACGACGAGGTCGTCGTGCTCCCGTTCACGGAGGCGTTCGACGAGTACGGCGACGTCATCGAGGCGAACTTCGGCTCGGTGCTCGACGCCGACCACAACTACCTCACGGCGCTGTCGGTGGCGCTGTTCACGACGGGCACGTTCGTATACGTCCCCGAGGGCGTCGACGTCGAGGACGTGAAGGTCCGCGCGGAGATGAACTCCCGCTCGCTGTTCAGCCAGACGCTCGTCGTCGCCGAGGAGTCCTCCTCGGTGACGATCCTCGAGTCGATCACGTCCGGCGACGGAAGCGGCGAGCGCGTCGACGGCGACCGGTACTTCTCGAACCTCGTCGAGGTCGTCGCGGGCGAGAACGCGAACGTCCAGTTCGGCTCCCTGCAGAACCTCGACGACGACACCTACACCTACTCGCTAAAGCGCGGCGTCACCGACACGTACGCCGCCATCGACTGGATCGAGAGCAACTTCGGCTCGAAGCTCACGCGGTCTGACGTCGAAACCGAACTCAACGGCGACGGCTCCGAGAGCCAGATCGTCGGGACGTTCTTCGGCACCGACGACCAGCACTTCGACATCAACGCCCGCGTCTGGCACCAGGCCGAGCACACGACCGCCGACCTCGTTACGCGCGGCGTGCTCGACGACGTCGCCCGCTCCGTCTACGAGGGCGTTCAGGACGTCGGTGAAGACGCGTGGAACACCTCCAGCTACCAGCGCGAGAACACGCTGATGCTGTCGGACGACGCCGAGGCCGACGCGTCACCGAAGCTTATCATCCACAACCACGACACCGAGGCGTCGCACTCCGCCACGGTCGGTCAGGTCGACGCCGAGGACCTGTTCTACCTGGAGAGCCGCACGATCAACCCCCGGACGGCTCGGAACATGCTCGTCGAGGGGTTCTTCGTGCCCGTCTTCGAGGAGATTGCGGTCGACGAGTTCCGCGACGACGTCGAAGAGCTCGTCGTGGAACGCCTCCAGTAGGCGTCGCGGCTGCGGTCGGTTCGGTGTTTTTTCGATCGGAAGTATCCCGACGAGCGGCACGTCCCGACGAGTGTCCCGACGAGCGGCACGTCCCGACGAGTGTCCCGACGAGCGGCACGTCCCGACGAGTGTCCCGACGAGCGGCACGCCCCGACGAGCGACGCGCAGGCGCCCGAACGCCGCGGAAGGGGAACCCCTTAAGTCGAACGACGCCCGAGATGGCGTGTATGCGAACGGGCGTAACGGACGACGGGTGGTCTCGGTGAGTGTGAGCCAGCGGATTACCTCCGACGACCAACTCGCCCGACTGCTGCAGATCGGGATCGTGTTGGAAGAGGTCGTCGAGGCGCGCGCACACCACCACTACCAGAGCCTCGATGCCGAACTCGACGCGGAGATCGAGGCGCTGCTGGCGGGCGCGGCCGAGGAGTCGGCCGAACACCGCGAGCGATTGGAGTCGCTGATCGAGGGGCTCGGCGTCGACAGCGTCCCGTTCGACGAGATCGAGTCGCTCGTCGACGCCCGATACGGGCGAACGCAGCCGGACGACTTCGACGGCGTGTTGTACGACCAGCTGTGCAACGAAGAGACCGCCTACAAGTTCTACGACGACCTCATCGGGGCGATCGAAGCGTCCGACGCGGAGTTTTCGGTCGACCGCGAGACCCTGCTGGAGACGCTGGAGACGATCCGCGAGGAGGAGGCCGAAGGGGTTAGCGAAGTCACGGAAGTCATGGAGCGACGATGATCGGGACGCACGCGACGCCGACGAGCCGCGGGGCCGATCCGCTGCGGAGCCGAGAGACCGAACTGCCACCGAGCCGGCGAACCGAGCCGATGACGACCGCTGACGGAGGGGAACTGTGAACACCGCAGACCAGTACCTGAAGACAATATACGTCGTACAGCAGCAGGAAGACGGCCCCGCCTCGACCGGATCGATCGCCGACGCGCTCGACGTGAGCCCGGCGAGCGCCAACGAAATGATCGGGAAGCTGGAAGCGCGCGGCCTCGCCGAACACGAGAAGTACAAAGGCGTCCGGCTCACCGACGACGGCATCGTCCGGGCCCGCGACGCGCTCCAGACCTACTGTATCATCGAGCGCTTCCTCGCGAACGTGCTCGGGGTCGAGGAGTTCCGGGCGGAGGCCCGCGAGTTGGAGGCCGTCATCGACGACACGGTCGCCGACCGACTCGACACGATCATCGACCGTCAGCCGGAGTGTCCGGACTGTTTCGACCCCGAGACCGACGCCTGCGCGTGTCTAGAGGTCGCGACCGCGCCGGTCGAACCGGAGCAGTAGCCGAAAAGTAGCGACGAAGCCGCCGATCCGAAGCCCGCGAGACGCCGGACGCTCGGAGAGACGCTCCTTAGACACCCGTCGAGTACCGCAGGATACCCGCGATACCGCCGAACGCGTCGAGCAGCTGCTCGCCCTTCTCGAAGTCCGTCGAGATGAACTTCGTGTCGGTGCCGCGCTGGTCCGCGATGGCCATCAGGTGTTCGATGACGTCCTCGCGCTTCTCGACCGCGGCGTCTTCCCCGCACTCCGCGCACTCGTGTGACGGGGTCGAGTGCCGCGAGTCGACGACTTCGTACTCCTCGTGGCCGTTCGGACACTCGTAAACGACCACGTCGGATCGGAGATCCTCGGAGATGAGCAGCCGGTCGACGGAGCCCATGATCAGGTTGCGGCGGGTCTGTTCGAACCCGTACGTCGCCTCCTCGCCGGTGTGGAGCTTCTCGAAGAACTCGTCCATGTTCCGCTTGTCTTCGACGATCTCCTGATCGGCGAGCGCCTCGCTGGCGTTGTCGACGAGGTCTTTCAGACCCGATTCGTCGGTGTACGCGACGTCGAACTTGCCGAGTACCTTGTCCTGAAGCTCGTGGTGGAGGTAGTCGCCGTCGAGGAATTCGTCTTTGGTCGGGGACGGACCGCCGACGAGGATGCCGTCGAGCTCGTGGCGCTTGTCGACGAACAGGTCGTTGGCCATCCCCGCGACCTCCTGGTAGAAGTTGTCGATCGCTTCGAGCCGGAGACGGGCGAACCGCTGAGCGGACTGGCCCCCCTTGCGCTGCTTGCCGGGGACGAGCGAGGAGGCGGACTTGACGGGCTCGATACGCTTGCCCTTCAGCCAGCCGACGTTGGCCTCGCGGCGGTCCAAGACGATGAGCCCGAACAGCCCCGCGTCCTCCAGCATGTGCTCGAGCGGCTCGGTGAGAAACTCGGAGTCGCAGTGGTAGCGGAACGACTCGACGGGCTGTGGGGGCGACTCCAGCGTCCGGGTGACCATGTCGGTCTGGCCGCCGCCGGCGTTGATCGCCCCCGAGAAGATCACCATCCCGTTCTCCGGCGGGTACGTGTCGTAGTAGCGGAGGCGGTCTTTGATCGACGTCAGCGCGTCTTGAACGGCCGTCCGAGTCTGTTTGGACTTGATGTTGGCCGCCTCGCTGTGTTCCTGGGTGACGTGTGCGACCACGTCAGAGATCTGCCGGTCTTCGGGGATGTAGATGGTGACGAGCTGCGTCCCGGAGCCCTCGAAGTCGCGGAGCTCCTCGATGACCTTGCGGAACTCGTACTTCCGCCGGTCCTCGCTCGCCTCTTGGGCGTCGCTACTCATTACCCGAACTACGGCAGCGTGCGTGTAAGTAAGCTTTGACCTGACGACACCCCGGAGGAGGCGATTTCGCCCGTCTACATCGAGTCCGGGGCCTCGACGCCGAGCACGTCGAGCGCGTTCGCCATCGTGTGTTTCGCGGCCGCGACGAGGGCGACGCGGGCCGCGCGCACGTCGTCGTCTTCGGCGGTCACGACGGGGCACTCCCGGTAGAACGCGTTGTAGGCGTCGGCGAACTCGCGGGTGAACGTGGCGATCGTGTGCGGCTCCAAGTCGTCGGCCGCCGACTCGATCGCAGCCGGGAACCGGGCGACTTCGCGGAGGAGCGCACGGGCCTCGTCGGTCGCCAGCGCCGACGCGTCGACGTCTAGGGCAGATCCCGTCGCGGGCACCTCGATGCCCGCCGAGGCCGCCTCCTCGAGGATGCCACAACAGCGCGCGTGGACGTACTGGACGAACGGGGCCGACTGCCCCTCGAAGTCGAGCGCGTCCTCCCACTCGAAGGTGATCGCCTTCGCGGGCTGTTTCGAGACGATGTCGTACCGGACCGCGCCGATACCGACCTGATGCGCGATGCGCTCGACGTCCGCCTCGGTGAGGTCGTCGTCGCGGATGCGGTCGTCCATCCGGGTTTCGACCGCCTCGCGGGCGCGATCGATCGCCTCGTCGAGCAGGTCGTCGAGCATCACGCCCGTCCCGCGACGGGTGGACATCTTCCCGTCGGGGAGGTTCACGTACGAGTAGATGACGTGCCCGAGTCGGTCGACGTCGTTGCCGAGCAGCTCCAGAGTCGCGTCGAGCTGATCGGCCTGCAGCTTGTGGTCCTCGCCGAGGACGGTGACCGCGCGGTCGTAGTTCGCGAACTTCCACTCGTGGTGGGCCAGGTCGCGGGTGGTGTAGAGGCTCGTGTCGTCGGAGCGCAGGAACACGAGGTTCTTGTCGATTCCCCAGTCGTCGAGCTCCAACTGCCAGGCGTCCTCCTCGTAGACGGCCTGATCGGTCTCTTTGAGCCGGGCCGCCACGTCCTCCGTCGACCCGTCGCGCATGAACTGCGTCTCCTTGACGAACGCGTCGAACTCCGCGGGAAGCCGCGCGAGACACTCCTTCATCCCGCCGAGCACCGTGTCGACGACCTCGCCGACGCGCTCGTACGTCTCCTCGTCGCCGGCCTCGAGACCCTGGAGGATGGCGGCGATTTCCTCCTCTGCGGCGTCGGCGTCCGCTGGGTCCGCCTCCTCCAAGTAGGCGTTCCCCTTGCGATAGTACCTGACGAGGTCGTACTCGGCGCGGTCCCGGGCGGGCTCGTCGTCGAGATCGGACTCGTCGAACCGCTCGTACGCCCACGTGAACACCGCCATCTGGCGGCCCGCGTCGTTGACGTAGTAGTGGCGGTCGACGTCGTAGCCCGCGTACTCCATGAGGTTCGCGACGGCGTCGCCGACGATCGGGTTGCGCGCCCGGCCGACGTGGACCGGACCGGTCGGGTTCGCGCTCGTGTGCTCGACGACGACGGAGGTGTCTCGGTCGGGGAGCGCGCCGTATCCCGCGTCGGTCGCGGAGGCGTCGAGAGTGTCGGCGAAGTACCGCTCGGTGACGTGGAAGTTGACGTACGGGCCGGCGGTGTCGACGGCGCCGAGGTAGTCGTAGCCGTCGGTGTCGACCGCGTTCGCGACGTCGGCGGCCACGCTCGGCGGCGCGGCGCCGACCTCGCCCGCGAGTCGGAAGGCGACGCTGGAGGCGAGCGTCGCGTCCATGTCGTCGGGCGGGCGTTCGATGCCGAGGTCGTCGGTCGGGAGGTCGAGCGAGGCGAGCGCGTCGCCGAGGGCGTCGGCCACCTCCGACCGGAACTGCCTGAACATACCGTCCGTTCGTCGGTCGGCCTAAAAGGCCCTTCCGAAGCGGCGCGCGGGAGAGGTCGTGGGGAATACCCGAACGACCTGAAACAGCGGTGGCGCGTTCCGGTGAGCGCCGCAACGCGGCGCGAATCCGAGCGCGAGGGAGTCGGACCGACGCAGCTGCGTCGGTCCGACGAGGCTGGGGAGGCGTGAGGCTGCGGTGCGGGGTGGCCCTCAGGGCGTTCACCGCCGATCTGTGATCAATCACTTATAACCAAACGACCGGGACTTCGAAGACCGTCGACCCGCTGCCACTCACTTATAAATAAACAGTCGAGCCGTCGGAAGCGACCGCCACCGCTCCACCGGCACTCGCGCACATCGCGAACGCACAACCGACCGCTCCCTATTCCACGATCTCGTCGATCAGTTCGCGTGCGCTCCGTCGAACGGCCTCGTCGCTCTCGATCGACGGCTCCCAGCCCAGGTCGGCGAGCCGCTCGATCGACAGGCGCATCTTCGGCACGTCGCCGGTCCACCCGCGGTCGCCGCCGGTGTACGCGTACGCGGGGTCGATGCCCAGCTCGTCGCTGACGATGTCGGCGATGGCCGTGACCGACGTGGTCGTCCGCGTCCCGAGGTTGTAGACGTTCAGGTCGTCGTCCGCGTGCTCGACGACGTGCTGGATGGCGTCGACGCACTCCGAGACGTGCATGTACGACTTCTCCTGGCGGCCGTCACCGAGGATCACCAGTTCGGTCGGGTCCGCGTCGAGCTTCTCGATGAAGTCGGGGATCACGTTCCCTCGCTGGTGGGGGCCGACGATGTTCGCGAACCGGAACACCCACGACTGGATCCCGTACGAGTGCGCGTGCGTCGAGATCAGCGCCTCGTCGGCGAGCTTCGAGGCGCCGTAGATCGAGATCGGTTCGAGCGGGGCGTGGTTTTCGGGCGTCGGGCGGGGCGCCTCGCCGTACACGGTCGAAGAGGAGGTGAAGGCGAACCGGTCGACGCCGACCTCGCGCATCCGGTCGAGCACGTTGTACGTCATCGCCGTGTTCGCCTCGAACAGCTCGCGGTCGTCGTCGTAGTTGGTGTCGGTGTACGCGGCGAAGTGGAAGACGACGTCGAGGTCGGCGGTGACCGCCTCCGCGACGGCGTCGGGGTCCGTCAGGTCGGCTTCGACGAAGTCGGCGCCGTCGGGCACCCGGTCGCGCTCGCCCTTCGAGAGGTCGTCGGCGACGCGGACCGACGCGCCGCGGTCGAGGAGCCGCGCGGCGAGGTGGCTCCCGACGAGGCCGGCGCCGCCCGTGACGAGGACGTGCGAATCGGTGAGGTCCATACGGCTCACTGAGGGGGCGGCCAATTAGTACGTGCGGAATCGGATCGAGACCGGAGCCGATCGAGGCGAGGCCGGAGTCGATCGGGAATAAACGGGTGACTGCGGACGGGCGGTAGGTGTCGCCAACGTCCCACCCATCCGCGCCGCTCCGCTCCGCGCCTCACGCCTCCCCAGCCTCGTCGGACCGACGCAGCTGCGTCGGTCCGACTCCCTCGCGCTCGGTTCGCGCCTTTAAAAGGCGCTCACCGGAGCGCGCCGCCGCACAGCGGGCCAATAGCTGTACGATCGAAGGGATTGAGAACGGATTGCAAACGGATTTTTGATCTCACAGCCCCTCTCTGCCGCCCTCCTGCGCGAGGATGACGACCATCGAGAGTCCGGAGATGACGAGCAGGATGAGCGTGGGGACGACCGCGTACTGGTACAGCGCCGTCTCCTGTGCGCGCCAGATCTGCGTGACGATCGTCTCGAAGCCGGAGGGGCGGAGGATGAGGGTGACCGGAAGCTCCTTCATCGTCGTGAGGAAGACGAGGGCCGCGCCGGCGACGATCCCGGAGCGAGTGAGCGGGAACGTGACGCGCCGAAACGCGCCCATCGACGACTCGCCGAGGGTGCGGCTCGCCTCGATCAACCGCGGGTCTACCCCGAGGATCGCGGTCCGCGTCGAGCCGACGACCTGCGGGAGGAAGCGGACGACGTACGCGAACACCAAAAGTGGGAGCGTCTGGTAGATCCACGGGAGGTACCCCGAGCCGAAGTACACCAGCGCGAGCGCGAGCACGATCCCCGGCACGGCGAACCCGACGTACGTCGCCCGCTCGAACAGCGTCGCCAGCGGCGAGTCGTTCGTCGCGGCGAAGTAGGCGACGGGGATGGCCGCCAGCGCGGCCGCGAGGGCGGCCGCCGCCGCGACCGACACCGAGTTGACGACTTGGACCCACTCGAACGCCATCGACGGGCGGCGGCCGGCGTCAGAGCGGAGGAGCCACAACAGCAGGATCCAGAGGGGGACGAGGAGCGCGACCGCCGACACCGACGCGGGGAGGAGCGTCGCCGGCCAGCGCCACCGACCCAGCCGCACGAGGCGGTCGGCGCTGCCGGCGTCGTCGCCGTGCGTGTCCCGGTTCGACCGAACCAACCACTCCAAGGCGAGCACGACGAGGACGACCGCGAGCAGTTGGAGGGAGAGCAGCGCGGCGTAGTCGCGACCGAACGAGTTGTACTCCACGTAGATCTGACGGGTGAACACCGGGAGTCGCATGATCGACGGCGTGCCGAAGTCCGACACGGCGTACAGCGCCGCCAACAGCGACCCGGCGGCGATCGCCGGTCGGATCACGGGGAGGGTCACGCGGCGGAACGCCTCGAACCGCCCGTGGTTCAGCGTCCGGGCCGCCTCGATAAGCGTCGTGTCGAACGAGAGCAGGGCGGCACGGGTCGTCAGGTAGACGTACGGGTACGTGTAGAGGGCGATGACGAGGATCGCGCCCGGCAGACCGTACACGTCGGGGAGCCGCTCGATCCCGAGCGGGGCGAGCACGTCGTGGAACTCGCCGCGAGGGCCGAACGCGGAGACGAACGCGAACGCGCCGACGTAGCTGGGCACCACGAGCGGGAGCGCGGCGACGACGGACCAGAACCGGCGGAACGGGAGGTCGGTCCGGGCCGTCAGGTACGCCAGCGGGACGCCCAACAGGATCGAGAGCGCCGTGACGCCGGCCATCAGAAGCAGGCTGTTGGCGATCACCTCGGCCGTCGCCGCGCTGAAGAGCAGGTCGCTCGCGCGCGACCGCTCGACGGTGACGGCCTCGATCACCAGCCACGCGAGCGGAAACACCATCGTCCCCGCGATGGCCGCCGACAACAGGGTCAGCCCCAGCGGTAAGCGGTCGTCGCCGTCGGTGAGCGCGTCGCGGATCCGGCGTGTCCAGCTCATGGTCCGGGAAGCGGAATGCTTGGTGGCGGAAGGGCGCACCGACCGTTAGCAGTTCCGATCCCGTCGTCGCTCGGGTCCGACGGATATAATACTTTAGGGTGGCCTAAACACGCCATGGAACTGACGCGGCGCGACGCGGCGGCCGCGCTGCTGTCTCTTATACACATCTCTGATGGNGACGATGACGCCGGGAACGGCGACGCCGCCGGCGACGAGGACTCGCTCCCCGACGACGAGACCGTCCGCGCCTCGATGGCCGCGGTCGCGGCGGTCGTTTATCCCGACGAACTCACCGGCGTCGACTCGTTCGTCGACCGCTTTCTCGACGGCCGGCTCGACGGATCGAGCCGCGCCGCCGGGCTCCGGGAGACCGTCGCCGCGCTCGACGACGCCGGCCGTTCGTGGCACGGCGCGCCGGTCACCGAGCTTTCCGAGAGCGACCGCGACGGACTGCTCCGCGAGATCGGCGCCGACACCGCCGAGGAGGACCGCGACGGCACGCTCGCCGAGCGGGTGCGGTACCACGTCGTCAACGAGCTGCTGCTGGCGCTGTACGCCTCGCCGACCGGCGGCGAGCTGGTGGGCTTAGAGAACCCGCAGGGACACCCCGGTGGAACCGAGAGCTACCGACGGGGGTCGCCGTGAGCGCGGAGGACGGCGTCGACCGCTCGCCGGTGCCGGACGCGGACGTCTGTGTCGTCGGCGCGGGACCGGCCGGGGCGTTGGTCGCCGACCGCCTCGCCGGCGATCACGAGGTGGTCGTCCTCGACGCCGGCCCGCGATTCGACCCCGCGGACCGCCTCGCACGCCAGGAACGGGCGATCCGGCCGAGCGACGACCGGCCCGCGGTGTGGGACGGCGGCGGCGAGCGCGACGCCCACGAGAACTCCGGCGAGCGGTTCTACCCGCTGAACCACGCCCGCGTCAAGGGGATCGGCGGGTCGACGCTCCACTGGCAGGGGATGGTGATGCGGCTCCACGAGGACGATTTCAACTCGGGAACGGAGCGCGGCGTCGGCCCCGACTGGCCCATCGACTACGCGGACCTCCGGCCGTACTACGCCGAGGCCGAACGGGAGATCGGCGTCGCCGGCGGCAGCGGCGTCGACAACCCCTACGCGCCGCCGCGGGAGGAGCCGCATCCGATGCCACCGTTCGAGCCGTCCTACAGCGACTCGCTGTTCGCGGAGGCCTGCGAGGAGCTGGGGATCGACATGCACTCGGTGCCGAACGCGCGCAACTCCGAGCCGTACGACGACCGGTCCGCCTGCGTCGGGTACGGGACGTGCCAGCCCGTCTGTCCCGCCCGCGCGAAGTACGACGCGACCGTCCACATCGAGCGCGCGGAGGGGAAGGGCGCGACCGTCATCGACCGCGCGCCGGTCCAGCGGCTGGATCACGAGGCCGACCGCGTGACGGCCGCGGTGTACGCGACGCCCGACGGCGAGGAGCACAGACAGGAAGCCGAGTCCTTCGTCGTCGCCTGCGGCGGGGTGGAGACGCCGCGGCTCCTCCTCCTCTCCGACTCCGAGACGTACCCCGACGGGCTGGCGAACTCCAGCGGCCACGTCGGGGAGTTCTTCATGGACCACCTGTTCGCGGGCGCCGGCGGCGTCCTCGACGAGCCGACTCGACAGAATCACGTCGGCTTCTACACGAGCGGGTCGGACCAGTTCTACGACGACGCCGACGAAGAGCTCGCCCCGTTCAAACTGGAGTTTTTCAACTACGCCGGCCCCTCGCCGGTCGAGTTGGCGCTGACCGGCGACGACTGGGGCGACGAGCTGCTCGACCGCCTCCGCGACAGCTACGGGACGCACGTGGCGGTGGGCGGGCTCGTCGAACAGCGCCCCCGATCGGAGAGCTACATCGGGCTGGATCCCGACCGCACCGACGACCGCGGCAACCCGGTTCCCGACATCCACTGGAGCGTCGACGACCGGGCGCTCCGGACCATCGAGCGCGCCAACGAGATCCAACGAGCGATCCTGGAGGAACTGGGCGCGGAGATCGAGTGGGTCGCCGGTCCCGACGCGACCGGACCCGCGTACCACCACATGGGTACCACCCGGATGAGCGCGGACCCCGACGCCGGCGTGGTCGACGCCGACTGCCGGACCCACGACCTCGACAACTGCTGGATCGCGTCAAGCTCGGTGTTCCCCACCGGTGGCGCGATGAACCCCACGCTCACGATCGCCGCGCTCGCGCTTCGGGTCGCAGACGACGTGGAACGCCGGCTCTGATTTGTTTTAGGTAAACCTAAAAACTCAAGTGCGTGGGGTGGTGCTGTGAGAGTAATGAGTGGATCACTCACCGCGAACGGGTCGGCCGACGGCGTCGACGAGGCGGAGGACGGAGCGGCAACCGACGGCGACGCGACGACCGCAGCGAGTGGCGCAGACGGGGAGCGCTACACCTTCGACGACGTCAGCGTCGTGATGGGGACGTACAACGAGGAGGAGGCGATCGGAACCGTCCTCGCCGACGTCGAGGACGTCACCGACGGGCGCGCCGAGGTCGTCTGCGTCGACGGCTCCTCGGACCGGACGCCGGAGATCGCCCGCGAACACGGCGCGCGCGTGATCGAACAGGAGCCGCAGGGGTACGGCGTCGCCGTCCGCGAGGCGATCCTCGCGCCCGACCGGCCGATCGTCGTCACGACCGACTGCGACGACACCTACCCGATGGAGCAGCTGCCGGAGTTCCTCGCGGAGATCAACGACGGCGCGGACGTGGTGAGCGGCGACCGGCTCTACCACGGCGCGAAGGCGATGCCGGCGTTCAACCGCCTCGGAAACCACGCGTTCGCAGCGGTCGCCTCGCTCCTGATGGGCGAGCGTGTCCACGACACCACTACGGGCATGCGCGCGTATCGGCGCGAGGTCGTCGAGGAGATCGGCTGGACCGAGAACACCGGGCTCTCCGCCGAGCTCCTGATCCGACCGCTGATGCGCGGCTACGACGTGCGCGAGCGTCCGATCGCCTACGCCGAGCGGCTCGGCGACACGAAGCTCGACCCGATCGGCGGCGGCGTCGCCATCGCGAAGTCGATCGTCACCGTCTGTCTCGAAGAGCAGCTTCGGCGGTTCTGAGGGCGTTTCGCCCTCGACGCTGACCCCGGACGGCGGTCCGGACGGACACTGTGGGCACAGTGGACCGCCGCCGGCGACGTTTTTACACTCGTGAGCGGCGGCGCTGATTATTTATAAATAACCGTACGGATGCGGTCGGCGCGCGCCTGCGAGCGGCCGCCGTCGGCGGCCGCGAGGCAGCACGCGCGAGGGAGTCGCTGGCTCCCGGAGCGAAGCGGAGGGTGCCAGCGACGAGGTTGGGGAGGCGTGAGGCAGCGGTTGCGGTCCGGGGCGGGACTCAAAGGGGCAGTCGCGAGGCCGCAGTAGGCGACGTAAGCACCGCAGCGAACAGCGCGAGCGGGGAGCACAGCGAGCGTACTGCGGCCTCGCGGCTGGGGCTTTGGAGATGTTCGCCGCCGATCTACTGACGGCCATTTATAAACGATCGGCTGGGGATTTAGGGGTGTCAACCGCCGATCTGCTGGCAACTATTTATAAGAAGTCGACGTATCAGTCGCTCGCCTCGGCGTCCGTCTCGAAGACGACCCACTCCGCGTGGGCGTCCGGATTGTCGGGGAGGTAGGTGCCTTCGGTCCCGCACTCCGTGACGAGCCGGCAGACAGAGCGCTCCGGCGGCCAGACCGCCTCAACGCCCTCATCCGTCGCCCGAACCGTCGCCTCTTGACGGTACGTGAACGTCGATCCCGCGGGGTCGACGAGCGTCACGGTCACGATGACCTCGTCGCCCGCGGGATCGATCGGGACCGTCGCGTTCGGGGCCGTCGAGTTCGGGGAACCGGTCAGCCGCGCGCCGTCGGGCGTCAGCGACCAACCGACCGCGAGCGAGCCGTCGGGATCGGTCACGTCGTACGTCACGCGGTCGGCGGTGTCGGCGGCATCGGCACCCTCGGCACCGTCACCCCCCGCTCCGCGTACGGTCTCCAGTCGCACCCGCGCGCGGTCGACGCGCTCGGGAACGCCGACGGTCGTCGTCGCGTCGATCCGCGCCCCCTCGCGCACGTCGAGCGCTTCGAGCTTCGGGGCGACGTGCTGGTCGGGGTTCGGCGTCCACTCGCCCCGATACGCGTAGCGGTGGTGGTCGCGGTCGGGGTACGCGTCGATCACCGCGAAGTCCTCCTCCGGGTCGCGGTCGAGCGCGTACACGACCTCGCCGTCCAGCCCGGGATCGTTCCGGAGCGGCTGGAACGGGTGACTGAGCCACTCGCCGTACGGGGTCGGGACGAACACGAGATCGTTCTCGAACGTCGCCGCCTCGATCGGCTCGTAGGCCGCCTCGTGTTTGTCGGCCTGCGCCGCGTGCCGATCGAGCGGCGTCTCGACCGCCGCGACAGCACCGAGGGCCCCGCCGAGGACGACGAGGACCACCGCAGCGGCGACGACCGCACGCGCGGTTCGCGGGGCGACGCGGGACGCGAGCCGGCGGCGGAGCATCCCGAGCCACCGACCGCCGGCGACGACGGCGACCCCGCCGAACACCGACAGCGGGACGAGGAGATCGAAGTGGTAGAACGGACCGAACCCCGCGATCAGTCCGTTGGTCGGGTCCGAAAACGTCGCGAGGAGGTTGTTCGTGCCCCAGAAGAACAGGTTTCCGACCACGACCGCCGCGGCGACGCCCGCGAGGAGGAGCCCGGCCGTCCGCTCGAAGCGGCGGTCGGAGAACCCTTCGGAGACGCCGTCGCCCTCGTCGTCGCTATCGCTATCGGCTCCGACCGCGCGTTCTCCCGCCAGCCAGCGCCACGCGGCCAGCCCACCGCCCGCGAGCGCGAGCACCGTGCCGAGAGGTCCGGCGACGACCCACCGCGTGGCGAGGTACCAGAGCGCGTAGCCGTTCGACCGGAGCGCCAGTTCCGGGGTGTACTCCTCAACGTGGCCGAGGATACGTCGCTCGCCGAATCCGGGCCCGTCCATCGGGGCGAACGCCTCGTACGGAAACGTCAGCGGAGAGCCGGTCACGCGGAGGTTGTACGCGAGGGTGACGCCGACGAACAGCGTCCCGAACAGCGCCGTGAGACCGTGGCAGCGAACCGGGTCAGGAAGCGAGAGGCGGCCCGTAGACCAGATCGCAGACCGGCCCGCGGACACGACTCGGACAAGCGCGTGAACGATGAACGGCGCCGCGAACAGCACCGCCGTGAACGGCCGGGCGAAGAACGCGAGCCCGATCGCGACCCCTGCGACCCCGGCCGCCGGAAGCGATCCGTCGCGAACGCTCCTGAGGTACGCGACCGCGAACAGCAGGTTCAGAAACGTCGTGGGCGCGTACGGGAGGAAAACCGAAGACGTGACGACGGCCATCGGCGAGGCCGCGAAGAGGACGGCGGCCGCGAAACCGATCCGTCGGTCGAAGACGGTCGATCCGAGCAGGTACACGAGCGCGGCGTTGCCCGCGGCGACGACCGCGAGCGTCACCCGCGGCTCGCCGAACAGCGCCATCGAAACGGCGTACATCGCGGCCGGCACGGGGCTGTACTTCGGATAGAGCCGCCCGTCGTCCTCGATGAAAAACCACGGGTGGAACGCGTCGGCGAGCGCGCCGGCGTGGATCTCCAGTTGCCCGGAGAGCAGCAGCGCGGCCTGCATGAGGTACACCCCCTCGTCGTGGTTAGTCGAGTGGTGCGCGAAAACGGTCGCGGCGATCGCGAAGGTGAGGACCCCGGAGGCGACCGCGACGAGACAGGCCGCCAGCGTCAGCCGGTCGGCCCCTGCGAGACGGGCGCGGCCGCGGCTCGCGAGTCGACGGGCCGATCGGCGCGGGCGAAACGAGTCTAGACGAAAGGTCACGGGAGTCGCTGACGAGCGCCTATACGTCGACGCCGGCCTCGCGCATGAGGTCGATCGTCGGTTCGAGGTCGGACAGCTGTGTCAGGTCGATGTCGGGCACGTCGAGCTCGTCGATCGTCGGCAGGTCGCCCACGGGTTCGACGTCGGGGATCAGCGGGTACTCGAACGTCGACCGCGCGAAGTAGTCCTGCGCTTCGGCCGACAGCAGGTGACGGACGAAGTTCTCCGCGAGGGTCGCGTCGCTCGCGGTGTCCACGACCGCGGCGCCGGCGACGTTGAACACCGCCCCGGCGTCGCCGCTGGTGAAGGCGGTGTCGATCGACGCCTCGGCGCTGCCGTCGAGGACGCGCTGGATGTAGTAGTGGTTCGTGAACGCGGCGTCGACCTCGCCGTCGGCGACCCCCTGACAGGCGGCGAACTCGTCGGGGTAGCTGGTGATCCCCGACTCGACGACCGATTCCAGCCACTCCAGCGTGGCGTCTTCGCCCTCGATCAGTCGCATCGCGGTGACGAACGCCTGGCAGGAGCCGTACGACGGCGCCCAACCGAGGGTGCCCGCGAACTCCTCCGGGTACGCCATGATGTCGTCCGGGATATCGTCCGCGGAGAACGCCTCGGTGTTGTACGGCACGGTGCGCGCGCGCCCCGACGTGCCGATCCACTGGTCGGTTCGGAACTCCGAGCGGACCATGTCGGTGACGTCCGAGGAGAGCGACTGCGTGCGCCCCTCGTCGGCGAGCGCGCCGAGCGAACCCGCGTTGACCGAGTAGAACACGTCGGCCGGCGAGCCGTCGCCCTCGTTGACGATCGCGTTCACGTGGTCGGTCGAGCCGGCGTATCGAACGGTCAGGTCGAAGTCGTCGTACAGGCCCTCGATGTACTCGATAAGCTCGCCCACGAGGAACTCACCGCGACCGGAGTAGACAGTGAGTTCGCCCGACAGGTCGGGCATCTCGGACATCGACGTGCCGCCGGGCGCGTCACGCCCCGCACGGCCGGAGCCGATCTGGCCGATCGATCCCTCGGCGTCGCCGTCGCCGCTTTCGCCGTCGCTGCCGCTGTCGTCGTCGCCCGTACAGCCGGCGAGCCCGGCGACGCCGAGCGCGCCCGTCGCGGCGAGGAATCGCCGGCGGTCTACGTCGTTTGGTATATTGATGGCCATGTGTTTTAGGGTGCCCTAAATCGACTTAGTGGTGTCGGTTCAGTCGTCCGCGACCGCCGGCGTCCGGCGGATCCCGTCGAGGCAGTCGAGCCAGTCGCGCATGTACTCGCCGCAGTGGTTGAGGAAGGCGCCGTTGTTCCACTCGGAGAAGTCCCCCTCCGCGAGCGCGTCGGCCATCGACGCGAACGCCGCCTCGAAGGAGTCCGCGTCGTCTCCCTCCCCGTCGACGACTTCCCAGACGTGTTCGTTCAGCTCCAACCCCGCCACCTCGTTCGCGAGGTCGTCGAACGTCGAGCGCGGCGCCTTGTTGTGCTCGCACAGCGGACCCCCGTTGTACACCCGCTTCCCCAGCACGTCCGCAGCGCGCTTGAGGAACAGCCCGCTCCAGATGTCGTCGAACCGGCCGACCTCCCACTCGTTGTCGTCCATCGGGAGCTGGTAGAAGGCCGGGATCACCTCGCGGCGGAAGGCGAGGTTCATCGAGCAGACGGTGAGATAGTTGCCCCGGGCGGCGACGAAGTCCTCGCCGAAGTCGTCGGCGGTCGTCCGGGTCTGCGCCTGCCCCTCTAGGTCACCGTCCATCAGGATCCGGACCGCGTCGAGGTCGGGGACGTTCGTCCACAGCCCCTGCGAGGCGACGACCTCGCCGCGCTCGATCTCGACCTCGTCCGTCTCGACCGTCTCGTCCATCGCGGAGTACGGGTAGCCGCGCGGGTACAGCCCGTGTTCGTCGGCGTTCTGGTAGAGGACGTTCACCCACTGCTCGTCGGAGCGCACGCGCTCGACGCTCCCCCCGAATGCGAGGTTCTCCATGTGACGACCGAAGTAGTCCTGATCGTCGTGCGGGAGCGTGTCGTCGTCGATGAACAACCCGTACTCGAACGTCTCGTCCGCCCACATGTACAGGAGGCCGAAGCTCGTCTCTGCGTGGCTCGCGGCCGGGACGACGTGACCGTACTCGGAAACCCCGTTGGCCTCGTACCACTCCTCGCGGCGGGTGCCGTCGAAGACCTCGCCCGACACGTCGAGGTCGTCGAGCATGGACTGCATCTCGTCGACGTCACAGAAGTCCTCGGTGACGAGTACGAAGTGGAGCCGAGACACGTCGAAGTCGTGACTGCGGGCGTTCTCGACGTACGCGCGGAGACACTCGTACTCACGAATCGTGGGGACGATCACGCAGATGTCCCCGCTCGCGGCGGGTGAACCGTGTTCTGCCATACCCCGTATTTTTTAGGTTGGCCTAAAAACTTGGCGGTCCGGCGTTCGAGGACTCGGAGTCGCCGGCGGCGTTCGGTCGGCCGGTCCCCTCCGAGCCGGCCGACGGCGAGACGTTGTACGCGAGCGCGGCCGCCCCACCGCCCGCGAGTGTCACAGCGTTTTTCAGTGCGTGGTCGACGATCGCCGCCGCGAGCGCCGTTTCGACGGGGAGCGCGGTCGTTCCGACGACGAGGCCGGTGAACGCCGCCTCGTACAGGCCGATCCCGCCCTGCGAGAGCGGGAGCACCTTCGCGAGGTTGCCCACGCTGACGGCGAGCGTCCCGACTATCAACAGCGTCGACGGCTGAACGAGTCCGCCGATCCCGCCCGCGAGCGCGGCGAGCACCAGCACGGCCGTCAGAACGTCGAGCGCCCAGACAGTCACGCTCCAGAGGAACACCGTTGTGAGACTGCGGGGATCGGCGGCGACGACGCGGACCGACGCGCCGAACCGGACCGCGGCAGCAACAGCCCGCTCCACCCGAGGGCGTGCGACGCGCTCGCGGAGGGCCGGCCCGAACCGCCGCTCGCTCCGCGCGACCGCGACGGTCGCGGCCGAGAGGAGCGCCGCGCCGCCGGCGATGACGGCCGCCGCGGTGACGGCAGTCGTCGGAGCGAGCGAGCCGACGGACGCGGTCGACTCGATCGATCGGCCGTCGAGAAGCAGGAGCGCCAGAGCGGTCCCGCCCAACGCGGCGATCGCCACGAGATCGAACGCGCGCTCGACGGCGAGCGAGGCGACGCCGGTGGGGTACGACACGTCGCGGTGCTTATTGAGCAGGTACGCACGGACCCCGTCGCCGGCTCGCGCCGGGATGACGAGGTTCGCGGTCTGACTGGCGAACACGGTCGCGGTGAGGAACCCGGTTCGGCAGCGGTGGCCCATGGCCGCGAGCACGTCGCCGTACCGTCGCCCCCTGAGCGGCCACGAGACGAGGTAGGCGACGAGCGCGGCGCCCAAAAGCGCCGGATCGGCTCCTGTCACCGCGCCGATCACCGCGCCCGCGTCGACCGTCCGAACGAGGATCGCCGCACCGACGACGAGGACGAGAAGCGTTCCGATCGCCGTGAGGCGATCACGGGAGCGGAGCCCGGCGGTCCACCGTCGCCCACCGCGATCAGTCATCGGTTCGGAGCGGTTCGGCGAGGCGTTTGACGGGGCGTGCGGCGTGCATACATTGATTTAGGTCGGCCTAAATCATATAACGGTGACGGTTCTCGTTGCGGCCGACGGAGCCGGCTCGCCCACCAAAAACCGTTTGTGTGCGTATGTCCAAATACTACACATGACCAGTCCAGAGACAGAGACCGTCCGCATGTGGCTCGTCGAACGGACGTACTCCGACGACGAGCAGAACATGGTGATACTCACCTACGCCACGACCGACGGGAAACGCTACTTCCGCAAGGAGCGCGCGCTCACGTCCTTTTCAGACGTGCGCGACACGACGGCCGCCGTCGACGCCGACCCGGCGAACGTCGGGGCAGTCGACGACCCCGACGACCGCGAGCGGTACGCGACCGAGGCCGAGCGAATGGCCCGCGCTCACGACCCCGAAGACGTGATCTGAGCGGGGACGCGGTCTCGGCCGGGTGACCGCCCGTCCGTATTTAAGCCGATACGGGCCCTACCGATCTCCGATGCGTGCGACCCTCCAGACTCTCGCGCTCGCGTCGCTGTTCGCGATCGCTCAGGGCGCGCTGCGACTCGTCGGCGTCACGGGGTTGTTCGCGCTGTCGACACCGCTGGCGTTCGCGCCGTGGACGGTCGTCACCAGCGTGTACGCGCACGGCTCGCTCGGGCACCTGCTCGCGAACGCACTCGGTCTCTTGATCGTCGGGCCGCTCGTCGAACGGCGGACGACCGTAGTCCGGTTTCACGCGTTCGTCGTGACGACCGGCGCCCTCGCCGGGATCGCACAGGTTGCCCTCGGCGCACTGATCGGGCCACCGGTCGCCGTGCTGGGACTGAGCGGCGCGGTGTTCGCGCTCGGCGGCTACCTGCTCGCCGGCAACGTCGTCAGCGCGCGGCTGTTCGATCGGCTCCGACTCTCCCCGCGGCGACAGCTCTTGCTGTTCGGAGTCGTCGCCGTGCTTCTCACCGCGACGACTGCAGCACCGGGGGTCGCGCTGATCGCACACGCGGTCGGCGCGTTCTGCGGGCTTGCCGCCGGACGGGTCGGGCTGTTGGACGTACGCTGACGAGTCCGCCGACGGTGGGCGTAGGCGGGCGGCGGGCGCGGCAGTCGGCGCCGATCGACGGCGGCGACGCTCTCGGACGATAAAAAACGAAGAGAGCGTGAAAGACGCCCTAGCGCTTAGTCTTCGAGAACGATCTCGATGCTGACGTCGTTCGGCACCTGGACGCGCATGAGCTGGCGGAGCGCGCGTTCGTCGGCGTCGATATCGATCAGACGCTTGTGGACGCGCATCTCCCAGTGTTCCCACGTCGCCGTCCCCTCACCGTCCGGGGACTTGCGCGACGGGATCTCGAGCGTCTTCGTCGGCAGCGGGATCGGGCCCGACAGGGCGACCCCCGTCGAGTCCGCGATCTCGCGGACGTCGGCGCAGATGTCGTCGAGGTCCTCGGGGCTCGTGCCGGCGAGGCGGACGCGTGCCTGCTGCATCGATTATCGCTCGTTGACTTCGAGCACCTTGCCGGCCGCGATGGTCTGACCCATGTCGCGGATGGCGAAGCTGCCGAGTTCCGGAATCTCGCCGGACGGCTCGATGCTGAGCGGTTTTTGCGGGCGCACGGTGACGACCGCGGCGTCGCCGGACTTGATGAAGTCCGGGTTCTCCTCGGCGACCTCACCGGACGAGGGGTCGATCTTCTGGTTGATCTCTTCGATCGTACAGGCGACCTGCGCCGTGTGGGCGTGGAAGACCGGCGTGTAGCCGGCGGTGATGACGCTGGGGTGCTGCATGACGACGACCTGCGCCTTGAACGTCTCGGCGACGCTCGGCGGGTCGTCGGCGGGACCACAGACGTCGCCGCGACGGATGTCGTCCTTGCCGATGCCGCGGACGTTGAATCCGACGTTGTCGCCGGGGCCGGCCTGCGGCACTTCCTCGTGGTGCATTTCGACCGTCTTCACTTCGCCGCCCACGTCGGACGGCTGGAAGGAGACGTTGTCGCCCGTGTTGAGCATCCCGGTCTCGACGCGTCCCACGGGGACGGTCCCGATACCGGAGATGGTGTACACGTCCTGGATGGGGAGTCGGAGCGGCGCGTCCGTCGGCGGCTCGGACTCCGGCAGGTCGTTGAGCGACTCCAGCAGAGTGGGGCCGTCGTACCACGGGGTGTTCTCGGACTCATCGGCGATGTTGTCGCCCTCGAACGCCGAGATCGGCACGAACGTCGTGTCGTCGGTCGCGAAGCGAACCTGGTTGAGCAGGTTCTTGACCTCTTCGACGACTTCGTTGTAGGAGGACTCCTGGTAGTCGACCAGGTCCATCTTGTTGACGCCGATGATGAGCTCGTTGATGCCCAGCGTGCGGGCCAGGAACACGTGCTCTCGGGTCTGGGGCGCGACGCCGTCGTCGGCCGCGACGACGAGCACCGCGTTGTCGGCCTGCGAGGCGCCCGTGATCATGTTCTTCACGAAGTCACGGTGGCCCGGGCAGTCGACGATGGTGAAGTAGTAGTTGTCCGTGTCGAACTCCTGGTGGGCGATGTCGATCGTGACACCACGCTCGCGCTCCTCGGCGAGGTTGTCCATCACGTAGGCGAACTCGAATCCGCCTTTGCCCTTTTCTTCGGCTTCCTCGCGGTGCTGCTCGATTACGTGCTCGGGGACGCTCCCCGTCTCGAAGAGGAGGCGACCCACGAGCGTACTCTTGCCGTGGTCGACGTGGCCGATAATGGCCAGGTTCTGGTGCGGTTTGTCACTCATGGGGTAATCACGCGCTAAGGCGCTCTGTGAGTAGGTTTCGGTAGATTCCACTAAAACGGTTTCGATACGGCCCACAGACGATCGCGACGCCGTCGGGCGATTCTCGACAACGCGGATCACGGGTAACCGACACACGGTCGGTTCCGACGGCTGCGTTCGCGGACGGTCAACCGATCTCGACGCCGGCGCGATCGCGTACGGCGCCTGGCGTTACTCAAGTCGACCGACGTCACCCAGCACCGCGCTGGCCGTCTCCGGACCGCCGGCGCCGCGACCGGAGATGTTGAGCCGACCGGCGTGGGTGGTCTCGATCTGGACGATGTTCTGCGTCCCGGACACCGCGAGCGTCCCGTTCTCGGGAACGAGCCGCGGCGCCACGCGGACCGTCTCGCCGGTCGCCTCGCCGATGAGCCGGACCGTCCGTCCGTCTTCGGCGGCGAGCCGGAGCGCGGATCCGGGCACGTCTCGGATCCCCTCGACGCTCGCGTCATCGAGCGTGAACTCGCGGGCGTCCGCGGGGTCGTCGGCCGCGCCGAACGAGAGCACGTTCGCGAGAATGACGCACTTCAGCGCCGCGTCCGTCCCGTCGACGTCGAACGAGGGGTCGGCCTCGGCGACGCCGAGGTCCTGCGCCTCCGCGAGCACGTGGTCGTAGCCCAGCCCCTCGGCGGCCATGCGCGTGAGGATGAAGTTCGCCGTCCCGTTGAGCACGCCGCGCACCGCCGTGACGTGGCCGGGCTCGATGTCTTCCACCGTCGACACCGCCGGGATGGCGCCACCGACGGTCGCTTCGAACCGAATCTCGCCGGCGCTGTCCGCGACCGCCGCCTGCAGGTCACCGAACCGCTCCGCGACCGGCCCCTTGTTCGCCAGCACGGCGTGTCGGTCCCGCTCCAGTGCCGTGGTGACGTGCGAGAAGCCCGGTTCCGCGTCGTCGAGCGTCGTCGGCGTCGCCTCGACCAGCACGTCGTAGTCGGCCGCCAGCGCGTCGGCGGGGTCGTCGTCGCCGACGATTCCCGCCTCGGCCTTCCGAGTCACCACGGCCTCGGGATCGACGCCGTCGTTCCGACCGTCCGATCCGTCCGCGACGACCGCGGTCGAGGAGTCGGCGACCGCGACGACCTCGTGGCCGTACTCCGCCGCGAGGTCGACGACGGACCGACCGACCGCGCCGGCGCCGATGACGGCGAGTCTCACGCCTCCACCCCCGTGAGCGGCTCGACCAGACGCAGGTCCTTCTCGTCGGCCAACTCCCGGACCGCCGCGAGCGCCCGCTCCGTCTCGCCCGCCCGCGCCTCCAGACGGAGGCGCGCGCTCGACGACTCCTCCGTCCCCTGCGGCGCCGCCAACGACACGTCGGCGACCGACGCCGACTCGCACGCCTCGATCCGCGAGAGCGTGTCAGACAGGTCCGTATCGATGAGGTGACCGAACAGCAGCAGCGTCACCTCCTCGGCGTACCGCTCCGTGCCGGCCTGCATCACGTTCACGCCCTCGCTCCGGAGGGCCTCGACGATCCCCTCGAAGCGCTCCTGGGTCGCCTCGAAGTCGACTTCGACCGGGATCCGACCGCGCGGGGTCTTGTTCCCGCGCTCGTGGTAGATCGACAGGAGGTTCCCCCCGTTGTCGGCGATCGGGTGAAGCGCCGCGAGGAGCTGCCCGGGCTCGTCGACGAGTTCCAGTCGAACCGTGTGCGTCGACGGCGTCGATGCGGCGTGGCCGCCGTCCGGCGACGTGTCGATCGTCTCGCCTTCTGCGGGTTCCGGGGCGCCGTCGCGAGCGTCGCTCACGCGACCACCTCCGACGCGCCGGCGGCCGGTCCGTCGGCGCTCCGCGAACGGGTCCGCTGGCACGTTCCTGTCGGCGGCGCGGAGCGGTCGCTTGCTGGCTCCGTCACGATGCGCCGAGCGGGAGTCGTGCCCGTCTGCATGTTCGAAAGAAGTCGGGCGATCCGGTATAAGCCTTCGGCGATGGCAGGCGTTGCCTCGCTGCTCGTCGTGTCAACGTGCGCCACGGGATCGTCGACCCACCGTTCGACGGCGCGGCTCAGGAGTGAACGCGACGAGAGGAGAAGCGAAAAAGCGAGACACAGCCGTCGAGACAGGAGAGGAAAGTAGTTGAAAAGGCCGCAAACCGCCGCAGAACCGCGAAAACCGCGGAAGCCGAACCGGCCGGTCGACTTAGATGTAGTCGATCGACGACGGCAGTTCGAGCTTCATCCCCTTGCGCTCGCGGATCTCCATGATCTTCTCGCGCTGGAGGTTGTCGACGAGCACGCGGAAGCCCGCGTTCTCGGTGTTCCACGAGGCGCGACCCTCGGTCGCAGAGCGGATGTCGGAGGAGAAGCCGATCATCTCCTCGACGGGCGCGATGCCCTCGACGACCATGAGGTCACCCTCCTGGTACATGTCGTCGACGCGGCCGCGACGGCCCTGGATCTCACCGGACGCGGCGCCCATGTGCTCCGAGGGGACGTCGATCCGGACGTCTTGGATCGGCTCCAGCAGGCGGACCTCGCCGTCGATCAGCGCGCGGTGGACCGCGTTGCGGACCGCGGGGATGACCTGCGCGGGACCGCGGTGGATGGTGTCCTCGTGGAGCTTCGCGTCGTGCAGCCGGAACAGCGACCCCTGGACGGGCTCGGCGGCGAGCGGCCCGTCGTCGAGGGCCTCTTGAAGGCCTTCGAGGACGAGTTCCATCGTCTCGTTGAGGTGCTGAATCCCCTTCGTGTCGTCGATGAGGATGTTGGTCCGGTGGATGTCTTCGACGTTCTGGGAGGTGTCCTTGTCCATGCCGGCCTCCTGCAGCGCCTCGCGGCGCTCCAGTTCGGGCATGTCCATCGAGACCTCGCCGAGCTGGATGGCGTCGACGATCTCCTGGGCCATCGGCTCGACCGTGATGTAGAACTTGTTGTGGCGGTTCGGCGACTGCCCCTCGACCTCGCGGGACGCCTCCTGGGGCTGCTCGCGGTAGACGACGATCGGCTCGCCGGTGATGACCGGAATGCCCTGGTTGTCGCGGATCCGCTGAGTGATCACTTCGAGGTGGAGCTCACCCTGTCCGCTGATGAGGTGCTCGCCCGTGTCCTCGTTGATCTCGATCTGGATCGTCGGGTCCTCCTTGGCGACCTGCTGGAGCGTCTCGATGAGCTTCGGCAGGTCGTCCATGTTCTGCGCCTCGACGGACTTCGTGATGACCGGCTCGGAGATGTGCTCGATCGACTCGAACGGCGTCATCTCGACGGAGGAAACCGTGGAGCCGGCGATAGCGTCGCGAAGACCGGTGACAGACGCGATGTTCCCCGCCGGGACGTGTCCCACTTCCTCGCGCTCGGACCCCATGAAGAGACCGACGCTCTGGATGCGGTTCTTGCCCGCGGTACCGGAGACGTACAGCTCTTGGCCCTTCTCCAGCGTGCCGGAGAAGACGCGACCCGTCGCGATTTCGCCCGCGTGCGGGTCCATCGAGATGTCGGTGACCATGAAGACGACCTCGCCGTCCTCGTCGACCAGCTGCATCCCCTCGGCCAACGAGGAGTCCGGGTCGCCGCGCCAGATACGCGGGACACGACGGGGCTGCGCGTCGACCGGGTTCGGGAAGTGCTCACAGACCATGTCGAGCACGACGCTCGACAGCGGCGTGCGCTCGTGAAGCTCGTCGCGCTTGTCGTTCTGTTCGAGCTCCATGATGTCGCCGAAGTCCATGCCGGTCCGCTGCATCGACGGCATCGAGACGCCCCACTTGTACAGCGCGGAGCCGAATCCGACCGTGCCCTCCTCGACGGAGACGGTCCAATCCGTGGGAATGTCGTCCATGTTCTCGGCCATCCCGCGGATGAGCTCGTTGACGTCGGCGATGACGGACAGGAGCCGCTCCTGCATCTCCTGGGGCCCCTCCTGGAGCTCGGAGATGAGGCGGTCGACCTTGTTGATGAACAGCGCCGGCTTCACGCCCTCGCGGAGCGCCTGCCGGAGCACCGTCTCCGTCTGGGGCATCGCGCCCTCAACGGCGTCGACGACCACCAGCGCGCCGTCGACCGCGCGCATCGCGCGGGTGACGTCGCCCCCGAAGTCGACGTGGCCGGGGGTGTCGATGAGGTTGATGAGGTGGTTGGTGTCGTCGTACTCGTGGGTCATCGAAACGTTTGCCGCGTCGATGGTGATACCCCGCTCCTGCTCGTCCTCCTTCGTGTCCATCGCGAGCTGCTCGCCCGCGGTGTCCTGGGAGATCATGCCGGCGCCGGCCAGCAGGTTGTCGGAGAGGGTCGTCTTCCCGTGGTCGACGTGGGCGGCGATGGCGATGTTCCGGATATGCTCCGGGTTGTCCATCAGCCGCTCGCACTCTTGAACGATCTTCTTGCGTCGGCCCATTATACCGGTTGGTACCGACAGCAGGGTCAAAAGGGTAGTGTTTCGTCGCGGCCGTTTCGCGGGGGATCACCCCCGATCGACGCCGATTTCGTGTCGATCGATCGCACGATTAGAACGAGGGGCGGTAGCACGGATCGAGACGGTGACACAGACCGCTGAGTTCGCGGCGGCGGGGTCGCCGGCCTCCACGCGGATTTAAGTGCTCCCTCGGGAACGACAGCACATGAACGAGACGCTCTCGCGGCTCGCCGACACCGGCGTCGTCGCGGTGCTGCGCGGGGTCGAAGCCGATCAGCTCATCGAGATCACCGAGGCGCTCCGCGAGGGCGGCGTCACGGCCGTCGAGATCACCGCGGACACGCCCGACGTCGCCGGGAAGCTCGGCGAGGTGACGGGCTCGTTCGGCGACGAGGTCGTCGTCGGCACCGGCACCGTCCTCGACAGCGAGACCGCGCGGACGACCCTGATGGCCGGCGCGGAGTTCGTCGTCTCGCCGAGCCTCCACGAGGACGTCATCGAGACCTGCAACCGCTACGGCGCCGTCACCGCGCCCGGCGTGATGACCCCGACCGAGGCGATCCGCGGCTACGAGGCCGGCGCCGACTTCGTGAAGGTGTTCCCCGCGAAGACGGTCGGCCCGGACCACCTCGCCGCGATGAAGGGGCCGCTCGGACAGATCCCGATGATGCCGACCGGCGGCGTCGGCCCCGGGAACGCGGCCGACTACATCGACGCCGGCGCGTTCGCCGTCGGCGCCGGCGGCGCGCTCGTCGACTACGACGCGGCCGCGCGCGGCGACTACGACGAGATCACCGAGACCGCACGCGAGTTCACGCGAGTGGTCGAAGAGGCGCGCGCAAACGACTGAGGCGTCGATCTGTTGAGGCAGCGGAATCTACTCATAAACCGACGTGGACGGCAGCAGCGGTGGCGCGCGCCTCCGAGTGACCGTTTATAAACGGCCACGAAGGAGCGCGCGAGGGAGTCGCTGGCGCCGTGGGCGCCAGCGACGAGGCTGGGGAGGCGTGAGGTGCGGTTGCCGTGCGGGGAGGAACTCGAACTGGCTGGGACGGTAGAACTGAGTACCGCGTCGATTATTTATAAACGGTCGACGGCGCCGACCAGCCGCTTATAAGCACGGAAAGCCGCGTTCCGACCTCGACCGCGTCACATGAAGTCGGCGATGCCGGACTGCTTGTTGGTGTCGTCTTCGAAGATCGACTCGAGCGACTCCTCTAACACCTTCAGCCGCTGTTTCGTGTAGGGGCGACAGCCGAATCGGTCGGCGACCTCGATGGCCGTGTCGACGTACTTGTTCACCGACCCCTGATGCACGGTGAGGTTCACCCGCCCGCCGCACTCGCGGCAGTCGCCCGACAGCGGCATCCGACGGTACTTCTCGCCGCAGTCGAGACACCGGGTCTCCTGGCGCGAAAACGCGCGGAGGTTCCCGATGATGTCCGGCAGGAAGTGGTACTCGATGACCCGCTCGGCGACGTCGGTCTCGTCGACCGCGCGGAGCTTCCGGGCCAGCTCCAGTTGCGCGTCCATCTTCTCCATCATGTCGCCGAGCGTCTTGTACGCCGAGAGATCCGGTCCCATCGCGATGTCCGTCGTGTCGTGGGTGTGATCGAACCCGTGGTATTCCTCGTCCGTCCCGAGCGTGTCCTCGCCGAGTTGGATGCGGTCCTCGACCGTCTCCGGGTCGGCCATCTCCAGCGTCGCCTCGTAGAACTCGCGCGGGTACTCGCGCACGATGTCCATGTTGTGCGCCTCGTCGTCGATCTCCGAGGGATCGATCCGTGAGGACATGACGAGCGGCGCGTCCATGCGACCGCCACGTTGGTCGGGGAGAAACTCTTTCGAGAAGTTGAGAAGTCCGTCCATGAGCAGCATCACGCAATCCTCGTCACCGTCACAATTCCGGCGTTTTGCGGCGTGGAAGTACGGATGAGCGTATCCCACCGCGGCCGACGTGAAACCCACCACTCTCCCGACAGTAGCCGCACTCGTGTGGGGGGCCATCCCGAAGACGAGTTCGCCGACGAGGTCGTCACGCTCGTTCACCTCGTAAAAGCGGGGGAGGCCGTAGAACTGCTCGAGGAGGTCGTCGACGAAGTCGGCGGTCTTCAGCATGTGCTCGGCCGCGCCGTCGGAGAGCACGATGTCTTGGACCCGCAGCTCCACGAGCTGGTCGTCGTGGCGCAGCGGCTCGCCGTCGATATCCGTCTCGTACCCGATCTCCCGGAGGTGATCGGCGGTCACGTCGAGTTCCTCGGGCCGGACCGACGTGACCGGGAGGTCGGTCATGTCGTAGCGGACCGTCCCGTCCTTGAACGAGGTGACGCCGTTCTTCGCGCGGAGGACGCCCTTCTCCATCGGCTCGGGCGTCTTGTTCCGGGAGGTGAGTCCCTGAACGCCCTTGAGGATCTCGAAGGACGCCTCGCGCTCCCCGACGTTTTCCAGCGCCGAGTGATACGCGTCGTTGACGTCGACCTCCTGGTAGGTCGCCGCGGTCNTCTCGAAGGACGCCTCGCGCTCCCCGACGTTTTCCAGCGCCGAGTGATACGCGTCGTTGACGTCGACCTCCTGGTAGGTCGCCGCGGTCACCTCCCACTCGCAGCGCGGGCACACGACGCGGCCGGACTCGTCGGGTTCACAGACGGTTCCGCAGTCACCGCACTCGTAGTGCGGGGCGGTGTGGACGCCGCAGTCCGGACACCGAGCCTGGTACGTGTGGCCGTCGCAGTCGGGGCAGACGCGGTCGGACACCTCCACCTCCAGCCGGCCGCGACGCCCCCGGTCGTCCATGGTGCGCGCGGCCTCGGCGACGTCGCGCTGCGGGCCGCCCGCCTCGTTGATCGGGAAGAGGGTGTGGACCGCGGGCGAGAGGTCGCGGCTCTCGGACTTCTCCGGGCGCCCCATCCGGTTGCCGATCCGGGTCGGCGCCCGCTCCCGTATCTCGAACGGAGCGACCTCGTTGACGGCTTTCACCGCGTTGTTCCCGTCGTCCCACGAGCGCGCCGCCGCCGAGAGGTCAGTCGACTCCCACGACTTCCGGAGCCCGTCGTCGATCCCGAGCGACCGCGCGAGCGGACGCCACGTGGGGATCCGGAGCGCGTCCGGCGTCGCGGCGTGTTCGATCAACAGCGACTCCAGCGCGTGCTGGACTGGTTCGGTTCGCTCGATCGCGAGGACGCCCTCGATCACGTCGCCGTCGGCGACCGCGTCGGCCAGCGCCTCGAACGCCGCGACCGACACGTCGTGCCAGAGGTAGGTGTACTCGGGGTGGAGCGGGCAGTCGTACTCGCGCGCCCAGTCGAGCGCCTCGTCGACGCCGGGGTGTTCGAGGTCGACGTGCGGGTCGTCCTGCATGGCCTGAACGTCCGCCCCGGCGGCCTCGAACTCCGTGACCCACCACTCGTACACGTACGACGCCGGCGCGAGCGGGTGGTTGTTCTCGACGAACTCGCCGTAGTTGACGAGGTACTCGCCGAGGTCGAGCACCTTCTCGACGCCGTTGCGCACCGCCTTCGCCTCCTCCGGGTCGTCGATGCGTCTGACCTCGCCGTTCGCGAGCCGCACCGTCGGCCCTTCGATGGAGTCGACCGGGACGACGCCGTGCGCCTTCCCCGGCCGCTCGGTCTTGATCTGCGTGCCGGCCGCGAGGAAGTCGTCGACGAGGTGCATCGTCGCCGGGTGGACCCCGCCGGTCGCGAACCCGTGGTTGCGGGCGCGACCGTAGCGAAGGCGGAACCCGCCCGCCTCGCTCGGGTGGGTGAAGACGGGACGCCCCGCGATCAGGTCCCGCAGGAACTTCTGTGCGGGTTCGGCCCGGAGGGGGCCGGCGGGCTCGTCGGGCGGAGCGTCGCCGTTCGCACCCTCGCCGCTTCCGTCACCGGTCTGTGCGCCGTCGGCGGCGCCCGCGTCGTCTCCCTCGGCCTCGCTCCCGTCGCCGGCGTCGTCCGCCGCCTCGTCGCCGTCTCCGTCGCCGTCCTTCCCGATCGTCCCGTCGATCAGGTCCTGGAGCCACGGCCAGTCGACCTCGTCGAGGTTGCGGGTGTACCGCTGGATCTTCGGCGCCTTGAGCGCGATCCCCTCGGCGGCGACGAGACACATCCCGCCGCGCGCGGAGTTGGTGTCGACCCGTTCGAGGTCGCGGAACCCCGAGACCTCCTCGTCGCCCGTCGCCTCCCCGTCCAGCATGACCGGGATGTGCTTGGCGATGAACTTCGACTCCTTGTCCTTCGGCGTGTACTGGAGCCCCGTCTCCTTGTCGTATAACGCGATCTCCTCGGCGTAGCGCTCGACCTCGATGTCTCGCGGTTTGTACTCGTCGATACCGAGCAGCGATCGGGCGTAGTCGGCGACGAGCACGGACAGCGCCTGCGCGGTCCCGCCGGCAGACCGGATCGGACCGGCGTAGTAGACGTTGACGAACTCCGTGCCGTCGTCGTTCTCCAGCAGTTCGACGCGGTCGATCCCCTCGATCGGCGCGGCGACGACGCCCTCGGTCAGCAGGGCGACGGCGGTTCGGACAGCCCCCTCGACCTTTCCGGCGCGGGAGTCGTAGTCGCCGACGGTCCCCTCGACGAAGTCGGTGACCAGCTCCAGGGCCGCCTCCTCGCGGGACATCTCGCCTTCCAGTTCGCGGACGCGCTCGGCGACCCCGTCGATCCCGAGGATGTTCTCGACGCGGTCGGCCATGTCGCGGGCGACCGGAATCTCGACTTCGGGCTTCGGGTCGTACCCCTGTCCCTTCGCGGTCTCCGCGACGTCGAGCGCCTCGTCGAGCCGCTCTTCGATCCGGGCGAAGTAGCGCTCGTCGTCCGGTCTCATCGCCGCGCGGTCCGCCTCACAGCCATAAGTCGAGATCGGTCGCGGCGTCGTGTTCGCGCTCCAGCGGCTCGGCGAACGCGCGAAGGTGGCACTCGCCCGCCCAGACCGTCGCGGAATCGAGGTGGCCCGCCAAGGCCTGTCCGCTCGGCCGCGACAACACGACGTGGGTGTGCGCGAACACGTCGCCGTCGAGCAGCGAGACGTTGCCCACGCAGGCGGCGACCTCGAGCGGCTCCTCGAAGGTCACCGACCGATACTCGGTCTCCTCCTGGTCGTAAAACCACACGTCGGCGTCTTGAACGGCGCCGAGCGCCGTGAACCAGCCCGCTTCGACGTCCTCCGCGCGGGCGAGGGACTCGATCTCCTCGCGCCAGTCGGCGCCCGTCTCGAACCGCGCGACGTACTCCGCCGTCGGTTCGACTTCCCGGTGGTGCATAGGAACCGACCACGACCGCCGGGGGCAAAAAGCCTTCAGTCGGCGCCGGTCGAGGCGCGACCGCGTTCGAGATAATTAATATAGCGAGATACAGTATATCATCAGATCGCGACGGAGCGGCAGCAACGCACGAAAACCCGCCGGAGAAGCGTCACACTACAAGATGATAGCCAAAGAGGTCGAAAAACGTCGAGGAACGTGAAAAAGCGGACCGGGCGAGACGCGCAGTTAGAACGGGGCCTGCGGGCCTTCGTCGTCGCCGTCGTCGGTCGTCTCACCGGGGAACGACGGGGACATTCCGCCGCTGCTGGTGCCGCCGAGGTCGCCGTCTGCACCGGCGCCCATGCCCGTGTCGGCGTGAACCGTCTCGATTTCGGGGATCTCTTTGACCATCCGGGACTTGATCGCCTGGATCGTCATCGGAGAAATACCGCAACCGGAGCAGGCACCACCGAGCTGGACCGTGACCTCACCCGTCTCGGCGTCGAGGTGGCTGATAGCGGCGCTCCCGCCGTGCATCTGGATCTGCGGGAAGTTGCGCCGCAGGAAGTTCGTGATCCGCTCGCGGAGGTCGTTGTCCGCGTCGGCTGTTTCCGTGCTCATGCCCGCGAGTTGGCGTTCGGCCGGCTTATGCCTTTGGATGGCCCGAACGCGACGGGCTGACTTCGCCCCGATCGTCCCGGAGCCGCTCGGGCGAGCGGTTCACTCGGGGGGGTCGACCCGCAGCGTGCGGTACAGCTCCGACTCGATCCGCTCGACGTACTCCGCTAGCGTCTCTTCGAACGTCTCGTCGTCGACGATAACGCCCTGGAGGCGCTCACGGGGGTTATCGGGGAGTTCGACGTGGAACTCGCCGTCCTCGTAGAACGGCTCCGACTCGTTGAGGACCGTCTGGTCGATCCCGTGGATCAGTTGGGAGTCGTACCGCTCGTTCATGTGGTTGAACGCGTTCTTGTACGCCCGCTGGAGCTCCTGGAAGTAGTGGACGTACTTGTCCTCGAACTTCTCGGGGTCGAACTCGTCGGCCATACCAATCGCGACGATCCGAATGGGAAAAAGCCGGTCGATCCGGCGGCCGATCGGAGGAAACCAGAGAATCAAACCCGCTGGACGGCGATCGCGAGGGAAGCGGGAGACGGCCGTCGTTAGAGAGCAAACAGGCTATAAATCGAATACCGCGATATAAAATGCCGCTGGGGGCGCCAACCCGTAGTCAATTCGCGATCGGGAGAAGGGGACTGTCGCTGGGGGACACCGGAAGCGACGGCTTCACAGGCGGGGAACACTCCGGCGCCGCGAGCGGGGTGACCAGCCGTCGATCACACGCCGTCTTCCAACCGCCGGTACCGCTCCTGAAACCGCGACAGACAGGACGGACAACAGAAGTGGTACACCTCGCCGTCGATCCGCGTCGTCTCGCCCTCGCTGTCGACGGTGTTCGAACACTCCGCGCACGTCAGCGCGAACTCGACCCCTTCGATCGAAGGCGTCCACTCAAACTCGTCGACCAGCGTGACGGCGTAGTCAGCGACCGGCACGCCGTCGAACAGCCGCCGCACCCACTCGCGGACGTTCCGTCCCTCGACGCGGGCGTACACCCGGAGGTCGCCCTCGGCGGTGACGAAGATGTGCTCAACCGCGTCGGCGTCGCGAGCGCGCTCGCGGGCCGCGTCGAGGGGATCGACGCCGTCGGTCGACGCCGCCTCGGCGGCCGCGAACTCAAGGTCGATCATCACGGGCACGCCGGCCCGCAGCATCGTTCGGTCGACGTCGAGGGTGAACCCCTCGATGACGCCGGACTCCTCCAGGCGCGTGACGCGGTCGGAGACCGCCGGCCCCGACAGTCCCACGCGCTCGCCGATCTCGCTGAATGGCCGGCGGGCGTTCGCCGCCAACAGCGACAGAATTTCGAGGTCGGTCTCGTCCAGATCTCGCATATCTCTCGATACGACACCGATACGTAAGACGGTTCGGCGGTTTCGCCTTGGAATACAAAGCGAAGTGGGCGTCAGAGCCGCGACCGCGAAGCAGAAAGCGACAAAGCGTCCCCACTCCTACCGTATCGCGTTGTGAGCCGAACTATCACCGTCGAAGGGATGTCGTGTGAACACTGCGAACAGAGCGTCACGGAGGCGCTGGAGGGGGTTTCGGGCGTTACGAGCGCGACCGCGGACCACGAGAGCGCGTCGGCGACGGTCGAGGGCGACGCCGACGTGGACGCGCTCGTCGACGCCGTGAGCGAGGCGGGCTACAATGCGTCCGCTTAATAAAAGCAAACTACAGTCGTCTCGACGACGACCGCGCTGATCCCGCCGTCTTAGCGGTTCAGCGTGTGGATCGCCTGTCCCTGCGCGTTCTCCGCGGCCTCCATCACCGCTTCCGCGAGCGTCGGGTGCGTGTGGACCGTCGCCGCCACGTCTTCGACCGTCGCGCCCATCTCGATCGCGAGCGCGACCTCCGCGATCAGCTCCGACGCCTCGGGGCCGACGATCTGCCCGCCGAGCACGAAGCCGGTCTCCTCGTCGGCGACGAGCCGGACGAACCCGTCGGTGTGGCCGGTCGTCATCGCGCGACCGGAGGCGTTGAACGGCATCTGCCCGACGACGGGGTCGAACCCGGCGTCGCCGGCTTCGGCTTCGGTCATTCCGACCGTCCCGATCTCGGGGTCGGTGAAGACGGCCGCGGGGATCGCCTGCTGGTCGAGCGCCGCGGGCTCGCCCGCGATCACTTCGGCCGCGACGATCCCCTCCTTGGAGGCCGCGTGCGCGAGCATCGGCTCGCCCGCGACGTCGCCGACGGCGTGGATGTGCTCGACGCCGGTTCGCGTCCGGTCGTCGGTCTGGATGAATCCGCGGTCGTCCGTCTCGATCCCGGCGTTCTCCAGGTCGAGCCCGTCCGTGACCGGCTGACGGCCGACCGCGACGAGGATCTTGTCGACGCTGTACGTCGACTCCTCCCCGCCCTCCGTCTCCGTCTGCAGGAGGTAGCCGCCGTCGGCGCCCTCCGACCAGCCGCTCGCGCCCTCGCCGAAGTGGAATTCGACGCCCAGCTCCTCGGCGCGCTTGCGGACGATCCGTTTCACGTCGTCCTCGTAGGGGTCGAGGATGTCGTCGAGCATCTCCACGACGGTCACCTCGGCGCCGAGCTTGGCGTACGTCGTCGCCAGCTCCATCCCGATGTACCCGCCGCCGACGATTCCGATCCGGTCCGGGACCGTCTCGGCGTCGAGCGCGTCCGCAGAGCTCCAGACGTGATCCTCGGCGAACTCGAAGCCGGGGATCTGGATCGGTCGCGAGCCCGTCGAGACGATGGCGTGCTCGAACTCGATCGACTCGGAGCCCTGCCCCTCGCCGCCGTGAGCGACGCGAACGGTGTGATCGTCGACGAACGAGGCGGTCCCCTCGACGAGGTTGACGCCGTTCGCCTTACAGAGCTTCTCGACGCCGCCCGTCAACTGGTCGACGACGCCGTCTTTCCACTCGATCATCTGTGCCATGTCGACGGCGGGGTCCGCGTGGACGCCCATGAACTCGGCGTTGCCGGCCTCGTGGGCGAGCCCGCTCCCCGTGATCAGCGCCTTCGAGGGGATGCAGCCGCGGTTCAGACAGGCGCCACCGTAGGCGTCCTTCTCGACGAGCGTCGTGTCGAGTCCCTGCTGTGCGGCGCGGATGGCGGCGACGTAGCCGCCCGGTCCCGCGCCGATGACCAGTACCTCCGTTCCGGTTGCGATGTCTCCGACGACCATTATTGAGTCAACAGTAACAGCGGGTGTTCAAGGTGTTCCATGACGGTGTTCGCGAACTCGGCCGCGACCGCGCCGTCGATGACGCGGTGATCGATCGACAGCGACAGCGGGAGCGTCGGCGCCGCGACGACCTCGCCGTCGCGGACGACCGGCCGCTCCTCGATGGCCCCCAGCCCGAGGATCGCGGTCTCGGGGTAGTTGATGATCGGCGTGGCGTACTCCCCGCCGATGGCGCCGAAGTTGGTGATGCTGAAGGTGCTTCCCTTCATTTCGGCGGGCTTGAGCTTCCGGTCGCGAGCCCGCGACGCGAGGTCGCGAACCTCCGCGGCCAGTTCGAAGAGCCCCTTCTCGTCGACGTTCTCGACGACGGGGACCATCAGCCCGGCGTCGGTCGCGACGGCGATACCGAGGTTGTACTCGCCTCGCAACACGATCTCCTCGTCGTCCTCGCGGAGTTCGCTGTTGAGGTACGGGAACTCCTTCAGCCCGGCGACGATCGCCTTCATCACGAACGGCATGTAGGTGAGGTTCACACCCGCCGCCTCGGCCTTGGGTTTCAGCCGCTCGCGCGCCTCGACGAGGGCGTCGACCTCGACGGTGTCGTGATGGGAGACGTGCGGCGCGGTGTACTTCGACCGCTCCATCTGCTCGCCGATCGTGCGGCGAACCCCGCGGTACGGGACCGTCTCGTCGACGGGCTCGGTCGCGGACGTCCCCGAATCCGAGACTGCGACCGCGTCCGCGGGCGCCGGCTCAACGTCGGCGCCACCCTCCATCGCGTCCGCGTACGCCTGCACGGCCTCGTCCGTGACGAACGCCTCGCCGTCGCGGGTCTCGTCGGTCGGGACGTCGTCGATGTCGACGTCGAGCTCGCGGGCAAGCTTGCGGGTCGCCGGAGTCGCGAGCGTCGTCTCTCGGCCGGCGGGCTCGACGGCGGTCCTCGGTTCGTCGGCGTCGGACGTGGCCGCGTCGGCGGAGGAGTCGGTACCGTCGCCCGACGCGCCGCGTTTGCTGACCGCGGACTTCCGATCGCCCGAACCGATATCGGCCGGAGCAGGACGCGGCTCCGGGGTGTCGTCCTCGGCGTGCGCCCGCACGTCGGCCTCGCTTATCCGGCCGCCCGGGCCGCTTCCGTCGACCGCGGCGACGTCGACGCCGAGCTCGCGGGCGAGTCGGCGGACCGATGGCGGCGCGAAGGTTCGACCGGACGGCACGTCGCCGTCCGGTTCGTCGGCTGGCTCGGACGCAGTGCCGTCGCCCGAGTCGGCGTCGGCTTCTCCGGAGTCTCCGGACTCGCCGTCTGTTTCGGTCTCGTCGGCCTCGCCGTCCTCGTCGACGCGGAACGAGATGATCACGTCGCCGACGGGCACGATTTCGCCCTCCTCGGCGAACAGCTCCTCGACGACCCCGTCGTACCGCGAGGGGACCTCGACGAGCGCTTTGTCCGTCTCGACCTCCGCGACGGGCTGGTCCTCCTCGACGCGGTCGCCGGGCGCGACCAGCCAGGTGACCAGTTCGCCCTCCGCGACGCCTTCGCCCACGTCGGGCAGTCTGAACTCCTTGACGGGCATGGTCAGAACTCCACCGCCTCCGTGATACCTTCCTCGATGCGAGCCGCCGTCGGGAGGTAGTAGTCCTCCAGCGCGTACAGCGGGTACGGTACGTCGAACCCGGTGACGCGAGTGACGGGCGCCTCCTGGTACAGCAGCGCCTCCTCTTGGATGATCGCCGTGATCTCCGCCGCGAGTCCCCCCGTTTTGGGCGCCTCGTGGACGACGACCGCGCGGCCGGTGGCCTCGAACGCCTCGACGATCGCCTCGCGGTCGAGCGGGGAGATCGTTCGGAGGTCGACGACCTCGCACTCGATCCCCTCCTCGGCGAGGTTCTCTGCCGCTTCGAGCGTCGGTCGCGTCATCGCGCCGTAGGTGAACACCGCGACGTCCCCGCCCTCGCGGCGCGTGGCGGCCTCTCCGATCGGAACCGTGTGCGGCCCCTCGGGAACCGCCTCACGGAACGCCCGGTAGATGAGCTTCGGTTCGAGGAAGATCACGGGGTCCGGGTCGCGGATCGACGCCGCGAGCAGCCCCTTCGCGTCGGACGGCGTCGAGGGGATAACGACCTTGAGGCCGGCCTCGTGCGCGTAGAACGCCTCCTTCGACTCGGAGTGGTGTTCCGGCGCGCGAATCCCACCGCCGTAGGGCGCGCGGAGGGTCATCGGGAGCGTGTACCGCCCGCGGCTCCGGGCGCGGAACCGGGCCATGTGCGAGACGATCTGGTCGAATCCGGGGTACATGAACCCGGAGAACTGGATCTCGGGGACCGGTTTGAGCCCCATCGCCGCCATGCCGACCGCGGCGCCGACGATGCCCGACTCCGCGAGGGGCGTGTCGACGACGCGATCGCCGCCGAACTCGTCGAACAGGCCTTCCGTCGCCCGGAAGACGCCGCCGTTCTTCCCGACGTCTTGGCCCAACACGAGGACGTCGTCGTCCTCGCGCATCTCGGTGTACAATCCGTCTCGAACCGCCTGCACTAGGGTGAGGTTCTGTGTCTCGCTCATTTATTCCTCCAAGAACGCCGCGTCGCCGTGCGTCTCGCGGAAGGCGGCGAACTCCTCGTACTGTCGCTGTAGTTCGGGCGGAAGCTCCGCGTACGCGTGCTCGAACAGCTCCCGCGGCTCCGGCCGCGCCTCGGACTCGGCCGCGTCGATGGCGTCGGCGACTCGCTGCTCGACCGTCGACGTGATCTCCGCGACGCGGTCGTCGTCCAGCACGCCCTCGGAGCGGAGGTACCCCTCCAGCCGCGGGATCGGGTCCTTCGCCTTCCAGCGTTCGACCTCGTCGTCGTCGCGGTAGACGGTGGGGTCGTCCGCGGTCGTGTGGGCGCCGAACCGGTACTGGATCGCCTCGATCAGCGTCGGGCGGGGACGGTCGGTGTCGGGGTCGCGAGCCTTCTCAACGGCCGCCTTCGTGACGCTGTAGACGGCGAGCGGGTCCATCCCGTCGACCTGCACGCCGTCGATGCCGTACGCCTCCGCCTTCTGTGCCAGCGTCGCGCTCCGGGTCTGGCGCTCGCGGGGAACGGAGATCGCCCACTGGTTGTTGTTACAGAAGAAGACGGTCGGCGTGTCGAACACGCCAGCGAAGTTGACGCCCTCGTGGAAGTCGCCCTCGCTCGTCGCGCCGTCGCCGAAGTAACAGAGGAACACCTCGTCGGTTCCGCGGAGCTTCGAGGCCCACGACGCGCCCGTCGCGTGAGGCACCTGCGACGCGATGGGGACGGCGACCGGGAAGACGTTCACGTCTTCGGGGGCCTTGTTGCCGGCCTCGTGGCCCATCCAGTAGAGTAACGTCTGTTTCAGCGGGAGCCCGCGGACGAGGGCGGCGCCGTGCTCGCGGTACGAGGGCACCATCCAGTCGTCTTCCGCGAGCGCCGCCGCGGAGCCGATCTGGGCGCCTTCCTGTCCCGACAGCGGGGGGTACGTCCCCATCCGCCCCTGTCGCTGGAGGCTCACCGCTCGTCCGTCGAAGTGACGGGCGAGCCGCATATGCCGGTACATGTCGACGAGCTCCTCGTCGTCGAGGTCGGGGACGTCGCCGACGACCTGGCCGTCCTCGTCGAGCACGCGGACCGGATCGTCGTACGCTCTGTCGAATACGCTCACGGTCGGACCCACCTGTTCATGTCCAAACGGTTCGGCGCCCGGGTAATATTGTTTTCGTAAATAATTTATTATAGTCAGAAATCGGAGTGACGACTAAGTAACTGTCCAGCGGCCCGGGAGAGAATTAGACGATGGCGAAGTATATCTCGGTTGTCCGGCAATATTTTCGTCGACATCGGCGTTTCCTCGGATAGTAACGGACAAACAGGACAGTTTCTCATCGGATCGGAACTGCGGCCGTCGCGAGCGCGGATTGCGAGGACGGTCACGGGCGACCGATGAAACTCACGGTCGACCGGTGAACCGGTCAGTGGCGGACGGTTCGGCGAATCCGGATCGGCGAATCCGAATCGGCCGAAAAAGCGGCACAGAGGCTATCCGAGTCGGAAGGAGGGTTCGTCGGGCTCGCCGTCGAGGTCCTCCAACTGGATCACGTCGTCGTCGCCGTCCTCAAGCTGCTCGCGGAGGTAGTTGACGTACCGTTTGTGCTCTTCTAACTGCTCGCGGAGGTGGTCCGCTTCGAGCTCCAGCCGCTCGTGTTCGCGCACGAAGCTCTTCGGGACCTCGATTTTCGGGGGGAACGACGCGCCGCTCCCGTCCATGTTCTCGAGTTCGGCCTCCGGAACGACCCGGACCTGTCCGTCGTGGGCAACGAGCGTTTCCACGTAGTCCCGGAAGACCGCCGACAGCGAGATGTCTCGCTCCTCGGCGATGTCGCGGAGGGTCTCGAACGCGTCCTCGTTGACGCGGAACGAGATCGTCTTGTTCTTGTTGCCCATACCGGACCGTTCGTCCGGCAAAATACTTAAACGTTTGTCAGACAGTCGCAGGATTGATATTGGGTCCCGAGCGCAGACGCGCCCGGCCCGCATTTCCCGGAAGGACTACCGTTCCGGCGCGGACGGGTTACGGTTCCGGCGCGCCCGCGGAGTCCGTCGCGTCGACCGCACCGCCGGCGGAGTCGCCGGTTTCGGCGGCTTCGTCGTCAGCGGATTCGCCCTCGGCGGCCGCGTCGCCGGCGAGTTCGTCGCCGGCGCCGTCGTCGAGGTCTTCGAGCGCCGACAGCGCCGCGGCCTCGTACGTTTGCGGGTCCAGATCGTACTCCTCGCGGGCCATCCGCGCGTACTCGTTCCCGTCGTCGAAGGCGGCGACGCGCTCGATCGTTCGACGCGCGGTCTCCGCGACCCACCGGTCACGGGTGTCGGCGTCGACTTCGGTGATCGACTCGGGGCGGACCGAGACGCGGACCGTCCCGTCGTCCGTCTCGTACGTCCGGGGTTTCCCGACGACCGCGACGTAGGCGGGCGGCTCCAGATCGCGGAGCTTCGAGGCGGCCTCGGGCTGGTACTGCCCGGCGTACACGAAGAACGTGCCCGTCGGGTCGACGATGCGGCCGCGCCAGTACTCGGACTCCTCGCCGACGTCCTCCTTCTCGGTGAGGGTGCCGACGAAGAACACGCGGTTCGCCGACTCGCCCGTCGGGAGCAGGAGGTAGACGGGAGCGCGCTCGTCGTCCGACTCGGTGAACGTGAAGCCGGCGTCGTTGAATTCGCTCGCGAACACGCGCCGGGCGACCTCTCGGGTGGGGGCAGACTGACTCATTTTAAATCGACCTCGCTTCGATCAGCGCAGTTTCAACGTCGACGGCACCGGGGTTCTCCATCTCGTCGACCAGGACGTACCGGCCGAAGGTGGGGCCGGTGACGCGGTAGTACCGCCCGAGCACGTCGTCGGCCATCTCCTCGGCGACGACGGTGGTGTCGAGCGCGTCCATCGCCATGTCTTTGGCCTCCTCTAAGCCCATCCCGGTGAGCTCCTCGGTGGCCTCCCGGTCGAAGATGACCTCGGTGACGGTCTCGCCGTCGTCCAGCACGCCCTTGATCCGGAGGTCGAACTCGCCTTCGACCTGGCCGTGCTCGGAGCACCGCCCGTTCTGGAGGACGCGGGTGCAGTCCTCCTCGGGACAGCGCTTTATCAGTCCGGAGCCGGACTGGATGTCGACGAGGGCGCCCTCGACGGTGTCGGCGTTGTCGCCGACCTCGATCTCCTCGTCGAGCTCCGTGATCTGCGTCGTCCGGTTGAGCTTCACCGAGTAGTTGCCCTCGTACTCGTCGGTGACGACGTTCGAGAGCTCGTAGCACGCGCCCTCGTCCAGCTCGGGCAGCTCCGAGGTCTTGAACGAGACGAACTTGATCGTGCCGGACTCGTCGCCGACGAGCCCGACCTGCGAGATCGAGTCGCTGCGAGGCTCCCAGAGGTCGACCAGTTTCACACGCAGGTCGACCCACTGTTCGTCCTCGTCGATGTCGTTGACGAGCACCGACTCGCTGCCGCCGCGGCCGAGCTCGTCGCGCTCCATGCCGGCGTCTTCGAGGTAGCTGTTGGTGACGCTCCGGCGCGCCTCGTCGAGCGGGACGCGGTACTCGTCGACGAGCGTTTCTAACCGCTCTTCGACGTCGTCGGCGTCGACATCGAGGTGGTCCGAGAACTGTTCCGCTATCGCTTCCGCTTCCTGTCGCAGTTCGCTCATTGGGTGTCTCCGCCTCCGGTCGTGTTTCAATGGGAGGCGTACGACGGTTGGTTCCTCACGGTATTAAAAATCCCGCAACCGCGGTGAAAGTGGACGAATTATCGGCGAACAGCCGCTCTCCGGGCGAGTTCGCGATCGGGACGGCGCGCCGCCGTCCCGCCCCGCGGCCGTCGCGTCTGACGCTCGTCAGCCGGACGCGGGCTTCGTTTCAAGTGGAACGGTACCGCGTGAAGCACTCGCACGTGACGCGGAGCCGAGCGAGCGGGAGTCAGCTTTCGAACCGCCACCGCGGCGGCCGCCAAGCGCGCGATAGCTTATAAATAGACGAGCGGAGACCGTCGGTGTCGGCTCGCGTCGCCGGCAACGGACCTATATCCCGAGCGCCGAAACGGGACGTATGGACGACCGGCTCGAACGCGTTATCCGCCAACAGCTCCGAAAGGCGGGCAAGCAGTTCGAGGAAGCGAAGCGGGCGTACGCCGAGGGGCGCGACGATCCCGACGGCGACGGCTCGGGCGTCGATCGCTACGATCTCCCCGCGGACGAGTCGGGTCGGGCGCGAATCGTCTGTCGCCGGCACGCGGAGCGACGGTCGGTCGCGGTCGACGCAGAGGGGCGCCCGAGCTGTTTCGACCCCGGGCACCCCGACTGCGAGGGATGCGCGGAGGACATCCGAGAAGGGTTCGTGGAGACGTGGTGACGCGATAGGGACCCGGAGACGGCCCGGAGACGGCCCGGAGACGGCTCGGAGACGACCCGGTGACGACCCGGTGACGACCCGACGACTGCCCGGTGACGACCCGACGACTGCCCGGTGGCGGCAGGGAAACGAGAGATCACACCGACCCAAACACGTTTTTAGCCGGCTCCCCTCCGCGGGATCATGCAGCGGAACACGGTGATCGTCGCGCTCCTCGTCGTCGTCGGCGTCGGGCTCGCGCTCTCCGGATTCTTCGACGCCGGAGGGACGGAGCCGCCGGCCCCCGCGATCGACGACGACGCGCTCATGGAGGTCGACGGCGACTACCGAGTCTGGCCGTACACGAGCCGGACCACCGCGGAGGGCGGTCGAACGCTCGCGATCAACGTCGTCTTTCACGCCGACGGCGAGACGGTTCGCGAGGCGCTCGAGGGACAGCCGGAGACGGACTGGCGCGAGACCGACGACGCGGAGGCCCACGCGGACCCCGAGGACGTCCGCGAAATCGTCACCCGCGACTGGGAAGACGCTCACAGCTCGACCCGCTACGCGTACTTCCGGGGGCCCGACAGCGGCGTCTGGATGACCGAGTCGTTCGAACGCCACGACGGCGCGTACCTCGGCTCGCGGGACCACATCCGGGCGTACGAGTCCCCCGACGGCGCCTACACCGCGGTCCAAGTCCACGAGGAGTACTACGACTGGTTCCGGCTCCGACACACGGTTCCCGACATCAACGACCCCGCGGTGCGGCTCGAAGACGACTTCATCGACAACGACGGCGCCGAGGCGGTCAGCCGCGAGTACCGCGGGATCGAAGGGGGGATGAGCGACGGCTGGATATCGGTCATCGAACTCGCGCTGCTCGTCCCGCTGGCCGGCGCGCTGCTCGGTCGACGGACGAGGGCCGCTGCGGTCGAGTTGGCACACCGCGTGCGTCGCGAAGGCGCGCGGCACGCCGACGCCGCCCTGCTCGGGGTCGCGCTCGCGGCGGTGTTAGTCGGGATCCGGGTCGCCGGCGTGGCGCTGGAGACCTCCTACCCGGCGCTGCCGCCGAAAGCGATCGCTGCCCCCCTCTACCTCGGTATCGCCGTCGGACTCCCCGCGCTGGTCGTCAGCGGGGTGGAGCGGGCCGATCCGACGGCCGCGTTCCTCGGCGTGACCGTCGGACTCGGCACGGGCTTCGTCGTCGATTTCGCCGCGCTCGGCGTCGCGATTCCGCCCGAACTGATGGTCCATCGCATCGCCGTGTTGGCCGCGCTGGGAATCATCGCGGTCGGGCGAGCGGCCGACGACGACCCCGTGCTCATCGTCGGCGTCCTCGCGTGGGGCGTCGGGCTGTTGTTACCGCTCGCGGACGTGATCTGATCTTGGTTTCGACACGAGAACGGTACCGGGTTGACGGCGTGGCGTGGACCAGACGCACCACAGAAGAGATATACGCCGGGAGCGAAACAGCAACGAACAGATGACGCGGCAGATCGGCCGGCGGAAGGCGCTCGCGGGAGTCGGTACTGCGGTCCTCAGCGCCGGCTGTATCGGCCGAGTACGGAACATCGCCGGACGCGACCGCCCGGGGCAGCTATCCTTGGAGATCAACACCATGCCGGCCGACAACGATCCGAACGGGATCCGGATCGCCCGGCAGCTCGCGGAGAACGCCGAGGCGGTGGGGATCGAGATGCAGATCAACACGATGAGCCTGCGAGACCTGCGCCGACGAGTGCTCCTCAACCACAACTTCGATATCTACGTCGGGCAGTTCCGCGAGGCTGAGCCGTTCGATCCGGACGTACTCTACTCGCTCACTCACTCTCGGTTCGGCGCCGAGACCGGGTGGCAGAACCCGTTCGGGTTCGCCGACTTCGGCGTCGACGAGCTGCTGTCGGAGCAGCGAACCGCCGAAGGCGACCGGCGCCGATCGGTCGTTTCAGAGCTTCAAGAGGCGCTCGTCGACCGTCAGCCCTTCACGGTTGTCGCGTTCCCAGACGCCCTCACCGCGATCCGAGACGAGCGGTTCGAGGGCTGGGGAGCACAACAGCCGCTGTCGATCGAGGGGCTGCTCGGCCTGGAGCACCGGGGAAGCAGTGGGGATGAGACAGGCGACGACGCGGAGACCGACGGCGACACGGAGACCGACGGCGACGGGGACGAAGCCGATACGGCGACGCTGGAACTCGTGACGACGGACCAGCGGGTGACGGAGAACTGGAACCCGATCGCGCCCGAGTACCGTCGGTACGGGACGTTCACCTCGCTGCTGTACGACCAGTTGGTCCGGATGGACGGAGACGAGGCGATCCCGTGGCTCGCGGCTGCATGGGAGCGGAGCGATCCCGAGACGTTCGAGGTCACCCTTCGGGACGCGCAGTGGCACGACGGCGAGCCCGTGAGCGCGGACGACGTGGCGTTCACCTACGAGTTCCTCGGCGACACGTCGATGGGGAACGTCGAGGCGCCCGTGCCCGCACCGAGGTTCCGGGGCCGGACGTCGCTCGTTCAGTCCGTAACTGCCGTCGATGACGCGACAGTCCGATTCGAGATCGGGGACGTTTCCCGTCGAGTCGGACTCCGCGCCCTACAGGTCCCTATCCTTCCGGAACACGTCTGGCGCGAGCGGACGTCGGTCGCGACGATCGCCGGCTTCGAGTTCGACGGCGAGACGACCGAGGCCGTCGTGTCGAACAACGAGAACCCCGTCGGGAGCGGACCGATGCGACTCGTCGAGGCGACCGCCGAGGAGTCGGTGGTCTTCGAGCGGAACGCCGAGCACTTCCTCGTGCGGGCCGGGCAGGATGGCGGGGTCGAAACGGAAGCCGAGACGGGCGGAGAGACGACCAACGCGACGGTCAGCGACGACGGCACCACAAATATGACCACCAGTGACGGGGCCACCAATGGCGGGACCACTAATGACGGCACCACCGAGAGCGGCGACGGCGACGTGACCGGAAGTAGCTCGATCGACGGGATACCCGAGCGGTTCCGTGGCAAGCCGGCGTTCGAGCGGCTCAGAGTGGAGGTCGCACCCTCCGACATCGCCGCGGTCCAAGCCGTCGGAGACGGCCTCGCAGACGCGACCTTCTCGAACCTCGGACCGGATTCGGTGCCGCGGCTGGGGCGAGAGGCCGACGCGCGGCTCGTGAGCACGCGATCGGCCGCGTTCTACCACATCGGGTACAACACGCGGCGTGCGCCGCTCTCGAACCCGCGGTTCCGGGGCGTGCTCGCATCGCTGATTGATAAGCCGCTGCTCGTCGACGAGGCGTTCGAGGGATACGCGCAGCCGGCGGCGTCGCCGCTCGCCGCGTCACCGGAATGGGTCCCAGAGGGGCTCCAGTGGAGCGAAGACGACACTGACCCCGTCCACCCGTTCCTCGGCGAGGACGGCGCGGTGGACGTGGAGGCGGCCCGCGACGAGTTGCGAGAGGCCGGGTACCGATTCGGTGAGAACGGGCGGCTGCTCTCGCGGGACCAATGAATCCGCTGGTGTCGGTCGTCGGGCGGCTCGCCCTGTGGGTCGGATCGATGCTGCTCGTCGCGGGAGTGGCCGTGATCGGCCCGCGGCGGCTGTACGAGCTCTGGGACGGGCTCGTACCGCGACTGTGGCGTATTCGGTACTCGCTCGTGGCGTTGGGAATCGTGTTGCTCGCGAGCGCGGTCGGTCGGGGGTCGTTACAGACGGTGTCCGAGCTGTTCGGGCTCCAGATGACCGGGTTCATCTACGCGCTGGAGGGCAACTTCGTCGCGTGGGTGCAAGCGACGTTCGTCGTTCCCGAGTTGACGATCTACTTCTCGTGGGTGTACGTGTACGGGTACGTATTCCTGCTCTCGTTCCCGTTCCTCGCGTACCTCGCGCTTCCGCGGACGACGATGCTGAACCGACTGGTCATCGCGTACGCGCTCAACTACGCGATCGGGCTCGTGCTGTACACGGTCGTGTTCGCGCACGGCCCGCGGAACCTGATGCCGGACATGGTGACATCGCTGCTGTTCACTCACAATCCCGACTTCATGGCGCTGACGAGCGAGGTGAACGAGGCGGCGAACGTCTTCCCCTCGCTGCACACGTCGTTGTCGGTGACGGTCCTCACGTTCGCCGTGCTGACCCGCAGGGAGTACCCGCTGTGGACGCCGATCGCGGCGTGGCTCTCGACGTCGGTCGTGGTCGCGACGATGTACCTCGGCATCCACTGGCTCACCGACGTGATCGGCGGGATCGCCCTCGCACTCGGCTCGGTGGCGCTCGCGTACCGGATCGTCGATCCTGACGACGACGCCGAGTCGCCGGAGACGGACAGAGAAGTCGCAGCGGCCGGTTCCGGCGGAGAGTAGCCGATTCCGGCGGCCTCCGCGGGGACCGCGGCACGGGATGGGCAGTCGAAACCGGGCGGAACCGGTCGTCAGATGAACGCGAGCGGGACCATCAACACGACGCCGAGCGCCATTCCACCCGCTAGCACCGGCTTCCCGCCGCGGGGGAGGTCGGCGCCGGTGTCGAGCGCCTCGGGGATGAACTCGGAGGCGACGAGGTAGATCATCGCCCCCGCGGCGAAGCCGAAGCCGTACGGGAGGAACTCGCGCGCGTAGCGGACGAAACCGAACGCGATCACCGCGCCGATCGGCTGCGGGAGGCTGGAGAACACCGACCACCACACCATCCGCCACTTCGAGACGCCCATCGCCCGCAGCGGGATGGAAATGGCCGTCCCCTCCGGGACGTTGTGGATCGATATCGCGACCGTCATGAACACCGCGAGCAGGGGAACGGTGAACCCGAAGAGCTGCGTGCCGCCCTCCAGCCCGAGGTCAGCGAACGAGACGCCGACGGCGATCCCCTCGGGAAAGCTGTGGACGGTCAAGACCCCGAGAATCAGGAGGAGCTTCTTGAAGTCGGCCTCCTCGTACTCCCGGGGGTCGACGTCGGCGTCCATCAGCACCTCGTGAGCGAGGACGACGAGCACGACGCCCGCGAGCATCCCGACGCCGATCTGCCAGATCGACCCCTCGGAGAGCCCCTCCTCGACGAGCCCGAACAGCGACGCCGAGACCATGATCCCCGAGGCGAACCCCCAGAGCGCGACGTTCCCGCGGTCGCTGATCGAGTCGAAAAAGAAGAAGGGAAGCGCGCCGATACCGGTCGCCAGCGCGGTGATGAGCCCGGCGATGAAGACGAACGCGAACGCGTCGAGCGCGACCATGGCTGTCTGGGTGAGGCTTCGCCCACCCGGTACATAACTGCCGTGGGAGCGTTACGCGATTCCGCGCGCGACCCCGACGAGCAGCGTGAGGAGAAACAGCGCCGTCAGCAGCAACAGCACGGTGAGTTTCGATCCGAACCGACGTTCAGATCGACCGGTCGCCGTCAGCTGACCGAGGAGAAGCCGACGCCCGCGACAACTGGACCGGAGGCCCATGACTACGGCGCCTCAGCGTGCGGATCAGACGGATCAGACGGATCGGACGGATCTGTCGCATCGGTGCCGTCGTCAGGGGTCTCACCGGAGGGGTCGTCACCCCCCTCCGCCGCGCCCGCGTCGTCCGACGCCGACGAATCCTCCACCGATGAATCACCCGACGACGACGGCGACTCGTTCGCCTCGGTGTCGGACGGCTCGGGGTCGCTGGCGTCGTCGTCGGTCGACGATCCGTCACCAGCAGAGTCGTTGCCGGGCGGAACGGTCTCGTTGGAGGTCGTCTCGTTCGAGGACGTCTCGTTGGAGACCGTCTCGTTGGAGGTCGTCTCGTTCGAGTCGCCATCGGTTTGGTCACCGGTACCGCCGGTGACGGCGACCTGGAACCCTCGCTCCTGCTCAATGGTCGAGAACTCCTCGGCCGTTTCGAAGCTCCCCGACACCTCGGCGGTCGCGGTGAACAGCGCGAGGGTGTATCCGCCGCCGAACGCGACGCTCCCGATCACCATCGCGACCATGACGATCACGGACAGCCGCCGAATCGAGGCCATCAGTCCACCTCCCCGGCGCCGTCGGTAGCCATCGGTGGCTCGTCCGGGGCGGTCACGGCGGGGGAATCGGTCGCGGCGCCCGTGTCGGCCACGGTTCCCGTCTCGGTCGCGGTTCCGGTCCCCGACGAGCGAGAGCGGTCGAAGACGCCGCTCGCGGCGGCCCACATCGCGAGGGCCGCGAGCAGCAGCACCGTCGTCGCTATCGCCACCGTGATCGCGAGCGCGGTTCGGAGCTGCACGGCGACGTAGACGCTGTAGGGCGCGAACGCCGCCAGCACTAGGCCGGCGCCGACGACCGAGTCCACGGAGACCCCGCCGGAGGCGGCGTCGGGGTCGGTCGCCGTCGCGACACCGGCGCCAGCGGCTCCGGCGCCGGCGCCAGCGGCTCCGGCCCCGGTCCCAGCTCCGGCGGCGGCGCTCTCTTCGTCGCCGTCGGGGGCGGCGCTGCCGTCGGTGGCGTTCCCGTCGCGAGCGCGGAAGAGCGTCCAGAGCTCCGAGAGCACCAACAGCCCGAACGGGACCACGACGAGCGCGGCGAAGCCGAGCGGCGAGTCAGTGAACTGGACGACGTATCCGATGTACGGGATCGTTATCGCCACCACGCCGAGAACGTTCTCGCCGGGGACCAGCGACGCGTCGGGACCGCCGTTGGCGTCCCCTTGCGTCTCGAAGGCGACCCCGGCGGGGCCGTCGACGACGTCGATCACGCGGTGTGTCACCGGGACCTCGTTGCCGCTTCGGACGAAGGTGATCACGTCGCCCTCTGCGATCGCGGCCGGATCGCGCTCGTCGACGATGACCACGTCGCCCGGCGCGATGGCCGGCGTCATGCTCGCGGTGAGCACCACGAAGCTGTATTCCGCGCCGACGAGCCCCGGCACCGCGTACACCGCGAACGGTGCGACGAGGGCGATCAGCAGGACGATCCCGAGTACGTTTGCGATTGTTTTGAGTGATACTGGTAGGTTCATCAGAGGTCCTCCGCCGAGTCGTCGGGCGCCGAGTCGCCGCAGATCGGCCCTTTACCGGCGATCTCGCCGCCGGTGAGTCGGTACAGCGCGCCGCCGGCGCCGTCGGACCCGAACTCCTGACCGACGACGAGGTCCTCCGAACAGCTCGTGTGGACCTTGACACCGGCCGGACGCCCGTTTCCGTTGCCGTTCCCGTTCCCATTTCCGCCGCCGTTGCTGTTTCCGTTCCCGTCGTCGAGGTAGAGATTCGTCCCCAACTCGCCGTCGCCGCCGACGGCGGCGCCGTCCGCGGTGAACGTGCCGCCCGACGAGACCGATCCCTCGAAGGCGACGCCGCCGTCCGTTCCGCTCCCCTGCGTGCTCGCGACGATGTGCGCGTCGTTCGGCCCGAGGTACGCGAAGGTCAGCCGCGCGAACCGGTCGCCGTCCTCACAGGCGGCACACTCCGGCGGCTCGTCGGGCTCGTCGCAGGGGGCGATCCCGGCGAAGGGGTTCGACCCGCCCGCGTCGGCTTCGTCGACGTGCCGACACTGCTCGGCGTAGAGCCGGAAGCCGAACGACGTCGACGCGCCCGCCAGCGAGCCGTCGGCGTCGGCCGGAAGTCGCCAATGGAGCACGAGGTCCGCCGGCGCGTCGGGGTCGAGACAGCCGTCGTCGAGCCTGACTCCGTCGACGAGCTCCCGGCGCATGTCGCCGAACGAGCGCCACCCGCCGGAGACGGGTTCCCCGGCGAACGACAGTCGGACTTCGAGCGCCTCGGCGAGGTGATCGTCGGGGCGCGGACAGTCGGTCGCGAGCCAGACGCGCGCCGCGTTGGTCCGGACGCCGAGTTCGAGGGTTTCGTGCCCCGACGCCCCGCGATCGATGTCGGCGACGCCGATCGTTATGGGCCCCTCGACGGGGTCGCCGTCGAGGAGGAGCTCGAGAGTTCCGGTACCGATCTCGTTGCTCGCGAACGTCTCGCGGTCCGAGAGGTACGCGAACGTGCCGGCCCCGCTGGCCATCCCGACCGCGCCGACCCCGCCGAGACCGGCGAGGAGGCGACGGCGACTCACCCCGGACGCGCGCCGGGACCCGGAGCCGTCGAAGGTCATCAGGCCACCTCGGCGTCGGTCGGGTCGGACGCGGTCGAACCGGGTTCGGTCGAGTCGGATCCGGTCGAGTCGGTCGCGAACGGGTTCTCGGTGCGGTCACACGACACCGCGCGGAACGCGACGTCGAAGTCGACCGCGCCGCCCTGTCCGCGGTTTCCCGCCTCGATCGGAAGCGCCCAGACGAACGTGAGACACCGCCGCTCGTCGGGGACGAGACAGCCGTTGTCGAACAGCCCGGGGTCGAGCGCGACGCCCGACGACAGCCCGTCGTCCGTCGTGAGGTCGCCGAGCGTGCCGGAGAAGATCGACTCGCCGAAGTCGGCGAACTCGTCTTCGGCGCCGGCACAGCGGCCGACCCCGAGGACGCCGGTGTCGTACCGGACGTCGAGGGTGATACGGTCGGCGAGCGCGCGGCTCGCCTCCGGGTCCGGACCGGCCAGTTCGGCGTCGATCTGCATCCACACGCGGGCGCCTTCCGGCGTCATCGCTCCCGGATCCTCCAACCGGAGTCCGACGCTCGCGCTGCCGGCGTCGCCCGGGAGGACGTCGTCGAGGTCGATCAGCCGAACGTCCGCCGGCTGGTCCGCGACCGGCTCGGGAGGACCGTCGGCGACGATGTCGCCGTTGTACGTGCTCCGCCAGCCGACGAGCAGCCGCGTCGGCGTGTCCGACTCGGCGTACGTGTAGTTCGTGTACCCGTCCCAGCTGGCCGTCGGGCGGCCGCGCCCCATCCCCATCGTCGCGAAGCCGACGGCTCCGACGCCCGCGAGGGCCTTTCGCCGCGTTAGTTGTGATTCTTCGTTTGTCATTCGTGTCTCTCGTGTTCGGCTTCGGACGGCCGCTCGTCTGTCATCTCTCAACGCCGTCTCCGGGCCTATGTATGCGTCACCTACCCCCGGGACGCCGCGCGCGACGCCGCCGGCAGACTCGTCCTACCGGTACGGCAGGGCGTTCCTGCCGGCGGCATCGCGAGTTACTCCGCCTCCGGATCCGCGAAGGGGTTCTCGGGGTCGGGGTTGTGCCTGCACTGCTCGGTGTAGAAGGACAGGTCGAACGACACGGCGTCGCCCTGCACCTCGTTGCCGACGGTCGCCGGCAGGCACCACTCGAAGCCGATGAACCGGGTGTCCGACGGCTGGAAGCACACCGCTCCCGTTTCTGCTTCCTCTTCCGGCGGTTCCTCCGGTGGAACCGTGTCGTAACAGAAGCTGACGTGGCTGACGCCGTGTCGCTGGTCGCCGCCGGATTTGAACGGCCCGCCGAGGGCCTCGCCGGAGTCCGCCGTGAGGAATCCGCCGTCGCCGTCGGGACGTCGACAGACGTTGGCGCTCGGTCCGGCCTTCACGATGACCGCCGTCACCTCGAAGCCGTCGAGGTCGAAGTCGAACTCGAGGACTTCGTCGTCCTCGTCGTCGTACGCGACCGCCGTGATCGTCACGTCGCCGACGGGCGTCGGGTACGTCACCGGGTCGTCGAGGGCGGTCGGGAGGGCTTCAGATTCGACTTTGATCGCCCGGAACAGCCCGAGGTCCTCACACGAGGGGTTCCCCTGTACGACCTCGCAGTCGTCGTCCGTGAGCGTGATTCCGTCGAGCGCGGCCGAGTCGTCCGGGTCCGGAACGCCGAAATCGGGATCGGGGTCGGACGCGAGGAGGACGCCGTCGTGGAGCGCGTCGAGCACTTCGCGAAGCGATCCGCCGAGTATCGGCGTCTCGCCGTCCTGGAAGACGTTGTCGCCGTCGTCGTACCAGGCGCGAGCCCGGATCCGGTCGGCGAGCTCCGCGCCGCCGCTCTCCGGGTGACCGCCGTCGCCTTCGTCGGTCAGGTCGCCGTGGAGCCAGACGTAGCCGGGATTGTCACAGAGCTTGATGCCGAAGGTGATCTCGCCGCAGTCGCCCGGCTTCACGTCGTCGAGTTCGATGAGGCTCTCGTCGTTCGGGCCGAAGGAGGCCTCGTCGAACGTCGCGATCTCCTCGCAGCTGAACGCGAGGTTCTCGCCGGCCGCGGCGGCCGCCTCGGGGTCGTCGTACGCGGTGCGGTCGACGTACTCGTGACGGCCGTCGTCGCGCTCGAACGACTGGACGCCGTCGCCGTCGTCGTCCGGATACGCGTTCACGAACGGGCGTCCCGCCGAGCCGTAATCCGCCGCGCGCGAGGACTGCGGACCGCCGCGATACAGCTGCTGCCAGGTGACGCTCAGATCGAGCTCACCCGCGGTGATCGCGTTGCCCTCGAACGATTCCCGGTCGCTGAAGTACGCCGTCGTTCCGAGCCCGGCGCCCGCCGAGGCGACCCCGACGGCCCCGAGGCCGGCGAGCATCGCCCGTCGAGAGAGTCGGACGGGAGGTGAATGTGAATCTGTCATGAGTGGTCCCTCGTTGGGAAACGCCCACCGACGGAGTCGAACCGTCGTCGGGGCCCGCACCGCGCGGGCCGGCGACGCACCGGCGTGGGGGAGCCGTGACGGAGAGGCGGCGGGCCGATCGCCCGCCGCTCGCGGTCGATCAGGCGGGAGTCGGCCCCGAGCCGTCGTTGTGGCGCTCCTGCTCGGTGTAGAAGCCGAGGTCGAAGCCGAGCGCGTCGCCCTGAACCTCGTTGCCCACGTCGAAGGGCAGTTCCCACGAGAGCGCGACGCAGTGCATCACGCCGTCGCCGCGGAACGCGTCCCGGGCCGGATCGTCGGCCGGGTCCGCGAGTTCGTCGTACGGCGTCGCGCGGTTACCGTCGAGCGGGATCCCGTTGCCGTCCGCGAGCGCGGAGAGGATCTCGCCGAGGGAGTCGTCCATGATGACCTTCTCCTGGACGGTCTGGGCCGCGAGGTTGCCGAACACGGTCGGGATGTTGAGCGGGTCGTCGACGTCGCTGAAGAACGTCAGATCGCCGCCCGATCCGCCGGCGGGGCCGGCCATCGACTGGAGCACGCCGTCGTTCGCGCTCCCGACGGAGATCGTGTAGACGTCGGTCGCGGGGCTCGGCGAGGCCGCCCTCGCGTCGTCCGCGGCGTCGGTCGGCGACGAGAACTGCGTGCTCCCGGTGCCGTTGAACGACTCGCCGTCCGAGAGGACGATGTTGCGCTTTTCCGCGCCCGAGCGGCCGTTCGCGTCGAGTTCGCCCTGCGCGTCGTCGACGCCCTCGCCGATGTAGGTGCCCGTCGCGATGCTGTTCGCGTTCGAGAACGGGTCGGGGTCGCCGTCGCCGTCGAACGGAGTCGAGCCCGCGCCGCCGCTCACGACGTTCGCGAGCTTCTGTCGGAGGTCGGACAGCGCGCCGTCGACGACCGAGAGGTCGCTGGTCAGCGGCTGGAGGATGCCGGTCCGGGGCTCGGTGTCGTCGCTGCCCTCGCCGTCGAAGTACGCGACGCCGACCTGCACGTCCGAGTTCTGCGACTGCAGGTAGTCGACGAACTGGCGGGTGCCGAGCTCGACGAGGTCGATCTTCGTCGTCTCGTTGTGCGTGGTCCCGTTGATCTGGATCTCGTCGCTGCTGACGACGCCGCCGTACTGGTTGTACAGCATGGAGCCGGAGAAGTCCAGCGTCAGCATGATGTCGACCGGTTCCGCGGGGTCGTACACGTTGTCGCAGTCCTCGTCGTACCAGAGCCGGGCCTGGATAGCGTCGCCGAGGTCCCCGAGGTTGTCGGGGTCGACGAGCAGTTCGGGCTCGGTGGCGGCGCCGCCATCGTCGGTGACGTTACGCGCCTGCATCCAGATGTAGCCCGGGTTGTCACAGAGGTGAAGCGAGAACGTGATCTCGCCGGAGTCGCCGGGCTTCACGTCGGTGAGTTGGACCAGCGTCTCCATCTCCTCGCCCGTCACGGGGTCGGTGCCGAAGTCGGCCTCCGAGAGCGGCGGGATGTTCTCGCAGGTCAACACCGGGAGGTTCGCGCCGTTGCTGTCCTCGTCGTCCTCGTCCGGGAAGTCGCTGTAGCTGAACCCCTCGCCGTCGATCTCGACGGACTGCTCCCCGTCGCCGTCGTGGTCGGGGTGCGCGCTGACGAACTGGTGGCCGTCGCCGAAGTCGTACGTCTGCTGCCAGTCGACGAGCAGGTCGAGGTTGCCGGCGGTGAGCGTGTTGTCGGTGAAGCGCTCCTCGTCGGAGAAGTACGCCGTGGTGCCGAGGCCCGCGCCCGCGGAGGCCACGCCGATGGCTCCGAGGCCGGCGAGCACTTTTCGCCGCGAGAGGCCGCTGATTCTGTTGGATTGGTTGGTCATTGTTGGAGTATGATTGGTATTGGTATGTGGTCGAAGACGTGCGCCGTCGAGGGATTACGCGCTCGAGTTCCCGAACGGCGTGTCGTTGTGCCGGCTCTGCTCGGCCTCGATCGCGATGTCGAAGGCGAGCGAGTCGCTCTGTACCTCGTTACCGGCGTCGAACGGGAGTTCCCACTCGAAGCCGATACACTGGGTCGTCGCGCCGGGGTACGGCTGGAGACCCTCCTCCTGACGGTTGCCGTCGAGGATCATGCCCTCCGAGAGCTCCGCGAAGACTTCCGCCATCGTCCCCGAGATGATCTTCTGTTCGCCGTCGAGGACGATCTGCGCGATCTCGGCGTAGACGGTGTCGAGGTCCTCCGGGTCCGGAGCGACGAACGCGTCGTCGGGCGAGGTCGCGAGGCTCTGGAGGAGGCTCGTGTTCGCGCTGCCGAGGGCGACGGTGAAGAGGCGGATCCCGGCGTTCTTCGCGGTGGTCGCCGCGGTCATGGCCGCCGAGCTGCTGGAGTTCCCGTCGCTCAGCAGGATCATCACCTTGGACGCGCCGGGGGTGGCGTTGGCGCCGTTGAGGAGCTCGTCGCGACCCTCGTCGATCCCGGCCGCGATCGAGGTCCCGCCGCCGGCGGTGTAGGCGTCGATGGCGTCTTTGACGGCCTGGTAGTCGGTCGTGAGCTCTTGGTCGGTCGTCGCGCTGGAGTTGAACGAGATCGCGGCCGCCTCGTCCGGCGACGACAGGTTGTCGACGAACGTCGTGGCCGCGGTCTTCAGCGAGGAGAGCGCCGAACCGCCCATCGAGCCGGAGACATCGCTGACGAGCGCGACTTCGAGCTCGTTCCCCTGGCCCGTGCCGGTGGGCTCGTAGACGTTGTCGCAGTCCTCGTCGTACCAGACGCACACCTCGATGGCGTCGGCGAGTTCGCCGAGCCCGTCGGTGTCTTCGCCCTCCGCCTCCAGTTCGGGCTCCGTCTGGCCGTTCTCGGCGTTGTCCGTGATCTCGCCGGAGAGCCGGAGGTACGCCGGGTTGTCACAGATGTGGATGCTGATCGTCACCTCGCCGGAGTCGCCGGGTTTCACGTCTTCGAGGGTGAACACCGGGATCCCGTCGCCGTTGACGAGGTATTGGTCGGCCTCGGGCGAGCAGAAGTCGAACTGCTCGCTCTGCACGAGGTCCTCCCACGCCTGCATGTCGGCCGGGCTGGGCGCCTGATCGAGCAGGTACCGCCCGTCGCCGAGGTCCTCGGCGTCCGGGTAGCCCATCGACTGCACGTGGTCGAGGCGGCCGGGGCCGCCGAGGTACGTCGATTTGTAGTCGAGCTTGAGGTCGAGCGTCCCGGCTTCGAGCCGGTTGTCGGTGAAGCCCTCCTCGTCGCTGAAGTACGCCGTGGTGCCGAGCCCAGCGCCCGCCGAGGCGGCCCCAACGGCCCCGAGGCCGGCGAGGACTTTGCGCCGCGAAAGCCCGGTCAGTGTGTCGTCTTGTGTCATGTTGGTGAGTGTATTGTGGTTATGTCACCCGGAAAGACCGGGGGACGGCGCGGAGTGCGCGATTATTCGACGCTGATGTCGAAGGCGACACCCTCCTCGGAGCCGCTGTAGTCGCCCTGCACGTCGACGGTGACGTCGCCGGTGATGGTGAACGCGTTCGCGACGTCGGCCGCGTCGGTGTCGAACACGAGGTAGGTGACATCGCGGTCGGGACCGTCGTTGGACGCCGAAATCGCGTCGGGGCCGCTGAGGGCGGTCGGCACGCCGTCCAGGTCGAGCGCGAGGTTCGCGACCGAGACCGTCGCCTCGTCGGCCTTCGTCGTGATCGCGAGTTTGCCGCTCGGAGCGGGGATCGAACTGCCGACGGTCACGCCGTCGAGCGTGAACGAGGCGTTCCCGCTGCCGTCGTACGCGTAGCTGAACGGGACCGTGTCACCGGGCGTCCAGACGTAGTTGGCCGTGTCGGCGCTCCCGACGTCGGGGCCGACCGCGACCTCCCACGAGCCCGAGGGGCCGTTGTTGCCGAAGCGGCCGCGGGCGAAGGAAGTCTCCTGTTGGGTGTCGAACTCCTGCTGCTTGGCGAAGCCCTCGCCGGTCCGGGTCGTGACGCTGGGTTCACACGGGTTGGCCGAGCCGTCGTTGTGGCGCGACTGGACCGCGTGGAACTCGAGGTCCATCGTCAGCGAGTCGGACTGGATCTCGTTGCCGACCGAGGTGGGGATCTCCCAGAACAGGCACACGCAGGGGCCGGTGATGAAGGCGTCTCCCTCTTCGGGTTCGACGACGGTGTCGTAGGCGCCCTGGTCACCGGGCATGAGTCCGGGGGTGCCGTCGCCGTCGAGCGCCGCGCCGCCGGAGAGCGCCGCGAACACGTCGACGAGCGAGCCGGAGACGATCTCGTCGCCCTCGACGATCTCCTCGCCGTCGCGCTCGCAGTAGACGAGCCGCGCGTCGATGCTGTCGCCGAGCTCGCCGAGGTCGGGCGTGTCGTCGACCAGGCCTTCGGGCTCGGTGATTCCGTTCTCCGCCTGGGTCAGATCACCGCACGCCCACACGTACGAGGGGTTGTCGACGATCCGGAAGCAGAACTCCACGTGGCCGGAGTCGCCGGGCTTGACGTCTTCTAAGTCGTAGAACATCCCGGCGGGCTCGCCGTCCTGCGTGCCGGCCGCGCTCTCGGCCATGTTCTCGACCGCGCCGTCGCTGTCGTAGGAGGCCTCGTAGTCGACGAACAGGTCGAGCTCGCCCGCAGTGATGGTGTTGTTCTGGAACGATTCCTCGTCGCTGAAGTACGCCGTCGTTCCGAGTCCCGCGCCCGCGGAGGCCACGCCGACCGCTCCGAGGCCGACAAGCATCTTGCGCCGCGAGAGTCCGATGTTGTTGGTGTCCGAGTTCATGATTGGTTTGGTGCCCGACCACGCTGCCATCCGGAAGCGGAATCGGTTGCTTCCCTCTGGGGGGGATACGGACCTAGTTACGAGCAGCCACGTCACCGTCGAACGCCGGCTTCGATCCGATGGAACGAGGCGTTCGATCGGCGGTTCGACCGCCCTACTCGGGGGAAAAACGGCGGCAGGAACACCGTACTACCGGCGAAAGATGCGGTACGATATCCGTGCGGTCACGAGCGCGGCGAGAGCGCGAAACGACGGCGAGAGATCGATCGGACCAGCGCTCGGTCTCTCGGTTTTCGGCGGGCATCACCTGTGTCGTACCCGACGCAGGCCCGACCGGAATGCGGGTAGCAGACGCATACATATGCCCGCAACGGGAGAGAGAGTGGCAACGACCGACGGTCCGCCTCAGCGGAGCGTCGGAGGGCTACCCATGAAACTCCGATCCGACGTCCTCCCGGCCGAACAGGTGTACACGATCCTCGCGAACGAGCGCCGCCGGCAGGCCCTCGAACAGCTCGGAAGCGTCGGCGGCGTCGTCACCGTCCACGAGCTTTCCGCGCTCGTCGCGGGCCACGAGACGGGCGAGAGCCCGCCGCCGAAGCGGTCCCGCGAGAGCGTGTACACCTCGCTCGTCCAGACGCACCTCCCGAAGCTGGAGGACCTCGGCGTGATCGAGTACGACCGCGAGACGCAGACGATCGAGCTGTCGCGGCACGCGCGGGACGTATCCTTATATACCGAGATCGTCGCGAGGGGCGGCGTCACGTGGTCGGAGCTGTACCGCGCGCTCGGCGTCGTCTCACTGACCGTGGTGTTGGCGGCCCTCCTCGGCGCGCCCCTCGTGTCGGCGGTCGACCCGATCCTGTGGACGAGTCTGTTCCTCGCGGGATTCGCCGCCACGGGCGCGTACCAGCTGTGGGTCAACCGCTTTTCGGTGGTCCGGCAGCTGCGCTCCCTGCGGTGAGTCGCAACGACAGGTTTCACGAAGGCGGCGACGGCTACCCGCTCGCGAGGTAGCCCGACTTCCGGACGAGATGAACAGTTGAACCGACGACCGCAGCAGCGATGAAACACCCAACGCCGTAGATAATCGCAATCGAAAAGAACGGGCCCAGACCCCGGACCAACGGCTCCGGATTTCCCGAGTCGATCGCGGTGCGTATCGCGCTCCCGAATCCGAAAACCGTGGCGAACACGAGGGCGGTGAGTACACCGGCTTTTGCGCTGTCAAGTATCGACGCCGCGAGATCCGCGCTGCTCCCTCCAACGGCCCCGCCCGCTACTGCGCCGCCGAGCGCCCACCCGTCCGGGCCGATGAGAACGCCCGCACCGATCCCCACCGCCGAGCCGACCGCTGCACCCGCGATGACGGCCGTGTCGAAGTTGAGCATGTGGTGATATATATGGGTAGTTGACAAAACTGTATATGTATTATTCAGTTCAGTCTCTGGAAGAAAGAAAAGCGCGTATCAGACGTGCGCGACCGTCGATGTCCACTTATAAATTCAGTTTATAAACGTCCGCGCAGCGCGGTCCGGAACAGCAAGGGGCGACGACCGCGACCGCGGCCGCGACCGCGACTGCGACCGCGACGACGGCGCCGAAGCGCGTTACGTGGCGGCCGGGTGGACGCGAAAACCGGCGACCGAGGACGGCTATTTATAAAGGGTCGTCAGGCCGAGTCGGTCGCGAGCGACGGCGGTAGGTCCATCTCGAACAGCCGCGCATCGCACGCGGCACACCGCCCAGCGATCACGTCGTAAGTCGTACAGCAGGATTCGACGACGCGCGATTCGAGCCCCACCGGCCCCTCACAGGCGGGACAGTCCTCGACGAACAGCCGGACTGCACCGAGCACGCCGCTGCGCGCCGCGAGCGGGAGGTCGGTCCAGTCGTCGAGCCCGTCGGCCAGCGCGCGGTCCGCTGCGACGTCAGCGAGGAACGCCGCCCGGGACTCCCAGTGACCGAGTCGCTCGCCGTCGGCGCGGGCGACGGCGGCGCCCTCGTACCAGCGGATGGAGAGGGACGCGGCGTCGACGCCGGTGAGCGCGGCGAGCGCGGCGATGTCGCCGTCCTCGGAAGCCGCGTCGCCGGTGAAGGCGACCTCGTCGTCGACGCCGGTTCCGTCACGGAGCGACGCGAGGTGCGACCGCCACGCGGACTCGAACCACGGCGCGAACGCGAGGTCCGTCCCGTCGGGCGTCTCGACGAGCACGTCCGCCGACAGCAGGTACGACTCCGCGTCGACGTCGGCGGGCGGCGCGGGCTCGCGACCCTTCCCGAACAGCCGCAGCACGCGCTCGGGGAGGTAGCGCTTCGTGAGTTCGGGCGTGCCGGGAACGAGGTACCCGCGCAGCCAGATCGCCGCGAGAGAGACCGAGAGACCGAGCGCGGCCAGTTCGATCGCGCCGACCGCGGCGAGCGCGGCGGCACCGGCGATCGCGATCGCGACGTTGACCGCGGTACAGGGAAGACAGCGGTTCACACCGGTGTACTCGGGGCGACGAAGTCGGCCGAGCCGACCGAGACGGGTGTCGTGTGACGTCGTCATACCCCACAGGAGGGGCCGATCGGTCGTATGTATGGACGCCATACCGTCTCCGCCGGGGCCGATCCCGGCACGAGCGGCTCCGGCGATCCGGTAGCGAATCATCACCAGACACGGAAGCGAGGGTCCCGCGAAGCAGCCCGGTGGGACGGTCCGGAAGAGAACACCACAGCGGAATATACTAGTTATAAATGATATTAATAACATAACAATAAAAAGATATTCTGCGTGTGACTATAACGATAAATGATATATCCTTTGGTGCCAATGTGCATGGAGAGATCCCTCCAATAGAGCCATGTCACCCCAACTCATCGGCCAGGAAAAAACGGTCCCGGGCGAGGACGACGGCCCTTCACGCGACGAGGTGTTCACCGCGCTGAGCAATCGTCGGCGGCGAAACGTGATCACGTACCTGAAAGAGCACGGCGACGGCGCGCGCGTCAGAGACATCGCCGAGCAGTTGGCGGCGTGGGAAAACGACCTCGAAATCAACGAGGTGACCTACAAACAGCGCAAGCGCGTGTACACCGCCCTTCACCAGTCGCACCTACCCAAACTGGCCGAGAGCGGGTTCATCGAGTACGAACCGAACCGGGGGATCGTCTCGCTGACCGAGGAGAGCCGCGAGCTACAGGTGTACCTAGAGGTCGTCTCCGAAAACGAGATCCTCTGGAGCGAGTACTACGTCGGACTCGCGGTCGTCTGCGGGCTGCTCGTCGGCGCCGCGTGGATCGGCACGGTTCCGTTCGCGGGGATCTCCGGGTACACGTATGCGATCTTGTTCACGCTACTGTTCGGCGTCTCAGGAGTCGTTCACCGGACCGTGACCCGCCGGAACAAGGTCGGGTGACGTGAGACGCCGCGTCGTACCGATCCGTAGGGTTTTACGCGCCGACGGCGGGAGTACGGACGTATGCCAACGGGGATCGTCGGGGAGTTCCTCGATCTCAAAGCGGAGACCGACGCTGACGTCCTCGCGATGCAGTGCGGCGACTTCTACGAGTTCTTCGCGGACGACGCCGAACTGGTCGCCGACGAGCTGGATTTAACCGTCTCACAGAAGTCCTCGCACGGCTCGTCGTATCCGATGGCGGGCGTCCCGCTCACGGAGCTGACGCCGTACGTCAAGGCGCTCGTCGAGCGCGGCTACCGAGTCGCCGTCGCGGACCAGTACGAGACCGCCGACGGCCACGCCCGCGAGATCACCCGCGTCGTCACGCCCGGAACCCTCCTCGAAACGGCCGACGACGACGCGCGGTACCTCGCGGCGATCGTCCGCGACGGGGGGCGCGCGGGAGGGACAACGGGAGCCGCCGGCGAGGCGGCGGGATCCGACGACGCCGGCGGCCCGTACGGTCTCGCGCTCGCCGACGTGACCACCGGTCGGTTCCTCGTCACCGAAGTCGACGACACGAGCGACCTGCGGGCGGAGCTGTACCGGTTCGACCCCGCCGAGGTGCTGCCGGGACCGCGCGTCCGCAACGACGACGCCCTGCTCGGTGCGGTCCGCGAGGACCTGTCGGGGTCGCTCTCCGTCTTCGACGCGGAGGCGTTCGCGCCCGGCCGCGCGAGCCACGCGGTCCGCGAGCAGTTCGGCCGCGAGACCGCGGACAGCGTCGGCATCGATTCCGATCTGGCGCTCCGCGCCGCCGGCGCCGTCCTCGGCTACGTCGAGGAGACGGGCGCGGGCGTGCTGGCGTCGATGACGCGGCTGACCGCCTACGGCGACGGCGACCACGTCGAACTCGACGCGACGACTCAGCGCAACCTCGAACTGACCGCGACGATGCGGGGCGACCGCGACGGCTCGCTGTTCGAGACGCTCGATCACACCGTCAGCGCCGCCGGCGGGCGACTCCTCCGGGAGTGGCTCACGCGACCGCGACGCGACCGAGGAACGCTCGACCAACGACTGGACGCGGTCGAGGCGCTGGCGTCGGCGGCCCTCGCGCGCGATCGGCTCCGAGAGACGCTGGGAGACGCCTACGACCTCGAACGGCTCGCCGCGCGGACGACGAGCGGGAGCGCGGGCGCACGCGAACTCCTCTCGGTGCGCGACACCCTCGCGCTGGTGCCGGCGATGGTCGACGCCGTCGAGGGAACCGCGCTCGCGGACTCGCCGGTCGCCGCGGTGCTCCGCGACCTCGACCGCGATCGCGCCCGGGAGCTTCACACCGAACTCGCGGACGCGCTCGCCGACGATCCGCCGAAGACCAAAACGCAGGGGGGACTGCTCCGGACGGGGTACGACGACGAGCTCGACGAGCTGATCGCGAGCCACGAGGAGGCGGTCGAGTGGCTCGACACGCTCGCGGAGCGCGAGAAGCGCCAGTACGGGCTCAACCACGTCACCGTCGACCGCAACAAGACGGACGGCTACTACATCCAGGTCGGCAAGTCGGTGGCGGACCAGGTGCCCGAGCACTACCGCGAGATCAAGACGCTGAAGAACTCGAAGCGGTTCGTCACCGAGGAGTTGGAGGAGCGCGAACGCGAGGTGCTCCGGTTGGAGGAGGCCCGCGGCGAACTGGAGTACGAGCTGTTCGAGGAGCTGCGCGAGCGCGTCGCCGACGACGCCGAGCTGCTCCAAGACGTCGGGCGGGTCGTCGCCGAACTCGACGCGCTCGCCTCGCTCGCGACTCACGCCGCCGGCAACGACTGGACGCGTCCCGAACTGACCGAGGAGCGCCGGCTCGACGTCGACGCCGGGCGACATCCCGTCGTCGAGCGGACGACGGACTTCGTGCCGAACGACCTCCGGCTCGACGACGAGCGCGGGTTCCTCATCGTCACCGGGCCGAACATGAGCGGGAAGTCGACGTACATGCGGCAGGCGGCGCTGATCCAACTGCTCGCGCAGGCCGGCTCGTTCGTCCCCGCGCGGGCGGCGACCGTCGGGATCGTCGACGGGATCTACACTCGCGTCGGCGCCCTCGACGAGCTGGCACAGGGGCGCTCGACGTTCATGGTCGAGATGCAGGAGCTGTCGAACATCCTCCACTCGGCGACGGCGGACTCGCTCGTCATCCTCGACGAGGTCGGCCGCGGTACCGCCACCTACGACGGCATCTCCATCGCGTGGGCCGCGACCGAGTACCTCCACAACGAGGTGCGCGCGCGGACCCTCTTTGCCACCCACTACCACGAGCTGACGACGCTCGCGGACCACCTCCCGCGCGTCGCGAACGTCCACGTCGCCGTCGACGAGCGCGACGGGGACGTGACGTTCCTCCGGACCGTCCGTGACGGCCCGACGAACCGGTCGTACGGGGTCCACGTCGCCGACCTCGCCGGGGTCCCGGCCCCCGTGGTCGGCCGCGCCGACGAGGTGCTCGACCGGCTCCGCGAGGAGAAGGCGATCGAGGCGAAGGGCGGGTCGCGGGGCGGCGGGGACGACGGGGACGGCGGTACAGGAGACGGTTCCGGCGGCGCCGGGACGAAACAGGTGGTCTTCGACCTCTCGTCCGGCTCGTTCGCGGGCGGTAACGGCGGGGCCGGATCCGAACCGGGACGGGCGGCTAGGTCCTCCGAAAACGGCTCGGAACCGGCGGGTTCAGCGGCTGAGGGGACCGAAGCCTCGGAGAGTAACGACAGCGACGAACGGACTGCCGTCCCCGACGACGATCGTCTCGACCCGGAGACGGCGGCCGTGATCGAAGAGCTGCGCGGCGTCGACCTCGCCGAGACCGCCCCGGTGGAGTTGATCTCGCGGGTCAACGAGTGGCAAGATCGGATCGGCGGCGACAGCGTCTGACGCAAGAACTAATGTCCGACCTCCTCGTGTGGTGTGTATGGGCATCATGAGCAAGATCCTCGGCGGCGGCGGGAACCGGTCCGTCGACGATTACGTCGAGCTCGACCTCGACGATTTCGCCGAGGCGCACGCCGAAACGGGCATGCAGGTACACATCGCGGAGATCGGCGACCAGGGTGACATCATCCCGATCAAAGACGCCGTCTACGACGGCGACTTCGTCATCGCGGACATCACCCGCCACTCGACGTCGGACCGAACGATCGAACACATCATCGACGAACTCCGGCAGGTCGCCCAGGAAGTCGACGGCGACATCGTCCAGAAGGGCGACGACCAGATCGTCGTCACCCCAACCGGCGTCAGCATCTCGCGGAAGAAGCTGTAAGTCGGCGCGCCGCTCGTTCCCCGCGTTCTCTCCCCTCCTCGCGCGCGTTCCACCGCGATCAGCCGATACGCGGTCGAACCGTGGCATATATGCCCGCTTCCCGCCCACCTTCGACTGAATGGACGAGCCGGTCCTGCTAACGGGCGCCGGTGGACGGGTGGGGCAGGCCATCCTCCACGGCATCGGCGACGACTACGAGTGGCGACTCCTCGACAGGGAGCCGCTCCCGGCGGCGAAGGTTCCCGACCGGGTCACCGACGCCGACAGATACGTCGCCGACATCACCGACGCGCGAGCGGTTCGAGAGGCGATGGCGGGCGTCGGCGCCGTCATCCACCTCGCGGGCGACCCCCGGAAGACGGCGCCGTGGGATTCCGTGCTCCGGAACAACATCGACGGGACGCAGGTCGTGATGCGCGCGGCCGCGGACGCCGGCGTCGAAAAGTTCGCGTTCGCCTCGTCGAACCACGCCGTCGGCGGCTACGAGACCGAAGACCGGACGCCGGACCTGTACCGCACCGACGACGACTACCGGCTCGACGGGACGGAGCTCCCGCGACCGGGGAACCTCTACGGCGTTTCGAAGGCGACCGGCGAGGCGCTCGGGCGGTTCTACCACGACCAACACGGGATGAGCGTCGTCTGCGTCCGCATCGGGAACCTCACCAAAGACCACCCGCCGCGCGAGTACGAGCGCGGGCAGGCGATGTGGCTGTCGCACCGCGACTGCGCGCACCTGTTCGACCGGTGTCTGCAGGCCGACTACGGCTACGAGATCGTCTACGGTATCTCGAACAACGACCGTCGGTACTACTCCATCAAACGCGCCCGGGAGGCGTTGGGATACGACCCCGCCGACAACTCCGCGAACTACACGTTCGAGGGCGAGCCGAAGGCAGGCGCCGAGACGAACGAGCCCGAGACCGGAGAGTCCGAGACCGCCGACGCGGTCGACGACGCGCCCGCGGAGCCGAACTTCCCGTCCGATCCCGACACGCCGACCGACGGCGCCTGAGAGATACTTAAAAAAGGTCGTCGACGTCGCGGCGCTTTCTGTCGGCCAGTTCCACGTGATCGGCGAGCCGCGCGGCCACCTGCGGCCGCGTCTCCGGCTCGCGGCAGAACGCGAACAACAGCTCCGTGAACGTCGTCCGGCCGGTGCCACGCTCTTCGCGCGCGAGCGCCGCCGCCCGATCGAACGTCTCCGCAGAGCCCACCTCGACCGCGTCGGCGAGCGCGGGGGCCGCGAGCAGCACCGCGTCGAGATCGAGGTCAGCGAACTCGGGCGCCGCACCGTCGATCCGAAGCGGCGGCGGCCCCGTGCGCTCGATCGTCTCGGGATCGGCCGCGAGTCGCCGACACCACCGGATCACGGGGTCAACGTCGACACCGCGGTGGCCCGGAGCGACCGCGGCTACGTATTCGACCGCGTTCTCCGCGCAGCCGATCGCCCCCGACCAGTTCCCTGATCGGGCGTGATGAGTCGCGGCGGCGGCCGCGATCAGGCCGTGAAGCAGCCGCTCGTCGTCGGCCTCGTGCCCGTCACCGCCACCGTCGAGCGGGAGCCACGCGGCCTCCCACGGATCGTGCGCGGCGAGGACGTGTCCCTCGTTGAAGAGGGCGGCGCCGGCGAGGAGCGCGGCGTCGACGCTCGGCGGATCCTCGTTCATGACCGGCCCTCGGCGACCGCCGTATAAATGGCCGCCGCTGTCGACGCGCACGGCTCGCGGCGCTCACCGGGTAGTTGTCGGAACATGAGTTGTCGGAACATGTCCTGACGGAGTCCCACGCGAGCGCAGCGAGCGTGGGGCACGTCAGGACGTGAACGCAGCGGCTCTCGAACGAAGTGAGAGAGCCGCAAAGTGAGCGTCCTGACGGAGATTTGAACTCCGGTCCCTGGCTCCGCAAGCCAAGAGGATAGTCCACTACCCTACCAGGACTCAACTAAACGTACCCCGGTGGAACATAAGACGGTTACGGTCCACGGGTCGCGTGGCGGACGGTGGCACGCACCTCACCGAGAGGAGGCAGAGCGCCGAGCGGGCCGGCCGGCTCGGATTGCACACCTTTTGTATCGATGGGGCCAATGGACGNGGCACGCACCTCACCGAGAGGAGGCAGAGCGCCGAGCGGGCCGGCCGGCTCGGATTGCACACCTTTTGTATCGATGGGGCCAATGGACGGGTATGACGAGGCTTCGATCCGCGACGGCGACGCCGCGGGACCGACGTGACGCGATCCCGGCTTCGGGCGCGACACCCGGACAAGGACAACGCTTATGCGCGGACTCGATAACCGGAGGGGTACGCGTATGGGAGTGATAGAGGACGTCTACGGGGACCTCGACACCGACGTCGAGTTCGAGGAGTTCGAGGCGGCCGTCGAGGACAAAGTCGAGCAGATGGGCGGGCTCGCCGACGAGGAGACCGCGGCGATGCTCATCGCCCACGAGCTCCGCGACGAAGAGGCCGACACCATCGCCGACATCGAGCCCGGGATGAGCGACGTGAAGTTCCTCGGCAAGGTGACCGCTATCGGCGAGGTCCGCACGTTCGAACGCGACGGCGAGGACGCCGAGGGGCGCGTCTGTAACGTCGACGTCGCGGACGCGTCCGGCTCCGTGCGGGTCGCGCTCTGGGACGAGATGGCGACGGCGGCCGAAGAACAGCTGGAGGTCGGACAGGTGCTCCGCGTCATGGGCCGACCGAAAGAGGGGTACAGCGGGCTGGAGGTGAGCGCCAACAAGGTCGAACCGGACGAAGACGCCGAAGTAGACGTGCAGGTGCTGGACACGTACCGGGTCGAGGACCTCTCGCTCGGCGCGTCCGACATCGACCTCGTCGGGCAGGTGCTCGACACGGACTCGGTGCGGACGTTCGACCGCGACGACGGCAGCGAGGGACGGGTCGCGAACCTCACCGTCGGCGACGAGACGGGTCGCGTGCGCGTCACGCTGTGGGACGACAAGGCCGACCTCGCCGACGAGTTCGCGGCCGGCGAGGTCGTGGAGGTCGGCGACGGATACGTCCGCGAGCGGAACGGCGACCTCGAACTCCACGTGGGCGACCGCGGCACCGTCGAACGCGTCGACGAAGACGTCGAGTACGTCCCGGAGACGACCGACATCGCCGAGTTGGAGATCGGTCAGACCGTCGATATCGGCGGCGGCATCATCGAGACGGATCCGAAGCGCACGTTCGACCGCGACGACGGGAGCGAGGGGCAGGTCCGGAACGTCCGGATCAAAGACCAAACGGGCGAGATCCGCGTCGCGCTGTGGGGCGACAAGGCCGACACGGAACTCGACTTAGCCGATCACGTCGTCTTCACCGATGTGGAGATCCAAGACGGGTGGCAAGACGACCTCGAGGCGTCCGCGAACTGGCGCTCGACGGTCTCCGTCCTCGACGAGGGGTCTGAAGCGGCGGGCGGCGCGACGCGGGCCGAAGGCAGTGAGGTCGGCGGAGGCGAAGCCGGAGAAGGTACCGCAGACGCCGGTCTCGGGGCGTTCGCCGACGACGGGAGCAAAGCGGCCGCCGAGGCCGTGGCGGCGGAGGGCGGCGGGAACGGCGGATCCGCGACCGCGACCGCAGAACCGGCCGGCGGCGATACCGTCGAGTTCACCGGAACGGTCGTTCAGACCGGCGACCCGGTCGTGTTGGACGACGGGACGCAGACGAAGAGCGTCGAGACGGACGCGAATCTCCGGCTGGGCGAGGAGGTGACCGTCCGCGGTTCCGAGCGGGACGGGACCGTCCACGCGGACGACGTCTTCTGACTCGACGGCGAGCGCCTGCGGTCTGGACGAGAGCCAGCGACACGAAGCAACCGAGATATCGGGCATTCAGTAGCCACGACGCCGCCGTTCGAGCGCGGAGAGGGCGGTAACGGAAAGCGTTATACGGTACACGGACGCGACTGTGTGTATGAGTGTCGAGTTGCCGTTCGCGCCGGTCGACGGGATCATCCGGCGGAACGCCGGGGAACTCCGCGTCAGTGCGGACGCCGCCGAGGAGTTGGCCCGTCGGATCCAGGCACACGGCGCGGAGCTGGCGATCGACGCCGCGGAACGAGCGACAGACGACGGACGGAAAACGTTGATGGCGTCCGATTTCGGCGTCGAACAGGTTATCAACCGAGAGGAGCTCGCGCTCCCCGTCGCCCCGATCGACCGGATCGCACGGCTCCGAATCGATGACCGGTACCGAGTCGGCGTCGACGCGCGAATCGCGTTGGCCGACATCTTAGAAGATTACGCGAACAACGTCGCGAGCGCGGCCGCGACGCTCGCACGCCACGCCGACCGACGAACCGTACAGGCCGAGGACATCGAGACGTACTTCGCACTGTTCGAGTAGATGCGGTTTGGTTACAGCGAGCGGTGTCTCGCACACGACACGGGCGAACGGCACCCAGAGAATCCGGACCGGCTTCGGGCGATCCGTCGAGGGCTCGCCAAGCGGCACGGCGTCGAGTACACTGACGCCGATCCGGCGGCCCGAGAGGAGGTGGCCGCCGTTCACGACGAGGCGTACGTCGACGAACTGGAGACGTTCGTCGACGACGGCGGCGGAAGCTGGGACCCCGACACCGTCGCCAGCGAAGGGACGTGGGACGCCGCGCTCACCGCGGCCGGACTCGCCCAGTGGGCCGCTCGGTCGGCGCTCGACGGGGCGAACGGGCGACACACGCCGTTCGCGATCGGGCGTCCGCCGGGGCACCACGCGGTCGCCGACGACGCCATGGGGTTCTGCTTTTTCAATAACGCCGCGGTCGCGGCCCAGACCGTCTTGGACGACGGAGACGCAGACCGGGTCGCGATCTTCGACTGGGACGTCCACCACGGAAACGGAACCCAAGATATCTTTTACGACCGTGGGGACGTCCTCTACGCGTCGATCCACGAGAAGGGCCTCTACCCGGACACCGGCGATCTCGACGAGACCGGCCGCGGAGCGGGCGAGGGAACGACGGTGAACCTCCCGCTCGCGGCGGGAGCCGGCGACGCCGACTATCTACAGGCAATCGACGAGGCCGTCGGCCCGGCGATCGATCGGTTCGATCCGGACCTCGTGATCGTCTCCGCCGGGTTCGACGCGCACAGACACGACCCCATCTCGCGGATGCGCGTCTCGTCGGAGGGATACGCGCTGATGACCGACCGAATTCGGACGGTCGCCGACGACGTCGGCGCCGCGACCGCGTACGTCCTCGAAGGCGGGTACGGGCTCGACACGCTTGCCGAGGGCGTCTCGATGGTCCACGAGACGTACGACGGACGGACGCCCGTCGAGGTCGACGAGGATCCGAACGAGAAAACGAAGACGCTGGTCGACGAGCTGCGGTCGCTGTTGGAGCTGTAGCGTCGACAGGCGGTTCGTTGAGGGAGACGGGCGCTTTTTAAAGATGAACGCTATCGGCTCGCTACGCTCGTCGGATTGTTCGTCGAAAACGCCCGGAGCGGGATTTGAACCGGGGTCAGACGTGCTCGCTTCCGCGGTCGCTGCGCGCGACTGACAGGGTTCAAATCCGCGAACGTTTTTGATGAGCTTCTCGCTACGCTCGTCGGATTGTTCGTCGAAAACGCCCGGAGCGGGATTTGAACCCGCGTCACGACCGTGACAGGGTCGTATGATGGGCCACTACACCATCCGGGCAAACAGCGACAGCGCCCCGAACTGTGGGGACGCCCGGAGCGGGATTTGAACCCGCGTCACGACCGTGACAGGGTCGTATGATGGGCCACTACACCATCCGGGCTTGTCGCAACTTTTCGTACCCCTGTCTGGCAAATAAGGCTTGTCATCGCCGGCGACGATGTGTGAGCGTGACAGGGACCGGTCACCGAGGAGGAGGTCGTCGAGATCGTCTGACCCGGCGGTACCCTTTTGTGTACGACCCGCATGAGTTGGAGTATCGCACGCCCCCGTCGTCGTGAGCCGTGCGCGGCGGACGCGGTTGGCAAGTCTTATGCCGTTGGCGCATATAGCGATCTGTAGTATCTCGTGATAGCTTCTCTCAATAACCACCACCCATGGTAGACGTAAGCCAACACGAACTCGTCCCGGACCACGTCCTGCTCGACGATCCCGAGGAGGTCGACGCGGTTCTGGCAGAGTACGACGTGAAACGGACGAACCTGCCGAAGATCAAACGTACGGATCCCGCGCTCCCCGACGAGGCCGAGGTCGGCGACGTGGTGAAGATCGTTCGAAACTCCCGCACGACCGACGAGGCGATCGTGTACCGATTAGTCATCTCATGAACAGGCAAGACCGACGCGTGGTCTCACGCGAGTATTTCTCGGACGAACGGCTCGCCGAACACCACTTCCGCTCGTTCAACAACTTCCTGGACCGCGGCATGCAGGAGGTCGTCGACGAGAAGGAGACGATCGAGACCGACATCGGCGACAAGGAGGGCCAAGAGCCCGTCTACGTCGAACTCGGCGACGTGCGCATGGTCACCCCGCGCGTCCGAGAGGCCGACGGCTCCGAGGAGCTTCTGTATCCGCAGGAGGCCCGCCTTCGGAACATCACGTACTCGGCGCCCGTGTTCATGGAGATGTCCATCGTGCGCGGCGGCGAGGACGAGCCCGAACAGGTCGTCGACACGACCGAGACGAAGGTCGGCCGGATGCCGATCATGGTCGGCTCGAACAAGTGTAACATGGCGGGCTTCTCCGACGAGGAGCTCATCGACATCGGCGAGGACCCCGTCGACCCCGGCGGCTACTTCATCGTCAACGGCTCCGAGCGCGTGCTGATGACCTCGGAGGACCTCGCGCCGAACAAGATCCTCGCCGAGTACGACTCGAAGTACGGCGACGAGATTCAGGTCGCGAAAACGTTCTCCCAGCGGCGCGGGTACCGCGCGCTGGTGCTGTGCGAGCGCAACCGCGAGGGACTGCTCGAAGTGTCGTTCCCGTCCGTCTCGGGATCGATCGACTTCGTGACCCTCGTCCGCGCGCTCGGACTGGAGTCGGACGAGGAGATCGTTCACCGGGTCTCCGACGACCCGGAGATCGTGAAGTTCATGCTGGAGAACCTAGAGGAGGCGTCGGTGCAGACGACCGAGGAGGCCATCGAGACCCTCGGCGAGCGCGTCGCCTCCGGACAGGGCAAAAACTACCAGCTCAAGCGGGCCAACTACGTCATCGACCGCTACCTCCTCCCGCACCTCCACGAGGAGGGCGTCGACGAGGAGGACGTCCGGATCAACAAGGCGTACTACCTCTGCCGGATGGCCGAGGCGTGTTTCGAACTCGCCTTGAACCGCCGCGAGGCCGACGACAAGGACCACTACGCGAACAAGCGCCTGAAGGTCTCCGGCGACCTCATGCGCGACCTGTTCCGCACCGCGTTGAACAAGCTGGCACGCGACGTGAAGTACCAGCTTGAGCGCGCGAACATGCGGAATCGACAGCTCACGGTCAACACGGTCGTCCGCTCGGACGTGCTGACCGAGCGGCTCGAACACCCGATCGCGACGGGCAACTGGGTCGGCGGCCGCTCGGGCGTCTCCCAGCTCGTCGACCGGACGGACTACATGGGCGTCCTCTCGCACCTCCGCCGCCTGCGCTCGCCGCTGTCGCGCTCGCAGCCGCACTTCGAGGCGCGGGACCTCCACGCGACCCAGTGGGGTCGCATCTGTCCCTCCGAGACGCCGGAGGGACCGAACTGCGGACTCGTGAAGAACTTCGCGCAGGCGATGGAGCTCTCACAGACGGTCGACGACGAACAGGGGCTGAAACGAGAACTGGCGTCGATGGGTGTCGAGGGGATCCCCGGCATCGAGGGCGTCGAACGACAGACGGCGGACGACTAATATGGCTCAGGCAGAACGCGAAGCGAAAGTGTACGTCAACGGGAGCCTCGTCGGGACCCACCCGGACCCCGAGGCACTCGCCGAACAGATTCGCGAGGCGCGCCGACGCGGCGACGTCTCGGAGATGGTGAACGTCTCGGTCAAAGACCGGACCCGCGAAGTGATCGTCAACGCGGACGCGGGACGCGCCCGCCGACCCCTCATCGTCGTGGAGAACGGCGAACCGCTCCTCGGCGACGAGGAAGTCGAGGCGGTCGAGCGCGGCGATATCGAGTTCGAAGACCTCGTCGACCGCGGCTACGTCGAGTTCATCGACGCCGAGGAGGAGGAAGACATCCTCGTCGCCGTCGACGAAGAGGACGTGAGCGAGGACCACACGCACCTCGAGATCGACCCGCAGCTCGTGTTCGGTATCGGCGCGGGGATGATCCCGTACCCCGAGCACAACGCCAGCCCCCGGATTACGATGGGCGCGGGGATGATGAAACAGTCGCTCGGGCTCCCCTCCGCGAACTACCGGATCCGGCCGGACACGCGCCAGCACCTGCTGCACTACCCGCAGCTGGCGATGGTGAAGACGCAGACGTCCGACCAGATCAGCTTCGACGAGCGGCCGGCGGCGCAGAACTTCGTCGTCGCCGTGATGTCCTACGAGGGGTTCAACATCGAGGACGCGCTGGTGATGAATCAGGGCTCCGTCGACCGCGCGCTGATGCGCTCGCACTTCTTCCGGACCTACGAAGGCGAGGAGCGCCGCTACCCCGGTGGCCAAGAGGACCGCTTCGAGATCCCCGATCAGGACGTTCGCGGCGCACGCGGCGAGGACGCGTACACCCACCTCGACGAGGACGGCCTCGTCAACCCGGAGACGAAGGTGGACGAGTCCTCGGTGCTGCTCGGCAAGACCAGCCCGCCGCGGTTCTTAGAGGAACCCGACGACATGGGCGGACTCTCTCCGCAGAAGCGGCGTGAGACCTCCGTCACGATGCGCTCGGGCGAGAACGGCGTCGTCGACACGGTGACGCTGATGGAGGGCGAGGACGGCTCGAAGCTGTCGAAGGTGAAGGTACGCGACCAGCGCGTCCCCGAACTGGGCGACAAGTTCGCGTCCCGACACGGTCAGAAGGGCGTCGTGGGCCACCTGGCGCCACAGGAGGACATGCCCTTCACCGAGGAGGGAGTCGTCCCCGACCTCGTGATGAACCCGCACGCGCTGCCGTCGCGGATGACGGTGGGGCACGTACTGGAGATGCTCGGTGGAAAGGTCGGCTCGCTGCGCGGGTCGCGCGTCGACGGGACGCCGTTCCAAGGCGAAGACGAAGAGGATCTCCGCGGCGGCCTGGAGGACCACGGCTTCAAGTCCTCCGGCAAGGAAGTCATGTACTCCGGCGTCACCGGCGAGAAGGTCGACGCGGAGATCTTCGTCGGGACGATCTTCTACCACAAGCTGTACCACATGGTGTCGAACAAGCTCCACGCCCGCTCGCGCGGGCCGGTCCAGGTGCTCACGCGCCAGCCGACCGAGGGGCGCGCCCGCGAGGGCGGACTCCGTGTGGGGGAGATGGAGCGCGACACGATCATCGGTCACGGCGCCTCGATGGTGCTCAACGAGCGGTTGCTCGAGTCCTCTGACGCCGAGACGGTTCACGTCTCCGCGGAGACGGGTCTCGTCGCGGTCGAAGACCGCGAACAGCGCCGGGTGTACGACCCGGTCACGGGCGACGAAGACGACATCCACGAGCTCGAGGTGAGCTACGCGTTCAAGCTGCTCCTCGACGAGATGATCGCGCTCGGCATCCGACCGAAGCTCGAACTGGAGGACGCAATTTAAATGTCAATGCAAACACCGAAAGTGCTCGGCGGCATCGACTTCGGCCTCATGGACCCGGAGACGTACCGGGACATGTCGGCGACGAAGGTGATCACGGCCGACACGTACGACGACGACGGCTATCCGATCGACATGGGGCTGATGGACCCGCGACTCGGCGTCATCGACCCCGGCCTGGAGTGTCGAACCTGCGGCTCCCACTCCGGCTCCTGTAACGGCCACTTCGGCCACATCGAACTCGCCGCCCCCGTCATCCACGTGGGCTTCACGAAGCTCATCCGGCGGCTGCTCCGCTCGACGTGCCGAGAGTGCGGACGGCTCGCCTTAGACGAGGCGCAGCGCGACGAGTTCCGCGAGCGCTACGAGCGCGCCGAGGAGCTCGGCGACGACCAGCACGACGTGCTGAAGGCCGCGGTTCGGCAGGCCCGGAAGGCGTCGACGTGCCCGTTCTGCGGCGAGCCGCAGGCGGACATCAAACACGAGAAACCGACCACGTACTACGAGGTCCAGGACGTGCTCTCGGGCGAGTACTCCGAGCGCATCGCCGCCGCGATGCAGCCCGACGAGGAGGAGGACGACCCGGGAACCTCCCCGCAGGAGCTCGCCGAGAAGACGGACATCGCGCTCGACCGGATCAACGAGATCATGGCCGGCGAGTTCCGTCCGCGCAAGGAGGACCGCCGCGCCATCGAGAAGGCGCTCGACCTCGACCTCACCGAAGAGGACATGAACAAGCTGATGCCCTCGGACATCCGCGACTGGTTCGAGGACATCCCGGACGAGGACTTGGAAGTCCTCGGCATCGACTCGCAGGACTCGCGTCCCGAGTGGATGATTCTGACGGTGCTACCGGTCCCGCCGGTCACCACCCGACCCTCGATCACGCTCGACAACGGTCAGCGCTCCGAGGACGACCTCACCCACAAGCTGGTCGACATCATCCGCATCAACCAGCGGTTCATGGAGAACCGAGAGGCGGGCGCCCCGCAGCTGATCATCGAGGACCTCTGGGAGCTGTTGCAGTACCACGTCACGACGTTCGTCGACAACGAGATCAGCGGGACGCCGCCGGCACGCCACCGCTCCGGTCGCCCGCTCAAGACCCTCAGCCAGCGCCTGAAGGGCAAAGAGGGTCGCTTCCGCGGATCGCTCTCGGGGAAGCGGGTGAACTTCTCCGCCCGGACCGTCATCTCGCCGGACCCGACGCTCTCGCTCAACGAGGTCGGCGTCCCCGACCGGGTCGCGACGGAGATGACGCAGACGCTCAACGTCACCGAACGCAACGTCGAAGAGGCACGCCAGTACGTCCGAAACGGCCCGGAGGCGCACCCGGGCGCCAACTACGTTCGCCGCCCCGACGGACGACGCCTGAAGGTGACCGAGAAGAACTGCGAGGAACTCGCCGAGAAGGTCGAGGCCGACTGGGAAGTGAACCGGCACCTCGTCGACGGCGACATCGTGATCTTCAACCGGCAGCCCTCGCTGCACCGGATGTCCATCATGGCCCACGAGGTCGTGGTGATGCCGTACAAGACGTTCCGGCTCAACACCGTTGTCTGTCCCCCGTACAACGCCGACTTCGACGGCGACGAGATGAACATGCACGCGCTGCAGAACGAGGAGGCCCGCGCCGAGGCGCGCGTCCTCATGCGCGTTCAAGAGCAGATCCTCTCGCCGCGGTTCGGCGGGAACATCATCGGTGCGATCCAGGACCACATCTCCGGGACGTACCTGCTCACCCACTCGAACCCCCAGTTCACCGAGACACAGGCGCTCGACCTGCTGCGGGCGACCCGCGTCGACGAACTGCCCGAGGCGGACGGCGTCGACGACGACGGCCGCGAGTACTGGACCGGCCAGACGCTGTTCTCGGAGCTGCTGCCCGACGACCTCTCGCTGCACTTCTCGTCGTCGACCGGCGACGACGTCGTCATCGAGAACGGTCAGCTCGTCGAGGGGACGATCGACGAGGACGCCGTCGGGGCGTTCGGCGGCGAGGTCGTCGACACCCTCACCAAGGAGTACGGCGAGACACGCTCGCGTATATTCATCAACGAGATCGCGTCGCTCGCGATGCGCGCGATCATGCACTTCGGGTTCTCGATCGGGATCGACGACGAGTCGATCCCGCCGGAGGCCGAAGAGCAGGTCGACGACGCCATCGAGAGCGCCTACGAGCGCGTCCAAGAGCTGATCGCGACGTACGAGGCCGGCGAGCTGGAGTCGCTGCCGGGCCGCGGCGTCGACGAGACGCTGGAGATGAAGATCATGCAGACGCTCGGGAAGGCCCGCGACTCGGCCGGTGAGATCGCCGACCAGCACTTCGGCGACGACAACCCCGCGGTCGTGATGGCCCGCTCCGGCGCGCGTGGGTCGATGCTGAACCTCACGCAGATGGCCGGCTCCGTCGGCCAGCAGGCGGTTCGGGGCGAGCGGATCAACCGCGGCTACGAGGACCGGACGCTCTCGCACTACCGCGCGAACGACCTGTCCGCGGAGGCGCACGGCTTCGTCGAGAACTCCTACCGCGGGGGGCTCACCCCCGAGGAGTTCTTCTTCCACGCGATGGGCGGCCGCGAGGGGCTCGTCGACACGGCGGTCCGGACCTCGAAGTCCGGGTACCTCCAGCGCCGGCTCATCAACGCGCTCTCGGAGCTGGAAGCGCAGTACGACGGCTCGGTCCGAGACACCTCGGGTCGGATCGTCCAGTTCGAGTTCGGCGAGGACGGCACTTCGCCCGTGAAGGTCTCGTCCGGCGAGGGCGACGGCATCGACGTCGACGGCATCGTCGACCGCGTGGTCGACGCCGAGTTCAGCTCCGACGACGAGAAAGAGCGGTTCCTCGGCGAGCGCACGCCGGCGACGAACCTCTCGGAGCACACCGGGCCGGGTGGCACCAAGGCCACCGAGACGGGGGTGGAATCCGATGACTGAGTACGAGCACGTCACCGACGACATGGAGGCCGTCGTCGAGGCGACGGAACTGCCGCCGCGCCTCAAAACGGAAGTGTACGAGGCGCTCGACCGAAAGGCCGCAGAGAGCGACGTCACCATCGAGCAGGCCACCGACATCGCAACGGGTGTCGAGAACCGCTACATCGAGACGCGCGTCGATCCGCTCGACCCCGTCGGCACCGTCTCGGCGCAGTCGATCGGCGAGCCGGGAACGCAGATGACGATGAACACGTTCCACTACGCCGGCGTCGCCGAGATCGACGTCACTCAGGGGCTCCCTCGGCTCATCGAGCTGGTGGACGCCCGGAAGACGCCGGACACGCCGATGATGACGGTCCACCTGGACGGCGAGTACGCGACGGACCGCGAGAAGGCCCACGAGGTCGTCTGGTCCATCGAGGCGACGCGCATCCTGGCGCTCGGTGACGTCTCGACGAACGTGGCCGACATGCTCGTGCGGATCGACCTGAACGACGACACCCTCCTCGAACGGTGGCCGACCCACTCCGATCCGTCCGAAGTGGCCGCGATCATCGCCGAAACCATCGAGGACTCCCTCGGCGTCAACACTCGGCAGTCCGGAACCGTCGTCGAGTTCGGGCCGAGCGAGCCGAGCTACCGCGAGCTGCTCCAGCTCGTCGAGCGGCTCCGGGAGATCGTCTTCAAGGGGATCGAAGAGATCGAGCGCGTCGTCATCCGGAAAGAGGAGATCGACGGCGACGAGGAGTTCGTCCTCTACACCGAGGGGTCGGCGTTCGGCGACACCCTCGACATCGAGGGCGTCGACGCCTCGCGGACGACGTGTAACAACATCCACGAGATCTACCGCAACCTCGGCGTCGAGGCGGCCCGCGAGACGATCATCGACGAGACGAAGAACACGCTCGAAGAGCAGGGGCTCGACGACGTGAACGTCCGTCACCTCATGCTGGTGGCCGACATCATGACGAACAACGGCGAGATCGACTCGATCGGCCGACACGGGATCTCGGGGTCGAAAGACTCGGTGCTCGCGCGCGCGGCGTTCGAGGTGACGGTGAACCACCTGCTCGACGCGGCGATCCACGGCGAGTACGACGAGCTCGACGGCGTCATCGAGAACGTCATTGCCGGGAAGCCGATCTCGCTCGGCACCGGCGACGTCGACCTTCGGATGGGGTCACGCGTCGTGAGCGACGACTAATGTACGTCGAGCTCTCCGACGAGGCGCGGCGCTACATCGGTCGCTTCGACGAGCTGACCGGGGTGGCGCCCAAAGACTGCCTCGTGGAGGGCGACCGGCTCGTGTTCCTCGTGCCGGCCGGCGAGATGGCCGCGGCGATCGGACAGGCCGGCGAGACCGTCGAGGAAGCGGAGCGGCGGCTCGGCAAGTCCGTCGAACTAGTCGAGGACGCGGATACGCCCGAAGCGTTCGTCGCGAGCGCGCTCGCGCCCGCGGCGGTCAACGCCGTGACGATCTCGGAGCAGAACGATCGCGTCGCGTACGTCGAGGTCCCCGAACCGGACCGCGGCGTCGCCATCGGGGCGGACGGGGTCAACATCGAGGCGGCCCGGACGCTGGCGAAGCGACACCACGACATCGACGACATCCAGCTGACCTGAGGCCGGAACCCACGCCCTTTTGCCGACGCGTCCGTTTCTCGCGGCATGGATCGGAGACACTTCCTCGCCGGAGTCGGGACCGGAATGGCGGTCGGGATCGCCGGTTGTGCCGGCGGTGGGAACGGTGGCGACGCGGACGGGGAGGATAGCCGACCGTTCGACGGTGCCGACTGGCGCGACGGCGACGGGCTCGACGTCGAGACGCTGACCGAACGACACACGGGCGCGCTCGTCGACGCCGGCGGCGCGACGCTGTTTTCGACCGCCGAGACCGATCACGACGGCGACGAGGAGCCGACGCCGTGGCTCCCGTCACAGGAGTACGAGTCCCGCTACGATCTGGAAACCGAGCGGCAGTACGTTCGACAGGAGATCGCCGACGGCGGGGAGACGGAGCGGTCGGAGCTGTACGTCGCCGACGGCGAGGCCCTGTTCCGACAGCAGATCGGCGACCGAACGCAGTACGACCGCCAACCGGTCGACCGGTCGAGCGGCGATCTCGTCGAACTGATGCGAGCGGAAGTCGCGACGGGGATCCGGGTCGAAAGCGAGACCGCGGCCGGCGAGACGGAGTACGAGGGGCTGGACCTGTGGAACCCGACGAGCGACGGCGAAAGCGAGGTGCGCGGCGAGCGGACCGCGCGGTTCACCGCGGACGCGTTCGACGGCGATCGGAGCGTTCCGGAGACGGTCGAAACCGCGGCGGCCACGGTGTACGTCGCCGAGTCGGGTGTCGTCCCGCGGCTCGAACAGACGTGGGAGGGCGAACACGACGGGCAGGACGCCAGCGTCGAGGTCAACATCGACTACCGCGAGCTCGGCGCGGAGGTCGCGGAGCCGGACTGGATCGAGGACGCCCGAGACGCGACGAGCGGTTGATCGGACGGTCGAGGCCCGATCCCGATCGAAACAACGAGGGACGCTCGCGTCCGCTTACCGGCTCAGCGGGGACGAGCGAGCGTCCTTTCGTTTCGGTGCCGCAGAGAAACACCCTCAGAACGGACGAGAGGTACCGTTCGAGCGATCTGAGGGCGTTTCTCCGCACAGAAAGACGACGCTTAAGTAGCTTCGTTTGGAAGTGGATGTACGATGGCGAACGGCAAATACGCGGCCCGTAAGCTCAAACAGGACCGGCAGAAGCGCCGCTGGTCCGACTCCGAGTACGCTCGGCGAGAGCGCGGGCTCAAAAAGAAGTCCGACCCCCTCGAAGGCGCCCCGCAGGCCCGTGGGATCGTCTTGGAGAAGGTCGGGATCGAGGCAAAGCAGCCGAATTCGGCGATTCGAAAGTGTGTCCGCGTGCAGCTCATCAAGAACGGGAAGCAGGTCACCGCGTTCTGTCCCGGTGACGGCGCCATCTCGTTCATCGACGAGCACGACGAGGTCACGATCGCCGGGATCGGCGGCGCCAAGGGTCGCGCGATGGGCGACCTCTCCGGTGTCAACTACAAAGTCGAGAAGGTCAACGGCGTCTCGATGATCGAACTGGTTCGCGGCAACGCGGAGAAGCCCGTCAGATGAGCGGGGAAGAAGCCGAGGCGGAGTCCGACGTGGACGTCGCCGCCGACGAGCCCGAGCCTGACGCGCCCGCTTCCAGCGAGGCCGCCAACGAGAACGCGCAGCTGTTCGACGTCTGGGACGTCACCGAGATCGCCTACGACGACCCGTCGACGAAGCGCTACATGACGGTGACGCCGATCGCGCACACGATGGGCCGTCACGCGTCCAAGCAGTTCAAGAAGTCCGAGATCTCGCTGGTCGAGCGGCTGATCAACCGCCTGATGCAGACCGAGGAGAACACGGGGAAGAAACAGCAGGCGACCCGGATCGTCCGCGACGCCTTCGACATCATCCACGAGCGGACCGAGGAGAACCCGGTCCAGATCCTCGTCACGGCCGTCGAGAACGCCGCGCCCCGCGAGGAGACCGTCCGCCTGAAGTACGGCGGGATCTCCGTCCCGAAGGCGGTCGACGTCGCGCCCCAGCGCCGCGTCGACCAGGCGCTGCTGTTCATCTCCGACGGCGTCGCCAGCGCGACGTACAAGTCGACCACGTCCGCTGCCGACGCGCTCGCCAACGAGCTTATCGCCGCCGCCGATTACGACGCCGGCGCCTACTCCATCTCGCAGAAGGAAGAGCGCGAACGCGTCGCCGCCGCGGCCCGCTAACGCCGGATCGCGTTTTCGGACCGACGAGACGCGTTTTGCGGTTTTTTTCGCCCGCGACTCGACAGGCAGAGCGACGGCGCCGCTCGGTGTCGAGGGCGGGTCGGTTCGGGACAGGTGGCCGAGCGATGGTGAGAGTGGTGCCGCAGACCGCCGACTGTGACACGACATTTAAATAACCGAGAGCGACGACGACAATTTATAAACAGATGTGCGGTTGGCGCGCTCCGGTGAGCGCCGCAACGCGGCGCGAATCCGAGCGCGAGGGAGTCGGTCGCCCGGAGCGAAGCGGAGGGCGGCCGACGAGGCTGGGGAGGCGTGAGGCTGCGGTGCTGTGCGGTGCGGTTAGGGTTTTGACAGCGCTCTCTCCGCGTCAGCGACGACTTATAAACAGCCGACAGAAACATCACACTCACTTATAAAGGAGTACTCCACCGGATCGATTCACTCACTCCCGCAGTCAATCAATCCGCCAGCGATCGATGGCTCCACACAGCCACCGCTGAAGCACGGGAGACGCGAGAAGAGGAGAAGCGGAGAAGAAGAGAAGAGAGAGATCCGAGAGAGCCGCTATCGCGGAACAGCGAGCTCAGTCGTCGGCGGGCGCCGCGCCGGAGTCGCCGCCGGTGTGCTGCTGTTTGACCCACGAGAGCTTGCCGCCGGCCGCGAGAATCTCGCGTTCGCGCTCGGAGGCGTCGAGTTCGGCCGTGAACTCCCAGTCGTCGTTGACGCTAACCGTGAACTCGTCCTGACCGGAGCGGACGCCGGCGGGCACGTCGTCGACGATGTGGATGTCGTCGCCCTGGTCGATCTGCTCGTACGTCTCCGCGTCGATGGCGAGCGGGACGATACCGAAGTTGAACAGGTTCGCCTTGTGGATGCGGGCGAAGCTCTGCGCGAAGACCGCCTCGATGCCGAGGTACATCGGACAGAGGGCGGCGTGTTCGCGCGAGGAGCCCTGACCGTAGTTCTCGCCGGCCACGAGGACGCCGCCGTCGGCGTCGAGCGAGCGCTGCGCGAACGTGTCGTCGACGCGCGAGAGCGTGAACTCGGAGAGCTTCTCGATGTTCGAGCGGAACTTCAGGATGTCCGCCGTCGCCGGAATGATGTGGTCGGTGGTGATGTTGTCCTCCATCTTGAGGAGCGCCTCACCGCCGATTTCGGCGTCGATACCGTTTTTGATCGGCACGTCGCCGATGTTCGGGCCCTTGACGAGTCCGTCGTCGATCGCCTCGTCGGGCGAGATGATGTCGGAGTCGGACTGACCCATGCCGGGGCCGTACTTCGTCCCCATCTCGAGGCCGGGCGCCTCGAGGTCGCCGAGGTCGTCGGCGAGGTCGCGGGGGTCGACGATTTTGCCGGTGATGGCCGCCGCGGTGGCGACCTCGGGCGAGCAGAGGAAGACGGAGTCGTCTTCGATGCCGGAGCGACCCTCGAAGTTGCGGTTGAAGGTGCGCAGCGAGACGGAGTCGGAGGCGGGCACGTGACCGATGCCGATACAGGCACCGCACGTCGCCTCGGAGAAGTTGACGCCGGCCGCCATCATCTCCGCGGTCCAGCCCTCGCGGGCCAGCATCTCGGAGGCCTGCTTGGAGCCGGGCGCGACGATCATCTCGGTCTGCTTGGCGACTTCGCGGCCCTCCAGCATCTTCGCGCTGGGGAGGATGTCCTCGTAGGCGCCGTTCGTACAGGAGCCGACGATGACCTGCTCGACGTCGGTGCCCGCGTACTCGCTGACGGGGGCGACGTTGTCGGGCATCGACGGGGCTGCCACGAGCGGCTCGAGCTCGGTGAGGTCGACCTCGATGGTCTCCGCGTATTCGGCGTCGTCGTCGGGCTGGAGGTCGACGTACTCCTCCTCGCGGTCCTGACGCGCGAGCCAGTCTTTCGTCTTCTCGTCGGTCGCGAAGATCGAAGAGGTGGCGCCGAGCTCGGTGCCGAGGTTCGTGATCGTCGTCCGCTCGGGGATCGTGAGGTTCTCGGCTCCGGGGCCGGTGTACTCGAAGATCTTGCCGACGCCGCCCTTGACCGTCAGCTCGCCAAGCAGGTGCAGCGCGATGTCCTTAGCGGTCGCCCACTCGGGCAGCTCGCCTTCGAGGTGAACGTTGACGACTTCCGGCATCTCGACGTAGTAGGGGCCGCCGCCCATGGCGACCGCGATGTCGAGCCCGCCCGCACCGATCGCGAGCTGACCGAGTCCGCCGGGGGTCGGCGTGTGCGAGTCGGACCCGAGCAGCGTCTTGCCGGGCGCGGCGAAGTTCTCCTTGTGAACCTGGTGACAGATACCGTTGCCGGGGCGGGAGAAGTACGCGCCGTACGTGCCGGCCGCCGAGCGGAGGAAGCGGTGGTCGTCGGTGTTTTTGAAGTCGAACTGGTACGTCTGGTGGTCGCAGTACTGCGCGGCGAGCTCCGTCTGGACCTCGTCCAGATCGAGCGCCTCGAACTGGAGCCACACCATCGTCCCGGTCGTGTCCTGCGTCAGCACCTGGTCGATCTCGATGCCGATCTCCTCGCCGGGCGTCAGCTCGCCCTCGACGAGATGGTCATCGAGGATCTTCTCGGTAATCGTTTGTCCCATATCATCCGAAGGTGGCTCTCCCGTGGATATAAAACCCGCGAGTTTCCCGAAAGATCGACCGTGTTAGATAGGTTGTAGCGGTAAGTATTGCTCATATACAGATGTGCCACCATAGCCCATGGTATAGATGATCGTAACTAGTGTTTAAGGCCAATAAAGGCCGTTATCGGCCGATATCCGCCGTTTCGAGCGAACGCCCGATCGGCGCCGCGAACGAGGCGGCGCGGACGCGACGCCGATCCGCTGGCGCGACACCGATCCGCTGGTGTGGCGGAGCGTGATCGATTCGTGCACCGTTGCCGGCGGCGCGCCGCGGGCGGGACGATATCGTTTTGTTTCGTCCGCGGGTTCGAGCGGACATGTTCGACTCAGGGGAAGCCGTCGCGGCGGCGCTCGAAGCGGGCGGCGCCGACCTCGACGACGATCAGCGGCAGCCGAACGGCGTGGACCTCACGCTCGGAGCGGTCTTCGAACAGACGGAGCCGGGAGTCATCGGCCGCGACGGGAAGCGCGTCGGCGACCGGCGAGAAGTCGCGACCGAAGAGGGGGCGTACCGGCTCGAACCCGGGACGTACGTGGTGCGATACGGCGAGCCGGTCCGGATCCCGGAATCGCGGATCGGGTTCGTGCTCCCGCGCTCGACGCTGCTGCGGAACTCGTGTACGCTCGACACCGCGGTGTGGGACGCGGGATACGAAGGGGTCGGCGAGGGGCACCTCGACGTGGGCCACGCCATCGCGATCGAGCCGGGCGCGCGGATCGCCCAGATGGTGTTCGCCGACGCCGACCACGAGGGGACCTACGAAGGGACGTATCAGGGCGAGGGGCTCTGAAGACGAGCGGCGCCCGTCACTCGGGGCTCCAGTCGCCCCCGACGCGGTCGAGTCCCATCATGTCCTCGCCCGCGTGCTCGGTGAACACGACCTTCGCGTTCGGCTCCGGAACGCCGAGTTCGGCGACGGCGTACTCCATCACCGCGACGGCGAACGCCCGCTTGTACTCGAACGGGCGCCCCTCGCGGATCTCGGCGTCGAGGAACAACAGCGGTCCGTCGACCTCCCGTCCGATCGCCATCGACGACCGGTCGTGCTCGGCGATCGTCACCGCGACGTGGCCGGCCGTCGTCGACATCTCCTCCGTGTACCGGTCGGTGACGAAGGCGACGAGCGACTCGCGCTCGCTCGGCGAGAGCGACAGCGTCGTCGAGAACTGCAACAGGGGCATACCCGACCGGTCGAGCGAGCGGGACTTGGGACTGTCGGCGGTGGCGGTGCGGGGCGCTACTCAGTGGTGCTCAGTGGTGCTCAGGGACAGTCGGCGGTGTCCAGCGCGTGAGAGAAACTGAACGCTCTCGGGCGTTGAAAGGACGAACGACACGCCCGTGCCGGGAAAAGGTGGCACGAGCGTGCGTTCGATAGGTCCCCGCTGACGCTTCGGCCCTCCAAGCGAAGCGTCAGGTGAGATCAGCGGCGGAATCCACTTAAGCGTGCCGGGGGCGGCAGCGTTGTCGTGTTAGAACGCGGCAAAATGGTCTTGATACCGGGACGGCCGGGACGCGGTCAGCGGCCCGGCGATCGACGCGTTATCGGATTGCCGGGTGGTCGTCGCGGATCCCGGACTGGCCGGCGCCGAGCAGCCGTTCCCGGAGGGTGCGTCCTCCACTCCCCCCGTGATCGCCGCGACCGGTGGCGGGCGCCGCGTCCGGATCGGGAACGAGCCCGCGCTCGCGCAGTTCGGGGACGACGAGGTCGACGAAGTCCGTCAGCGAGTCGGGGCGGACCACTTCCTTGACGTTGAAGCCGTGGACGCCGACCGTCTCGTGCCAGTACTGGAGCTCGTCGGCGACCTGTTCGGGAGTCCCGACGATCGTCGGCGACGTGGTGCCGAGCCCACAGAACTCCGCGACCTCGCGGACGGTCCACTCCCGGTCCGGCTGGGCCTTCGTGAACGCGTTCATGGTTCCCTGGATCGCGTCCGTCTCGATGTGTTCGACCTTCTGGTCGGGGTCCAACTCGGACAGGTCCATGTCGAGGAAGCCGGAGAGGAGCGCGAGCGTCGCCTCGACGTCGACGTGAGATTTGTACGCCTCGTGTTTCGCCTCGGCGGCCGCCTCGGTCTCGCCGACGACCGGCACGACGCCGATGAAGAACCTGAGGCTCTCGGGGTCGCGACCGTGGTCGGCCGCCCGCGATTTCACGTCCGCCATGTACTCGCGGACGCCCGATTCGGTGGGCTGGCTGGCGAAGACGGCCTCGGCGTTCGCGGCCGCGAACTCCCGCCCGCGGTCCGAGGAGCCGGCCTGATAAACCACGGGCGTCCGCTGTGGCGACGGTTCACAGCCGTGCGGGCCGGGCACGGAGAAGTGCTCGCCCTCGTGGTCGATCGCGTGCACCTTTTCGGGGTCGGTGTACCGCCCGGCCTCGCGGTCGACTTCGACGGCATCGTCCTCCCAGGAGTCCTCCCAGAGCGCGTAACAGACGTCGAGGAACTCGTCCGCGCGGTCGTACCGCGTCTCCTTGTCCATCCGCTCGTCGAGTCCGAGGTTCTCGGCCGCCGACTGGAGGTACGACGTGACGACGTTGATCGCGATCCGCCCGTCGGTGAGGTGATCGAGCGTGGAGAACTCCCGTGCGAGCTGGTACGGGTGGGTGTACGTCGTCGAGCGCGTCACCGCGAAGCCGAGGTCGTCCGTGACCTCGGCCATGGCGGGAACGACGAGCTGCGGGTCGCTCGCCGGCGTCTGGACCGCCTTCTCGACGGCCGTGTCGCGGTCGTCGCCGTACACGTCGTAGATCCCGCGGACGTCGGCGAAGAACACCGCGTCGAAGCCCCCGCGCTCGGCCGTGCGGGCGACCTCGGTCCAGTACTCGCGGTCGGTGTACGCCGGCGACCGATCGCCGGGATACGTCCACGACCCCGGCGAGACGTGCTCGACGGAGGCCATGGTAAAGAGATTGAGATGCAGGTGGTCGGCCATGGATCCGATAGGCGATTCGCGGGTAATACCCCACAGAAAGGGGCGTCACTTGACGGCGTCGCGGACGCCAGACGCGGGGGATAACGAGGGGAGCGCAGGGCAGAAAAATCAGAGCGGAACGGAAGCGGAGCGGAACGGAGGTGGAGCGGAACGGAAGCGGAGCGGAACGGAAGCGGAGCGGAAGCGGAGCGGGAAATCTTACGGGGCGGTCGTTTCGGGCGAGGAAACGTACGCGGCGAAGTCCGAGGTCGTGATGATTCCGATCGGGGTGTCGCCGTCGACGACGGGGACGTGGTGGATGCCGTGTTCGATCATCGTGGCGGCGACCGTGGAGACCGACTCCTGTGCGGTCGTCGTGATCGGGTCCGGAGTCATGTACCGCTCCACGGTCGTCTCCGCTTTCGGCTGGCTTTTCGCGACGATGTCGACGAAGTCGGTCGTGGTGAGGATGCCGACGAGGTCGCCGTCGTCGTCGACGACCAGCGCGGAGCTGATGTCGTTGTCGAGGAGGACCGCCGCCGCGTCCTCGACCAGGGTGTCGGGCGTCACGGTGTGGAGTTCGCTCGTCATCAGTCGCGCGACGAACACGTCTTCGATCTCGTCCATACCCGTACGTTCCGCCGTCGATGTATAAAGCGTTGCCACGCGGATCGAGGGGGTTAGCGGAACCGCGAGAGCCCCGACTGCCGGCGCGGACCGTCGCCGTCCGGCTCGGCCACCCACGCGGTCCGCTCGTCGCGGAGGCGGGCGAGATCGCTCGCAGGGTCATCGTCGCGGTCGCTTGCCAACTCGTCGCGGTCGGTCAGGGGGTCGTAAGCGTCACAGCTCGCACCGCAGTCGCGTCCGGGATCGACGACCCGGTCGAACTGCGCGCAGCGCGGCCGGCCGTCGGGGGTCGCCGTCGCGTGCGCGCAGTCGGGAAGCGACGGGCGCCACCCCTTGCCGTACGCGCGCTCGGCGATCCGCCGTCGTTTCCGCGCCTTCGCGTCGGGACCGACGAGCGCCACGTCGGTCCGAAGCGGTCGCTCGTCGCGGATCTCGACGCCCGGCGCCGCCGGGTCGAGCGGCGCCGGCTCCCGGACGACCTCGCGGTCGCCGGTCTCTGGGTCGAACCGCCAGACGCCGACCGCGTCGGGGATGCGGTTGAGGTGCGCGCGGGTGACGTAGGAGGCGGTCGCGAGCACGACCGCGTCGAACAGTCCGAGCGCGGCGTCGTATCGCAGTTGGGCCTCCAACTCGCCGGGCGTACCGAGGTCGGGCTTGTTCTCGATCGCGGTCAGCGAGCCAACCCAGTCGTCGGGGTAGCGGGCGGTGGCGCGCACGACCGGTCGGCCGGCGCGGCGCTCGCGTTCGAGGTAACCGACCTCGACCGCGCGGTCGACGACGGCCGCGGCGCGATCGGCGGGGAGGTCGAAGGCGTCGGCGACGGGAACCGCCGCGCCCGGCCCCACGGCGGCCTCGATCGCGGGGTCGGGGATCCGGCTCGGGGTGATCGCCGCGCGGCGGTCGAAGCCGGGACCCGGCGCCAGCACGCAGACGTCGACGATCCGCCCGCCCGGGTTCGTGATCCCCGCGCCGAGCTGGCGGGCGACGACGCGGTCGGGGGATTCGAGCGCCGCACACAGTGCCAGCTCGAACCGAAACTCCATGGGGAAGGGTAGGGAGGCGGCGAGTAAAGCGCATCGGCGGGCAGCGAGACGATTCGGACCGGCGAGGCGTCCGGGACGAAGAGGGCCCGACGGGAGCGTCGCGGGCGAAACCGGTATTCGTCGGCGGCGCCAACGAAGTCCATGCGCCCGGTCACCCGGAATCTCCTCGTCGCCATCGGGCTGATCGTCGTCGCCCTGCTCGCGTTAGGGGCCCTGCCGAGCTATCTCGGCACCGGCGATCCGTACTACCTCACCGCTGAACCGATCGAGACCGAGGAGCCGACCGCTGACGTGAACAACGTCACCGACCGACGGTACCCGTTCATGATGGGTGCGCTCACGGCCGACGACGGCCGCTCTGAAGGGGACCAGATGGGGCCGTACGGAATGAAAGAGTGGTTCACGCACACGCCGTTCGACGAGGTGGACGCGCTCACACAGCGGGTCCCGGAAGCCGCCGAGGGCGACGGCGTCCGCGTGAGCTACGAGGGCGAGGCGTACTACCTCGAGGTGGAACAGCCGTGAGCGACGACGAGCCGTCCGCAAGCGACGATGCCCCTGACGCCCCCGGCGCCTCCAACCCCGACGCCGCCTCCGACGTCCCCAACGCCGTCACCGACCTCCGCGACCTCCCCGCGTTCTCGGACGGGCGCCGCCACTCGCTGCCCGGCGAACCGGAGTGGCCGGTGCGGGAGGTCGCCGTCGAGTACGACCCCGGCTGGTTCGTCGGCGGGTACGACCGCGTCGAGCAGCCGGACGGCACGGAGAAGAAGTACTACTGGGCGGAGCTGCCGCCGGCGACAGTCGTGATCGCGGTCGCCGACGACGCGGTGCTGTTCGTCGAGCAGTACCGGCCGACCGTGCGAAACACCCAACTGGAACTCCCCGCCGGGATCGTCGAGGCGGGCGAGTCGTACACCGCGGCCGGCGCCCGCGAACTCGCCGAGGAAACCGGCTTCGCGCCGTCGTCGACGTCGCTGCTGCAGGAGGTGTGGTGTTCGACCGGCGTGTTGCGACACAAGCGCGGGTACGTGTTCGCGGAGGGGTTAGAGCCGGTCGAGGCCGACACCGACAGCAACGAGTTCCTCGTTCCGCGAGCGGTGCCGATCGACGAAGCGCTGGCGATCGCGCGGGCCCCACCGACGAACGACGCGACGCTGGAGGGCCTGCTGTTGGCCGCCCACGAGGGCTATTTATAACGAGAGCGTCGTTCGCAGCGAGAGCGTCGTTCGCGGCGGTCTCGCAGCGAACGCCTCCACCTCGTCGCCGGCGTCGGCCTCGGTCTCGGACCGCCGATCGGTTATTTACTCTTTGCCGTCGGATCTCACGGCGTGTTCCCCCTGCAAGCCGGTCTCGATCCGTTCACGGCCCTCCTCGGTACGGCGGTCGGCGTCGCGTTCGTCGGCGCCGCCGTCGGAATCGCGTTCGTCGTGTACCGCGACGCGGCCGCGCGCGGCCTCGGCAGGGGCGCGCGGCTCCTCGTGAGCGTCGGCGCGGCGCTGTTCGCGGTCCCGGTTCTCGTGGCGTACGCGGTGTACGCCCCTCGCCTCGGCGACCGCGCGACGCCCGCGACCCGCGGTGAGCGGGTCATCGGGTGGCTCAGCGCCAGCCTGCTGTTCGGGATCATCGGCGGAGCGGTGCTCTCGCCGCCGGACCCGACGGCGCAGCTCGGCGGCGCCGCGACGCTGTTCGTCGCGTTCGCGGTCATCTTCTACGTCCCGACGTTCCGCCGCGGGCCGCTCGTCCCCGACGAGTGAGAAGAGCGAGTCGCGCGGCCGCGAAACCCGACGAACGTCCAGTTCGCCGCGCCGACGGGGAGGTATTAGTCGCACCGGTCCCTGTCTCCGTACATGAGCCAGTCTCCGGACCAGTCGGTGTTGCTGTCGGACGATCCCCCGCTCGACCTCCGCTTCTCCGAGTCGGAGCTGGAGGCGGCGCGCGAGCGCATCGTCGCGTTCATCGCCGACCTCGTCGACGACGCGGGCGCCGAAGGAGCCGTGCTCGGCCTCTCGGGAGGGATCGATTCGACGCTGACCGCTTACCTTGCCGTCGAGGCGCTCGGCGAGGACGGGCTCCACGGGATCACCATGCCCGCCGCGGTGAACGATCCGGACGTGATGAGCGACGCCGAGCGCGTCGCCCGCGAACTGGGGATCGAATACGACGTGGTCGAGATCCAGCCGATCGCGGAGTCGTTCTTCGACGCGTTCCCGGCGGCCGCCGACGACCGCATGGCGGCGGGGAACGTGTACGTCCGGACCCGGGCCGTTTTGAACTACTTCGTCGCCAACGCCGAGAACCGTATCGTCCTCGGGACGGGCAACCGGGCGGAGGCCATGACCGGGTACTTCACGAAGTACGGCGACCAGGCCGTCGACTGCAACCCGATCGGGAACCTATATAAACAGCAGGTCCGCCAACTGGCCGCCCACGTCGGCGTGCCCCGTGACCTCGTCATGCAGGAACCGACCGCCGGCATGTGGGAGGGGCAGACCGACGCCGCGGAGATGGGGCTCGACTACGACACCGTCGACGCGATCCTCGCGGTCCACGTCGACGGGGGCCTCTCGCGGGCGGCGACGGTCCGCGAACTCGACGTGCCGGCCGAGGCGGTCGACCGGGTCGTCGAACTGGTCGAGGGCAGCACCCACAAGCGGGCGATGCCGCCGGCTCCGGAGCGGTAATCCGACAGAGCCGAGACTTGGACGCGATCCCGGGACCGAAGCGCGAAAAACGGCAATCAGGCGTCGTGCGCCCGTTGTCTGGTGACTTCTGCGATACCGGCGTTCGCCGAGCAGTTGGGGCACGCGTGGATCCGGCCACGGGCGTCCGAGAACACGCGGACGAACCCCTCCGAGACGTGCGCGTTGCAGTGTTCACACGTCGGCATTCCGGGTGAACACCTCCTGTGAAATGGGGTTGTAGGTCATGGTGGGTCTGTGCGGGTGAGAGTTGGTGACGAGTACCTAAGTGGGCTTTCCGAACTCAGTCCAAAATTCCCCCAAAAATCGCCGACCCGGGGGGCGAAGCGAGGAACCAAATGGGGCTGAAAAACGGGTCGGAAAATCGGGTCGGAAAAGCGGGACGTCGCGGGAGTCAGAACGCTCGGAGCGCTTCGAGCACCGCCTGTGCCGAGCCGTCCTCGATCGCGTCGCGGGCCATCTCCAGGCCGGCCTCGATGGAATCCGCGTCCTCGCGGGCGTAGATCCGGAGCGCGGCGTTGACCGCGACCGCGTCCGCGAACGCGTCGGTGCGCTCGCCGGCGAGCACCGCCTCGGTGATGCGCGCCGAGTCGACCGCGACGTCGTCGACCGCGAGGTCCGCCTCTTCGACGTCCATGCCGTAGTCTGCGGTCTCGATTTCGAAGTCGTCGAACGCGGGTTCGCCGTCGCCGCCGTCGGCGTCCCATTCGGCGACCTTGGTGTAGCCGGGGCGCACGTCGTCGTACCCCTCCATTCCCTGGAACATCAGGACGCGGTCGAGGTCGTGGAACTCGCTTTCGACGAACGTGTCGACGACCTTCTTCGCGAACGCGAGGTGGTAGAAGGAGCCGAGGTGGACGGCGGCGCCGGCGGGGTTCGCCAGCGTCTCGATCGTGTTGACGAACGTCCGGACGCCCATCTGGTCGCGGCGGTCGAACAGGTCGTCGATCGCGGGGTTGAACGCGGGCTGGTAGTAGAAGCCGAAGCCGGTCTCGTCGACCATGTCGGCGGAGTCACCGGGCGTCAGCTCCGTGTGGACGCCCAGTTCGTCGAGGACGTGTTTGTACGCGTCCTGCTTCTGCGTGGGGACGCGGTCGCCGGAGTGGACGACGACGGGGGTGCCCGCGGCGGCCGCGACGACGCCCGCCGCGACGCCGAGGATCGCGGACCGTCCCTTCCCGTCGTAGTTCGCGCCGCAGTCGACGGGGTCGGCGTCGGGTTCGGCGTACTCGACGCGCTCGCACATCACGTCGACGTACGCGCCCAGCTCCTCGGGGACGTTTCGCTTCCAGCGGTTCGCGAGCCAGAACGCCCCGAGCGTCGTCGGGTCGGGCTCGTCCGCGAGGATGCGCTCGAACGCCTCTGTCGCCTGCGCGCGCGTCAGGTCGTCGGCCGACTTGTGACCGGAGCCGCAGACCTCGGTCATCAGCCGCTTGAGGGGCCACTCGCCGAACTCCTGGGTCGCCTGAGCCATGTCCGCCGTTCGGGTCCTCGGACGAAAAGTCCCTCGCTCGGCTCCCGTGCGATGAGAACGGGCCGGCCGAGTCACCGCCGCGCGACGCGAGCGGGACTGATGACGCTCACCGACGAGCGGCGACGCGCGCGAGCGACGACACCGGCGATCCGGACGGCTCGCGCCGATTCCGTGGTAGTCGATCGCACAGTATAAATAGACGAATGTTTCTTTTTAACCCCTAATAAGTTAGATACACCGCACCTACTCGCCGAGAGATTTTGTAACTGCCCCCAAACGCCGTTAGAGTTATATGTTCGTCCACCTAGTGACGAATTGTTCCCGATGACGTCCAAATCCGTGGCGACCGCACTGACGCTGTATCGTGCCCGTACGCTGACGCTCGAACAGGCCGCGACCGTGGGCGGCTGTTCGACGGCGCAGTTGGAAGCGAGCGCGCGGGCGTTCGCGCCGACCCCCGGCGAGTCCCCCCGCGACGACTGATCGCGATCCGACGAACGGTCCGACCGCGTGCCGGGTGAGTGACCCCTTCCGCTGACGAATTCGCCCGCTCCGGATGCCAGCTCGTCGCTCTCCGAAACCCGTACGTACGCGCGACACCTTCTCCGTGGTATGAGTCTGGACGCCGACTGGCGGGCCGGGATCGACGCGGTCGACGCCGCGCTCATCGACGAGTACCAGAGCGGCTTCCCCGTCGAGCCGCGCCCGTTCGAGCGGGTCGCCCGCGAGATCGCGGCCGAGACGGGCGTCGAGGTCGACGCCGACGCGGTTCTCGAGCGCGTCCGCGACCTTCGCGAACAGGGCGTGTTTCGGCGGTTCGGCGCGGTGCTCAATCCGCCGGTCATCGGCTCCTCGACGCTGGCGGCCGTGCGGGCGCCCGAAGAGCGGTTCGACGAGATCGCCGAGGTCATCAACGGCTACCGACAGGTGAACCACAACTACCGTCGCGATCACGAGTGGAACCAGTGGTTCGTCGTTACCGCCGGCTCCCGGGAGCGGCGCGACGCGATCCTCGCGGAGATCGAGGACCGAACCGGCTGCGAGGTGCTGAATCTCCCGATGCTCACGGACTACTACATCGACTTGGAGTTTCCCGTGGTGAACGGGGATCGCTTCGCGCGGGAATCTCTGGAATCGACCGACGTCTCCGCCACCCGCATCTCCGAGGACGCCCGCGGGGACCTGAGCGCGCTGGAGGCCGACCTCCTCTTGGCGATCCAGGACGGCTTCCCGCTGTCGGCGACCCCCTACGCCGACGTGGCCGCGGAGATCGGTGCCCCCGTCGACGACGTGCTCGCGGCGGTCGAGCGCCTGCTCGCCGACGGCTGTATCAAGCGGATCGGCTGCGTCGTCAACCACATCGTCACCGGGTTCACGAGCAACTGTATGGTCGTCTGGAACGTGCCGGACGACGAGTTGGACGAGCGGGGCGAGGCGGTCGGGAGCCTCCCGTACGTCACGCTGTGTTACCACCGTCCGCGCCGGCCCGAACAGGAGTGGGAGTACAACCTGTTCACGATGATCCACGGCCGCGAGGCCGACGCCGTCGACGCGAAGATCGACGAGTTGGCGGCCGAACNGGCCCGAACAGGAGTGGGAGTACAACCTGTTCACGATGATCCACGGCCGCGAGGCCGACGCCGTCGACGCGAAGATCGACGAGTTGGCGGCCGAACACCTCCCGTTCGAGCACGAGCGGCTCTACTCGACGGAGACGCTGAAACAGACCGGCGCGCAGTACGAGTCGCTCGTCGCCGACGAGGAGTAATCGAAAAGCGCGGCGGATCGACGCCGACTCAGTCGTCGGCCGGTGCGACCGCGTCGCCCGTGGCCGACGGGGTCGCATCGTTCGATTCGGTGGGGCCGAGTCCGCGACGAGCGTCGAGATGATCGAGCGCGTCGGCGCCCGCGACCGCGACGACGACGAAGCCGACCTTCGAGACGACGTCGAGGTAGACGAACACGAGCATCTCCGTCGATCCGGTCAACAGCCCGAGTCCGGTCGGCGCGAGCACCCAGACGACGGGGTACAGCGTCCAGAGCACCACCGTGATGTTCCGGAGCGTCCCGAAGACGGCGCGGACGCGGTCCGCCTCGGTCGACGCCGACCGCGGCAGGGAAACGAGCAGGCCGTACACGAGCGCGACGTACGCGACGGCCGCCGTCCCGAACAGCGCCCACGAGAGCGCGCCGGTCGTGGCGACGGCGGCGACACCCCCGGCGATGATCACGAGGTCGACCGCGATCAGTCCGAGCAGCACTCGGCGAGGCGGGCGTGCGAGCAGTCCGAGGTACAACAGGAGCAGCGGCGTCGTCACGAGCCAGTCGACGTACCGCGCGATTTCGAGGTCGCCGCCGGGCGTCGACAACACGCCGAAGCCGAGCGCCATCGCGAGGTACGCGAGCGCCGCCACACCGGTGACACCGGCGAGGGTGGCGTAGTACCGCGCGTGCGACCGCTCTGCCGGTCGGGAGAGCCACGTCCACAGCGACGGGAGCGTCCCGGCGCCCATGGCGACGACGCCGATCCACGCCCACACCGACACGTCGGTGAGCATCTCAGTTCACCCCCTCGTCGTCGGCGGCGCCGTGGGTCGGAGCGTCGCCGGCGGTACGGTCGGCGGTACGGTCGGCGGCGTCGGTGGCGGGGTCTCCGGCGCGGTCAAACCGAAACGCCGAATCGTCCGTCCCGCCGTCCGAGATCGCGGGCGCGGCCTCGGCGGTCGAGCGGTCCGGACCCGCGAGCGTCGCTTCGTCGGCCGCGAACTCGAAGCCGCCGACCGCGTCTCGGAGCGCGCGAGCGCGGTCCGACAGCGACTCCGCCGCGGTCTCGACCGCCCCGAGCGTCCGCTCCTGCTCGTCGACCGCGCCGGTGACGTCGCCGGCGGCGCTCGCGGTCTGGGCGCTGATCGCGGAGACGTCCTCGACGTGGCCGACGACGGCGTCGACGGAATCGGCCTGCGTCTCCGTCGCGCGGGTGATCTCGGTCATGCTCGTGTCGGTCCGCTCGGAGGCCTCCGCAAGTCGTTCGAGCGCGTCGATCGACGTCTCGACCGTCTCGACCCCGGCGGAGATACGCTTTTCCGTCCGTTCCATGGCGTCCGCACCGGTCTCGGCGCGCTCTTGTACCGCGTGGATGCGCGCTTCGATCTCGCCGGCCGACTCCTGGGTCTCCTCGGCAAGCGACTTCACCTCCTCGGCGACGACCGCGAAGCCGGCGCCGTCGGCGCCCGACCGCGCCGCCTCGATGGAGGCGTTGAGCGCGAGCAGGTTCGTCTGCTCGGCGATCTCCGAGATGGTGTCGACGACCTCGCCGATCTCTTCGACCTCCGCGGCGAGCGCCTCGACCTCCGCGGTCGTCTCGGCGGTCGTCTCCTCGACGGCGTCCATCTCCGCGAGCGCCTCTTCGGCCGCCTCGCGGCCCTCCTCGCCGACCGCCGCGGCGTGCTCGGCCGTCTCGGCGACGTCGGTGACGGTCGAGGCGACCTCTTCCGCGGACGACGCGAGGTTCTCCGCCTCGTCGGTCGCGCCCCGCAGGTCGTCGCGCTGCGTGCGGGCGCCCTGCGCGATCTCCTCGACCGCCTCCGAGACGGTCCCGGTCGTCGCCCGGAGGTTCTCGGTGCGGTCGTCGACGGTGCCCGCGACGTCGGCGGTGTCCTCGGCGACGGTCGCGACGGAGGCGACGGTCCCCTCGAGTTCGTCGGCCATCTCGTTGAACGCGGCGCCGACGCGAGCCATCGCGTCGCTCTCGCAGTCGGGGTCGACCCGGCGCGTCAGGTCGCCGTCGGCGAGCGACCGCATCGCCGACTCGTACTCGTTCGCCTTTCGCTCGACCGTCTCTGCGCGTCCGGTCGCCTCGCGTCGCGCCCGCTCCGCCTCCTCGCGGGCGGCTTGGGCCTCGTCGATCTGCGTCCGAAGCGAGCCGCGCATGGCGTCGAACGCCTCGAACAGCCGTCCGATCTCGTCGGTCCGCCCCGTTTCGAGCGTCACGTCGAGGTCGCCGTCGGCCATCCGCTCGGCCTTCGTCGTGAGCTGTCGCAGGGAGATGACGGTGTTCGAGCCGACGGTGACGCCGATGAGCGCGAGCCCGATCACCGTCAGCAGCGTCATCCCGATGAGCCCCGATCGGAGCTCCGCGCCCGCGGCACCGAGCCCGTCCGCGCGGAGGTAGACGACGACGCCGTATGAAACTGAGATCCCCATGACGCCGACGAGCGACAGCGCGAGCTTCGCGCCGTAACTCGATCGAACGCTAGAGAACGGTCCCTCTTGCATAGTGTATCGATTTCCACGGATCGGCGCAGGATAATAACTGGTACCCGAATATTACCCGTGATAACGGGGTGGAACGAGACGAAACGGGCCCGGCGCAGGCCGGGGACGATCGCAACGGGGCGACGACCACGCGTCGCTGGCGAGGTCCGTGTGCTTGATGGAGAATAGTGGATGACGTCAGGTGGCCGAACCGGCGATCGGGTCCGTGACCGGATCAGTTAGCCGAGGAGGTACCGAGTCCAGGGGTACCGCTCGACGAGGGGCTGACCGCCGACCTCGTACTGCTCGACGTAGGCGTCGAGCCCGAGGATCCGCCCGGCGCCGAAGGCGGCGACCGAGAGGAACACGAGCATGTACGCGAAGTCGCCGTTGATGTAGCCGTGCGAGATGTCCCAGTTCCCGAGGTAAAACAGGAGCATCATGAACGCGCCCCAGAACGCGGCGAGCCGCGTGAGGAGCCCGACGATCACGCCGAGCCCGATGAACAGCTCGCCCCACGGCACCGCGACGTTCACGAAGTCGACGAACGCCGCGCTCTCGCCCATGGCGGCGAACAGGCCGGCCGCCGGGCTGCCGTTCGCGGCGGGCGCGTTCTGGAGGTACCCCACGGCGCTGAACTCGCCGCTGAGGACCTTCTCGAGACCGCTCTGGAAGAACGCCAGTCCGATCATCAGCCGCAGCGCGAGAATGAACCACACGCTGAGCGTGTGAAGCCTTCCTTCCACCGAAACGCCGCCGATCGTACTTCGTAGCGCAACTTCTCGTGTAGACATACGTCCACCGACTCCTCACCCATATATAAATAAGGAGCAGGATTCTCGGGGTTCGAATGGGTACGTGCGGGCGACAACGGCCACCGCGACGGATCGGACCGGTACGTTGAGGTGGGTGCCGATCCCAGTTGACGTATGTCCGACACGTTCGATCGGCTCGGGTACGGGACGTACAAACTGGCCGACGGCGAGGAGTGCACGGCCGGCGTCGCGCACGCGATCGAGACGGGGTACCGGCACGTCGACACCGCCCAGGGGTACGACAACGAGGCGTCGGTGGCCGCCGGGATCGACCGGACGGACGTCGATCGCGAGGACCTGTTCGTCGCGACGAAGCTCTCGACGGACAACCTCTCGTACGACGACGCGGTCGCGACGGCGAAGGCGAGCCGCGACCGACTCGGCGTCGACTCGCTCGACCTGCTGTACGTCCACTGGCCGATCAACACGTACGACCCGGAAGAGACCCTCCCTGCGCTCGACGACCTCGTCGACGACGGCGTGGCCGACCGAATCGGACTCTCGAACTTCGAGCCGGACCAGCTGACCGAGGCGATCGACCGGCTCGACCACGACGTGTTCGCCCACCAGGTCGAGTGTCACCCGCTGCTCCAGCAGCGTGAACTGCGCGAGCGCGCGGTCGAGGACGACCACTGGCTGGTCGCCTACTCCCCCATCGCGCGCAACCGCGTCGCAGACGTGGACGCGCTGCGGGAGATCGCGGCGAAACACGACGCGAGCCCGGCGCAGGTGAGCCTCGCGTGGCTGCTCTCGAAGGACCGAGTGGCGCCGATTCCGAAGGCGGCGAGCGCCGACCACGTCGCGGAGAACTGGGCGGCCCGCGACCTCGAACTCGACGACGCGGACGTCGAGCGGATCGACGGCCTCGATCGGGGCGAGCGCGTCGTCGACTTTGAGGAAGCCCCGTGGAACCGGGCGTGAACCGTCGTCGCCGCGCGGAGGATATATAGCCGTACAGAGGCGTGTAGGGCGCTATACCACCCACATAGTCGGTTTTAGGGGGGATCGGACCGATCGTGGAACCGTGACCGCATCCCAAACCGATCCCCGCGGCCGGCCGACGCTGCTCGCCGCGACGCCGAGCGCCGAGCGTGTGGGCGAGTGGCTCCGAACGCTCGCGATTCTCGCCGGGATGATAACGCTGCTCGTCGGGCTGTTCGCGGCGGAGCTGATCGGGCGCCTGTGAGGGGCGTATCGCCGATCCGGGGCGACGTCCGGCGACAGCGGCGGCGATGACGACGGCGACGACGGCGACGTCCGGCGACAGCGGCGACGATGACAACGACGACGGCGGCGGAGATATTCGATCGGGGTGGAACTGAACGCCCAGTCGCGGCAGAGGCGAGAGCCACACCCCGAGCCCGCCGGTTTCACTTTCGCTTTCGGGCACGTTTTTAAAAGGCGTCGGAACGACGGTTCGGGTATGGCCCAGTCCACGTTCAACGACGACGACCTGTTCGGCGAGGCGGCGGAAGAGACCCGCGCGGAGGTCGAAGAGCACCTGGCGGCCGCTCGCGCGGAGCTTCCCGACCCGGACGCGGTGTGGGAGACGGACGCGGACAACGTCCTCGGCGCGCTCAACGGTCTGAAGTCCGCGCTCGACGTCGGCGACGCGCTCGACAGCGTCCGCTCGGCGAAGAAAGCGTACGTGCTCGGCGAGCGCGCCGACGCCTTCGAGGACGCCGACGATTTAAAAGCCGAGATCGAGGACCTGGAGTCGCTCGTCGCCGACATCGAGGGGGCCGCAGAGGAGGTCGCCTCGCTCACCGGCACCGTCCCGGCGATCCGCGGCGCGCTTCAGGACGCGGTGGACGACGAAGATAATGGCGACAACAGCGACGACGAGTAGGACGGCCTCTTTTAAGGTATTTAAGACCGCTTCCGATCGACGACGGCGCCGGCCAACTCCGCGAGCGCGTCGCTCGCGAGGTCAAGCAGTTCGGCGCCGCGCTCGGCGTCACCCGCCGTGGGATCACCGACCACCCCGTTCTCGGTGAACTCGTGGGAGTCGTGCGCGAGGTTCACGCCGGCGACCCACTCGCCCCATCGGTCGGCGGCGCCCGCGGCGGCCTCGTCGATCCGGTCTTCGCGCACGCGGTCCGGGTTCGTCGCGCGCAACAGCGCCGTCTCCAGCGGGCCGGCGTGGCCCATGTCGCTCGCGTGCTCGCCGACCGCGTCGAACCAGGTGAACGCGACCGCGTAGCCGTCGTGGTCGGGGTCCCGCGAGAACCGGCGGGCGACCTCCGCGAGCGCCTCCACGTTGCCGCCGTGGCCGTTGACGAACACGACCCGGTCGATCCCGTGGTGCGGCAGCGACGCGGCCGCCTCGCGGACGTACGCCCGGAAGGCGTCCGGCGAGACCCACATCGTCCCGTCGAACGCGCGGTGCTCCTCGGCGACGCCGATCGGGATCGGCGGGGCGATCGCGACCGCACCTCCGCCGGTTTCGCCCCGCTCGTCGGCGGCGGTGTCGGGCGTGTCGGCGGCGGCACCGGCCCCCGTCTCGTAGGCCTCCGCGCCCGCCTCGGCGACGGCGACCGCGTCGAGCGTGTCCGTGCCGAGCGGGGCGTGCGGGCCGTGCTGTTCGGTGCTGCCGACGGGGACGAACGCGACGTCGACGTCGGCGTCGCGCACGTCGGTCCAGGTTGCGTCCGCGAGGTGCATACCGGCCCGACGGTGGCACAACCCCTATAGCCGACGGTCCGCGGCTGTCTCTTATACACATCTCTGAGCGGGCTGGCANACGAGCAGGCCCGGGCGTACGGGGTGACGTTCGGGCCGTTGAAACGGGCGCTCCGGGAGCACCAGTACCCGGTGACCGCCGCGGAGCTGATCGAGCAGTACGGCGGGTTCGAACTCGCGACCGCGGCCGGCAGCGAGCGGTTGGAGTCGGCGCTCGAAGAGTGCTCGACGTCGACGTTCACCGAACCGTGGGAGGTCCGAGACGCGATCTTACGCGGGCTCGGCGACGACGCTGTCGTGGGATATCACGGAGACCCGGACGACAACCGGGGCAGCGACTCCGACGAGACGGGCGACGACTCCGACGGCGACGAAACCGAAGCCACGACGATCGACGCCGCCGGCGACTGGAGCCAGCTGTCGGGCTGAGACCGCTGGCCGCCGGAATCCGGGAGCGTCGTCCGTACCGAGTCAGTCGTCGTCGCTCTCGGCGTCCTCGATCAGCTGCGCGGTGCGCTCTTGGGCGCGGTCGATGAACTCCTGTGGGAGCTCGTCGATCTCGCCGGCCTGCACACCCCAGAGGTGACCGTAGAGTCCGTCGTTGTCGAGCAGTTCCGCGTGGGTCCCGCGCTCGGCGATCTCGCCGCCCTCCAGCACGAGGATCGTGTCGGCGTCCTTGATAGTCGAGAGGCGGTGCGCGATGGCGAACGTCGTGCGGTCCTCGGTGAGCCGATCGAGCGAGCGCTGGATCAGCATCTCCGTCTCCGTGTCGACGTCGGAGGTCGCCTCGTCGAGGATGAGGATGTTGGGGTCTTTCAGCACGGCCCGCGCGATGGTGACCCGCTGGCGCTGCCCGCCGGAGAGCTTGACGCCGCGCTCGCCGACCATCGTGTCGTACCCGTCGGGGAGGTTCTCGATGAACTCGTGGGCCTCCGCCGCGCGGGCGGCCTCGCGGACCGCCTCGTCCGTGGCGTCGAAGGTGCCGTAGGTGATGTTCTCGCGGACGGTGCCGTAAAACAGGTACGAGGACTGGCCGACGTAGCCGATGGACTGGCGGAGCGACTTGAGCGTCACGTCGCGGACGTCCTGTCCGTCGATCCGGATCTCGCCGTCGTCGACGTCGTACATCCGGAGCAGCAGTTTGAGGACGGTCGACTTGCCGGCGCCGGTGGGGCCGACGAGCGCGAGCGTCTCGCCGCCCGCGACGGTGAAGTCGATGCCGGAGACGATCGTCTCCTCGTCGTACCCGAAGCTGACGTCGTCGTAGACGACCTCGCCGTCGCCGACGACCAGCTCCTCGGCGTCGGGGTCCTCGGCGAGTCGCGAGGGCTCGTCCATGAGCCCGAAGATCCGTGCGGACGAGGCGCGGGCGCGCTGGTACATGTTGATTATCTGCCCGAACTGCGCCATGGGCCAAATGAACCGCTGCGTGTAGAGGATGAAGACGACGAACATCCCGACCGAGAGGTCGCCGGTGAACGGTCCCGGCGGGGCGTCCTGAAACACCCAGAGCCCGCCGACGACGAAGGTGAACACGAAACCGATGCCGGCGAGCACGCGGAGCGCCGGGAAGAACTTGATGCGGGTGCGAATCGCGTCCCAGTTGGCGTCGAAGTAGTCCATCGAGACGTCGTCGACGCGGTCCGACTCGTACGGCTCGGTGTTCGACGACTTGATCACCTGGATGCCGCCGAGGTTGTTCTCCAGCCGGGAGTTCATCTTCCCGACCGAGGAGCGCACCTCGGCGTACTTCGGCTGGATGATCTTGATGAACATGTAGGTGAACCCGGCGATGACCGGTACGGGCAGCAGCGCGACTAAGGCGAGCTGCCAGTTGATCCAGAACAGCAGGACGCCGATACCGACGACCATCACGGAGAGGCGGAACAGCGAGTTCATCCCGTCGTTTAAGAACCGTTCGAGTCGGTTCACGTCGTTCGAGAGGATGGACATCATCTCGCCCGTCTGCTTGTCGGAGAAGAACTCCATGTTCAGCCGCTGCATCTTGTCGTAGGTGTCGGTCCGCACGTCGTGTTGGATGTGCTGGGCGAACGAGTTGAACCCCCAGTTGCGGACCCAGTGGAACCCCGCGCCGATGCCGAACGCGCCGCCGATGACGGCGACGGTGAACCAGAACTGCTCGGTCTGTCCGGTCGGGAGCCACGCGTCCGGGAGGAGCACGAGGGGAATCTGTTCGCTGAACAGCGCGTCCTCGTAGAACACCGCGTCGATGGCGATCCCGAGCATGAGCGGGGGGAGGAGATCGAGGAGGCGCGCGAAGACGCTGGCGACGATACCGACGGAGACCTGTGGGAGGTAGTCGCGACCGTACGCGAGGAACAGCCGCTTCATCGGGTTATCGATTTTGTCCCGCTGCTCCTCGAAGGGATCGTCGTCTTCCCACTCGACGCTACTCATTGCCGTTCCTATCGGACAGCGCCGCAAATAGGTTTCCTTCGAACCGAAACATATCGGCGTAAATCACCGGTATCGGGCGGTTTAGACGGCGATCACGGGGGATCACGGGCTATCAGATCTCGCGACGCTCGACGCTCGCATCGACGTCGGCGGCGGCGAGGTCCTCGCGGATCCGCCGTCGAAGCGGGTCGGGGACGGTCCGGCGCGGAACCGGGGCCGCCGTTCCGGCTTCCGGGGTGTCGTCGGCCGAGGACGGGGACGTCGATCCGGGCGTTTCGGGGACAGTCCAGTAGAGGACGAGACCGGGCCCCGCGTAGAACTCCACCGCGAATCGGTCGCCGCCGCCGTCGTAGTGGACGCGCGCCGCGTCGCCCTCGGCGCGCCATCCCTCCTGTCGAACGAGCGCGGCGATGGAGTCGTGCATAGTCGGGTTCGGCGCGCCGGCCACATGTCGGCTTCGACCGCAATCGGCGCTGCGCGACGACGCCTCGAAAGGAGTTTATCACCGCCGGACGCAGGACGGGTATGTCCCTTCGCGTCACCTTCCTCGGGACCGGCGGCGCCGTCCCGACCACCGAGCGCGCGCCGAGCGCACTGTTCGTCAACCGCGAGGGCGACCGCCTCCTCTTCGACTGCGGCGAGGGGACCCAGCGCGGCATGATGCGGTACGGCACCGGGTTCGGCATCGACCACCTGTTCGTCTCGCACCTCCACGGCGACCACGTACTCGGGATCCCGGGGCTGGTCCAGACGCTCGGGTTCAACGACCGCGCGGAGCCGCTGACGATCCACTGTCCCCCGGGGACCGCCGACGACCTCCACGAGCTCGTGCACGCGGTCGGCCACGACCCCGCCTTCCACGTCCGGATCGAGCCCGTCGCGCCCGGCGAGGTCGCCCTCGACGCCGACGGCTACGCGGTCCGCGCCTTCGAGACGACACACCGGACCAAATCACAGGGGTACGTCCTCGACGAGGCGGACCGTCCCGGCCGGTTCGACCGCCCCAAAGCCGAGGAGCTCGGGGTCCCCGTCGGCCCGAAGTTCGGCCGGCTGCACGCGGGCGAGCCGGTCGAGGCCGAGGACGGAACGGTCGTCGAGCCGGAACAGGTCGTCGGCCCGGCGCGGCCGGGTCGGAAGCTGGTGTACACCGCCGATACGCGTCCGCGCCAGCGGACCGTCGAGGTCGCCGAGAACGCGGACCTCCTCGTCCACGACGCCACGTTCGCCGACGACATGGCCGACCGCGCCCGCGACACGGCGCACTCGACGGGCCGCGAGGCGGGTGAGATCGCCGCGCGAGCGGACGCGAAACGGCTCGCGCTCGTCCACGTCTCCTCCCGGTACGCCGGCGACGCCTCGCCCATTCTGCGGGAGGCGCGGGCGGCGTTCGACGGCGAGTGTCTGCTCCCCGACGACGGCACGCTCGTCGACGTGCCGTTTCCGGACGCCGAGGAGTGATCGAAGACCCCGGCGGCGGGGGATTATTCACGATCGAAAAGCGCTTTTACCGGCGCGTGAGCGCTCCTGACGAGGGTTTTTGCGTATCGAGCCCCTATCGATCGCGAGAGCCAATGTCCGCCTCACAACCGACCCAAACCGAGACCGAGGGCGATCCCGACGCGACGGACCGATTCGACGCGGCCCGGGAGCGCTTCGACCGGATCGACCGCGAGATCACGCGGCAGATGAACCGGCTCGGGATCCCCGTCCTCCGCGTCGCGCTCGGGATCGTGTTCATCTGGTTCGGCGGGCTGAAGGTTGTCGGCGGAAGCCCGGCCGCCGAACTCGTCGCCGCGACGGTGTACGTGGTGCCGGCCGAGGTGTTCGTTCCGATCCTCGGCGTCTGGGAGGTGCTCATCGGGCTGTGTCTGCTGTACCGGCCGCTCATCAGGGTCGGGATCCTGCTGTTGTTCCTCCAGATGCCCGGCACCTTCCTGCCGGTCGTCCTCCTGCCGGAGGTCGTGTTCGTCACGTTCCCGCACGAACTGACTGTCGAGGGGCAGTACATCATCAAGAACCTCGTGATCATCGGCGCCGCGCTCGTCGTCGGCGGGACCGTTCGCGAAGACGCCGGCGAGGCCGGGCCCGAGGACGCCACAGAGCCCGTGCGCACGGACGTCAACGACGCTGTGCGCGCGAACGGAGACGAGACCGTTCGCGAGGCCGACGACGAGACCGTCCGCGAGGACGCCGAGGAGATCGTCCGCGAGGACGCCGAGGAGATCGTCCGCGAGGACGCCAAGGAGTAGACGGGAGAGCAAGCCGCGGCGCCCGAACGACGGCTCGTGCCGGGAAACCTTGATAGGTCACCGCGTCGACCCCTCGCGTATGTCCGACGACTGCATTTTCTGTTCGATCGTCGACGGGGAGATCCCGGCCCGGATCGTTCACGAGACCGACGACGTGGTGGCCTTCCTCGACGCCAACCCGCTCGCGCGCGGACACACGCTCGTCATTCCCAAGACACATGCCCAGCACGTCGGCGACCTCGACGACGACCTCGCGGCCGCCCTGTTCGCGGCCGTGACCGAACTCACCCCGCACGTCCAGTCGACCGTCGGCGCCGACGGGGCGAATGTCGGCATCAACGACGGCGAGGCCGCCGGTCAGGAGGTCCCGCACGCGCACGTCCACATCATCCCGCGATTCGAGGGCGACGGCGGCGCGCCGCTACACGCGGTCGGCGGGGAGCGACCCGACCTGTCCGATGACGAACTCGACGCCGTCGCCGACGCGATAGCCGAGTGAGCGGCCGGCAGAGTACGACCATCGTTCGACAGCGTTAACCGCCAAACCGCGAGTAGCCGACCGTATGCACGCGACGACGCTCGCGCTCGTCGGGGCGACCGGCGGCGCGGGGACGACGCGAACCGCCGTCGAGCTGGCGGCGCTCGGCGCTCGCGACGGCCGCGACGTGGCCGTCGTCGACGCCGCGTTCACGACGCAGGGGCTCTCCGAGTACGTGACCGGTCGGATCGGCACGGATCTCACGACGCTTCTCACCGACGAGACCGGCGCATCGCTGTCGACGGCGACGTACCCGGTTGTCGGCGGAGACGACGCGGTCGAGCTACCCGGTCGGCTCGACGCGATCCCGGCCCGCGCGCCGTTCGAGCGGCTCGCGAGAGCGAAGACCGCGGAGGCTGCACAGAAGCTCGAACGCCGGATCGACGAGGCGGCGAGCGCCTACGACGCGGTGATCGTCGACACCGCTCCGGTCGGTTCCAACGAGGCGGTCGCGGCGGTCACGGCCGCCGACCGCGTGGAAGCGGTGCACCCGGCGACGCCGCACGGGCGGGACGCCCTCCAGCGGCTCCGCGGACGGATCGCCGACGTGGGCGGCAGTGTCGACGGGGCGATTGCGGTCGAAGGGGTCGGCGGCACCGAGGGCGCCGACGGCGACGCCGCTCGCCACGACGCCGATCCCGTTCTCCCGCCCGCCGAGCAGACGGGCGCGGGCGCTCCGGTCACGGCGACCGGGGGCGGAGCGTACGCGCAAGCGATAGCCGACGCGTACGCGACCGCGTTCGACACGGCGGTCGGGGTCGACTTCGACGAGTCGGGACTGATCGATCGGCTGGCGCCGTAGCGGACGCCGCGCGGTGGTCGACCGGATGAAGAGGCGGAGCGGTCGGTGACACGGGGGTCGGCAGATCGAATGGACCGTGAGAACGAAGAACGTCTGACGCGCCCGGAAGCGTGAACGCGCTCAGCGGAGCCCGTCGGGCGATCCGAGCGCGCCGCCGAGCGCCTCGTCGTCGCGGTCGCCGCGCCCGCCCCCGAGCGGTGCGGTACCGGCGACGTGCGCGTCGACGGCGTTGGCGACCGCGGGAACGGGATCGTGCGTCTCGACGTACGTCGCCAGCGCGAAGTCCGCGTCGTCGCCGCCGGAGAGCGCGACCGCCTCGCTACGCGCGATCCGACCGTCGAGCCAGTCGCGGACCACGCCGCGACGGCTCGGCGCGAGCGGGCAGATCCCTGAGACCCCGCAGCGGTGGAGCGCCTTCGCGCCGGTCATCGGCGCCACACCGGCCTCACGGGCGGCGTCGCCGATGCTCCGACCGGCGGTGTACGCGTCGACGAGCGTGGCCGTCGCCGCCGGCGTGCAGGGGAGGTCGTCGGCGTGCGACTCCAGCCGGTCGACGAGCGGCGTCTCCGTGTCGTCGGCGACGGCGACACCGCGGTCGCGCTGGCGCGACGTGACTTCGAGGCCGTCCGCGATCTCCGACAGCGTCATGCGAATAAGTCGCTTGTTCGACGTGTTAAAACCACCGTACTGCGCGGGGAAAACGGCCAAAATAACCGATCGGTAACCGGTCGGTTCGACGGTCCAGATCGGCGCGATCGACCCCCGATCCACCCGGGTTTAAGTAAGGTATCGGGCCCGAGTTCGATACGTGATGACCGAGGTACACCCGACCCGCGTCCGTTCGCACCGCACCGAGACGGCCGATCGAACCGAGACGGCCGATCGAACCGAAACGACCGACCGCACCGAAACGGCCGACCGCACTGAAACCGCCGACCGCACCGAAGAGACAGCGACCGTCGCCGTCGACGAGTGTCCCGAGTGCGGCGGTCGGACGCGGGTCGACTCGTCGGAGCGCGTCTGTACCGACTGCGGGCTCGTCGTCGACGCCGACCGGATCGACCACGGGCCCGAGTGGCGCTCGTTCGCGGACGACGACACGAATCCCAAACGCACGGGCGCGCCGCTAACGCGCTCTCGACACGACCGCGGACTGTCGACGGAGATCGGCAGGTCCACCCGCGTGAAGGGGCGCAAGCGCCGGCGGCTCGCCCGGATGCGGACCCAGCACAACCGGGCGCGGATCTCGACGAAGCGCGACCGCAACAAGGTGTACGCGTACACCGAGATCCGGCGGCTGACCGGTGCGCTCGGCCTCCCGAACAGCGTCCGCGACACGGCCTGCACGCTGTTCGACTCCGCGCAGGACGAGAGCCTGCTGCGCGGTCGGTCGCTGGAGGGGTTCGCGGCCGCCTGCGTCTACGTCGCCTGCCGCACCGCCGCCGTGGCGCGGACGGTGAGCGAGGTCTGCGACGCCGCGAAGGCGACGGAGGACGAACACCGGGCCGCCTTCGACGCGATGAACCGAGAGCTCGGACTCCCGATCGGTCCGACCGGGCCGGCAGAGTACCTCCCGCGCTTCGCGAGCGACCTCGACGTCGACGCCGATATCGAGCGTCGTGCGGGAGCGTTGGCCGACCGCGCCGTCGAGGAGGGGATCGCCAACGGTCGCAACCCGGTCGGGGTCGCCGCCGCCTGCCTGTACACCGCGGCCCGCGAACTGGACGCCGACTGCACCCAACGGGAGGCGGCCGACGTCGCCGACGTGACGCCGGTGACCGTCCGCCGGACGTACGTCGACCTGACAGCGGAGTGAGCGGCGGAATTCGCGGAGCGAACGGGACGAACGCGGACCGATGAACGCGGACCGATGAACGCCGATAAGTGAACACGAACGGACGAACGCAGATGAAAAGTACGGCCGTGTGGGACGCTACAACTCCGTTGCCACTTCCTTGCGTCCGGTGAGCGTCTCCGGAACGAGCCGGTAGAACGAGAAACTGAGATCCGCGGGGCGCTCGCCGAAGATGTCCACGAACGGGATCGTGACCCCTTCGAGTCCCGCGAGCGCTTCCGTGTCGGTCTCATCGCCCGTCGTCGGTTCGAGCGCCCCCTGCGCGACGACGCTGACGTAGCCGCCGATCGCTTCGTCCATCCCGTACGTGACGAACGTCACTAACCTGCCGTCCAGCTCGCCTTTCGACTCGGGAGGCAGATCCGCGATCCGGAAGTAGAAGGCGGTCTGAGCGGCGTTGTATCCGAACGAAACGGGGACGCTGTGCGGTGGCTCGTCGGACGGCGTCGACAGCGAAAGAACCCCGGTATCGACGCTGTTTAAGAACGCGTCTCTCTCCGAATCGCTCAGTTGAACCTTCTTTGGACCAGTCTCGACCATAGGCATATGTAGACAGTCAAATGACAAAAGCGAGGGGGTGGTCCGGGGTTCGAGCGTGGCGGCGTTCGTCTCGCTGTCGGTGGTTTATAAGCGATCGGGTGGACGCCGACGGGCCGGTGTCGGAAGAAACGACGGCGAGAACCGCCGTCCGTGACGCTCCGGGCGGCCGCGACGGTGTCAGCGGGGACCGCGGCGAGGGCCGCAGTGGACCGACGAGTCGAAGCCGTGGGAGGGCGGAGGGAGGAACCGCGGCCGCCCGGGCGTCACGCACTTGAATCGAGGCCCGGTCCGATATTCTACGTTCGCCGTGAACAGTCCGGACGAACCGTACAGTACGAACGGACTGACTGATCCGTGCTGAGCCGAGTGGCGGGCGAACGAGTGAGTCAGGTGCGAATGGGGGCCGGAGGTGCGAGGATCGTCCGAACGGGACGAAAGCGCGAGGGTCGGCTACGTCCCGCCGAGTTTGTGTTGGAACGCGAAGTACACCCGCCGGCCCGTCTCGGTGAGGTGGACCGAGTCCGATCGACCGACGTCTTCCAGTTCGACGTAACCGCGATCGAGCAGCGGACCGAGGACGTGCGTCTCCAGTGCGCGGTACTTCGCCGTCCGACTCTCGCCGGCCTCCCGGAGAAAGGCCAGTTCGCGACCGCGCGCCCACTCGATCAGGTTCCACTTGTCCGTCGTCAGGTGGTCGGCGGCGCGGTCGTGGAGGCGACCGAGCACCGCGACCTGGTCTGCGGTGGGCGCGTCCATCGGGTAGAGCGGGAGGTCGACGGTCCGTTCGACGCCGGTAGTGAGCGGTGCCTCGTCGAGGTCGTGACGGTGCGTCTCCGGCTCGACGCTGTACGGGCGCGCGCCGACGATCATACACGCCATCGCGACGCCGACGGCGGCGATCCGCGGGCCGGTAGAGACGTTCGCGAACAGGCGGTCGCCGTCGGGGTCGCCCGCGCCGTGGCGGGCGGCGATCGTCGTCGTCACGCCGAGCACGTCGTACACGTCCGCGAGTTCGACGGGGAGCGCCCGAACCGACGCGAACGACTCGATCGCCTCCCACACGTCGCGCTGGTAGTCCGCGAGCCGGTCGACGTCGACGCGAGTCTCCGTCGGATCCGCGGCGGCGGCCGCCTCGAAGTCGACGGCGCCGCGTGCGGCGTCGCGGTCCGGTTCGTCCGCCAGCAGGTAGACCACGTCGGCGCCGTGGCGACGGAGGGGGTCGACGATCCGGTCGTGTTCGTGTCCGAGCGGCGCGACGTGGACGCGGCGTTCGGCGACGCTGGGGACCGAGGTGTCCATACTGCCGTTGTCCGGGGCGGTCGCTTAAAAGGTGCGTAGCGGGCTCAGATCGGGGCGGAGGGATAGAGGGATGGAGGGACGAGGGATGGAGGGATGGAGGGACGAGGGATAGAGGGATGGAGCCGCTCGGCGACGTACTGCGTCGCTCGGGAGGGCTCCCGAGCGCCCGACACCGATCACGTGGCGTGGGGACGTGTCGCACGAAAACCGTTAAGCCCGGCTGCCGCCTACGAACGGGTATGAGCGCTGACCGGTCCGCGCTACGGCGGGCCATCGAGCGCGGTGAACGAGACGGCGGCGCGATCGAGTTCAAGGAGCGACTGACACGCGAGGTCCACTTGGCCGAGGGGCGCATGGAGTCGCTCGTGGCCCAACTCCGCCACCGCGTGCTCTCCGGCGACGGCGAGGCGACGTACGTCCTCGGTGTGACCGACGACGGCGGGCTCGCCGGGGTCGCCCCCGCGGCCTTCTCCGAGACCATGGACGTGCTTTCGCTACTTGCCGAGGAGGCGGACGCGCACATCGCCGACGTCGAGACGTGGAGCGCCGGCGGCGACGGAAACGGGAGCGAGGCGGGGCTCGTCGGGCTCGCCACGCTCCGCGAGGGCGGGCTGTTCGAGGCGGACGACGACCATCTCGTGGTCGGGACGGCCGGCCACGTCGACCACGGGAAGTCGACGCTCGTCGGCACGCTCGTCACGGGGCGGCGGGACGACGGCCAGGGCGGCACGCGCGGCTTCCTCGATGTCCAGCCTCACGAGGTCGAACGGGGGCTCTCCGCGGACCTCTCGTACGCCGTCTACGGGTTCGCGGACGACCGCGAGGAGCCGGTTCGGATGGACAACCCGCACCGGAAATCCGATCGCGCGCGCATCGTCGAGGAGGCCGACCGCCTCGTCTCGTTCGTCGACACGGTGGGTCACGAGCCGTGGCTCCGGACGACGATCCGGGGGCTCGTCGGTCAGAAGCTCGACTACGGGCTCCTCGTCGTCGCCGCGGACGACGGGCCGACCAAGACGACGCGAGAGCACCTCGGGATCCTGTTAGCGACGGAGCTGCCGACCATCGTCGCGATCACCAAGGCCGACGCCGTGAGCGACGACCGGGTCGCCGCGGTCGAACGCGAGATCGAGTCGACGCTCCGAGACGCCGGCCAAACGCCGCTGCTCGTCGACCGGCACGGCGTCGAGACGGCCGTCTCGGAGGTCGGCGACGGCATCGTCCCGCTCGTGCGCACCAGCGCGGTGTCGAAAGCGGGTATCGAGACCTTCGACCGGCTGTTCGAGGCGCTCCCGAAGCGGGCGACGCCCGAACGCGAGTCGTTCCGGATGTACATCGACCGCAGCTACAAGGTGACCGGCGTCGGGGCGGTCGCGTCCGGAACGGTCGATTCCGGCACCGTCGAGGCCGGCGACGAGCTGCTGCTGGGACCAATGGCCGACGGCTCGTTCCGCCCGGTCGAGGTCCGGTCGATCGAGATGCACTACCACCGCGTCGACAAGGCCACGGCCGGTCGGATCGTCGGCATCGCGTTGAAAGGCGTCGACGAGGCGGAAATCAAACGCGGGATGGCGCTCGTCCCGAGGGGGAGCGAGCCCGAGCCGGTCCGCGAGTTCGAAGCCGAGGTGATGGTCCTCAACCACCCGACCCGGATCGGTGAGGGATACGAGCCGGTCGTCCACGTCGAGACCGTTTCGGAAGCCGCCGTCTTCGCCCCCGAAGGCGGACAGCTGCTCCCCGGCGATACGGGCCGAACGCGAGTCCGGTTCAAGTTCCGCCCGTATCTGATCGAGGAGGGGCAGCGCTTCGTCTTCCGAGAGGGGTCGAGCAAGGGCGTGGGAACGGTCCGAGACACGACCCCGGACGCCGAGTAACGAGCGTCGCGGTCGGGTGGTGGGCGGTGGGCGTCGCAACCCTGTGGACATCGGTGGACATCGCGGTCACGACCGCGATACGTGACGAGGCCGATCAACTAGTGGACAGTTGTTCGAGAGTCAGAGGGGATGTTGCAGATCGTCGGTTCAGTAGCGAATATCGAGAGAATCATCCTCTGATTTCGACATGAATCGACCAACTGTCGTGTGAGAATGGCACGAACGCCGTCGATCACCGCGGACGGGTGGCAAGATTTATCACCACCACCCAATACCGTCTGTGTATGCCACGCGAACACAACACGACGTTAGGCATCACTCGCCGGCAGGCGCTGGCGAGTGGTATGGCGGTGTCATCCTCGCTCCTCCTCGCCGGTTGTACCGGCGGTAACGGTGGCGACGACGGCGGCAGCGGCGACGGCGGCAACGGCGACGACGGCGGCAGCGGCGGCGACGGCGGTAGCGACCTCCCGAACCAGGAGCTGTACTTCGCACAGGTCAAGGGCCCCCTCGACATGGACCCGGTCGTCATCAACGACGTCCCCTCCCTGCAGATCGCGAACCAGATGTTCGACGGGATCTACGAGTACGACGAGGGCGTCGGCATCGTGCCGAAGATCGCGTCGGAGGCGCCGACCGTCGAGCGTGAGGGTACCCGGTTCATCGTACCGGTCCGCGACGACGCGGAGTTCCACAACGGCGACCCCGTGACGGCCGAAGACGTCATGCACACCGTGGTGGCCCCCGCAGAAGAAGAAACCGAGAACGCCGCCGAGGTCAACATGGTCGAGTCCGCGGAGGTCATCGACGAGTCGGCCGTTCAGTTCGATCTGTCGTACCCGTACGGCGCGTTCGAGGTCGCGCTGGTTCGCAACGTCGTGAACCAGTCGGTGCGGACCGAGGACACGGAGGCGTACAACACGGATCCGGTCGGCTCCGGACCGTACCAGCTCGTCGAGTGGGAGCCGGAGAGCTACGCGACGCTCGAACGCTGGGACGACTACTGGGACGACTCGAACGGGCTACCGAACGTCGCGACCATCGAGTTCGACCCGATCGAAGAGCAGACGACCCGAGTGACCGAGCTCGAGACCGGCAACGTCGACATCATCGAGACGATCCCGCCGCAGCTGTACGAGACCGTCCAAAACAACCAGAGCGCCACGATCGACGAAGAACCCGGCGTCGGCTACTTCTACCTCGCGTTCAACTGCGGCGAGGGCCCGACGTCCGACCCCCTCGTGCGCGAGGCGGTCGACTACTGCTTCTCGATGGATCAGGCCATCGAGAACTTCGTCGCGCCGGCTGGCGTCCGGCAAGTGAGCCCGTACCCGGAGACGATGGCCGACGAGTGGGACTTCCCGCTCGACGAGTGGGGCGACATCTCTCACGACCGCGACCTCGACGAGGCGACGGCGCTGTTCGAGGAGGCGGGCGTGGACATGGACTACAACTGGCGCATCATCGTCCCGCCGGACGACATGCGCGAGCAGATCGGCGTCTCCATCGGTGACGGCCTGCAAAACGCCGGCTTCGAGAACGTCGAAGTCCAGCGACTCGACTGGGGGACGTTCACCGACGCGTACACCAGCGGGAGCGAAGAGGACTTCAACATGTACACGCTCGGCTGGTCCGGCTCGCCCGACCCCGACGCGTTCGCGTACCAGCTGTTGAGCCAGGAGACGGAGGGCGTCACCAACGGGACGTTCCACGACTACGACGAGGCCTCCGAGATGCTGACGCAGGCCCGCGAGAGCGCCGACCGCGAGGAGCGTCGGCAGCTCTACATCGACGCGACCACGGAACTGCTGGAGGGACGCGTCCACATCCCGGCGTACAACCTCAACAACTCCTACGGTATCCACGAGCGTGTCTCGGACTTCAGCGCGCACGCGATCTCGACCGAGGTGCAGATCTTCACCGGGCACAACAACGTCTCGGTGGAGTAATCCGGACCCGGCGGCGAACAGTACGACACTCACATCCGGCCGCGTGCCGGTTTTCCGCGTCGGTTACCAGCCGTTCCAGTCGGGCGAGAAGGGATCGTTCCACTCGGAGCGATGAGCGAACCACCGGCCTGCGCCGATGCAACCAACAACGATCAGATGTACAACAGTTCCGGTCGAAAACGGTCGAATTCGGTCAGAGACGGTCCGACGGCGATCAGTCAAGTATAACAACGCAGTCTAAAGTAGACAGTAACAACACGCCAAGAAATGGGGCTCCTACGGTACACACTCTGGCGGCTCGCACAGTCAATTCCCGTCCTGATCGGTATCATTACGATCACGTTTTTCCTCGCCAATCAGATCCCCGGGGATCCGGTCGAGATCATGCTGGGGCCGACCCCGGCACAGGAGCAGGTCGAGGCGATTCAGGCCCGGTACGGGCTCGATCGTCCCGCGCACGAACGCTTCCTGACGTACCTTTCGGGCGTCGCGTCGGGCGATCTGGGACACAGCATCTACTACGACCGACCGGTGTTAGAGATGATCCTGCTCCGGCTGCCGGTGACGCTGTACCTCACCGTGTCCGCGTTCCTGTTCGCGATCGTGACCGCGATCCCGCTGGGCGTCATCTCGGCGAAGCGGCGCAACAAGCCGGCCGACCACGTCTCGCGGATCGTCTCGCTCATCGGCGTGTCGACGCCGTCGTTCTGGATCGGCCTGATGCTCATCATCATCTTCGCGTTCTACCTCGGCTGGTTCCCGGCGCGGGGACTGCCGCTGCCGTGGGCCGACCCCGCCGACATCCGCGGGGCGGAGACGCAACTACAGGTGATCCGAACGTCGCTGCACCACCTGGCGATGCCGATGGTGGCGCTCGGGACGCTCCAGATGGCACAGATCACGCGCATAGAGCGGTCGTCGATGGTCGAGTCGCTGCAGGGCGAGTACGTCAAGCTCGCCCGCGCGTACGGCGTCTCGGAGTCGAAGATCGTTCGGAAGCACGCCTTCCAGGTCGCACAGCTGCCCGTGATAACGATCATCGGACTCGGGCTCTCGACGGCCCTCGGCGGCGCGGTGCTGACCGAGACCGTCTTCGAGATACAGGGCATGGGTCGGCTGATCATCACGGCGATCAACAACCAGGACTACGAGCTGATCATGGGGACGACGTTCATGTTCGGCGTCGCGTTCGTCGTCGGTGTCATCGTCACCGACGTCGCGTACGCCTACATCGACCCGCGCGTCGCCTACGGTGACGAATAATGGCAACGGAACCAGACCCACAGACGGATACCACGGCGGACGGTTCGGAGAGCGGCGCCGGCGAAGTCGAGGCCCGCGTCGGGCTTCGGTACACGCTGAAACAGGTCAAGCGCGACACGACGGCGCTGATGGGGATCTACACCGTCGGTTTCGTCACGCTCATCGCGGTGCTCGCGGCGATCGACTACTACATTTTCGACTACGCGGTCGCGGAGATGTTCTGGTACAGCCCGGTTCAGGACCCGGATGAGGTCCAGCGCCTCCTCCCGCCCGTCGGGATGGAAAACCAGTTCGGCGCGGGCGTCATCGAGCACCCGATGGGGACCGACCACCGCGGGCGCGACATCTTCGTGCGCCTGTTTTACGGCACGCGGATCGCGATCACGGTCGGGTTCATGGCGACGGGGATCGGCCTCGTCGGCGGGACGCTGATCGGGGCGGTCTCCGGCTACTACGGCGGCTGGATCGACGACGTGCTCCAGCGCATCACGGAGACCATCTACGCGATCCCGTTCCTCGTGTTGGTCATCGCGTTCATGACCGCGTTCGGTCGCGACCTCACCTTCGCGATGATCGGCGTGGGGATCACGTCGATCCCGGTGTTCAACCGGCTCATCCGCTCGCGGGTCGTCTCGATCCGCGAGGAGGACTACATCGAGGCCGCCCGCGCGGCCGGCGTCAAGGACCGAAACATCATCCTCCGGCACATCATTCCGAACAGTTTCGCCCCCGTGCTCGTGCAGGCGACGCTCCAGATCGGCGTGAGCATCCTCATCGTCGCCGGGCTCTCGTTCCTCGGGTTCGGCGCGCAGCCGCCGACGCCCTCGTGGGGACAGATGCTCTCGGCGTCCCGTAACTACATGCTCCCGGCGCCGACGTTCAGCCTCTGGCCCGGGATGGCCATCCTCGTCACCGTTATCGGATTCAACATCCTCGGCGACGGGCTACAGGACGCACTCGATCCGCGGATAAACAACTAACATGAGCGAACCACTACTCAGCGTCGAGAATCTGAAGACACAGTTTTTCACCGAGGACGGCACCGTGCGGGCCGTCGACGGCATCTCCTTCGACGTTTACGAAGGAGAGATCGTCGGGCTCGTCGGCGAGTCCGGAGCCGGGAAGTCCGTCGCCACGTCGAGTCTCCTCCGTCTCGTGGACAGCCCCGGCGAGATCGTCGGCGGCGAGATCACGTTCAAAGGCGAGACGATATTCGGCCTCGAAGAGGGCGCGGACGGCGAGCCGCGGCCCCGCGACGAGATGCTCTCCGAAGAGGAGATGCGCGAACAGATCCGCGGCCGCGAGATCGCCATCATCTTCCAGGACCCGATGGAGTCGCTGAACCCCGTTTTCACCGTGGGGGGACAGCTCCGGGAGTTCATCGAGATCAACCGGGACCTGTCGGCCGACGAGGCCAAAGAAGAGGCGATAGAGATGCTCCGAGAGGTCGGCATTCCGGCGCCGGAGTCGCGGTACGACGAGTACCCGCACCAGTTCTCCGGCGGGATGCGCCAACGCGTGCTCATCGCGATGGCGCTCGCCTGTCAGCCCGACCTCATCATCGCCGACGAGCCGACGACCGCACTCGACGTCACCGTCGAAGGCCAGATCCTCGAGATGGTGACGGACTTACAAGAGAAGTACGACACCTCGTTCATCTGGGTGACACACGACATGAGCGTCGTGGCGGAGATATGCGACCGCGTGAACGTCATGTACCTCGGCGAGATCATCGAACATTCCGAGGTCGACGACCTGTTTTACGACACGAAACACCCGTACACGCAGGCGCTTCTGGACTCGATGCCCAGACCGGACGAGACGGTCCACGAGCTCGATCCGATCAAGGGGGTGATGCCGGAAGCGATCAACCCGCCGTCGGGCTGTCGGTTCCACTCGCGGTGTCCGGACGCGCGCGAGGTGTGTCGAGAGGTGCACCCCGAGGCGCGGAACCTCGCGGCCGACGGAGAGCCCAAACACAGCGCGGCGTGCGTCAAGTACGACGCGTTCGAGGTCGGCTACGACGAGAGCCGACCGATTGAGACCGAGGCGACCGGCGGGTTCTCGGCCGGGTTAACCGAGACGGAGGCCGAAGAATGAGTGGCTTGACTGGCAGCGACGACGTGCCCGAGGGGGAACCCCTCCTCGAAGTCCGGAACCTGTGTAAGTACTTCGACAACGACGGCGGGCTGTTCGGCGGGATGACGCTCGACAGCGAGTTCCCCTTCGTCGAGCGGAACCCGTCGAACGTCCGCGCGGTCGAAGACGTGAGCTTCGACATCAAGAAGGGCGAGACGCTCGGGCTCGTCGGCGAGTCCGGCTGCGGGAAGTCGACGCTGGCCCGAACGGTGCTCCGACTCCTGAAGCCGACCTCCGGGAGCGTCTACTTCAAGGGAGAGGACCTCGCGACCATCTCCGGCGAGCCGCTTCGGCAGAAGCGACAGGACATGCAGATGATCTTCCAGGACCCGCAGTCCTCGCTGGACCCGCGGATGAAGGTCGGTCCCATCGTCGAGGAGCCGATGCAGGCCCACGGGATGCTCGACGACGAGGGCCGCGAGGCGCGCGCCAAGGAGCTGTTGGAGAAGGTCGGACTCGACCCGCAACACTACAACCGCTACCCGCACGCGTTCTCCGGCGGGCAGCGCCAGCGCGTGAACCTCGCGCGGGCGCTGTCGGTGAACCCCGACTTCATCGTCTGTGACGAGCCCGTCTCCGCGCTGGACGTGTCCATCCAGGCGCAGGTGCTCAACACGATGCAGGAGCTGCAAGACGAGTTCGACCTCACCTACCTCTTCATCGCGCACGACCTGAGCGTCATCCGGCACATCTCCGACCGCGTCGCCGTGATGTACCTCGGGCAGATGGTCGAGCTCGCGGACAAAGAGGAGCTGTTCGAGAACCCGCAGCACCCGTACACGCAGGCCTTGCTCGACGCGATTCCGGTCCCCGATCCCCGGAGCGACGGACGGACGGCGCTGTTGACCGGCGACGTGCCGTCGCCGATCGATCCGCCGTCCGGCTGCCGGTTCCGGACCCGCTGTCCGGTGTTGATCCAGCCCGAGGCGTTCGAGATGACGGACGCGGAGTGGTCGAACGTCCTCGCGTTCCAGCGGGCGGTGAAGCGACGGGCGTTCGAGACGACGGACCGCACCGAGATCCGTCGTCGCTACTTCGACGACGCGACGCCCGGCGGCGACGCCGGGACCCTCATCGACGAGGCGCTCGGCCACATCGCGGCCGAGGAGTGGGGCGACGCCGAGCGACTGCTCACGGAGTCGTTCGCCGACGCGAGCGTCTGTGCGACCGAGGAGCCGGCGTACGAGGTCGCCCCCGAGTACGGAGACGGGCGGCACTACACCGCGTGTCACCGCACCCGCGACGCGGCGATCGCGGCGGACGCCGCCGCGAAGCTCAACGCGGTCGAGACGCCCCACGCGGGCGGCGACGTCCGCGCCGACGACTGACCGGCGGAGACGCCGACCGGTCTCGGATCGGTTTTTGTTGAACGTCGATATCGGGAGCGTCCGCCCTACCGGATCTGAATCCGCATCGAGTCCTCGTGTGCCGGCCGAGGGTCGGTGACGGGGAGGAACACCGAGATCGTGTGCTCGCCTCGGTCGGCGGGAACGGAGCGATCGAGGCCGTCGGGGCCCTTTCGACGGAAGTGACCGTTCCACGTCACCGTGGCCGTCTTCGTCTCACCGGCGCGGAACGCGACGGCGGTCGGCTCGTCGCGGAGGTACCGCTGCTCGTCGGTGGCTTCGAGCACGTCGTCGACGCGCCAGCCCCAGCGCCGGCGAGTGGCGGTGACCACCTCAACGGGCAGCGGAAGCCGGTTGCGGATGCGAACCGTTATTTCGACCGGGTCGCCGGCGTCGTAGGTCGTCCGGTCGGTGTCGACCTCGATCGTCACCGCTCGGCGCGCCAGCCACTGGGGGACCACCCGCGAAACCGCATCGGTGAGGTAGTTTCTCGTCTCGTCGAATCCGGTCCGGTCCGTGTCGTCGCCGTAGCGTCGCTTGACCATCGTCGATCACCGGAGCCGGACGGAGTCGCCGTCTCGAACGGGGTCGTCACTCGTCGCGAACATCCACGAGCTCCATCAGGGGGTAGCCGTCGGCCATCGCCATCCGGGTGTCGATCCGGACGCCCTCGTACCGAACGCGCATCTCCACGTCCATCAGCGACCCGGTGAGCTCCGTGTATCCGTTCTCGTGGTCGATCGCGTCCATGACGCGGTCGTCGTGGATCTCGACGGTCACCGACTCGCAGAACGGCTGGTTCTCGATCGCCTCCGCCATCGCCGTCTCCAGGCTCCGGGCGCTCGACGGGCTCACCGGCGTCCCCGCGAACTGGTGATACAGCGAGCCGAACTTGATCCCGGCCTCGAAACACGCCTGCTGGGCGTCGGTTGCCATGGTCGTAGGGGGGCGGCGTCGGCCTAAGAAGGTTCGGAGGACGACCGGCGGGCGGGTGTGTCACCGACGACGGCCTCCATCGAACGGAAGGCGTTAGGTCCGGGGCGGTAAACGCCGGGTATGAACACGCTTCGCGTGACGGGCGGCCGGGTGCTCCACCCGGACGGCCGAGTGACGGCGGCCGACGTGACGATCGACAGCGACGCGGGGACGATCCTCGCGGTGGGCGACGAAACGGCGGGAGAGGATGAACCGGCGGAGGACGGCGACGAGTCGGCGAGCGCTGACGAGACCCTCGACGCCGAGGGGTCGCTCGTGATCCCCGGACTCGTCAACGCCCACACGCACGCCGCGATGACGCTGCTCCGCGGGTACGCCGACGACAAGCCGCTCGACGCGTGGCTGCAGGAGGACATCTGGCCGATCGAGGCGGCGCTCACTCCGGACGACATCGAGGCGGGCACGGCCCTCGGCGTCCTCGAAATGATCCGATCCGGGACCACCGCGTTCGCGGACATGTACTTCGCGATGGACCGCGTCGCCGACGTGGTCGACCGCGCGGGGGTGCGCGCGAGGCTGGGGCACGGCGTCGTGACGGTCGGGAAAGACGAGGCGGACGCCCGCGCGGACGTCAAGGAGAGCCTCGCGGTGGCCGCCGAGTTGGACGGCGCCGCGGACGGTCGGATCCGAACTGCGTTCATGCCGCACTCGCTGACGACGGTCGGGGAGACGTACCTCCGCGAGGGGATCGAAGCGGCGCGCGAGGCCGGAGTGCCGATCCACCTCCACGCGAACGAGACGGTCGACGAGGTCGACCCGATCGTCGACGAACGGGGGGTGCGGCCGATCGCCTACGCCGCCGAAATCGACTCGCTCGGCCCGGACGACTTCTTCGCGCACGGCGTCCACCTCGACGACTCGGAGATCGAGCGGCTCGCCGAGGCGGGGACCGCGATCGTTCACTGTCCGGCCTCGAACATGAAACTCGCCAGCGGGATGGCCCCGGTACAGCGGCTCCGCGAGGCGGGCGTCACCGTCGCGCTCGGCACCGACGGGGCGGCCTCGAACAACGATCTGGACGTGTTCGACGAGATGCGCGACGCCGCCATGCTGGGGAAACTCGCCGCGGACGACGCCGCCGCGGTGCCCGCCGACGCGGTCGTGGAGATGGCGACCGCGGCGGGCGCCGAGGCCCTCGGGCTGCCCGGCGGCCGGATCGAGCCGGGCGCGGCCGCCGACCTCGCGGTCGTCGACCTCGACGCGCCGCACCTCACGCCGGTCCACGACCCCGTCTCGCACCTCGCGTACGCGGCCCGCGGCAGCGACGTGCGCCACACGGTCTGTGACGGCGAAGTGCTCATGCGCGACCGCGAGGTGCTGACGCTCGACGCCGCCGCGGTCCAAGAACGCGCCGCCGACGCCGCCGCGGACCTCGTCGCGCGCGTCGACGACTAAGCGCGGAGGGCGAAATCGCGGGTATCGGGCGAGCGCGATTGAGAGCAGGGGTGAGTATCGCAGAGCGCCGACGACGTGGGTTATAGATAACCGAGAGCGGCGGCGATTGTTTATAAATAAATGCGGTGGCGCGCTCCGGTGAGCGCCGCAACGCGGCGCGAATCCGAGCGCGAGGGAGTCGCTGGCGCCGTCGGCGCCAGCGACGAGGCTGGGGAGGCGTGAGGCTGTCGTTGTGGGTCGGGTGGGGGCTTTGGAAACGTTCACCGCGGAGCCGTCAGTCACTTATAAATAACCGACAGCAACACCACGGTTTCGTTTATAAACGTTCGCGCCACCGGATCGAGTCACCCACTCTCGCTCTCACTCAACCACGCTCTCACTTGGCACGCTTCATCCGACCGCGCCCGAGCCGCGGGCCGGGGGTGTTCGACGGCGAATCTGCACCCGACCGACGGCGATCGCCGGGTCGATCGGCCGAAACAGCGAATCCGGAGATAGCGGCGCGTTAAGCCGGTTACAATCCGAGTAAATCCGGCTTAACCGAGTTCCCTTTTTATAGGGTATCCGCGTCACGACCCGAGTGGACATGAGAGAACGCACGATAAGCATCCTGCTGGTCGCGGTCGTCGCGCTCGGCGCGATGACCGGGGCCGTAGCCGCCGACGGCCACCTCGAGGTGGCCGTCGAGGACGCGGACGGAGAACCGACAGTCACCGTGACCGAGAACGGCACCGCGGTCGAGAACGCCACGGTCAACGTCACCGTCGCGGACGGACAGAACGCCACCTACGGTGGCGCCGGCGAGTACGAGACCGACGAGAACGGCACCGTCGCGCTCGCCGCCGCCGAAGAGGACGTCACGGTCAACGTGACCACCGAGTACGACAACCAGACGGCGACCACCTCCGCCGACCTCGAAGCCCCCGACGGCCTCGAGATCGACGTGTCGGACACCGACAGCGAGCCCGTCGTGACGGTGACCGACAACGGCACCGCGGTCGAGAACGCCTCGGTCAACGTCACGACCGCGGACGGACAGAACGTCACCTACACCGGCGAAGGCGACTACGTGACCGGCGAGGACGGGACGGTGACTCTCGCCGCCGCCGAAGAGGACGTCACGGTCAACGTGACCACCGAGTACGACAACGAGACGGCGACCACCACGGCCGACCTCGAAGCCCCCGACGGCCTCGACGTGGACGTGACGAACACCGACGGCGAACCGCTCGTCACCGTCACGAACGACGGCGACGCCGTCGAGAACGCCTCCGTCAACGTGACCACCGCAGACGGGCAGAACGTCACCTACGTCGGTGAGGGCGAGTACGAGACCGACGAGAACGGCACCGTCGAACTCGCCGCCGCCACGGAGAACGTCACGGTCGACGTGACCGCCGCGTACGACAACGAGACCGCCTCCGAGACCGTCGACCTGACCGTCGGCGGCGAGGAGTCGACCGAAGAGCAGCCGTTCGGCCAGCTCGTGCAGGACTTCATCGACGGGCTCGAAGACCGCGAGGGCGGCATCGGCGCCGCGGTCTCGGACTTCGTAACGGAGAACAACCCGGGTAACGCCCCCGACCACGCCGGGAACCCGGGCGGCCCTGACGACGCGAACGGCAACGCGAGCGAGGCCGGAGCCGAGGCCAACGGGAACGGGAACGGGAACGGAAACGGAAACGGCAACGGGAATGGAAACGCCCCCGATCACGCGGGACAGGGTAACGACGGCAGCGGCGAGCAGGGTCCCCCAGACCACGCGGGACAGGGTAACGACAGCGACACGACCGACACCGACGAAGACGACGGCGAGGTCGGAGCGGCCGAATCCGACGGCGATGACGACGGTAGCGACGAAGACGACGACGGAAACGCCGGCAACGGCAACGCTGGCAACGGCAACGGAAACGGCAACGGAAACGGAAACGGCAACGGCGGCGGCCCGCCGTAACTGACTGACGCGGGGTCGCCGACCCACAGACGCGAGACGACGCGACGAACGAGATCGAGGTCCCCTCTGACGCGGTACGGCCTATTTTCCGCGCGACCGCTGTCGGCAGGGTTTAGTGCGCCGTGAGCGAACTGAACGCCATGAGCGAAACCGCGTACTCGCCGGTGTCACAGCACCTCTCGGACCTCGAAACGGCCCAAGAGGAGGGGCGCCGGAAGATGGACTGGGCGCTCCAGCACATGCCGATTCTGAACGCGCTGCGCGAGGAGTTCGAAGCGGAACAGCCGCTCGACGGCGAGACGATCGCGATGGCGATGCACGTCGAAGCGAAGACGGCGAATCTCGTCGAGCTGCTCGCCGACGGCGGCGCCGAGGTCGCGATCACCGGGTGTAACCCCCTCTCGACGCACGACGACGTGTCGGCCGCGCTCGACACCCACGAGTCGATCACTTCCTACGCGGTCCGGGGCGTCGACGACGAGGAGTACTACGACGCGATGCACGCCTGTCTCGCCCACGAACCGACGATCACCGTCGACGACGGGATGGACATGGTGAAACTCGTCCACGAGGAGTACCCGGACCTGATCGACTCCATCGTGGGAGGCGCCGAGGAAACGACGACGGGGGTCCACCGCCTGCGCGCGATGGACGCCGACGGGGAGCTCCATTACCCCGTCTTCGCCGTGAACGACACGCCGATGAAACAGCTGTTCGACAACGTCCACGGCACGGGCGAGTCGTCGCTCGCGACCATCGCGATGACGACGAACCTCTCGTGGGCCGGCAAGAACGTCGTCGTCGGCGGGTACGGTCAGTGTGGCAAGGGCGTCGCGAAGAAGGCCTCGGGCCAGAACGCGAACGTCATCGTCTGCGAGGTCGACCCCCGGAAGGCCTTAGAGGCCCACATGGAAGGGTACGAGGTGCTCCCGATGGTCGAGGCCGCGAAGAAAGGCGACGTGTTCATCACGACGACGGGCAACCGCGACGTGATCACCCGCGAGCACTTCGAGGAGATGCAGGACGGCGTGCTCCTCGCGAACGCCGGCCACTTCGACGTCGAAGTGAACCTCGACGACCTCGACGACTTAGCCGTGGACCGCTTCGAGGCCCGCGACGGCGTCGAAGGATTCGAGATGGCTGACGGCCGCGTCCTGAACGTGCTCGCGGAGGGGCGGCTCGTCAACCTCGCCGCGCCCATCTCGCTCGGCCACCCGGTCGAAGTGATGGACCAGAGCTTCGGCGTACAGGCCGTCTGCGTCCGCGAGCTGGCCGAGAACGGCGAGAGCTACGAGCCCGGCGTCCACGACGTGCCCGACGACCTCGACCGCGAGGTCGCCGAGATCAAACTCGCCGCCGAGGGCGTCGAACACGACGATCTCAGCGACGAGCAGCGCGAGTACATGGGGAGCTGGGAGCACGGAACGTAAGCGGTCGGCGCCATTTATAAACGAATACTGCGGTGGCGGCGGCGGCGGCTTTGCCGCCGGCTGCAAGCGAGAGCAAAGCTCTCGCCCTGCGCGCCTCCGAGCGCCCCCCGGGCGCGAGGAGTAACGCGCGAGGGAGTCAGTCGCCCGGAGCAACGCGGAGGGCGACTGACGAGGTTGAGGAGGCGCGAGATTGGAGAGGCGCGAGATTGGAGAGGCGCGAGGTTGCGGTCCCGCGAGCCCTTTTTCAACGACACCGGCCTACATCTCTCAGTGACAGTCACGAGCGTCCACGACCCGAGCCACCGCGAGGCCCTCTGGGAGCTGGAGGACGCCTTCGAGCGCGGCGACCTGATAAGCGTCTTCGGCCGCTGTACGGTCGCGTATGAGGGTCGAGCCGCCTCCGATCTCGGGATCGGCGACCGGCTGCTCGTGTTGAAGCCCGACGGCGCCGCCCTCGTCCACACCGACGAGGGGCGCCAGCCCGTCAACTGGCAGCCGCCGGGCTCGGAACACCGCGCCGCGGTCCGCGAGGGACGGCTCCGGGTTCGCTCGACGCGAACGAACCCCGACGAGACCCTGACGGTCCGCTTCGAGCGGGTCCACCAGCTCTCCGCGATGGCCGTCACGGGCGGCCGCGACCTCACGCTTCACGGCAGCGAAGAGGACCTCCGAACCCGGATCCTCGAACGACCGGACCTGATCGAGCCGGGGTTCGAGCCGACGGCGACCGAGCGCCCCTCCAGCGCCGGTCCGATGGACATCTTCGGCGTCGACGCCGACGGCACCCCGGTCGTCGTCGAGTTGAAGCGCCGGCGGGTGGGACCGGACGCGGTCGGTCAGTTGGCCAGGTACGTCCGGGCGCTCCGCGAGGAGCTGGGGGCAACGGCGGAAGAACGCGGCGACGGCGGCGACGACGGTGGCAACGGTGACGACGGTGGCGACGGTGACGACGGTGACGACGGTGACGACGGCGACGACAGCGGTTCCGATGCCGCCCGTGACGACCCCTCTCCCGCCGTTCGCGGAATCCTCGTCGCCCCGTCGATCACGGGTCGGGCCGCCGAACGGCTCGCGGACCGGGGGTTCGATCACGTCGCGCTCGAACCGACGCCGGAGGACTGATCCCGGAGGAGTGCCGGAGGAGCGCGTGTTGCGAGCGCGTTCGCCGCGCACCGCGGTTCGCCGCCGAGATCCGATGACGCCGCGGTATCGAAGGCTTTATCGCCGCAGCGGGGGCTACATCGGACAAGTAGCCATGTCTGACAAACCCGCCTCTATGTATCGGACGATCGACAAGCCGTCGTACACCCGCCGCGAATACATCACGGGCATTCCCGGCTCCAAGATCGCCCAGCACAACATGGGCGATCTGTCCGCGGAGCCGGACGATTACCCCGTCCAGATCAGCCTCCGCGTCGAGGAGGAGCTTCAGATCCGGCACGGCTCGCTGGAGAGCTCGCGCCTCTCGGCGAACCGACACCTCATCAAGGAGCTCGGCGAGGGCAACTACAAGATGACCCTCCGCAAGTTCCCCCACCAGGTCATCCGGGAGAACAAACAGGCGACCGGCGCCGGCGCGGACCGTGTCTCCGACGGGATGCGGCAGGCGTTCGGGAAGCCGGTCGGCACCGCCGCCCGCCTGAACAAGGACGACGTCGTCTTCACCGCCTACTGCGACGTCGACCAGGCCGCCGCCGTGAAGGAGGCCTTCCGCCGCGCGTACAACAAGCTCTCGCCGCCGTGCCGGATCACGGTCGACCGCGGCGAGGAACTGCTCGTCTCGTAGACGACTCCCCCGCGACACGTTTTGAGGCGGGCCTCACCGCCGTCTGTCGACCTCGATCGCCGAGCGGCCGCACTCGATCGCCGAGCGGCCGCACTCGATCGCCGAGCGATCGCACCCGACCGCCGAGCGGCCGCGTTCGTACGGTGCGTCGCCGTCACACGGTGAGCCGAACTCCTGAAATACCTCCCTCGCGTACCGACGGGCAGTGTCACAGCAGTTGGCAGAGGTCGAGACGCTGTTTCTCCACGAGGCGCGGAGCGACTACACCGTCGTCGCGAACCGCGACGGCAACAGGGTGCTCCGCGGGCGGCTCGAACTCAAGGAGACGTCAGCCGGCCCCCGTCCGGGCAAGTTCCGCGTCATCCGCGAGGGCGAGGACCACCCGCGACAGCCCGACGAGTTCGTCGACCTCGCCCGTGCGGCCGACCGCATCCGCATCTCCGAGCAGACCTCACCGGAAGGCCGCGAGCGGCTGTCAGCGATGCTCGACGGCTACCAACTGGAGTCGCTCACCGTTCGGACCTGTCGGCGCTGCGCGAACGACGGGCGGTACGGGCCGATCACGGCCGAGACCGCGATCGAGCACAACGACGAGCTGATCTGCCGCGACTGCGCCCGCCGCGAGCTCGAACGGGAGCTGTCGTACAAGGGCGCGTTCACGGGCGCCGCCGAGGAGCGCCTCGAAGAGCTGCTGTACGAAGCCGGCGACCTCGACCGGATTGTCAATCTCCTCCAGGGCGGGCTCGATCCCGACCTGACGAAGTACGACGAGGTGTCGGCCAACGTCGACGACGTGAGTCCCGTACAGACTGCGGAGCTCGACCTCCACCCGGACCTGTCCGCGCACCTCCAGGGGCGCTTCGAGGAGCTACTCCCCGTCCAGAGCCTCTCGGTCCGGAACGGGCTCCTCGACGGGGACGACCAACTCGTCGTGAGCGCGACGGCGACTGGGAAGACCCTCGTCGGAGAGCTGTCGGGGGTCAACCGCGCACTCAACGGACAGGGGAAGCTGCTGTTTCTGGTCCCGCTCGTCGCGCTCGCCAACCAGAAACACGAGGACTTCGAGGACCGGTACGGCGACCTGCTCGACGTCTCGATCCGCGTCGGCTCCTCGCGGGTGAACGACGACGGCAACCGCTTCGATCCGCACGCGGACGTCATCGTCGGCACCTACGAGGGGATCGACCACGCGCTTCGGACCGGGAAGGACCTCGGCGACGTCGGCACGGTCGTCATCGACGAGGTCCACACCCTGAAGGAGGGCGAGCGCGGTCACCGGCTCGACGGGCTCATCTCACGGTTGAAGTACTACAGCGAGGATCGGATGAAGACGCACTCGGGATACGACGGCACGCAGTTCGTCTACCTCTCCGCGACGGTCGGAAATCCCGAGTGGCTCGCCGAGAAACTGCGGGCGACGCTGATCGAGTACGAGGAGCGGCCCGTCCCCATCGAGCGGCACGTCACCTTCGCGGACAGCCGGGAGAAGGCCGACATCGCCGACAAACTCGTGAAACGCGAGTTCGACACGAAATCCTCGAAGGGGTACCGGGGACAGACGATCATCTTCACGAACTCCCGGCGGCGCTGTCACGAGATCAGCCGGAAGCTCCGGTACGACTCCGCGCCGTACCACGCCGGGCTCGACTATAAGCGCCGCAAACAGGTGGAACGGCAGTTCGGGAACCAGGACCTCTCTGCGGTCGTCACCACCGCGGCGCTGGCGGCCGGCGTCGACTTCCCCGCCTCGCAGGTGATCTTCGACTCGCTGGCGATGGGTATCGAGTGGCTCTCCGTCCAGGAGTTCTCGCAGATGCTCGGGCGCGCCGGCCGGCCGGACTACCACGACCGCGGGCGCGTCTACCTCCTCGTCGAACCCGACGGGATCTATCACAACTCGATGGATCGCACGGAAGACGAGGTCGCGTTTACCCTGCTCAAAGGCGAGATGGAGGACGTGGCGACCCACTACGACGAGACGGCCGCCGTCGAGGAGACGTTAGCGAACATCGTCGTCGCGGGTAAACAAGCGAAGCGGCTCAACGACCGGATGATCGGCGAGGTGCCGACGAAACACGCGATCGGGAAGCTGTTGGAATGGGGGTTCATCGACGGCTTCTCGCCGACGCCGCTCGGTCGCGGGATCACGCGCCACTTTCTCGCGCCGGACGAGGCGTTCTTCATGCTCGATGCGATCCGCAAGGGGACCGACCCCTACGAGATCGTCGCCGATCTCGAACTCCGCGACGACGAGGAGTGATCGCGGCGCCGTGGTGAGCTGACCGGCGAAGCGCGCGCCGACCAAGGGGTCAATGCTTTTGCCGACGGGAGCGGAGGGTTGCGTATGCCTTCGACGGGGGCGTTGCCAACCGAAGCGCTGGTCACGGGAACGCTACCGACGGGAGCGCCGTTGACCGGCGCTTCGGCGTCGATCCCGCCGCTGACCGTCGATATTCTCCTGCTGTTCGCGATCGTCGCGGTGGCGCTTTTCCTCTTCGTCACCGAGCCGGTGCCGATCGACATCACCGCGATCGGCGTGATGGTCGCGCTGATCGCTCTGGAGCCCTGGACTCGCGTCGACGCGGCGACCGGGGTCGGGGGCTTTTCCAGTTCCGCGACGGTGACCGTCCTCGCGATGTTCGTGTTGAGCGAGGGGATCCGACAATCGGGGTTGATCAACATCATCGGCGGACAGATCGCCGATCGGTTCGGTGACAGTCCGTTCAAACAGCTGCTCGCCGTGCTCGGACTCTCGGGCGGGACGGCCGGGTTCATCAACAACACGCCGGTCGTCGCCATCATGATCCCGATGGTACTGGCGATCTCGAAACAGACGGGGGTGTCGCCGTCGAAGCTCCTGATGCCGGTGTCGTTCATGGCGATGCTCGGCGGGATGTTGACGCTCGTCGGCACGTCGACGAGCATCCTCGCGTCGGACGTGTCGGCGCGGCTCATCGGTCACCCGTTCTCGATGTTCGAGTTCACCCAGCTCGGGCTTGTCGTGTTGCTCACCGGCGGCGTCTACCTCGCGACCGTCGGGCCCTCCCTGCTCCCGGAGCGGATCCGGATCGACGAGGAGCTGATCGAGGAGTTCGAGATGACCGAGTACCTGACGGAGGTCGTCGTCCGCGGCGACTCGCCGTTCGTCGGACAGACCGTCTATCGGAGCCTCGAATCACTCGACGTCGACGCCGATATCGTTCAACTCGTCCGGAACGATCGGGCGTTCACGGAGCCGCTCGGGCCGAAAGAGATCCGCGAGGGCGACGTGTTGGTGTTGCGGACGGACCGCGAGAGCCTCATGACGCTCGTCGACGCCGAGGGACTCGACCTCGCGCCCGACGCCGAGGTGACCGACGAGCAGCTCGCGACCGAGACCGAGGCGATCGACGCGGAGACCGAACAGAGCCTCGTCGAAGTGGTCATCTCTCCGGAGGCGTCGCTCATCGGCGAGACGTTGGAGACGCTCAACTTCCGGAACCGGTACGACGCGACCGTCCTCGCGATCCGGCGGGGCGGGCGCGTCATTCACGCGCGGATGGACGAGCGGCACCTCCGTGCCGGAGACACGTTGCTCGTACAGGCGACCGAAGACACTATCCGGCGTCTCAGCAACGACCGGCACTTCATCGTCGGCGGTCGGTTGACGCGCCCCGACTTCCGGACGCGAAAGATCCCAATCGCACTCGGGATCGTCGCCGCCGTCGTCGGGTTGGCGGCGGCGGGGATCGCCCCGATCCTCGTGACCGCGCTCGGCGGTATCGTCGCCATGGTGGCGACCGGCTGCGTGAAGCCGAACGAGGTGTACTCCGCCGTCGACTGGGGCGTGATCGTCCTGCTGGCCGGGCTCATCCCCCTCGGCGTCTCGATGGAGCGGACGGGCGCCGCCGAGTGGCTCGCGAGCGTCGTCGTCGCGTCCGCCGGCGGTTTCGACGCCGTGATCGTGTTGGGGCTCTTCTACCTGTTCACCGCGCTCGTCACGAACGTCGTCAGCAACAACGCGAGCGTCGTGTTGATGATCCCCGTCGCCGTCGACACGGCCGAGGCGATCGGCGCGGATCCGTTCTCGTTCGTGCTCGCGGTAACGTTCGCGGCGTCGACGGCGATGCTCACCCCGATCGGGTACCAGACGAACCTGATGGTGTACGGCCCCGGCGGGTACAAGTTCACGGACTTCGTCCGGCTCGGCGGGCCGCTACAGCTACTCTTGACCGTCGTGACGACGCTGGAGATCGTGTTCTTTTGGGGTGTGTGACCGCACGGCCCGGCAGGGGCGGGTATAGCACAGTCGACCGTCCCGCCGAGTCACTCCGAACCGCCCCGTCGAACGAAACGCTTTACCGGTTCATCCGGGTACAGAGAGATGCGGGACCGTGGGTTAGTGGTATACTCCGGGCCTTGGGTGCCCGTGACCCCGGTTCGAATCCGGGCGGTCCCATTTCTGCTGCTGCGAGCAACGTCGCGAGCGGCACGAGCAACAACCGCGAGCGCCGCGTCCGCCGATCCCTCGCCGTCGCCCGATCGGGCGACGGCTTTCGAAATCCTTTTGTCTCGAATCGCCGTTGGTGGAGATGCGAGCCGCCTTAGCTCAGACTGGGAGAGCACTCGACTGAAGATCGAGCTGTCCCCCGTTCAAATCGGGGAGGCGGCATACTTTTCGACGCGATCTGCATCGCGAGCTTCGGCTGAAGATCGAGTTGTCCCCCGTCCCCGCGAGCAAAGCGAGCGGGGAACAGTGAGACGACCGGAGGGAGTCTCACGCGTTTCAAATCGGGGAGGCGGCATATTCTGAATCCCCGAGCGACAGCGAGCGGGTGAAGAAACGACACCAAGCCGATTTGAGCAGCGAGCGAACGTAGTGAGCGAGTGAGTTCAAATCGGGGAGACAGCACACACCCTTATAAATCGATCCGCATCCGTGAGGCTCGACTGACGGCTCCGGCGCTCACACCACGGTCTGAGTCGAGCAGTCGTACTCGATGACCGTCCGCCGGCTGGGCTCCGAGTCGAACTCGCCGTTGACGGGGCTGTCTTGGATCATCCGATAGACGGTGACCCGCTCGACGGTCGCGCCGGTGTGGTCGGCCGCCTGCCGGCACATCCAGTCGGCGTACCCCTGCGCGATGCTTCCCTGTTCGGCGTCGCGAACGGCCTGCAGGAACTTCCGATGGCGGAAGGTGTCGTACTCGTCGGAGGCGTCCGGCGGTCGGTCGAAGGTGACGGCGCCGCCGTCGCGCGCGTCGATGCTCGACCCGTTCGCGAGTTCCGCCTCCGGGATGTACCAGCTGTACGACGACGAGGGGTTCGGGGCGTACAGTCCCCAGCTCTGCTGGTCGAGGTGGTCGTGATCGATCTGGTCGGGGACGTCCGCCTCGGCGACGTCGGCGGCGCCGAACACCAGGATCCAGACGACCACCATGAAGCCGAACACCGTGAGCAGCGATCGCCCGTACGCGAACGCGTACGAGACGGCGTCGTCGTAGCCGCGGGCGCGCAGGGCCGCAGTGAGACGGTGCTCGACGGGCGGCCGGTCGAGCGGTCCGAGAGCCGTCGCGGAGGGGAGCCGATCGGTCCACCGAGCCGGGACGTATCTCGCGGCTGTGTCCCAGAAGACCGCGGGGAGGTACGGAATGATCGAGGCGGTGAGCACGAGCGGGAAGAGCCCGACGGTCATCGCGGTCGCCATGCCGAGGAATGCGCCGATGTACGCGAAGGCGGCGAGCATGCGGATTCGACCGACGGGAACGAGGAGAAACAGGACCGAACCGGACAGCAGCGTCACCCAGCCGTAGTTGAGCGCGGTGAGCAGCGTCGGGTAGTCGGCGATCACGTTCCCGAGGAAGATGGTCATCGTGTCGTTCGCCATCGCGATCTGCAGCGCCTCGCCGGCGTACCACGTGTCGCCGGCGTGTTTCTTGATCGCGTTGGCGCTGAACACGACGAGCGGCTGGACGAGCAACGCGACCGTCCCGAAGCTGACGACCGTCGCCCGCGCCGTGCCGCGACGGCGGGCGTCGATCGACCACCGCTCGCCGAGCGGCGCCACGAGCGCGACGAAAAACAGGACGAGGAACAGGCGGTCGCCCCCGTTGAGCACGGCGGGGTTGCGCGCGTGCAGCGAGACCATCAGCAGGAACGAGACCGCGCCGACCAGCCGAGTCCGGTACCCGACGAGGAAGGCGATCGCGAACAGGCCCGCACAGGCGAACAGCGCCTGTTGGAACCACAGATCGCCCGAGAGCGCGTGGATCGACAGCCCGTTGTACTGCGTGTAGGTGAGTTCGAACGCTCTGAGCGGGTACGCGCCGGCATCGGTGTAGAACAGTTCGATGTGGCCCGCGCGGTGGACGAGATCGAAAAGGAGGGTGAGCGCGAGCGCGATCCGCACGGCTGCGAGCGATCGGGTGTCGACCTCGAACCGGGCTCTGACCCGGTCGCGGACGGGTGCTGTGCGAGACCACAGCTGGGCGAGGATACCAGCGAAGCGATCGATCGGGGTAGGGGTGTCTCCGTGCTGCATGCGATTCGGTGGGCCGTTGCGGCCGGTTGAATCGAGCCACGAGCACTGGCCATGTATACTTGTTGGAGGCGACGGCGTTCGCTTTGCCCGCGCGGTCCGCGACTCAAAGCCGGAACGGAGGCGGAGCGTCAGTACAACGCGGTCGCCGCGAGGATCCCCGCGGTCTGACCGACACCGACGACGAACAGACCTGCGGCGACCGCAACCGGAGCCCCGTCGAGCGCGGCGACGACCGCGCCGACGACCGAGCAGGCGGCGGCGAAGTAGTACGCGCGCGGCGCGACCGCGTCGCGGACTCCGGTGTAGACGAACGCGGGCGCCGGGAGGAGGGCCCACCCGTACAGCGCGACTGCGAGGAAGACGTCCGCGGAGATTCCCGCGATACCACCGGGCGCGGCGAATCCGACGACGCCCGCGAGCGTGACGGGCGTCCCCGCGAGGATGACGAGTTTCCACGCGCGGAGCACGCCGGCGGTCATGTCGCGCCACGAGGCGGCGACGAACGCGACGAGGAGCAGACTCATGACCACGTGTGCGACGAACAGCGCGCGCGTCGAGACGACGTCGAGGACCGCCCCGCCGGCGACGATCCACGCGGCCGGGACGAGCAGGGCCGGGCCGTTCTCACGGAGAGTTCGGAACACGACGACCGGTTCGCGACGCCGAACAATAAGGATCGGTGGGGACGGCTCGCCCGCCGGACCGATCGATCCGTCCGGCGGGTGTTGCGCGTGGAACCGACGGATCGGTCGTTCTGTGTCCGGAGAATCTTCCGTACGGTCACCGATCGTCTCGATATCGTCCATTACCCAAAACAAATGTCCGCCTACACGCGTGGTAACTTTACACTCGCAATCCTTATCCCGGAACGGGCCATGTGTTCAGATGCAATGGCGACCGGAAAGGTTGATTTCTTCAACGACACTGGCGGCTACGGATTTATTGAGACTGACGACGCTGACGACGACGTGTTCTTCCACATGGAAGACGTCGAAGGGCCGGACCTCGAAGAGGGCCAGGAGCTCGAGTTCGACATCGAGTCCTCGCCCAAGGGCCCGCGCGCGTCCAACGTCGTTCGGCAGTAAGCCGATCCGATAGGTGGGTCGGTCCGGCTGACGCCGAACACGGCTCTGACACGAGACAACGAGACTTTTGCCCGCACCCCGGATTCACGTCCGCTGCGGGTCGTTATCGAAACACAGAGCGCCGCCGGCGTCCCATCGGACGACGGTCGGCGACCAGCGGCGGCCACGCGTTAGCTACGCGTGAGCCGCGGGACCACTCGCAAGACGCAGCGGAGCCGGCCGCTCAGACGTGTTGGCCGAAGAGCCCGCGGCCCTTCGTCACCTCGACGTCGCCTTCGACGCGGGTCTGACACGCGAGGCGAACGTCGTGGCTCGGGTGGTGCGGCGGGAACCAGAGGCGGGCTTTCTCCTTCAATTCGGGCTCGCTGACTTCGCCGTCGACTTTGACGGCGCAGGTCCCGCACGAGCCCATCCCCCGGCAGTTGAACTGCGCGGACCGCCCGTTGTACACCGACAGCCCGGCCTCGTTCAGCACGTCGCGGAGCACGGCGCCCTTCTCACACTCGATCTCCTCGCCTTGGTAGGATACGGTCGGCATAGACGATCGGGTGGTACGCGACCGAACCACAAAGAGACTGGGTCGTCGACAGGTCGGCGCGCGCGTCGTCGAGGCCTACGGAGCAACAGACCGCGTGGCCCCGAGACAGGTTTCGGATCGATGCCGGGAAGGGCGGTCCACTCCGTGTGCCGGACGTCGGACGCTGGACGGGGCGTTTTTTACCCTCGGCGCCGCAGGAGAAGCATAATGGGACTCAGGTGTCTGCTCGGGCACGACTTCGGCGAACCCGAACTACGGCGCGAGCGCGAGGAGGACGGGAACGAGGTCGTCACGACCGTCAGTGAGGTGAAGACCTGCGCTCGGTGCGGCGAGACGCAGGTCGTCAGCGAGAACACCGAGGTGACGACGATGGAACAGCTGACCGACGAAGCGACGACCGCGAGGACCGGATCGACGGGAGCGAGTGATGCTCCCGCCGATGCGACAGCGGGCGCGGCGGGTTCGAGCGCGGCGGTCGAGCCCGCGGAGACCGACGGTCTGACCGCCGATTCGTCGTCGCAGGACGAAACGAGCGACGCCGCGGTGGGAACGGCGGCGGCCGAGACAGACGGTGACGACGCCGTCATCATCGGCGATGCGCCCGAGGCCGCCGAGGACGACGCGAGAGACACCGCCGCTGACGAAGGCGCCGAGGCGAGCGGAGAGAGCGACGACCGGAGCGACGCGGGCGACGAGCAGCCCGACCCGACCGCGACGCCCGAAGACGAGGGGGCGGAGCTGCTCGAAGCGGGACCGTCGGACGCCGAGGGCGACGACGGCGGGCTGGGTGGCGGAGAGGCGTACACGGAGTACCCGGAGGCCGAAACGACGGAGGCTCCGACAGGCGACGAGGAACGCGCCGAGACCGACGACGGTATCATCCTTGACGAGACGGCCGAGGCGGGGGACGACCGAGAGCGGGGAGCGTGGCCCGCGGTCGACGAGGACGAAACCCCGGGTGCCGAGCCGACGCCGTGGCCGGAGCAGGAGGGCGCCGACGAGGGATTCAGCGCCGAGGTCGGCAACGGCGACGGGAGCGGCGGCGTCGAGTTCGGCGGCGGGCTCACGCCGGAGGCCGCGAACCCCGAAGAGCTCGGCGACGACGCCGAATACGTGGAAGCGCCGGACCGCGATCCGGTCGGCGCCACCGGAGCCGACGGGTCGGACGACGGCTGGGCGGCCGGTGACGCGGGCGAGACAGCCGCCGACGAGGGTATCGGAATCACCCGCGGCGAGAGTCCCGATTTGGAGCCGTCGACGTCGGACGTGACGATGGAGTACTACTGTCCGGAGTGTGAGATGACCCGCGACGCCGACGGCAACTCCATGCGCGCGGGCGACATCTGTCCGGAGTGCAAACGCGGCTACGTCACGGAACGGCCGATCTGAACGCCGCCGAACGCGCACCGAAGCGACGCGAGCACCGCGGAGACGCCGTGACGAAACTGGTTTACGCACCCCTGTCGAACGGTGGCGACATGAAGGAGTACAAGATGCGACGCGGCGAGCATCTGGACGACCGCATGCCCGACCTGAAAGGATCCATCGAGGAGTACTTCGGTGAGATCACGGGCACTGAAGAATGGAAGGGCCACGAGCTGTACGTGGTCGGCGAGCCCGACAACCCGGTGTTCGATCGGATCGTCGCCGGCGCCGCAACGTACGGGAGCAAAAAAGACAAACTCGCCGTGCATTTCGAGGAGCGCCCGGCCGAGGACGTCATCGCCGAGGGGAACGCCGACGCCGCCGCCGACGCGGTCGACGCGAAGAACGAATTCTTACTGGAGGCGACCGGCCGCGATGCGAAATCGCGCCGCGACTCGCTGAAGCGCGAAGTCGAAGACGACGCCCCCGACTACTGAGCGGACCCGTTTTTACGTTTCAGTCGAGACCGGCACCAGTCGAGGGCGACCGGGCCGGTCCCGCAGCATCGGTGTGAATCGCGCGTAGCGACCGGAACGGTCGCTTCAGACACAGGGAGGTCCGATTTCTGGTATGCGACCCGGAGTCCGCCTCGTCAACGTCGAGTGTCAGCGACAGCGTCGGAGAACGTCAGGATCGATCAAATAAAAATTTATTCGGAATCGAGTTAATAGTTCGGCAACTTTAAGAGTGCAGACGACGAAAGGGAAGTATGAGCATCGAGACAGTACTGCTTGCGGTCGGGACCGAAGACGAAAAGCGGACCGAACAGCTCGCGAAAGAGGCGATCGCGGTCGCGGAGCCCGCGGGCGCGGAGGTCGTGTTGACGCACGTGTTCACGGACGACGAGTTCGACGGCGTCAGATCGCGACTCGGCGTCGAGGACACGAGCGAGGGGTCGACGCCGGACGCTGTCGCGGAGCGACACACGACGATCCGCGAGCTCGCGAAGGCGCTGGACGCCGCGGGAGTCAGCTACAGCGTGCGCGGCGCAGTCGGCGACCACGCCGGCGAGGTCGTGGCGGCGGCGGAAGCGGTCAAGGCCGACCGCGTGGTCGTCGGCGGGCGACAGCGGTCGCCGACCGGAAAGGCCGTCTTCGGGAGCGTGGCACAGGACGTCATCCTCTCGGCGCCGTGTCCGGTGACGTTCGTGCGCGAAGTGGCGGCCTGAGGTCGCAGATCACGGTGCGGTATCGCCGAAAGCGTCCCGCTTAAGTAACGCCGGTCCGCGCGTTTACCCGATGTACTACGTGGGCGTCGACCTCGGCGCGACGAACGTCCGGGCGGTCGTCGGCGACGAGACCGCGACCGTTCTAGGCGGTGACTCACAGGGGACCCCCCGCGGACCGAACGGGATCGCCGTGACTGAGGCCGTATTGAGCGTCGTTCGCGGCGCGTGCGCCGAGGCGAACGTCGACCCGTCCGCGGTCGTCGCCGCCGGGATCGGGTCTATCGGACCGCTCGACCTCGCGGCCGGCGTCGTGCAGGGGCCCGCGAACCTCCCGGACACCGTCGAGCGGATTCCGCTCGTCGGCCCCGTCTCACAGCTACTCGACACCGACGAGGTCCACCTCCACAACGACACCGTCGCGGGCGTGATCGGCGAGCGGTTCCACGCCGAGGCCAACCCCGACGACATGGTGTACCTCACGATCTCCTCGGGGATCGGTGCCGGCGTCGCCGTCGACGGCAACGTCCTCTCGGGATGGGACGGCAACGCCGGGGAGGTCGGGCACATGACCGTCGATCCGCACGGCTTCATGACCTGCGGCTGCGGGCTCGACGGCCACTGGGAGGGGGACTGCTCGGGCAACAACATCCCCAAATACGCCCGAGAGCTTCACGAGGAGGACCCGATCGAGACGGTCCTGCCGATCGAGGACCCGGACTTTTCCGCGGTCGACGTGTTCGAGGCGGCCGGCGAGGACACCTTCGCAGACCACGTCATCGCGCAGATCGCCCACTGGAACGCGATGGGGATCGCCAACGTCATCCACGCGTACGCCCCGCTCGTGGTGAGCGTCGGCGGCGCCGTGGCGCTCAACAACCCCGAACGGGTGCTCGATCCGGTCCGCGAGAAGCTCGCGGAGATGGTGTTTATTAACGTCCCGGAGGTCCGGCTCACGGATCTCGGCGACGAAGTCGTCGTTAAGGGAGCGCTCGCGAGCGCGCTCACGGGAGGAACCGGAGACCGATCGCGTCTCGACTCGGCGTCGAAGTGAGTCGGCGGCGTCAGTCCTCGAACTCGGTGAGTTCCGGCTTCGCCGTCGAATCTATCGTGTCCCGCGTGTCGAGGTACGCGTCGCGATACCGCCAGATCTTCCGCAAGAGGATATACCCGAACGCGCCCTGAAACGCGACGACGAACAGGAACAGCGCGACGAGCCGTGGCAGGCCGAGAAGCGCCGATATCGCAGTCGTGATCGGGCCGACAAGCGTGTTGTACAGCGCGTGGATCACGGCGGCGATAACGAGCCCCTTCACCACGATCGGGCCGCGGTCGGCCGGGTTGAACTTGGCGAGCCCGAGATAGTAGCCGGCGAACGCCGAGTAGATGACGTGGCCCGGGCCGGCTAACGCCCGGATCGCAGCGATACCGTCGCCAGCACCCAGCGCGGCGATACCGAAGTTCAGTTCCTCCAGTTCGATGGTCTGAGCGATGTACACGAGGTTCTCGATAACGACGAAGCCCAATCCGGCGATAGCGCCGTACACGGCGCCGTCGATAACGGCGTCGAACCGGTCGTCGGTGTACGCGTACAGCCGAACTGCGAGCAGCTTCACCGTCTCTTCGACGGGACCGACGACGACGAAAAAGAAGACGACGAGGCCGACGAAGCCGAGCGGCTCGAAGTACGGCTGCGCGAGACTGTTGAGGATCGCGGCGAACGTCGCCGTCAGGATGGAGAGGAGAAACGTGGCCACGAGCAGGGAGAGCGGTTCGCCGGTCGTGACGTCCGAGACGTAGACGTACGCGGCGAGACCGAGCGCCGGGACGGCGGACAGCCCGACGAGCATCGCGACGGTGCGGTCGAAGACGAGCCCGAGTCCGAACGACCCGAGAATGAGAAGCAGCCCGACGAGCGCGACGAACACTACCAGCGCTTTCGTCGAGCGGGTGATGAGCCAGTACAGCGCGACAGAGAGGCCGTCGAGGGAGGTTCGCTCCTCCCACGTGGCGATGTCGTAGAGGTCCCGGTCGTCGTCGGCGCGCGACTGGATCGGGTCCGACGGGGATGACATACACCCGCGTTCGAACCGCGGCGACTTAAGCCGTGTCCGGATCGGCGCCGGAGGCGGCGGTCGCGAGGCGGCGAGCGGCCCTCGTCGATCGCCGCGAGCCGATGGGATTGAAACCGCGGCCCGCGAAGTGAGAGTATGCACTTCGACGGACGGACCCAACAGGCCCTCCGCGAGGCGGGGCTCGACGCGGCGGCGATCGCCACGGTTTCCGACCGCGTCGCCGAACTGGTCGCAGACGACGCCGACCGACTGCGCGAGTTCTTCGCCGCCGACGGCCCGTACCACTCGGACATGGAGTTGGCTCACAGCACGGCCGCGGTACAGGAGCACGCGACCGCCGATATCGACGTATTCACTCACGGGAGCGACCTCCGGGGCTACCTCTCGCTCGACGGCTGGGGCGTTCCGATCGAGGGCGGTCGGATACTGCGGTCGGCGGGGGAGACGCCGGTTCTCGTCGAGCTCTCGCTGGGGCCGACGATCCACGACCGCGTCCGGTTCGCGCGCGATCCCGAGGAGCTATGACCGCGACCGTCCGCGTGCGCGGAATCTACGCGACCGCGCTCACACGACTGCTGTCGGCCGCCGGCTACGACGTCGTCGACGCGTCGCCGCCGATCCGCCGACGCTTCGACATCGAGTTCGAGAACGCACCGCCCGACGCCGAGGTGGCGACGACGGCGGACAGGCAGGGAGTCGGCGTGAGCGGCGATCCGGACGCGGTCGACGCGCTGCGCGACCGGTTGACTGGCGTGGGGATCGACGCGATGGCGTGGCCGGATCCGACCCCACCGGGTGCCGTCCTCGACGGCGAGGTATCGGAGACCCTCGGCGGCGGCGCGGTCGTCGACCTCCGGGTCGAAGACTCCAGCGGCGGCACCGCGACCGCGGAGGGATACCTCCCCTACGGTAGCGTCGACGGCCGCGTGGAGACGGGAGACGCGGTCCGAGTGCAGGTCCGCGAGTCCGCGGCGCCCTGGACGGACCGGCGCCCGGAGCTGTCCGGAGAGCTACGCGCCGGCGGCGGGCTCGTCGCGCTCGAACCGGGGTCTGGCACCCGCGTCGACGTCCGAGACGACGACGCCGCCCGGGAGCTCGCGGGGATGGTCGAGTTACTCGGCCTGGAGCCGCCCGAGGGGTGGCGCGCGGTGTGGAAACCGCCCGCGATCGACGCCGGGACCGACGCGCTCGAAACCGGGCTCCGGCTGGCGGTCGAGGCCGCGGAGGCGCTCGACGCGCTCGCCGCGGACGACGCGGCCGAGGGGAGCAGCGGACGCGACGGTGACGGCGTGGGAACCGTCGGCGTCCTCGACGATCGGAGCAGCTTGCGAGACGAGCCGCTCACGAGCCCGAACGCGGGCGTGTGGATCTGGTTCGGACGTGAGAGCCGGTTCGCGCTCGACGACCGGCGGCGAGAGGTCACCGCGACGATGCCGGGCCATCACNTTCACGAGCCCGAACGCGGGCGTGTGGATCTGGTTCGGACGTGAGAGCCGGTTCGCGCTCGACGACCGGCGGCGAGAGGTCACCGCGACGATGCCGGGCCATCACCGCGTGAAGGCGGGAGCCGCCGACGCGTCCGCCGGCGTCGACCTCGCCGAGGCGCTGTGTGACCCGTCTCCCGACGCCGCGTTCCCCTTCGGCGTCGTGACCGACGCGTTCGGCCCCGCCGAGGGCGACGCGATCCGGATCGAACACGGCAAGCCCGACGGGCGACTCATCACGCTGGGCGAGGGAGCGGTGACCGCCGTCGACCCCGACGGCTCGGTCACCGTCGAGCGCGAGATGACCGGCGGCGGCACCTACGACGGGCTCGACGTGCCGCGCGAGGCCGGCGACGTCGCCGTGACGAGCTTCAAAGAGGGCCGGTGGTGGTACCCGACGACGTACCGCGGCCGCGACGGGACGGTTCGCGGGACCTACGTCAACGTGTGCACGCCGGTGGAGGTGTTCCCCGACGCCGCGCGGTACGTCGACCTCCACGTCGACGTGATGAAACACCCGGACGGCACCGTCGTGCGGGTCGACGACGACGAACTCAGGGAGTCGGTGGCGGCCGGGAACACCCCGGAAGCGCTCGCCGAGAAGGCTCGAAGCGTCGCGTCCGCGCTCGAAAACGCGCTCTGAGGACGAAGCGGTACGCTGGTTGGAAATGGGTTCGCGATCTGTGGCGCAAAAGCGGTTCGCAGACTCAGAAGTGGTTCGCGGCTTCGGTCTCGTGTTTGAGTTCGCCGCCGCGGCCGCCTTCCACCGTGGAGGCGCCCTGATCGCCCGAGGAGGCGCTTCGGACGGTGACGTTCGTGACCTCGTCGAAGTCCATGATCAGGTCGCGGCGAATGTTGTCGGCCGTGATGTTCGAGATGCCACAGCCCGAACAGGTGCCGCCGAGTTCGACGACGACCTCGCCGGTCTCGGGGTCCGCCTCGCGCACGACGCTCGTGCCGCCATGCATCTGGATGATCGGCATCTGTCCGACCATCCACTGTTCGACTCGCTCTGCGAGGCTCTCGTCGCTCATTGGCTACGCTTCGCACCCGAACATATGGAAGCTTGCGGTTTGCGAGCACGGCGAGGCGGCGAAACGAACTGTGTCATCGTCGATCCGGCTGAAGCGGCAGCGCGCGAGACGCCGCCCGGCGCCGGCTCGACACCGGACGGACGGCGTCCACGACGAAGACGACGGTTAGCCGTCCCTATCGAGCGGTTCGTTCCGGTCGGTCGCGTCGCGCTCAGCCGGATCGTCCGGGCCGTCGGCCGCGGACGCCTCACTCGGAAGCCGGGTCGGATCCGCGGGATCGTCGCCGTGCATCGAATCGTCCCGCTCGAGCAGGTACAGGAGGGGACCGAGCGCGGCCAACACGAGGACGCCCGGGAGCGGCGCGTCCGGGACGAGAAGCGAAGTCGTCAGCGCGGCGCCAGCGGTGATCACGACGAAGCCGGCCCACAGCGCCGGCGACCCGAGGTCGACGCCGACGCGCGCGGCGTCGCGGTAGACGAGCCCGGCGACGAGCAAGGTCGCGACGACGGCGGCTCCGCCGCCGAGAACGGTGAGAATCGACATACGACGTGTTCGGCCGAGAGGCGAAAAAGGGTGTCGCGAGCGAGCGGCGCGCGGGCGGGCCGAGCGGCGCGTAACAGGCGATCAGACCGAGCGACTACGGCGCCTCGCCCGTCTCGATACTGAAGGAATCGCGGGGGTACGCGACGCAAGTCAGAGTGTAACCGTCTTCCAGCTCCGCTTCTTCGAGCATCTGCTGGTTGTCGTGTTCGACGAAGTCTTCAGACGGGCCGTCGGTGATGTGCCCGGCACAGGAGACGCACTGACCCTGGCGGCAGGCGTACGGGAGGTCCCACCCCTCGTCTTCGCCCTGTTCGAGGACCGTCTTGTTGTTGGCGAGTTCGACCGTCTCGCCCTGTTTGACGAACTCGACGTCGAAGTACTCGACCTCGTCTTCGGGGATGTCGGCGGGGCCGGCGCTGGCCGCGCTCCCGTCCTCCAGTTCGCCCTCCTCACCGTCGCCGCCGGCGGGGATCGCGCCGCCGCCGCCACCGCCGCCGATGGCTCGGTTGCCGGGTTCCGGGAAGTCTGTCTCGGGGACGGCAGCCGCGCGGTGTTCGAGCACCTCGTCCGAGATGTCGGTGGTCGGCTCCCACCCAGTACCCTTCAGCGAACTGACGAGGACGATAGTCAGCGTCGCGACCGCCGCAATAACGATCGCGAGCGGGTTCACGATCGCCACGAGCACGATCGCCAGTGGGTTGAGCATACGAACGGATATGAAGAGGTGGTTTAAGGCCGTTTTGATCGGTCCAACGCCGTGAGAGCCCGATCGTCGCGCTCGATCCGGCCTCCGCCGTGCGCGACACGCGCCAGCGTCAAACAGAACGGTCCATTTATCGGCCGAGCGGTCGACTAAACCCCCATGCAAGTGAAATCCCGGCACCACCTCCGGAGCGACGACATCGACACGATCCGCGAGGCGGTCGGCGACCACCTCGGCGTGGACATCGACGGCGACGCCTTCGAACTCGTCGAGTTCGTCGACGCGAACTACGAACTCGTCTTAGTCGACGGCGAGCCCGCGGTGTTTTACGTCGACGACGACGAGCCGTTCCTCACCGTGCGGGGCGCGAACAACTACGAACCCGAGATGGGTATCGTCACCGTCGACGCTGGCGCCATCTCGTTCGTCTCCGACGGGGCCGACGTGATGCGGCCCGGCATCGTCGAGGCCGACTCGGCGATCCGAGCGGGCGACCTCGTCGTGGTCGCAGAGGAGACACACGAGAAGGTGCTCGCGGTCGGTCGCGCGCTGGTCGACGGCGACGAGATGGTTGGAGACAGCGGAAAGGTCGTCGAGTCGATCCATCACGTCGGCGACGAGCTGTACGAGTTTTCGGCCTGAGCAGGCTCGGGCGCGCGCGACGGCCAATTCGATGTCGCTGCGGTCGCTCCGCGCCTTTTAATCGGCTCGCCCGCGACCTCCGTGGTAATGACCGGGATTCGGGTGCTGAGCTACAACGTCCGTTACGCCAACCGCGGCGACCATCACGACGCGTGGCACGACCGCCGGGACGCCGTCGGCCGGCTCGTCCGGTTTCATCGGCCCGACGTCGCCGCGTTTCAAGAGCCGCTCCCCGAGCAGCGCCGTGACCTCCGCGAGCGGCTCCCGGGCTACGAATTCGTCGGGCGAGGGCGTAACGCGGGCGGAGGCGGCGAGGGGTGCCCGATCGCGGTCCGCGACGATCGCCTCGAGATCGCCGCCGCCGACACATTCTGGCTCTCGGAGACGCCGACCGAACCGTCGACCGACTGGGACGCGGCCCACCCGCGGATCGCGACGTGGGCCCGGGTTCGAGGGCGCGAGGGCGACGCGGAGCTGCTCGTGGTGAACACGCACTTCGATCACGTGAGCGCTCGCGCGCGACGCGAATCGGCCCGCCTCCTCCGCGAACGGCTCTCCGCGCTCGCCGCGGGCGAGTCGGCGACGGCCGGCGAGCCGCTGCCGGTCGTCTTCGTCGGCGATCTCAACTGCACGCCGGGATCGGCGCCGCACCGGATCCTCCTCGGCGACGACCCAGACGGTGAGGTCGGCGACGAGCGTGCCGAAACCGTCGCGCTCCGCGACGCGGCCGCCGTCGCCGACCTCCGACACGGGCCGGAAACCAGCCTCACCGACTTCTCACGGCTGATCGACGGTCGGCGGATCGACCACGCGCTGATCTCTCCGGGCGTCGACGTCGAGGCGTTCGCGACCCTCACCGACCGCGACGATCGGGGGCGATACCCCTCCGACCACCTGCCGATTCTCGCACGAGTGGTTCCGTAGCCCGATCGCTACTCCGCGTCGGACTCGTCCGCGTACTTTTCGAGGACCGTCTCGTAGCCGCGCTTGGCCGTCTCGTACGTCTCCCGGAGGTCGGCGATCGGCGTCTCCGTCGCGTCGACGCGGAGATCATTGTAGTAGGGCGCGTCCGTCTCGTCGTCCGCGGTGGTGCACACGAGGAGCGCCGCCGACTGAACCGTGAGGTCCTCGCGTCTGTCCCCGCCCGCTTCGTGTCCCGCGGCGAGCGCGTCGATCAGTCGTTCCGCGAGCGGCGCCTCGCCGTGAGCGTCCGACTCGTAGGCGGCCGCGGTGTCGTCGATCACCGACTCGCCGGTCAGGAGGTTGCCGGCGACGGTGTAGTTCTCGCCGACGACGTGGCCGTACCAGTCGTTACACTCCTCGCCGGAGAACGCGAACGTCCCGTCGGCGTCGACGCCGTGGAGCTGCCGCTTCCGCTTGCCGTCGTCGGCGTTCAGGAGGGCTTCCAGCGCGTCGTCGACCGCGACCCCGTCGCCGAGGTACTCGATACCCTTCCGACCGAGGTCGACGTTGACGAGCGACTGAGTGGCTACGGCGCCGTCCGACGAGGCGAACGGACACAGCGTCCCGACGCCGGGGAGCCGAGTCGTCACGGCGACGCCGAATCGGACCTGATCGCCGCCGTCGTCGTCGGTGTACCGCTCGCGAACGCAGATGCTGAACGTCACGCGCACGACTCGGGGTGCCGGCCGCAAAAGGCTACGCACCGGGGGCGATGGTTCCGGTTTCGGCGGTACACAGGCCCAGAACCAGCCGATGCCGTCGCGGAGCGACACGGCATGGGGCATGGCAACCAGCGACACGCTTATCAGTGTGAATCCCTCTCATACATATAGCCTCGGTTACGGGCGAACGGTGACCCGCGACGGGTCGACCTTGACGGACGCGGCGATCACGGCTCGATGAGCCGTCGTTTCAGGCACGCCGAGCCGTGCGGCCGCGCGCCGGGACACCGACGCGACGCGGCCCCGCGAGTCCGATCGCGCCCGTCCGAGCGACACAGAGACCGATACAATGTCAGACCGACACACGCTCGAACGGCTCAGCGAGGAGTACCGAACGACCGTCCCGGACGACCTTCGGGAGTCGCACTCGTTCGACTGGTACCTCGACGAGCTGTACGAGGATCCCCGCGTCGCGCGCAACGCCCACCAGCGGATCGCCGACATGTTCGACCACTACGGGACGCGGTACGACGAGGAGCGCGGCGTCGTCGAGTACGCGCTCGCCGCCGACGACCCGCTCCACGACGGCGAGAACGTGTTCTACGGCCGGGAGGTCCACGAATCGATCCACGAGTTCGTCAACAAAGTGAAATCGGGCGCCCGCAGGCTCGGCCCCGAGAAACGGATCAAGCTCCTCTTAGGCCCCGTCGGGTCGGGGAAGTCACACTTCGACTGGCTCACCCGCCGGTACTTCGAGGCGTACACGCGCGAGGACGCCGGGCGGATGTACACCTTCCGGTGGGTCAACCTCACCTCGGTGATAGACGACCAGGACCCCGACGACGACGTCGTCCGCTCGCCGATGAACCAGGACCCGCTCGTGCTCCTCCCGCGACCGCAGCGCGAGGCCGTAATCGAGGACTTGAACGAGCGGCTCGACGCCCCGTACACCCTGCGGAACGATCAGCACCCGGACCCGGCCTCGGAGTTCTACCTGAACGAACTCCTCGCGCGCTACGAGGACGACCTGCAGGCGGTGCTCGACGAGCACATCGAGATCATCCGGCTCGTCGCTAACGAGAACCGGCGGGAGTGCATCGAGACGTTCGAGCCGAAAGACAAGAAAAACCAGGACGAGACGGAGCTCACGGGAGACGTCAACTACGCGAAGCTCGCGGTGTACGGCGAGTCCGACCCGCGCGCGTTCGATTACGCCGGGGCCTTCTGTAACGCTAATCGGGGGCTGTTCTCCGGCGAGGAGCTGTTAAAACTCCAGCGGGAGTTCCTCTACGACTTCTTACACGCCTCTCAGGAGTCGACGATCAAGCCGAAGAACAACCCTCGGATCGACATCGATCAGGTGATCGTCGGCCGGACGAACATGCCGGAATACCGCGAGAAGACCGGCGACGAGAAGATGGAGGCGTTCAACGACCGCACCAAGCGGATCAACTACCCCTACGTGTTGGAGTACGATAGCGAGGCGGCTATCTACCGGAAGATGCTCGATAACGCCGACGTCCCGAACGTTCACGTCGAGCCGCACGCGCTGGAGATGGCCGGCCTCTTCGGCGTGCTCACCCGGCTGGAGGAGCCGACGGACGAGACGGTGAGCCTGCTGGACAAAGCGAAGGTGTATAACGGCGAGCTGGAAGACGACGAGATCGACCGGCGGAAGCTCCGAGAGGACGCCGCCGAACGGGCCGACATCGGCGAGGGAATGGACGGGGTCTCCGCTCGGTTCATCGGCGACGAAATCGCCGAGGCGATCATGGACGCCACCCACCGCGACCGCGGCTACCTCTCTCCGCTGTCCGTGTTCGACCACTTCGAGGCGAACCTCGGCGGGCACGGCTCGATCGCCGAAGACGACCTCGACCGCTACGAGCGGCTGCTGGAGGTCGTTCGCGAGGAGTACCGCGAGCGCGCCATCGAGGACGTCCGGCACGCGCTCGCGTACGACGTCGACGAGCTCCGCCGGCAGGGCGAAAAGTACATGGACCACGTGATGGCGTACATCGACGACGCCACCGTCGACGACGAGCTGACGGGCCGGGAGACGGAGCCCGACGAGACGTTCATGCGCGCGGTCGAAGAGCAGCTCGACGTCCCCTCGGACCGGAAAGACGATTTCCGCCAGGAGGTGTCGAACTGGGTCTCCCGGCGGGCCCGCGAGGGACGCGGGTTCGATCCGCAGGAAAACGACCGGCTCCGACGCGCCTTAGAGCGCAAGCTGTGGGAAGACAAAAAACACAACATCAACTTCTCCGCGCTGGTCTCGGCGACGGACATGGACGACGAAGAGCACAGCGCGTGGGTGGACGCCCTCGTCGATCGCGGCTACTCCGAGGAGGGTGCGGGGGAGGTGTTGGAGTACGCGGGTGCCGCCGTCGCCCGCTCTGAGATCGAAGACGGTGGGAGCTGAGATGACTGACCGCAACCGACCGGACGGCGAGGCGTTCGTTCGCGACGCCGACGAAACCCTTCGCGGGGCGTACGATCCCCCGATGAGTCTCGAGGAGTACGTCGATCGTGTTCTGGAGAACCCGGTCGCGGCCGCCTCGGGGGCGCGATATATGCTCGCGGCGATCGAGTCGCAGGGGACCCGCGAAGTTCGCGAACACGGCGAACGGAGAGCGCGCTACCGCTTCTTCGACGACCCGTGTAACGACGGAGAACACGCCGTGTTGGGGAACACCGCCGTGTTGAACGGGTTCGTCGACGACCTCCGGGCCGCCGCCGCGGGCCGCGGAGGCGACGAGACGATAGTGTGGATCGACGGGCCGACGGCGACGGGCAAATCGGAGTTCAAGCGCTGTCTCGTGAACGGGCTCCGAGCGTTCTCGAAGACCGAGACGGGCCGACGGTACACCGTCGAGTGGAACGTCACCGGGGCGGGGTCCGGACTCGGCGGAGTAGGAAGCGGCCGGTCGCTGTCGTACGGCGAGGGCGGCGACGCGTCGGCCTGGTACCGCAGCCCGGTCCAGAGCCACCCCCTGTCCGTGTTCCCCGCCGACGTCCGCGAGTCGATCGCGGACGCCGTCGACGACGTCGCCTACCCGATCGCCGCCGACACCGACCTCGATCCCTTCAGCCGGGAGGCGTACGATCACTTGGAGTCGACGTACCGCGAGGAGGGACGCCGGGACCTGTTCTCGGCGATCACCGACCGAACCCATCTCCGGGTGACGAGCTACATCGTCGACATCGGCGAGGGGATCGGCGTGCTCCACGCCGAAGACGACGGAAGCCCGAAAGAGCGGCTCGTCGGATCGTGGATGGGCGGTATGCTTCGCGAGCTCGACTCGCGCGGACGGAAGAATCCGCAGGCGTTCAGCTACGACGGCGTGCTCTCGCAGGGGAACGGCGTCGCCACGATCGTCGAGGACGCCAGCCAGCACGCGGACCTCCTGCGACGGCTGCTCAACGTCCCGGACGAGCGCCGCGTGAAACTCGACAAGGGGATCGGCATGGATCTGGACACCCAGCTGATCGTCATCTCGAACCCCGATCTGGACGCTGAGCTGGACCGACACGCCGAACGCGAGGGAGCGGACCCGCTGAAAGCGCTCAAACGCCGTCTCACCCGCCACGAGTTCCGATACCTCACGAACCGCCGGCTGGAGGCGGAGCTGCTCCGCCGGGAGGTCGGCGGCGTGAACGGGACCCCCACCGTCGACGGAGTGGGTCGTCTCGACGACAGCAACGTCAAAGACGGCGGCGTCGAAGACGGCCGGCAGCGGCGAACCGCCGACCTCGATCCGACCGACGCGGCCCTCACCGCTGACGTTCGCGGTGACGACGGGACGGTGACCGAACGCGAGCTCGCCCCGCACGCGATCGGCGCTGCGGCGCTGTACGCGGTCGTCACGCGGCTCGACGCGGAGGACCTCCCGACAGAGATCGACCTCGTGGAGAAAGCAGAGTTGTACGAGACGGGAACGGTCCGCCGCGAGACCTCCGACAAGAGCGAAGAGCAGATCGGGATCGAGGACATCGACGTCGGCGACGGCGACGGTCGGAACGGGATCCCGGTCACGTACGCCCGCGACGTGATCGCCGACCTGCTCGGGTCGGACGCCGACCGGTGCCACCCCACGCTCCCGGTCGAGCGAGTGATCACCCCGACAGACGTGCTCGACGCGCTGGCAGACGGACTGGCGGACGCGCCGGTGTTCTCGCGGTCGGAAGTCGCGGAGTTCGAGAGCCGTCGGGCTCCCGTTGCGAAGCGCGTCCGCGAGCGCCAGCGCAAGGACGTCCTCGACGCGATCCTCGCGGACGCCACCGTGTCACCGGCAACCGTCGCAGAGTACGTCGAACACGTGTACGCGTGGGACGCCGACGAGCCGGTCGAAACGGAGCGCGGTCCCGCGGAGGCAGACGCGCTCGTGATGAAAGTGTTCGAGACGGAGACGCTCGGTCGGTTCGACGAGGACGACTACCGCGGGACCGAGCCCGGACAGGCGGTCGAGACGTTCCGACGCGAGCGCGTTATCCGGGCGCTCACCCGCTACGCGTGGCGGAATCGCGGGGACGAGTTCAGCGTCGACGACGTCGACCTCGGGGAGGTCCCCGAACTGCGATCCGTGCTGAACGCGAACGAGCTCGCGGACGTCAGACGCCGGTTCCCGGACCTCGATCCCGCCGAGTGGGCCGCCCCGCCGGCCGATACCGAGACGGAGCGCGTGAAGGCCGAAGCGATCGACCGGCTGGTCGAGCGCGGGTACAGCCGCGCGTCGGCCGAGCTGACGAGTCGCGCCGTGATGCGTGACGCCCGCGACGAGTGGGCCGAGCTGGCTACCGACGACGGCGCGGTGTCCGACCGGGAGGGCCGGAATCACCGCCGGAGCGGGGGCGAGAACGGAGGTGATCTCTCGTGGGACTGACCGACGACCGCGAGCGCTTCCGCGAGGTGGGCGAGGAGCGGCGCGAGGATCTCTCGGAGTTCATCACCCACGGGAACCTCGGCGGCTCCGATCCGGATCGGGTTCGGATCCCGATCAAGATCGTCGACCTCCCGTCCTTCGAGTACGACCGACGCGACGCCGGCGGCGTCGGACAGGCGTCCGGCGGCCAGCCGCAGCCCGGTCAGCCGGTCGCTCCCGAGCCGGGTGACGGGGAGGGGGACCCCGGCGAGGAGGGCGGCGACCACGAGTACTACGAGATGGACCCCGAGGAGTTCGCCCGCGAACTCGACGAGGCGCTCGGGCTGGACCTCGAACCGAAGGGGAAACGCGTCGTCGAAGAGGTGGAAGGCGAGTTCACCGACACCGCCCGCACCGGTCCGAAGGGAACCCTCGACGTCGACGAGTTCTTCAAACGCGGGTTGAAGCGACACCTCGCGACGGACTTCGACGAGGCGTACGTCCGCGAGGGGCTGTTCGTCGCGGGTGCAGACGTCGACGACGTGTTCGCGTGGGCGCGTGGAAACTCCGTTCCGGTCTCTCACGCGTGGATCGCCGACGCGGCGGCGACCGTGGCCGCGGAGCGAGACGAACCGATCGCCGCGCTCGATCGGTGGGCGAGCTTCGACGAGCTAGACGACGCGGTCGATCCCGAGCCGGTGAGCCACCGGATCCGACGAGACGGGATCGACAGCGTCCCGTTCCGTCGGGAAGACGAGCGGTACCGTCACCCGGAGGTGATCGAGAAGCGCGAGCGCAACGTCGTCGTCGTCAACGTCCGCGACGCGTCCGGCTCGATGCGCGAGACGAAACGCGAGCTCGTCGAGCGAGTGTTCACGCCGCTGGACTGGTACCTGACAGGCAAGTACGACGCCGCGGAGTTCCGGTACGTCGTCCACGACGCGGAGGCGTGGGAGGTCGACCGCGGGGAGTTCTTCGGGGTCCAGTCGGGCGGAGGCACCCGGATCTCCAGCGCGTACGAGCTCGTCGCGGAGATCCTGGAGGAGTACCCCTACAGCGAGTGGAATCGCTACGTCTTCGCCGCTGGCGACTCCGAGAACGCCGGCAGCGACACCGCACAGTCGGTGATCCCGCTGATGGAGTCGATCGACGCGAACCTCCACGCGTACGTCGAGACCCAGCCCGGCGGCGCCGCCTCGAACGCCCGACACGCGGACGAAGTGGAGGCGGCGTTCGACGACGCCGACGACGTCGCCGTCGCGCGCGTCTCGGCGCCGGAAGACGTCACCGACGCCATCTACGAGATCCTCAGCACCGAGTCGGCGGCCGACGGCACGAGCGCCGGCAAGGCCGCCGCCGGGCGAACAGACGGGGGTGAAAGAACGTGAGAGACGAGCGTGCCGAAGCGAAACGAGAGGCCAGAACACTCGACGAGCCGGCCCAAGAGGCCCGCGAACTCGCGGAGCGGCTCGGCTTAGCGCCGTATCCCGTCCGATACTGGGTCGTCGATCACGACGAGATGAACGAACTGATCGCCTACGGCGGGTTCCAGCAGCGGTACCCGCACTGGCGGTGGGGGATGAACTACGACCGCCAGCGCAAACAGGATCGGCACGGGCTCGGGAAGGCGTTCGAGATCGTCAACAACGACGACCCGAGCCACGCGTTCCTCCAAGAGTCGAACACGGCCGCCGACCAGAAAGCCGTGATCACCCACGTCGAGGCGCACGCCGACTTCTTCGCGAACAACCGGTGGTTCGGCCTGTACGCCGACCGCGGCGAAGGGGGCCCGAACGCCGCGGCGCGTCTCGCGCGGAACGCCGACCGGATCGCCGCGATCATGGCCCGACCCGACGTCGACCGCGACGCCGTCGAGCGGCTGATCGACGCCGTCTCGGCGCTCGAGGACACGATCGACCAGCACAGCCCGGTCGACGCCGCCCGATCGGCGGACGGGCCGGGGATCGATGCCGACGTCAACGACGACGGAGACGACCCGCTGGCCGCGGTCGAAGCGCAGATCGACGAGTTGGACCTCTCAGAGGCGGTGCGCCGAGACGTCTTCGACGACGAGTGGCTCGACGCCAGAGGCGAGGACGTCGAACCGGAAGACCCCCGTCCGGACGTGCTCGCCTTCCTGCGCGACCACGGGAAACGGTACGACCCCGAGAGCGGAAAGGCGGTCGGGCGCGAGCCGTGGGAGACGACCGTCATCGACGCGCTCCGCGAGGAAGCGTACTACTTCGCCGGCCAGAAGTCGACGAAAGTGCTCAACGAGGGATGGGCGACGTACTGGGAGTCCATCATGATGGGCGGAGAGAGGTTCGCCGGCCCGAACGAGTTCCTCACGTACGCCGACCACATGTCGCGAGTGCTTGGCTCACCCGGGCTCAACCCGTACAAACTCGGATTCGAGCTGTGGACCCACGTCGAGCTACAGGCCGCCCGCCGCGACGTGATCGACAAACTGCTCCGCGTCGCGGGCGTGACGCCGGAGACCTTCCACTCGCGGGTCGATCTCGATGCGGTCGCCGAGGCACTCGACCCGCATCCCGCTATCGCCGGTGCGGGGCCGGCGACGCTCGACGAGTTGGCCGATCTCGCTGCCGAGGGGGACCCACGGGTGGATGCCGAGACCGTCGACCGGGCGCTCTCGGCGCGAGACGCCGCGACCGGAGACGCTTCCGAGGACGCACCCGACGACGCGCCAGATATTGAGCGCTATCCGTGGAAGCTGCTCACCCGCGAGGGGCTCGCGGAGCGGCATTACGTCCTCTCGCGGCCCGAACACCGCGGCGCGCTCCGATCCGTTTCCCGAGAGACGCTGGCCGAGCGGGCGCGCTACATGTTCGATGTGGACCGATACGCGACGGTCGAAGAGGCGCTTGCCGACGTGGACCGGACGGCCGGCTGGGAGCGGATGCTCGAGGTGCGCGCGAGCCACAACGACGTGACGTTCATCGACGAGTTCCTCACGGAGGAGTTCGTCCGCGAGCGGAACTACTTCACCTACGAGTACAGCCGAGCGGCCGAGGAGTACCGGGTCGCCAGCGTCGACGCCGACGACATCCGTCGGAAGCTCCTCTTGCGGTTCACGAACTTCGGGAAGCCGACGGTCGTCGTCCTCGACGGCAACTTCCGGAACCGCGGCGAGCTCCTCTTAGGCCACCGGTACAACGGCGTCGCACTCGACGAAGCGTCCGCGAAAGCGACCGTCGAGCGCGTCTTCGAGCTATGGGGCCGACCGGTGAACCTCGCGACGATCCGCGTTGAGTACTCCGAGGAGGCGATCCGGCGCGCCAAGCGTCGCGGTCGCGAGCCGGAGGGCAAGGAGGTCGGCGTCCGATTCCAGTACGACGGCGGCGAGGTGACAGAACACGACCTCGACCCGGAGATCAAAGACCGGATCGCGGCCGACGAGATCGACTACGACACGAAGCCGGACGACTGGTTGGCGTGAGCGGCAGTCGCGGGCTCAGACGTTCGCGAGAATCTCCGAGACCGCCTCGATCTCGTCGTCGTTGATCCCGTGGCCCATTCCCTCGTAGATCCGAACGTCGACGTCGGCGCCGAGCGCCTCCAGCACCTCGGCCGTCTCGTGGACGCGTTCCTCGGGAATGTGCGGGTCGACGTCGCTACAGCCGAGAAACGCCGGGGTCCCTGCGAGCGCGTCGGTCGGATCGGTGACCCCGGCGTCGGCCGCGGTGCCAACGTAGTCGTCGACGGCGATCGAATCACCGATCAGCCCGCCGCTGAGCACCGCGAGTCCGCCGTACCGCGCCGGGTTGCGCGCGACGAACTCGCCGGCGAGACACGCGCCCTGTGAGAAGCCGCCGACGAGCACGCGCTCGGCGTCGATCCCCGCGTCCGTCGCGGTCGCGACCGCGCGACCGACCGCCCGCAGTCCGGAACTGCGTCCGGGTTCGTTGTCCGTGACGGGCGAGAGAAAGGAGTTCGGATACCAGGTGTTCGCGGCCGCCTGCGGGGCGAGTATCGCGACGTCGCGGTCGCCGACCACCTGTGTACCGAGTTGGAGCACACTCCGTGCGGTCGCACCGCGACCGTGGACTAATACGATCGCGGCGTCGGCGTCCTCGACCGGTTCCCCGTGGGTGGCGATCAGTTCGTCACCATGCGGGTCGTGTCCGGGAGCCGGCGTCCGGCCGCTCATACGCCGACTCCCGCGTCGGCGTCGGGGAGGTCGTGTTTATTGACCGGAAGGCCGAGTTCCTCCAAGGCGGCCTCCATGTGCCGGTCCTGTGCGAAGTCGGCGCCGTCCTCTTCTCGGAGCCGCTGAGCGGTCGCGAGTACCTCCCCCTTGCGATCGTCGGGGATCTCGTACTTGTCCGAGGAGAGTTCGATGACGAGCCCGTTGTTGTCTCGCGTGTAGATCGAGTGGAATATCCCCCGGTCAAAGACGTTGTACCCCTTTCCGGCGTCTTCCAGTGCGCGCATGATGTCCTCGTACTCGTCGGGGTCGACGCTGAAACAGAGGTGGTGGACCGCGCCGGTTCCGGGACGTTGCCCGCGCGCGGACGGGCGGTCATCGCTTACGAAGAACGTCAGGATTCGACCGTCGCCCGTGTCGAAAAAGAGGTGCGTCTGCGAGGGGTCGTCGAGGTTCGGTTGCCGCAAGACGAGCGGCATCCCGAGCAGGTCTCGGTAGAAGGCGATCGTGTCGGCCTCGTTGCTTCCCCACACGGTGACGTGATCGGTACCGGTGGTGTGAAACGGTGCGTCCGGCCGCTCCGGAGTGACCGGAGCCGCAGGTTCGTCGCTCATGTCACCGCATACGAGACGGCCGCCAATAAACACGAACGGGACCACTGGGTGATCAGCTAACACTGGTGTTATCGGGACCGCCGGTGCGACGGCTTCCGGCCGAGCACCAGCCGACCACAAAACGAACTGCTTAATCAACCCGATTAGAGCAGATCGAGTATGGAACTACTGCTTCACTCCGGGATCGAACACCCGAACACGCTTTGGATCGCCGTCTCCGCGACTATCGCGTTCGGACTCGGCCTCGGTATCGGTGCATACGGACGGACCGTCTCAGACCGCTTCACCGAGACGACCGAAGAAGCCAACTGAGCGCGAGCGTCAGATCACGACGAAGACCCTACGAGCGCTGCCAAACCGGCGGTGCGACGCCGAGCGCACGGACCACGGGAGGGTACGCGACCGCGATCGCGATGACAAGCGCCATCGACGGAAAGATCCCCAGTTCGCCCAGAAACCGCTCGGCGATCGCCAGCGAAACGAACATCGCAACGAACATCACGCCCCAATGGGGGGCGAGCTGACGTATCTTCTCCGTCGTCGAAGTCATACCGTCACCAAGAACCCTAGACGCGATAGTTTGTCGGTCGTCGACAGGCCGGTTGGGGAGACGGAACTCTCGTAAAAGGGGATAATAAAACCGCGGTAGATGTGTCAGTATCTCGACGGAATGAACGCCACACCGAGGAGCAATATCGCCGAGAACAGACTGAGTATCACGACGCGGAACAGACCGCTGTTGTACTGGTTGAACTGCTCGATCTGATTCGTTTGGGCTTCGTACGCCTCCATATCACTCGACAGTGTGAGCGTCGACGCGTCGGGGAAGTGCGCGATGAAGTCCGTCTCGCCGATCGTGATCGTCGCCCCCTGTTCGACCTCGATCGTGTTGGTCTGCGTCCCCTCCCAGACGAGGACGGCCTGGTCCGACGTGACCTCATCGACGGTGACAGTCTGGTTGTCGTACTCGAAGGCGTCACCGGTCGCATACGACTGCTCTTCAGGCGCCGGGAAGTATTCTTCTGCCGGTACGAGCGTCGTCTCGCCGTTTTCGGTCACGGCGACGTACTCGCCGTCGTCGCGTTCGATCGTCTCGTTGTCCGCGGCGTCGTCACTTTCGAGAATCGCTTGCCTGTCAAGCACCTCGACGAGCGTGAACTCACTCGGGTCCTCACCGGTTATTTCCACGCGCCACTCACGATCGCCGAGCTCAACAGTTGACTCGTTCGCCCACGTTTCCGAGAGTTGCGCCGACTCTTCCTGCTCAAGCGTACCAGTCACCGATCCGTCGCTCTCCGAGATGCCGGCGACGGTGTACGATTCACCGTCGGCTTCAACGGTGTCACCCTCTGAAACCTCAAAATCGGGGTTCTCAAACCCAATTTCCGGGGTATCGGCCGTCACAGTGAGGACACCCGCCCCACCTGCGAGCAGAACAAAGAGTGCGACGTACACGGCCACAGCGCGTCGTTGCATGGTTTTAGTGTGGGTCACCCGATGTATAATGGTTACTAAGCCGCGCTCACAGTGCACGAACCATCGCTGATTCGAGCGGGCAGCTGTCGAGGATCACCCACAAGAACGCGTCGTACGAGCGGCCCACCGCATCCGGGTGCGATAACAAGCAGGCTCGTGTTTATTACAATAATGATTGAGTCAGTACAACCCACATTGAGAGCATATATTCAGAAGTATCGTAGGACAGTTCTGAGCGCTGATGGGGACAATAGCACTTTACTTGTGGAGCCAAAAATAACCGCAATGGCAGATTCCGAAGGGGAAGCCCCGCCGGAGGTCCTCGACAGCAAGCGCGACGCGACACGGTACCAGGTGCTCGTCGAAATCGCTGCGCGCCAGCCCGCGGTGAGCCAACACGAGATCGCCGAGGCGATCGGAGTCACCTCGCAAGCTGTGAGCGATTACGTGCGCGATCTCGTCGAGCACGGCTATGTAAAGAAGGGGGGGCGGAGTCGATACGAAGTGACAAAAGAGGGAGTTGATTGGTTGATATCCCGCACCGATAGCCTGCAAACGTACCTCGATCGCGTCAGTTCCGATGTCCTCGGGAGCGTCGACGTCGATGCCGCGATTGCGATGGCCGACATCGACGAGGGGTCCGAAGTCGGACTCGTGATGCGCGACGGTGTGCTCCACGCTAATCCCGCAGGCGGGACCGCGAAGGCAGTCACAGTCACTGGCGCAGCAGCAGGGGAGGCCGTTGGCGTTGCCGATTTCGAAGGAATGGTCGATTATGAGACGGGATCCGTGACGGTGATACCCGTCCCGCCAGTCACCGACGACACACCTCTCAACCCTGCAGTCGTCACTGAAGGGCTGTCGAGTGATACCCTGCTCGCGGTCGCCGGCACGGAAGCGTACGCGCTCGTAGCACGCAGCGACCGCCGACCTGATATTCGCTTCGGCACAGTCGACGGGGTCGCCGAGGCGGCAGTACGGGGGCTCGATATCCGGCTAGTCGTCGTCGCCGATCAGCTCCCGCAGCACACGGCCACGCTTCGCGACGAGAACATCCCGCACGAAGTGCTCGACCCGATCGATCTCTGAGCACACTAGCTCCCGGTAGAAGGAGAGGCACCCGCTACCGGATGGAAACACAAGACGCGGACGTAAGTGTAATTACCGACCTACCGGACGCTCGTGTCCTGGTCGCGAAGTGAAAAGCCAAGGGCCGGATTTGAACCGGCGTTGGGCGGCTCTGCAGGCCGCTGCGTCTGACCAGACTCTGCCACCTTGGCGCCTATCGGACGTACCGCAGTTGGGCGTTTAAGCCTAGCGGTCGCGGTGTGGGTGTGTTGACTCCTCTACGCTCTCGCTCGCTCTATAAATACAAACAGCCCACGGACGCGATGTCCGTGGGCTGTGTCTGGGAGATGTCTCCCGATGAATGGGTAGGC
>NZ_AOJI01000031.1 GCF_000336995.1 Halorubrum aidingense JCM 13560 | reverse complement strand
CTCCTACCTATGCTGCACATCGGCGACCACGTCTCAGCGACAGCCTGCAGTAAAGCTCTATAGGGTCTTCGCTTCCCCTTGGGGGTCTCCAGACTCCGCACTGGAACGTACAGTTCACCGGGTCCAACGTTGGGACAGTGGCGCTCTCGTTTATCCATTCATGCAAGCCGCTACTGAAGCGGCAAGGTACTACGCTACCTTAAGAGGGTCATAGTTCCCCCCGCCGTTGACGGGTCCTTCGTCCTCTTGTACGAGGTGTTCAGATACCCGCACTGGGCAGGATTCAGTGACCGTACGAGTCCTTGCGGATTTGCGGTCACCTGTGTTGTTATTAGACAGTCGGAGCGCCCGAGTCACTGCGACCTGCTCCGTCGAGAGCAGGCATCCCTTCTTCCGAAGGTACGGGACTAACTTGCCGAATTCCCTAACGTCGGTTCTCCCGACAGGCCGTGGCTTTCGCTGCCAGAGCACCTGTGTCGGATCTCGGTACGGACATCGTGCTTGTCTTTTCACGGGCCCTATGTACGGCTGACTTGCGCTATCTCACGTTTCGCTCGCTTCGTGCCGTGACGGCTTCCACGAGTTTCCATGATTCGACCGGGCGAAGGCCCGGCTCAGCGTTCCACACGGCGTCGACGTTTACTGCACGATGGCACTGGAATATTAACCAGTTTCCCGTTGATGCAGTCGAATTACGGTGCATCTTAGGACCGGCTGACCCTCGGCTGATTGGCAGTGCCGAGGAACCCTTGCTCATCAGGCCGTCGAGGTTCTCACCCGACTATCGCTGCTACTGTGACCAGGATTGTC
>NZ_AOJI01000030.1 GCF_000336995.1 Halorubrum aidingense JCM 13560 | reverse complement strand
GCTTCCATCCGAACAGAACGCCAACCTACGCGGTTGCCCCTGTCAAGGGCACGGCCAGGTCTCGGTGGTAGATTTGAGCCCCGATCATTTTGGGCGCCTCAAACCTCGGCCGGTAAGCTGTTACGCTTTTCTTAGAGGGTAGCTGCTTCTAAGCTCACCTCCCGGCTGTTTAGGGCTTGAGACCACCTTCGAATCGCACTTAATCTACACTTTGGGACCTTAACCCGGCTCTGGGTTGTTCCCCTCACGGTACACAGGCTTACCCCGCGCACCGGACTCCCTTCGTCTACAGCGCCTGCGGGTTTGGAGTTCGACAGGATGGCCGACTCCTCTCGGAGGCGGGTCATCCAATCGGTAGCTCTACCCCGCGGGCTACCTCGGAAGAGGTCATGCTTCGACATGTTTCGGTTGGAACCAGCTGTTGCCAGGCTCGATGGGCCTTTCACCCCTATGCACAGATCACGAGAGGATATTGTAGAATACCAACTCTAACGGGCCTCCACGTGGCTTTCGCCACGCTTCACCCTGCCTGTGTATAGATCGCCTGGTTTCGGGTCGCACCCAAATGACTCCCCGCGCTTGAACACGGTGGCCCTCGCAATGCTGCGGCCGTATCGGTTTCCCTGCGCCTTCCTCGGTTCACGAGTTAGACTCGCCATCTAAGTGCACTCCCTGGGTCGTTTTTCAAAACGCACGACACGACGCCGGCTCGTCTCTTTTCCTACTAGAGAATCGCTTCTCGCTCGTTTCAAGAGACGCCTTCTACGCCCTGTCGCTCTATCGCCAGCTGATTTCAGGCCCTATTGCACCGCCCTTCTCGGGGTGCTTTTCAGCGTTCGCTCACGCTACTTGTTCGCTATCGGTCTCGAGGAGTGTTTAGCCTTCTCAGGGGATGCCTGAGGTGTTCACAGAGGATATCCGACCCCTGCTACTCTGGTATTGACGCCTTCTGTACTGACTCATTCTACGGGGTTGTCACCCTGTTTCACGCTCCGTTCCAGGAGACTTCGAATGAGTTGTCGAGAATTGATTGTCAACCCGAACACCACATTGGTCCGAAGACCTTCGGTTTGGGCTGTGTCGGTTTTACTCGCGGTTACTAACGACATCGCGGTTGCGTTCTTTTCCTTCCCTTACTGAGATGTTTCAATTCAGGGAGTTCCCTATTGCGCGTGGCAATTGTAAACGGATTCCGATTCGGAGATCTCATGTTCTTTCCCTCCATGCGGGTCCCATGAGCTTTTCGCAGCTTGGCACGTCCTTCGTCGGCTCTCGAGCCGAGCCATTCACCAGCTGGCACAGTAGCCAGTAGTGTGTCAGTCTCGTCTATACAGACCAGACTGACGGTGTCAAGTGACTATAATGTCACCCGACTGTATATGGTTCACTGACGTTCCACGAACTCGTATGAGTTCAGTGGACGTCTGGATCGCACGTATACACGGTCGTCATTGGATCACGTCCAGGCATGGAGCGTGTCCGTCGAACCCTTCCCATCCGCGGTTTCCCGGGATGGTGCATCGGTCGTCGTCTATTCCAACGAAATCGCGTCTCCCACTTAAGGGGACGGATTTGCGTTGGCGACATGGACTCACTGGGATTCGAACCCAGGGCATCCTCCTTGCAAGGGAGGCACTCTACCGCTGAGCTATGAGCCCACCTTCCCGTGTGGGAAGGATG
>NZ_AOJI01000029.1 GCF_000336995.1 Halorubrum aidingense JCM 13560 | reverse complement strand
CTAGCATGGCTAAATCGAATCCCAATAGCAATGGCCTCCGGCAGGATCAACCGGAATGTATACCTCCGAACCTGGTTCCCGGCTCGGAGGGGGTGTTGGCGGGTTTTGACTTACGAGAAGTCAAAACACCATTGCATGGTCTATATGGTGTCCGGTCCATCCAGCGACCTGGATGGCACCGAACTACCAAGGCTCACATCAGATTTCCTCTTACGCCGGAGCGCAGGGGGCGAAATCCTCATCTTCGCGGATCTGATTGTACCCTTCGAGGGGTCATAAACCCATCGAAGCGCTTCAGACCCAGCGAAACCGGGCCGAGTTGAACGGCCCGAGTTCGCGGATGCGTTCTTCGCATTAGTCACGATGGCCGGGTTGTATTTAACCCCGTCGAACTATCGGCGCCCCGTCATGCGGTTTCATGCCGAGGAAGTGTGATCGAAGACACAGCTATCCGCTCAATTGCGTCGAAAAAGCGCGAATGCGTTCTGCGAGTTACTCGTCGTCGATGTACTCGATCCCTTGTTTCGAGACGTTGGCCTTCGTGATATCGTTGAGGTCGTTAAGCCAAAAGTCGTCGTCGGCGTCATCGACCTCGGGAGCGCTGTCTTTCCACGCCCACCCTTCATACTCGTGGATCTTTTTTGTCCCCTTCTCGCGGAGCCGAAGCGTGACGCGCTCCGCCTCTTCCTCCGACGGCGCTGGTTCGAGAGTTCGCGCAGCCTTGAGCGCGGCCTGTCGAGGCATATTTCCGGAGAACTCACTCGGTTCCGATCCGTCTTCCTCTCGAAGGGCGAAGTTTCGCTTACCGTCTTCACGTACCATGGTTTATCCTCCATGCGAACCCAGCACACAGTCTGTAATAAATATATCGGGGAAATGAAAACTGATCTGCAAAACATTTATATAGTGACTCGCTAGCGGCTAGCGGTTTTGACCAGGAGCGCGTCTGCTCCGGTGGGCCGGTCGTCGAAACGACTTCGGCGTCGATTGGCTCAGCCGGGGCGATTCGGTGCTAAATTCGATTCTGGTGCTAGATTCGATCGCTCACGTGTGGACACAGGTGAGAGCCGGACGAGCGTGTCAGGAACGCCGAGTTGGCCCGTACGGTAAACAACACTTATGTGTCTGCTATGGCGAAGTGCGACCAGTACAACCGCGATGGTTCGCAAAAAGAAGCTCAGCCCCAGTGGCGCCAAGGACGACGACGGAGAGTACCACAACGTCCACGTAAATCTCCATGAGGACGAACTCGCCGTCGCCGGAATGGAGATTGGCGACGAGGTGTTCGTTCGGGTCCGCGACGGGAAAATAATCATTCAGAAAGCTGATTCGGATCCCGAACAACTCGAACACGACTTCTAGGCAGATCTCCGTCCGACTGCTGTTCACTCACTTCGCGTCTATATACGGAAGCGTTGCCAACACGCAGAGCGCGGGCCCGCGCTCGGAGACCCCATAACAACTGCGCGTTGACCGTCGCCGACTGCCGGTCGGCGGCGACGGTGGTCGGCGGATTGATGGCCGTTCGTAACGACGCCGAACGCATGGACACGTACGATCTGTTGAAGCCGGCGCTGTTCGGGCTTCCGCCGGAGACGGCACACGGGATGACGCATCGGCTCTTACGAGCGGCACAGGGGACCATTGCCATGCAGTTCGTCCGATCGCGGTACACGGTCACGGACGATCGGCTGTCCGTCGACGTACTGGATACCGAGTTTCCGAACCCCGTCGGAGTCGCGGCTGGGTTCGACAAAAACGCGGAGGTTCCGCGAGCGCTCGCGTCGCTCGGGTTCGGTCACGTCGAAGTCGGCGGCGTCACGGCCGAACGGCAGCCCGGCAACCCGCGCCCGCGGTTGTTCCGGCTCCGTGAGGACGAGGCGCTCATCAATCGCATGGGGTTCAACAACGAGGGCGCGGACATCGTCGGCGAGCGACTCGAGCGCGAGGCGATGCCGAACGTCCCGGTCGGCGTCAACATCGGGAAGTCGAAATCGACGCCGCTGGCGGAGGCGCCCGACGACTACTTGTACACGTACGAACGCGTCGCGGACGCGGGTGACTACTTCGTCGTCAACGTGTCCAGTCCGAACACGCCCGGGCTCAGAGAGCTGCAGAACCGCGAGGCCCTGGAGTCTATCCTCGGCGGGCTCGTCGACGCTGGCGCGGATCCGCTTCTCGTGAAACTGTCGCCTGATCTCCCCGATCCGGCCGTCGAAGACGCCCTGTCTGTCGTCGACGATTTGGGACTCGACGGAGTCATCGCGACGAACACGACGACCTCACGGCCGCGATCGCTGAAGAGCCCGAACAGAGCCGAGCGGGGCGGCCTGTCGGGCAAACCGATCGAGCGTATCGCGACCGAGCGGATCCGCTTCGTCGCTGAGCGGACCGACGTTCCGGTGATCGGCGTCGGTGGTGTCTCTGACGCCGCAGGAGCGTACGAGAAGATACGTGCGGGCGCGTCGCTCGTTCAGTTGTACACGGCACTCGTATACGAAGGGCCGAGCGTCGCACGCGAGATCAACGAGGGAGTTCTCGACCTGCTCGACCGCGACGGATTCCGATCGGTCGAGGAAGCTATCGGCGCGGATCTATAAAGAGGGCGGACGGGAGCGAAGCGACATGAACCGCGAGAGACGAAAGACCGCGCCTCGGACGAATTACGCCTCGGTACGAACGATGACGACCACGTCGTCGGCCTCGAGCAGTTCACCGTCGCCTTGGTACTGCCGCTCCTCTTCGATGGAGAACTCGTCCCCGGTCAGCGTGACGCCAGCGACGCGGAGTTCGTCGCCGTCGATTTCGTAGTCATCCTGTGCGAGCGCGGCCTCGATATCGCCGACCTGGTCGCCGTACTTCGGACCGACCGTCGCGTAATCGAGGTCGATGCCCGTGACCACCGTTTCGACCGGCGCGTTGCCGTCCGGATGGACGGTGAGATCGGTGACGTGCATCACACCCGTGATGTCGTCCTCGAAGCCGCGAACGTCTCCGTACACCTCGACTGCGTCGAGTTCGGCGTTCAGCGGGAGCTGGTTGTTGCTCTTGTACTTCCGAAGCACGCCGACGACTGCGGTAGCCGCCGTCCCCGCATCGTGGTCGGCATCGAGCCCGAGCGGTTCGGGCCAGTCGGCGAGGTGGATCGAGTCACTCGCGTCACCGGCGGCGGTGGCGTCCCCGGTCCGTCCGGTGTCTGCGTCGCCGACGGCGTCGGCGTACATGTCGTGCCACAGTTCCTCCGTGACGTGTGCGAGCAGCGGGGCGAACAGCTTCAGGAAGCGACGGTGCGCGGTTCTGAGCGTGTACGCCGCGGCATCGTCGTCACGCTGTTTGACGATCTCGAGGTAGTCGTCACAGAACGTGTTCCAGAAGAAGCTCCGGAGTCGGTCTCGGGCCTTGGAGAACGCGCGGTCCTCGAACAGCTCGGTGAGCCGTTCGATCTCGCGGTCGAGCTCGGCCAGTAGCCACCGGTCGAGCGCGCGGAGGTCGTCGTCGGCCGGGGCGTCCGGGAACGGCTCCGGCGCCAGCGACTCGACGAGCTTGGAGGCGTTCCACAGCTTGCGGATTAGCTTCTCGCCCGCGCGGAGGTCCTTCTTTTTGAACGGGAAGTCGTCGCCGACGGCGGTGCCGGCGGCCCAGTAGCGCGTGGCGTCGACCGGGAACTCATCGAGCACCGTCTCGGGTTCGACGACGTTGCCGACGGACTTCGACATCTTCTCGCGGTTCTCGTCGAGGACGTGGCCGTTGATCATCGTCTCCTCGAACGGGACTTCGTCGGTGTGCTCGTAGCACTTGACCAGCGTGTGGAACAGCCAGAAACTGATGATGTCGTGGCCCTGCGGGCGGAGGTCGAATCGGTACAGCTCCGGGTGTTCCATCGTGAACTCCCCGGCGTCCTCGTCCCAGTCCCAGCCGGCGTTGATGAGCGGCGTCAGGCTGGAGGTGGCCCACGTGTCGAGCACGTCGTCTTCGGGTTCGAACTCGTCGTGACCGCACGCCGGGCAGGCGTCGACCGGTGGGTCGTCGGAGAGCGGGTCGACGGGCAGGTCGGCCTTCTCGGCGACGACGACCTCGCCGCAGTCGTCGCAGTACCACACGGGGAACGGAATCCCCGAGGAGCGCTGGCGGGAGATGAGCCAGTCCCACTGCAGTCCCTCGACCCAGTGTTCGTACCGGGTGAACATCTTCTCCGGGGACCACTCCATCTCTCGTCCGATCTCGAGGTACTCGTCGGTCTTATCGAGCATCTGGATGTACCACTGCTCGGTGACGAGGAACTCGACGCTCGTGCCGCAGCGCTCGTGGACGTTGACGGTGTGGGTGATCGCGCGGCGGTCTAAGAGCGCGCCCGCGTCGTCGAGGTCCTCGACGATGGCCTCGCGGGCCTCACCGGAGTGCAGCCCCTCGTACGCCTCGGCGACCCCGGTCATGTGGCCCGACTCGTCGATGGCGACGCGGAGGTCGAGGTCGTGGATCTGGTACCACTCGATGTCGTTCTGGTCGCCGAACGTACAGCACATCACGATCCCCGAGCCCGTCTCCATGTCGACGCGCTCGTCGGCGATGATCGGGACCTCGTGGCCGAACAGCGGGACCTCGGCGGACTCGCCGACGAGGTGCTGGTTCTCGTCGTCGTCCGGGTGGACGAAGACGGCGACGCACGCGGGCAGCAGCTCCGGGCGGGTCGTCGAGATGACGAACTCGTCGGCGTCGCCGTCCGAGCCGTCCCCGGCAACGGGGAATGCGATGTCGTGGAAGTGGCTGTCCTGCTCGTCGTCTTCGGTCTCGACCTGCGAGATCGCGGTTTCGCACTCGGGACACCAGATCGCGGGCGCCTTCTCGCGGTATTCTCGACCCTGGTCGTACAGGTCGACGAAGGACAGTTGGGAGACCCGCTGGACGCGCGGCTCGATGGTCTGGTAGGTGTGGTCCCAGTCGACGGAGACGCCGAGCGACTGGACGTTCTCGGTGAACTGCGCTTCGTATTCGGCACACACCTCGCGGCACTTCGCTTGGAACTCGCGGCGCTCGAAGTCCTGGTGGCGGATGTCGAGTTCGGACTCGGTCAGCCGCTCGGACGCGATACCGTTGTCGTCGTAGCCGAACGGGAAGAACGTCGTCCCGCCGTGCATGCGCTCGAAGCGCGCGACGAAGTCCTGGAGGGTGAACCCGTACAGGTGGCCCATGTGGAGGCTGCCGGATACGGTCGGCGGCGGGGTGTCGATGGAGAACGCGGTGTTCGGATCGACCGGGTCGTCGGGATACGCGTACGTCTCCTCGTCGACCCATCGCCGCTGCCAGCGCGGCTCGGCGGTGTCAGGGTCGTACTCACCACTGGGCATTTCACGCTGACGTTCCGCCGGTTCCCCCTTAACGGCCTCGGTTGTGTGGGGGCTCCCGGGGAGCGCGGGCGCACCCGGTCGGTAGACGCGTTACGCCAGACGCGTCACACCACGTCGTCGGGGTCGTGTTCGGCGGCCATCCGCGACGCCTCCGCGGCGAACCGCTCGATGTCGTCGGCCGGGCTCTCGCCGAGCGCGGTGTCGTCGACGTCCCGACCGGCGGTGATTCCGTTCCCCGTGACGAGGCGCTGTTCGGCCAACTCCTTCGTGTGCATCCGTTCGCCGTCCTCGGTGGCGTACGTGAGCCGGACGAGCCCTTTCGAGTCGAACTGTCGATCGACGAGCCAGACCCTGGTCATACGCGTGGGTCCGTCCCACCGACGCTTAAAAAGGGCGGTCGGCGCCGTCACCGCTTTGTACCGCGTCGGTCAAGAGGGGCCATGCGTGTGAAGTTCGACCGCGACACCTGCATCGGGATGTACCAATGCGTCGCCGAGTGGGACGGCTTCGAGAAGGACATGAACGACGGGAAAGCCGATCTCGTCGGCGGCGAGGAAGAGGAGCCGGACGTGTTCGTCGTCGAGGTCCCCGACGGGGAGGAACTGGACGCGAAGTTCGCGGCGCGGGTCTGCCCGGTCGACGCGATCGAGGTCTACGACGACGACGGCGAGCAGGTCGTGTAGGCCGCTTGGCGGGTACTCGCAGTCGATCCGCGCGTAGCGCGCGAGTACGCCCAGTACTATTATAAATAGTGATAGAGCCTGTGGTAGAGACGTACGATGGGAGCTCCACTCTCTCCTTCAGCGGTACGGGACGCGATAGACTCCAGCGATCCGGTCGCGATACTCGACGTCCGGCAGTCGCTCGACTACGTCAACGGAAACGTCATGGAGAGCACGTGGGTCCCGCGAGGCGACCTCGAACGCCGGCTCCCGGCGCTGGTCCCGAACCGCTCGACGCCGATCGTCCTCTGTGACGAGCGCGGTGAGCGCGCGGCGCTCGACGCACGCTGGATCGAATCGCTCGGCTACGACCGCGTCGACTATCTGGACGGCGGGATCGCGGCGTGGCGGGACGCCGGGCTGGACCTCGTGGAAGCGGTCGATGGCGTCCACGCGACGGCGTTCGGCTACGAGAGCAAGGAGTTCGGCGAGCGGGTCGAGGTGTCGCGGGACCTCCCGAAGATGGATCCAAACGAGGTCGCCGAGCGACGAGCGGCGGTCACCGTCGTCGACGTGCGGAATCCCCCCGAATACGACCGGTACGGGACGATCCCCGGCTCGATCAACGTCGAAGGCGTCGACCTCGCGCTGTACGCCGACGAGCTCCGGGACGACGAGCCGCTGGTCGTCCACTGTGCCGGTCGAACGCGGAGCATCATCGGTGCGGCGACCCTCCAGGCGCTCGGGATCGAGGATGTGTACGAGTTGGAAAACGGGACGATGGGGTGGGAGCTTGCGGGCCGCGAACTGGAGGCGGGTCCCGGTCGACCCGACAGCGTCGACGTCGACGCTGACCGATATCGTCGCCTCCGGTCTTCCGTCGAGGAACTCCTGCAGGGATCGAACGCGTCGTACCTCTCTCCGACCGAACTGGCGGCGTCCCGCGCCGAGGCCGACGACGGGCGAACGACGTATCTCTTCGACGTACGGACCGAACCGGAGTTCGAGACGGGACACGTCCCCGGGGCGCGCTCCGTCGCCGGTGGACAGCTCATCCAGACTGCCGGCCAGCACATCGCCGTCCGTGACGCGGCGGTCGTCCTCGTCTCGGAGACGCACGTCCGGTCGTCGATAACCGCGTACTGGCTCGCCGAGATGGGGTATCCGAACGTCCACGTGCTTCGCGGCGGGACGAGCGCCTGGGAGGACGCTGGCTCTGGCCTCGTCGAGGGACCCGAGACGACCGAACCGATCGGGAGCGATCGGGTCGCAGCGGCGGTTACGACCGTTTCCCCGGACGACCTCGCCGACCTGCTCGATGCCGATCGAGCGACGGTTCTCGACGTCGACGCACGGGACTCGTTCACGGACGGTCACGTGCCCGGCGCGGCGTGGGCACCCCGCTCCGAGATCGAGTCCGCAATCGCCGCCGAACAGGAGGACGGCGGGACGCTGGCGGACGGCGGGACGCTGGTACTGGCGTGCGAGTCGGGCGAGGTGTCCGCGCTCGCGGCGGCGCAACTCGAACACTGCCGGGATTCGATCGAGAGGCGGGGAGATGAGGCTCGCCAAGGCGTTTCGTCGGTCTCAGCCGACGTCACGGTCCTCGTTCTCGAGGGGGGAGTGGCGGCGTGGCGAGACTCCGGACGCGACGTCGAGACGGGAGACGGGCGCGCGGTGATCGAGCCACGCGAGGCGGTACGGAAGCCGTACGCACAGGGAACACGGGCGATGAAGCGATATCTGGAGTGGGAGGAGAACCTCGTCGAATGACTCGCCGGCCTACAACCGGTCGGCGAGGTCCTCGGCGAAGTACGTGACGATCAGATCCGCGCCCGCGCGCTTGAGCGACAGCAGCGACTCGTGAGCGGTCGCCTCCAAGTCCAGCCACCCCTTGTCGGCGGCCGCGTGCAACATCGCGTACTCGCCGGAGACGTTGTACGCGGCGATCGGGTGATCGAACTCCCGCCGAAGGTCGCCGACAATGTCGAGGTACGGGAGGCCGGGCTTCACCATCAGCACGTCCGCGCCCTCTTCGGCGTCGATTCGCGCCTCCCGGAGCGCCTCGCGGCGGTTCGCGGGGTCCATCTGATAATGGCGCCGGTCGCCGAACGCGGGGGCGCCGTCGGCGGCGTCCCGGAACGGGCCATAAAAGGCGGACTGGTACTTGACGGCGTAACTCATCAGCGCCACGTCCGCGTGGCCCGCGCCGTCGAGCGCCTCGCGAATGGCTCGGACTTGGCCGTCGGTCATCGCCGAGGGCGCCACCATGTCCGCGCCCGCGTCGGCCTGCGACACGGCCGTCTCGGCGAGCAAGGCGAGCGTCTCGTCGTTTTTCACCGTGAGCGTCGGGTCCGTCTCGGCGTCCGACTCGATGATTCCACAGTGACCGTGGTCGGTGTACTCACAGAGGCACACGTCGCCGACGACGTAGGCGTCGGTGTCGGCCGTGATCGCCCGGATCGCGCGCTGGACGACCCCGTCTTCGGCGTACGCGCGGGTCCCCTCCGGGTCCTTCGATTCCGGGATCCCGAAGACGATCACCGCTTCGACGCCGGTCTCGCGGATCTCTTCGACGCGCGCGACCGCCTGATCGACGGGCACGCGTTCGTGGCCGGGCATCGTCTCGATGGGGACGCGCTCGTCGGCGGTCGCGTCGACGAAGACGGGCGCGACGAGGTCGGACGCCGACAGCGAGGTCTCGCTGACGAGCGGGCGGACGCCGTCGGTCCGAAGCCGTCGCGGCCGGTCCGTGGGGTGCATGCGAGAGCGTTGGTCCCGTGCTGTCTTTTATGATTCGTCCTCGGCGACGAACGGATAACGGGTGACAGAGAAGCGACGGGAAGGCGAAAACGAGGTGACGACGCGGTACTGAGCGCCGGGACGTGGTAGTTATTCCGACGACTCGACGTCGATCCGGTCGCGGAGGGAGGCGAGTTCGTCGGACTCCGCGAGCTCCTCGACGCGTTCTTTGAAGTGCTCCCCACAGAGACCGACGACCACGCCGCTCTGCTCGGCCTCGTACGTGGCCTCCCGCTGGCAGTAGTGACACCGCATAGTCGCAACTCTATCGGCGCCGGGCTTAACGTTGTTCGTCGATCGGGACAGTCGAAAAGAGGAGGGGAACGGCGACGGGCGACGATGGGCGGGTCGTCACGCGCAAGCCCCGCGTCACGCGCTGGAAACGGGGTCTGGGAGCCGTTCGCGGACGGGCTCGAACGCCGCGGCAGTCAGCCCCGCCGCCGCGAGGGTGTGCTCGTGGGCGTCCGATCCGCCCGTCAAAAGGAGGTCGGCCTCCTCGGCGATCGCCTCAACGCGGGCGTCGTCGACGGCGCGTCCGTAGGGGTAGAATCGCTCGATCGCGTCCAGATCGCGGGCGACGTCGAGTGCGGCGTCGACGTCGTCGTATCGGAAGGGGTGTGCGAGCCCGACGATCGCGCAGGCGTCTCGGAGCAGGTCGACGCCGCGATCCAGCGAGGTCACCTCGCGGGCGACGTAGCAGGGGCCGTCGTCGCCGATCAGTTCCTCGAACGCGTCGGCGTAATCGTACGGCGCCGGGGACGCGTCGATCGCGCGGGCGATGTGCGGGCGCCCGAGCCCCGGACGCGGGTCGAGGTCGAGGTCGACGCCGAGTCGCTCCTCGACGCGATCGAGGATGGCTGCGCCGCGCTGCTCGCGGTCTCGCTGGAGCCGATCGATTTCGGCGTCGAGCGCCTCGGTGTGTTCGACCGCGTACCCGAGCAGGTCGAGTCGCTCGAAGCCGGCGTCGACGCGCAGCTCGATCCCGCGAACGATCCGGATCCCGCCGCGGTCGACGACGGGTGCCGGGAGATCGGGATGGACCCGGTCGTGGTCGGTGATCGCGACCCAGTCGAGGTCGGCGTCGCGAGCGACCGCGGGCACCTCCGCGAGCGACATGGTCCCGTCAGAGACGGTCGTGTGCGCGTGGAGGTCCGCGACGAGTCGGTCCGTGTCCATGCGGATCATTCGGCGACCCCGCACTAAGCGACGGCGGTCGGACACGAGATGCGGTAGACGGAGTGCTGGCCTCGGTCGAGATCCAGAGTCATGACACCGAGGCACATATAAGGCGATACAAGGTATTCACCCCGACTAAGGTTGTGCATGGACAATCATTAAGAACCATCGGCGATTTGGAGTAGTTGATGCGCTTGAATGGCGTCGACGACCGACTCGAACGGCACCAATATCCGACGACCTCGGAAGAACTGATCGCGGCCCACGGGAACGCGACCGTAGAGCTCGCCGACGGCTCCGAGCGTCTCGGAGACGTGCTGGAGCGGTTCGGTGAGCAGACATTCGACGACGCGGAGGACGTGTTCACCACCCTCCGCGCCGGCGTCTGTCACCGCGGGATCGGTCGACGGTTCTATTCGGACCGCGATCCGGCGACAGGCGGCGAGGACGGCCCCGCTCCGGTTTCGTTCTGAACGGACGCCCGGAGTCGGATCGGGTATTTTTATGAGACGCTTGCCGCCCGCGAGCCGCCGGAATCCAGAGCGGCGCTACGACACCCACTCGATCGCCGGAGACAGATCGAGCGGCACGGCCCCTTTCCGGTACCCCTCGATGTGCCCGTTGGGGCGCGCCCGAAGGACGACGGCCGGTTTGTGCCGAACCGCGGGCTTCGCTTCGCGCACCGCAGCCCAGTCGTCGTCGGGGAACGAGGTGCAGTCGACGAAGAGCGTGACGCCGCCGCCGTGCGCCTCCAGCTGGCCGCTCGTCTTCGTCTCCGCCGTGTCGCGCACGGCCGCGACCGGATCGGTTGCGGACCGACCGGAGACGGGTTGAGGCCGCGTCACCTCGACCAGCGACGCCTCGCCGGTGTCGGGATCGGTGGCCCGGTAGTCGAGCGAGTGACCCGTGGTCACCTCGATCTCCGGGGTCACCTCGTAACCGGCGTCGGTGAGGATCCGCGCCGCGGTGAACTCCGCGATCGTCGCGCTCATTCGCACCAGATCGAGCGACCGGGACGTGCCGAGCTTCCCGGCCATCGTTTCGCGGTACTCGTCGAGCGTGCCCGGACGAAGCGTCTCTTCGACGAACCCGGTTCCCGCCTCTCGCGTCGCGTCGGGGAAGCCGGCGGCGTGGTCCCGGAAGAACGCCCGAGTCGTCTCGGACCCGTCCTTCGAGCAGAACACGGGGAGGAAGTACCACGACACGTGCGGGAACGCCGCGAGCCACGGCTCGTCGTCGTGGAGTCCCGCGAGAAGTTCGCGCTGGGCCCAGCGGGAAAGCGGGTACGCCACCTCGTCGAAGCCGTACTTGTTGGTCCGCCAGAGCGCGCTCGGCGTTTCGGTGTTCCCGAGCCAGTAGCCGGCCGGCTCGCCGGCCGCACCGACGGGTGGATCCGGATCGCTGTCCGTCCACGAGAAGAGCGCGAACGAGCCGTCGTCCATGTCGAACCGGCGGGCCGTGTAGCCGGGCGGCGGGCTGAACCACGGATCGCCGGCCGTCGCTCCGAGGTTCTGGTCGAGCGGCCGTTCAAGCTTCGAGCGGACGCGGTCGGCGTTCCACCGGCCGGCCGCGCGCCTGAATCGGAGCGGTTGTGCCACGGGAGTAGTATCACGTCCCGCGTCTAATCGGTTCCGGTGACACGAACCCGGTAGGACGCAATCATTTCAATAATTGTATACTTAACCGACACATATATGACGGATAGATTCTAAGTGAGTATGTACCATGTCAATGGGTGCCTATGACGAGGCCGAACACGAGCGTCGTGAGAAGAAGACCAGCGAAGTCGACGCCGATTTCGACGCCGTGCGACCGGAGTACTCCGGCTCGCTCACGTACGATTCCGGCGACTCCGCGGAGGCACTCCTCGACAAGTTCCAGGAGCTCCAAGGCGAGTGAGACGGCAGCGCGCGACCCTTTTTTAATCGACTCGTTTGGCGGCGGAGGTGGCTAGTCGTCACCAGCGGGAAGCGACGGAGCCGCGCACCGTCAGGTCGGCAGTATCGCCGTCGTACCACGGTCAGGTCAGCAGTATCGCCGTCGTACAGACGATCGCGACCGCGAGGACATGTCCGACGACGGCTCCCAGGAGGACCGGCTCTTCGAGGAGGAACGGCACGAGCGCGAGTTGGAGGACGGAAAAGCCGATGTTCTCCGCGTCGAGCCGCCGGACGAGGGACGCGTCGGCCGGTGAGACCTCCACGTTGACCGCGCGCCACAGAGCGACGACCGCGCTCCACCAAGACGTGCCGATCCGGTAGGTGAGGTCCCAGAGGATCAACAGCGTGAGGTAGACGACCGGGAGCGGCGGGCGGGGACCGAACAGCCGATCCAAGAGCGTTCCGTCCCACGCTATCAGATAGGTCAGCAGGGCGATGAACGCGAGGACGCCCAGCACGATTTCGATGCTCGACCCGAACAGCAGGCGCTTGTGTTCCGGCGGCGTCGAGAGCCGGCGGTTTCCGGCGCCGAGCCGGTGCATCTCGATGCTCCCGACGGCCGCCACGACGACGGCGACCGTACCGGCGAGGACGGCGTTCCACAGTCCGTAGTACCACCCCAACGCCACCACCCCGACCTGGAACAGGACGAACTGGATCGCGACCGCGGCCGCCCGAGAGATGCCGAGCCCCGGAATTCCGCCCACGAGACTCTCGTACACCCACGTCTCGCCGTAGTTGCGGCTCACGAACCGGATCCCTCACTGCGTTCGGCCGCGGGCTCGGATCCCCTCGGTTCGTCGATGGCCCGTGCGACGGCGACTTCGAAGGGCGTCTGTTCGATGGGGACGATGTCGCGGATCCGGTCGTCCTCGACGATCACGGTGTTACGGAGCCCCTCGACGAGCGATCGAGCGAGGTAGGGGTTGACGTCGGTGACTAGGCGGAGCCACTTCGCCGACAGTTCCGGGCTCAACACCGGAACGCGGACGATCCACAGCCGGTGGCCGAGTTGGCGGCGGGTCCGGCGGAGTATTTCAGCGTACGTCAACACCTCCGGTCCGCCGATCTCGAACGTGTCGTCGGCCGTCTCGGGGGCATCGAGCACGCCGGCGAGGTAGCCGACGACGTCGTCGATCGCGATCGGCTGACAGAGGGTGTCGACCCACTTCGGCGTCGTCATCACGGGGAGTCGGCTCGCGAGCCCGTGAACGACCTCGAAGCTGGCGCTGCCGGCGCCGATGATGATCGCCGCCCGGAGCGTCGTGAGCGACGGCCCGCCCTCGGCGAGGATCCGTTCGACCTCGCGTCTGGACTGGAGGTGTTGAGAGAGCCCCTCTCGGTCCTCGCCGAGCCCGCCGAGGTAGATCACTCGGCCGACGCCCGCGGCCGTCGCCGCCTCGATGAAGTTTTGCGCACAGTTGCGGTCGCGCTCCTCGTACCCGGGACCGCCGTCCATCGAATGAACGAGGTAGTAGGCGGCGTCGACGGGGTCACCGTCGATCTCGAAGGCGGGCGGGAGCGTGTCCGGTTCAAGCAGGTCGCCCTCGACGACGTGCACCCCTTCCGGCGGAGCGTAAGCGTCGGCGTCGCGAACGAGCGCGACCACCTCGTGACCGCGGGCGAGCAGTGTCGGAACGAGCCGGGTCCCGACGAATCCGGTGGCACCGGTGACGAGCACGCGCATACCGATCTCTCGGCGGGCCGAGGTATAAGTCCCGCCACGGTGGCCCGGTGAACGCGACGCACAGAGGCGGGAGCGACCGCTCGCCACGACCGATTCCTAAAAGGGGACGGCGGGAGTCGTTCCGGCATGCACGCTGGCGAGTTCGAGCCGGTTCACGGCGTCGAGGACCTGTACGTCCACGATACCGGGATGTTCGACACCGACGAGTACGGCTCCGTGTACGTGTACGACACCGAACGGCCGATCGTGATCGACACGGGAACCGGGGCGAACCGCGAGTCGCTGTTCGAGACGCTCGACGCGATCGGGATCGGGCGCACGGAGCTGGCGTGGATCCTCCCGACGCACGCGCACCTCGATCACGCGGGCGGGGCGGGACACCTCGCCGAGCGCTACCCGAACGCCGAGGTGCTCGTCCCCGAGCGGGGCGTCCGGCACCTCGTCGACCCGGGCGCGCTCATCGCCGGGACGAAGTCCGCCGTGGGAGACCAGTGGCGGCACTACGACGAGCCCGCGCCCGTACCGGAGGACCGCATCTCGGGGCTCGTCGAGGGCGATACGATCGACCTCGGCGATCGCGAGCTCGTCGTCCACGAGGCGCCCGGGCACGCGCCCCATCACGCGGTGTACCACGACCCGGACGCCGGCGTCGTGTTCACGGCCGACGCCGCCGGGATCTACGTCCCCGAAGTGGACACCGTCAGGCAAACCTCGCCCCCGCCGCAGTTCGATCTGGACCAGTGTCTCACCGACCTCTCGACGATCGAGTCGCTCGACCCGGAGTACCTCTGTTTCGGTCACTTCGGTCCGCGAGAGTACGACCCGGCGCTGATCGGCGAGGCGAAGCGCGCGTACGTCGAGTGGGTCGAAGCCGTCCGCGCGAAGCGGGCGGCGCTCGGCGACGACGAGGCAGTCGTCGAGCACTTCGAAGCCGCGAGCCGGGACGTGGAGTTCTGGAATCGCGAGCGCGCCCGCGCCGACGCGAGCCTGAACACGCGCGGCGTGTTGGCGTACCTCGATTCCGTCGACGAGGAGGAGTAGCGGCAGGCGCCGACGGAAACGTCCTAAACCCCGCGTCGCCTACCACCGTGTAAGATGGGCATCTTCGATACGATCCGCGCCGTGCTCGGGACGAGCGCCGAGACGGACGCGACCCGCGAGGCCGACCCCGAGGACCTCTTCGGAATGTCGACCGCGTACATGACGATGGAGGCGGAGCTCGGCTACGACAACTGCGGAGAGGCCGCGCTCTGTTTCTCCGGCGTCGACAGCACGCGGTTCGACGAGGCCGTCGAGACCGTCGAGGCGATCCTCGAAGCCGGTGAGGTGGACACCGGAACCGGATTTCACCGACACGAAGACGACCACGGCTACCAGTGGTTCGTGCTCGAAGACGACGATCCGGAGGACCTCGTGACGAGCATCCACTTCGCCGCCGATCAGTTCATCGAGGAGGGATTCGGCTCGCGACTGCTCGCGGCCGTCTTCGGCTTCCAGGGGGCCGACGGCGACGCCTACTGGATCTACTCGTTCCGCCGCGGCGCGTACTACCCGTTCGCGCCGAAGGGGGCGAACGATCGGAACCAGCGAGTCGAGTTCAAACTGCAGTCGGTGCTCGACGGCGAACTCGGCCTCGAAGACGACGAGTCCTACTGGTACCCGCTGTGGCCGGACGCGCCCGGAAACCACCCGTGGGAGTGAGTCGATGCGTGGGAACGAATCGGCGCGTGGGGACGAATCGACGCGCGGCGGTGAGTCGATGAGCGACGAGGCCGGCGCCGCCGGACGAAACGCGCCGAAAAAGCGAGTTCTCCGGTCCGTCGCGGCGCAGGCAGCGGTGTTGAGCGCGGCGGTCCACTTCCTCTGGGCGTGGCCGCGGCTCGGCGAGTTGGGCGATCCCCGTCCGGCCGTGTTCCTGCTCGGGGGCGCGTTCACCGTGGCGATCGCCGTCGCGACGCTGCGCGCCGACGAGTACCGGCGGCTGTACGCGCTCGGCGCCGGAACCCTCCTCGCGTTCCTCGTCGGCTACGTCGGCTGGCACGGCGCGGGCGTCGCCGCGGCGCTGGCGGCCGACCCGCTGGCGATCGTCGCCGCGGTCGCGGAAGCCGTCGGCACCGTCGCGTTCCTCGCGTTGTACCGGCTCGCACCGCCGACGAGCGTCGTCGTCGAACGGCGCCGCGGCCCGGAGGCCGGCGGCACCGAGAACGGAGACGCCGAGAGCGGAGGCACCGAGTCGTGAGCGACGAGACGTACCTCACGGTCGCGACCGCTGCGACGGCGGCGTTCGAGGTGCAGGGGTCGGAGTTTCTCGGGCACGTCGCGCCGGTCGACACCGTCGACGAGGCCGAGGCGTTCATCGAGCGGGTCGACGCCGAGTACGACGACGCGACCCACAACGTGCCGGCCTACCGGGTCCCGGCCGGCGAGGCGTCCGCTCGGACGCCGGGAGGCGACGTGATGCTTCGAGAGTACTCCTCAGACGACGGCGAGCCGACCGGATCGGCGGGAAAACCGGCGCTGAACGTGCTCCAACAGCGCGATATCCGGAACGTCGTCGTCGTCGTGACACGCTACTACGGCGGGACGAATCTCGGGGTCGGCGGGCTCGCGCGCGCGTACTCGCGAGCAGTGAAAGACGGCGTCGACGAGGCCGGCGTCGTCGAGGAGCGCCCGCACCGGCGGCTGCACGTGGAGACCGCGTACGACGACTCGGGGACGGTCCGGGGCGTGATCGAGTCGTCGGGCGTCGAGTTCGACGCCGACTACGACGAGCGCGTTCGGTTCGACCTCCGCGTTCCGGTCGCCGACGTGGAATCGCTCGTCGAGCGGCTCAACAGCGCGACGAGCGGCCGAGTCGACATCGATCGGTAACCGGTATCCGATCGGTAACCGGTATCCGATCGGTAGCTGGCCTCCGATCGGTAGCTGGCCTCCGATCGGTAGCTGGCCTCCGATCGGTAGCTGGCCTCCGATCGGCAATTGGTCTCCGTGTCGGGGAGCGCGAGCAGGCGACGCGTTGACGAAAAGCGGAGAACCGCGGCGTCACGCGAACTTCCGGACCGTCATATCGAGCGTGTCGAGGTCGAGGATCGGCGCGTAGCCCGAGTCGGGGTCGATGTTGACCGACTTCTGGAAGTCGGTCTGCGCCTGCCAGCAGCCGGAGTTGACGGCGAGCACGTTGTGGTACTTCCCCCAGCCGAGCTTGTGGACGTGGCCGGTGTGAAACACGTCCGGAACGTCCTCGATGACGAGGTAGTCGCGGTCCTCGGGAGCGACGCGGGTGTGGCCGCCGAACTGCGGGGCGACGTGGCGCTTCTTGAGAAGTTGGTACATCGCTTTGTGCGGCTCGTCGTAGCTCGCCTTCTCTTCCGGGAGCTCCGCGATCACCTCGTCGAGCGAGACGCCGTGGTACATCAGGACGTCGACCCCTTCGACGGTGACGGTGGCCGGGTTCGAGACGATCTGCGCGTCGTGGACGTCCATGATCGACCGCAGTTCGTCGTTGAACCCCGGCTGCGGCTCAGCGAGGCGGACCGCGTCGTGGTTGCCGGGGATCATGACGATCTCGGTGTCGCCCGGCACCTCCTTGAGGTGCTCCGCGAACGCCTCGTACTGGTCGTAGATGTCGACGATATCGAGCTCCTCGTCCTGGTTCGGGTAGACGCCGACTCCCTCGACCATGTCGCCGGCGAGCAGGATGTACTCGACGGGATCCGCCTCCGGCGTGTGGAGCCAGTCGGTAAAGCGGCTCCACGCGTCGGCCATGAACTCGTCGCTGCCGACGTGGACGTCGGAGATGAGTGCGGCCTGTACGTGGCGATCGGCCGCGCCGGTCCGGTGGGTCCGCGGGATGTCGGGGAAGTGCAGGGAGTCGGCGAACAGGATCCCCGAGTCGTCGGCGAGCGTCCCCTCGACGGCGACGCATTCGTCCATCAGGATCTCGTCGACGACGTCGGCGAGTCCCTTGTCTTTCATGATCAGCGCGGGGAACGTTCCGGTCGTGTCCTCAAGCTCGACGAGCCAATGGCCGGACTTGGTCGACCGGACGTCGTTGACGAGACCGATCATGGCGGCGTCGCTGCCGCCGGGCATGTTCTCGATGGCTTCCGCGGGTCGGTGGTTCACGCGACCGCGGAGCATCTTTGAGAGGCGTTCGTAGCGGTCCCGGAACGTCCGGACGAAGTCGCGGTACTCGCCGGTCCCGGTGCTCCGGCCGGTCATGTCGTTGCCGACGTCGAGCTGTCGTCGCTCGGGGTCCCGCGCGTGTCCGGAGTCGCCGGCGCGAGGGGCGGTGTCGACGGCGCTGTCGACGGCGCTGTCGACGGCGCTGTCGGCGGCGAAATCGTCGGGATCGGTAGATTTGGTAGAGGCGGCGGAAGTATCGTTCCCGACGGAGGCGTCTCGATCGGTGGCCGTGTCGCTATCGAGAGATGACCCCTCCGTTTCGACTGGAGATTGGCCGGGCGATGCGGTATCGACTTCGGCAGGAGGGGAGCCGAGCGTCGTTCGAACGTGGTCAGCGGTGATTCGGAGCGCGTCGTCGGGTGCGGAGTCGACGGCCGATTCGAGAGCTCTCGCGGAATCGGGTGCACTCGCCAGTAGGGTGACTGCCTCGCGTTCCGCGTTGTATCCCCGTCTGGCCAGTTCCTTGACGATTCGGGCGTTCGACTCCAGCGGCACGACAACCGAAACGGGAGTACGACTCAAAACGATTCCGGAGCGAGGTACGGTTCAAAACGATCCCGGAGCGAGAACCGATCGCCGACCGTGTGCTCGCGCGGTCGTCGGTCGGACCCGGAAGCTTATGAACAGAAGCCGCCAATCGTGTGGTAATGGACGAAGGGGATCGGCCGGTGGCCGACGACGGTTCCGACGACCTGACCGATCCGGACGTCGATGCGGTCGACGGAGCCGATACGCCGGACGGTCCCGACGAAACCGTTTTTCGCGAAACTCCCCGAGAAAATGCTGAGACAGTCGACGAGAGTGGCTGGTACCGGTTCCGTCACGACGAGGACGGGGCGTTGATGTGGATCAGAGAGATGCTTTCGAGCGTCGCGATTGTCCTCGTGTTGGGGCTGCTCCTGTTCGGCGTCAGCGGCGTGTGGCCGCCGATGGTCGCCGTCGAATCCGGAAGCATGGAGCCGAACATGGAGGTCGGTGACCTCGTGTTCGTCACAGAGCCCGGACGGTTCGCGCCCGACGCCGCGACCAACGACATCGGCGTCGTAACGCACGAAGAAGGGACGGCCGCCGACTACCGGACGTTCGGGTCGTACGGATCGGTCGTGATCTATCAACCGCCCGGCCGCACGGCGTCGCCGATCATCCACCGAGCCATGTTCCGCGTCGAGGAGGGCGAGAACTGGTACGATCGGGCTGACGACCAGTATCACAACGCCGACGACTGCGGTGAGCTCCAACACTGTCCCGCCCCGCACGGGGGGTTCATCACGCTCGGCGACAACAACGGCGCGTACGACCAAGCAAATGGGCTCTCCGCGCCGGTCAGGAATGACTGGGTGACCGGGGTCGCGCGGGTCCGCGTGCCGTACCTCGGCTACGTCCGGCTGATCGCGACCGGACAGGCGAGGGTCGGTGACGTGGTAGGAATGTCGACGGAGGGCGGTGACGTGGTAGGAATGTCGACGGAGGGCGGTGACGTGGTAGGAATGTCGACGGAGGGCGGTGACGTGGTAGGAATGTCGGCGGGGGGCAGTGACCCGGTAGAGACGACTGGGGCGAGGTCACTCGGGATGAGCGGAACAAGGTCGCTCGCGGACCGGCCCGGACAGATTCGGTCGGCCGGAACTGCGTGACGTGTGATCAGTTGTCGAATCTCGCCTGAACGAACGGCTGTGCGTTTTCGATGTCACCGAGTCTGGAGTCGGAGAGCAGGACCGCCTCCGTCTCCTCGACGGGGACCGAGAGTCCCATTTCCTTCGTGCGACCGTATCGCCCCTTCGAGACCACAACGGCGTTGACGATCCCCAACATGTCGAGTTCGCTGATGAGGTCCGTGACGCGACGCTGGGTGAGTACGTCGGCGTCGATCTCCTCGCATAAGCGCTTGTAGATGTTGAACACCTCGCCGGTGTTGATGTTGTGGACTCCGTTCTTTTCGAGGAGAATAACGGCGAATAAGACGATCTTGCTCTGCGTCGGGAGGGGGCGAACGACCTCGACGACGCGGTCGAGTTCGATCTTGTCTTGCGCCTGCCGAACGTGCTTTTCGGCGACGATTTCGGCCTGTGAGCGCTCCGCCAACTCGCCCGCGGTGCGAAGCAGGTCGAGCGCGCGTCGGGCGTCGCCGTGTTCCTGGGCCGCGAAGGCGGCACAGAGCGGGATCACGTCGTCGGTGAGCGCGTCCTGCTTGAACGCGATGTCGGCGCGGTGTTGGAGGATGTCGCGGAGCTGGTTCGCGTCGTACGGCGGGAAAACGATCTCCTCTTCGCCGAGGCTGGATTTGACGCGCGGATCGAGGAAGTCGGTGAACTTCAGGTCGTTCGAGATACCCATGATGGAGATCCGAGACCGATCGAGCTCGGAGTTCATCCGCGAGAGATTATAGAGGGTGTCGTCACCGCTTTTTTCGACGAGCTTGTCGATCTCGTCGAGCATGATCACGACCACGCGCTCGTGGTAGTCGACCGCCTCGAAGAACGTCGAGTAGACGCGGTCGGTCGGCCACCCCGTCATCGGGACTTCTTCCATCTCCTCGGCGTCCGCTTCGAGCTCGTCGATTCGGTCGTCGAGGTCGTCGAGAGTTTCGAATTCGGTGTCGGTGAGAACGGTCGGATCGTCGATCGCGGCCGAGCGGCGGTCTCGGTAGTGATCGAGTCGATTCGCGATGATCCGTTGGTTCTTCTCGATGAACGTATTGGCCAACTGTGCGAGAACGCGGTACTGAGTATCAGTCACCTCACAGTTGATATACTCGACCTCACAGGGCACGTCGTACTTCTGTGACGTCGATTCGAGTTCTTGGGAGACGAACTTCGCCGAAGCCGTCTTTCCGGTTCCGGTCTTTCCGTAAATGAGGATATTTGAGGGGGTTTCCCCGCGGAGCGCGGAGACGAGAATCGTCGCCATCCGGTTGATTTGGTCGTTCCGGTGGGGGAGTTCGTGTGGAGTGTACGAGGGACGGAGGACTTCCTTGTTCTCGAATATCGGTTCGCCGGAGAGGAGGTCATCGAACAGTCCCTGGTTCTCTTCGCCGTCGTCGAGAACCACACCGTCGAAGTCGACATCCGGAGAGGAACGGTCGCGGCCACCGCTGCCGACGTCGACCCCGCCGTTGCTGGTGGCGGTATCAGCGGAATTTCCGTCAGCATTTCCGCTATCAGTGTGGTTACCAGCCGTATTCGCGTGACGAGTCGAATGAGAATCTGCGGAATCAGTATCTGCGGAGCCAGTATCTGCGGAACCAGGATCTGCGGAATCAGTATCTGAGGAAACGGCTCCGGTCGTACGGTCCGGATCGGACGCAATCGAGCTATTGCTGTTCTCGTTGTCCTCGTCGCTATCCTCCGCGTCGACCGGCTGCGGTGTGTGTTCGCCTTCGTCCATGTGAACCCCCTTATTTCAGGTGGAAACCACCCCGCGAAGCCGAGGTGTGTCGCGTATCGACCTGAAGCGTCGACATTCAGGGATATCTGTATCCGAGAATGTCCAGTTGATGCAGTCGAACCAGATGAAGAGGTGGTACTAAAGTGTTGCTCTCCGGACTCGAAACGAAGCTGTGGAACGGTCAACGGATAGATTGCCACCGGATACCGATCGAGTTCTCGATCGGCAGATAAACATCGCGGATGACACTTGAGACGTCGCGTACGAATAGTCGATAATCGAATTTAACGGCTGACTTAACCGTGTTACTAACGAATTCGGGATCCAGTTAGGACCGCATTTATGCGTTTAACCACGTTCATGCGTTTACCCACGAGTGGAGTTTACCCGCGAGTGGAAGGCTTGGGAGCATTCGAAGCGGCGTAGCGAGCAACGAGGTGCGCTCGCTGTCCCGTCTTCGGTTGGATCAACGCGATTTTCGACTGTATCAACGTATTTGAGCTGATGTTAATGGTCGGAGGTGTCATCGACACATCTGATTACGATCGATGCAGTCGGATCGGCGATCGAGGAGCGGCGGTCGCGGTGCGCCGACCACCGGTTCCAGTCGAACGGGTCGTCCTCGCAGTACTGTCCGGTGCTCATGATGCGGTACTCGTTGTGGGACCTACAGCGTCGACCCGAAACCGAGCGGTGACCGGACAAAGCCACACCTCCAACCGATTCGTGTTGTCGGTGAATCTCTCCTCCCCCCCCACCCCTTCGTTTCGGGTGGAACGGCGAAAAAGAGGGGGTGGGGGGTCAGAGAGAGGCTAATTATACCGGTGGTTTTATTACTGATATAGTAGAACAGTACCCTCGACAAACCTCGAGGAATAGTTGTTTAGTTATTCGCTTTAATTTTATTTAATTCTACTCGGATTCAACGCGGTTGCTCAACACGACCCTACACAGTCACCGATCTCCACCCGAAACAAAGGGGTGGGGGAGGGGGTCGACAGACGTGGAGCTCAATCAACGTGTAGATCAGCGAATCTGAAACGTAAGGACAAGTAAAGACAAGCAAAAAAGGTTAGGGAGCTGAAATATCCGCAAGGTAAACAGTTAGAGAAGTGAGAGGATAGGAGAGATGAGTCGACGATCTCCGAACGGGTACTACTCCTCTGGTCAATCGTATCTGAATAAATAAATTATTCTGGTAGCATACACGTATCGAGACCGCTCGAAGCGAATATCTCCCGATACGGACTGTCTGACGCAGTTCTTAAGTGAGAGGGGTATAGATTCTACTGTAATTCCCCGCACGCACACTGGCGATCGATCGTCGGGCGGTACCACGCGGCACAGTGTGTTCGGGAGAGAACACAGGACTGGAGGTCAGGATGGGACTGCTCACGAATCTCAAAGACAGCATATCACGGGTCACTGACGGGCTGTTCGCGGCCGACGAACCCAAACGGATCGGGATCTACGGACCGCCGAACGCCGGAAAGACGACCCTCGCGAACCGGATTGCACGCGACTGGACGGGTGACGCCGTCGGGCCGGAGAGCCACATTCCACACGAAACCCGGCGGGCGCGCCGGAAGGAGAACGTGGAGATCGAGCGCAATGGTCGAAAAGTCACGATCGACATCGTTGACACGCCGGGAGTGACCACGAAGGTCGACTACAAGGAGTTTCTCGACCACGACATGGACAAAGACGACGCCGTCCGCCGCTCCCGCGAAGCCACCGAAGGTGTCGCAGAAGCGATGCACTGGCTCCGCGAGGACGTCGACGGCGTCATCTACGTGCTCGATTCCACTACCGATCCGTTCACGCAGGTGAACACGATGCTCATCGGTATCATCGAGTCGCAGGATCTCCCGGCGCTCATCCTCGCGAACAAGACCGACCTCTCCGGATCAGACGTCCAGCAGATCGCGAACGCCTTCCCGCAGCACGAGACGATTCCGCTGTCGGCACTGGAAGGCGAGAATATGGACGAAGTGTACACGAAGATCGCGGAGTACTTCGGCTGATGCCGGGTTCAACCCCAAACGTCGGCGGCGGCGGTTCGCCGCCTGGTGACGGGCGCGCTTCGGACGATGGCGGCTCCGACGACGGCGTCCGTATCGACATGATCAGCGGGGCTCGCATGGAGGGGCTGACCGGCATGGAGAAGATCCGTCTCATCCTCGACGGCGTCCGCGAGGGTAACATCGTCATCCTCGAAGAAGGGCTCTCGCCCGACGAGGAGTCGAAGTTGATCGAGGTGACGATGACGGAGATCAGCCCCGACGATTTCACCGGGATCGAGATCGAGACGTACCCCAAAGCCGAGGCAACTGACCAGAGCTTCCTCGACAAGCTAATGGGCCGGAAGTCCGCTCAGAAGCTCACCGTTATCGGCCCGGCCAACCGGATCGAGACGCTGCACAAAGACGAGAACCTCATCAGCACGCTCGTCTCCCGTAAATAAATGCCCCACCAATGTACCACGTGCGGGCGCACGTTCCGTGACGGGTCTAAAGAGATGCTCTCCGGCTGTCCGGACTGTGGCGGGAACAAGTTCCAGTTCAAGCCGAAAGGAACGTCGGCCGACGAGGAGCCGAGCCCTCCCGACGCTACCCCGAGCGCGCCCGCTTCGTCGCCGTCCGAAACACCGTCCGCTTCGTCGCCGTCCGAAACACCATCCGCTCCGTCGCCGCCCGAAACACCGTCCGCTTCGTCAGGAACGGCGGCGCCGGGAGAACCGACGGATCCCACGGGTCCGGCAGATCCACCGGCCTCGGCGGAGCCGAGAGAATCCACGCAAGCAGGTAGCACGGAACGGGTCAGCGAGCGGACCGGAGAAGACACCGCCCAGGCGAGCGCCCGTTCTGATGTCGTTTCTCCGGACGAACTGGACCGAGCAAGTCGCGATGTCGACCCCGACGCTGGTCCTGGCTCTGACTCTACGAGCGCCGAGGAAGGCCCTCGTCCCGACATCGGCGAACTCCGCGACGAACTCAACGAGCAGTTCGAGAGCATTCGGATCGTGAGTCCGGGCAAGTACGAACTCAATCTGATGGAGCTCTACGACCGCCAAGAGTACATCATCTCTCTACAGGAAGACGGTCGGTACGTGATCGAAATGCCCGACGCGTGGGGCATCTCTGACGAGTAGGCGTTCGATCCGTGACGACACAGTACGTCTTTTCCGCGATGCGGCACTCTCTTTCATACTGCGGGGCACCCTCTTTCACGGGCGGTATCCCCCGCGAACAGGGATCGATCTCCGATTTGTAGCACCTGGCACTCGACTCGCAGCTCGCCGATCAACTGATCGGCCTACTGCTCCTGTGACCCGTCTCACCGATCGAACTCATAGCTTTGGCGACCGTTGTCGAAGAAGACACAGTTATGCGGCTTCCTCCGCTACGGGTGCGCATGCCTATCGATCACGCTTTGGTCAAGGGGTCTGAACATACCCTCCCAAAAACCAAGACCAACCACGTTCCCGCGAAGACTGACTGCCGCCGATCGGCCGCTACCAAGGTGGGCGTATGCGCGTAGTCGCCAAGTTCGGTGGGACGAGCCTCGGCAGCGGTGACCGGATCGAACGCGCCGCCGACTCCGTCGCGAACGCGGTCGAGTCGGGTCACGAGATCGCCGTCGTCGCGAGCGCGATGGGATCGACGACCGACGACCTCCTCGACGATATCACGTTCGAGACGGACGACGCCGACCGCGCCGAGATCGTCTCGATGGGCGAGCGGACCAGCGTCCGGATGCTCAAGGCCGCCCTCTCGGTTCGCGGTATCGATGCGGTTTTCCTCGAGCCGGGCCACCCCGATTGGCCCGTCATCACGAACGAGCTCGGTGAGGTCGACATCGAAGAGACGAAAAAGCGCGCGCACGCCCTCGCCGAGCGACTCGACGGTGTCGTCCCGATCATCACCGGGTTCCTCGCCGAGGACCACGAGGGCAACGTCACCACGCTCGGACGCGGCGGGTCGGACACGACTGCCGTCATGCTCGGCAACTACATGGACGCCGACGAGGTCGTCATCGTCACCGACGTCGAAGGCGTCATGACCGGTGACCCGCGCGTCGTCGAGGGCGCCCGAAACGTCGGGCAGATCACCGTCGACGAGCTTCGAAACCTCTCCTTCCGCGGTGCAGAGGTCGTGGCACCGTCCGCGCTCTCGTACAAGGACAGCGACCTCGACGTCCGCGTCGTCCACTACCAGCACGGTGACCTGCTGCGAGGCGGGACCCGAATCGAGGGCGAGTTCGAGAGCCTCATCGACATGCGCGAGGAACCGCTCGCCTGCCTCACCATCGCCGGGCGAGCGATCCGAAACCGCTCTGGTATCCTCTCTCAGCTCACGAACGCCCTCCGCGACGAGGAGATTAACATCGACGCGGTCGCCTCCGGGATGGACTCGGTCACGTTCTACGTCGACGTCGACGTCGCCGAGACCGCCGAGGCGCTGCTTCACGAAGCGGTCGTCACGGACGAGGCGCTCTCGTCGGTGACCGTCGCGGACCCGATAGCCGTGATCCGCGTCACCGGCGGCGAACTACCGAATCAGCCGGGCGTCATCCAGGACATCATCGCTCCGCTCTCGGAGGCCGGGATCAACATTATCGACCTGATCACGAGCGCGACGTCGGTCGCGGTGTTCGTCGACTGGGACGATCGAGAGGGCGCACTCGAAATCGTCCAGGGTCGTTTCGACTGAGCAGGTCGACCACTCTCTCCTGAGCGACGACGACTCCGGGAACGACTGTGGTTGGAGGAGTGACTACGACTCGATACGCGACCACGATTCGATACGCGACTACGACTCGATACGTGGCTACGCTCGATACGTGGCTACGACTCGATACGTGGCTACGACTCGATCCGATACCGCGTGGTCGTGCGGCCGTCGAACCGCGGTCCGGGCCCGGCCGGGACAAATCCGATCGCTTCCACGATCTCGCTCGCGGGGTCGCTGTCCGGAACGACGACCTCCACGCTCAGCCCCTCCCGATCGGCGAAGCGTCGAGGTTCCTCGAACAGCCGGCGAAGCGTCGGTTCGTCGCCGTCGAACTCCGTTACGTGAACCGTCTGCCCGTGAACGTCGAACGCCACGAAGCCCGCGACACTCGATCCGGTCTCTCCCTCACTCGCGGCGTCGCCTTCGTGGTCACTTCCGCTCGCGGCGTCGCCTTCGTGGTCAGCTTCTCTCCCGTCCGTTTCGTCTGCCGAGACGGCGACCCGAACCGACCGGTCGTGGATCATGTCGATCACGGCCTCACGCGGTCGATCGATCGCCGCGGCTACCGTTTCGGCGTCGGATTCGAGTGCGTCACGGACCCGCATCCCTCCGATTTCTCGCCCGTTGATAAAAAGTCGCCGCCGAGCCGCCGAGCCGTCGACGGTGCATCGATCACCGTCGACTAGGTGGTTTTAAACGACCGGCGGACACAGGACGGCGTATGAGCAAACCCACCACGATCGTTCTCGGAACGGTCAGCGTGTCGGCCGTCCTGTCGGTCCTTATCATCCTCTCGTACGTCCTCGGGTGATTGAGTCGAGTTAGACGTCGACGGTGACGTTGCCGTCGCCGTCAAGTTCGATGACGCCTTCGAACAGATCACGGAACCGGTCGAGGGTCGCGACCTCGTGGACCTCCTCGGAGAGGTGGAAGATCCCGACGGCGTCGTGCTCGTCGAGCAGGTCGAGGATGTCCACGGCGGCGTCGTACACCGCGTCGTCGTCGGCGTAGTAGGCCATCTCGGTCAGCGAGTCCACGGAAACTCGACGCTTCCCCTCGTTTTCGACGAGGAATCGTTCGACTCGGTCGACGACGCCGTCGAGGTCGTCAGGCGCTGAGACGTAGTACACGTCGTCGGTCGAACGACGCGAGTAGCCCCGTTCCACGGAGAGCGTGTCGAGGATCGTCGCCTTCGTCTCGTCGACGTCGTAGTACTCCAACTTCTGTTCGACCTCGCGGGCCGTCGTCCGCGTGGACACGACGAGGAAGGCGTCGGTGTCGGTCTTCAGAAAGTCCGTATCGATGCGGTCCGTCTCGCCGATACTCGGGTGAATGAGGAGCAGTCCCGTGCCGCCGGGAATCGTTTCCGGCCCGTTCTCGATGGCGAGCGAGTAGTCCATGGGATCGAAAACCCCCCGACCGACTTAACAATGCGGGCCGTGGCGATTCGCCCCCGTCGGTCGGTTTCGCAGGGGACGGTGACCGGTTTCGCGAGGACCCGATTCAGAACACGCTGTCGGCCGTCGCGGCGCCGACGACGCTGAACACCGCGCTGACGGAGATGGCCTTGCCTGTGATCATCCACAGATCGATCCCCGTCACGCCCTGCTGGACGAGGAAAGTGTCCGGCGCGTCGAACAGCACGGCGAGGACGGCCACGGAGCCGAACGCGACGATCATCAGCGACACGAACCGGGCGGGGATTCCCGCGATCTCTTTTTCCTCTTCGGGATCGCGGCCGGTGTCGGCCCGGTAGAGCGCGGCGTATCCGATCAGGCCGACGAGCCCGGCTGTCAGCCACCCCTGGATCGCGTTCATGCCCGCGGCCAGGTCCCACACTTCTCCGGTGACGACGAACGGTCCCGCGAGGAGGAAGCCGCCGACCGCCTGCTGTGCGGAGTCAGCGATCCGGAATTTCGGTCGGCGGAGGCTCTTCGGGCGTTTCATAGCCTTCGAAGGAACCTCGGCCGCTAAAACACCGACGTTTCCGGGTCGCGCCCGGGTGGCGCCCTGTCTCTTATACACATCTCTGATGGCGNGAGATGTGTATAAGAGACAGCGGTATGAGCGTTCGCGAGGAATTCGACCAGTGGGCGACGTCGGGGAAAGACCGCGGGATGGAGGACAGACACTGGCACACCGCCAAACACGTCCTCGCGCGGATGCCCGTCGAGGCAGACGACGCCGTCCTCGATCTCGGCACCGGGTCCGGCTACGCGCTGCGCGCGCTCCGCGAGCGCGGGATCGGGCGGGGGTACGGCCTCGACGGCGCGCCCGAGATGGCCCGCAACGCCCGGAGCTACACCGACGACGACGCGGTCGGCTTCCTCGTCGGGGATTTCGACGCGCTCCCGTTCGCGGACGACTCGCTCGATCACGTCTTCTCGATGGAGGCGTTCTACTACGCGGCCGATCCGCACAACACCCTCCGGGAGATCCGTCGCGTGTTGAAGCCCGGCGGCACGTTCTACTGCGCGGTCAACTACTACGCCGAGAACGAGGCGAGCCACGCGTGGCAGGACAACATCTCGGTGGAGATGACGCTGTGGACCCGCGAGGAGTACCGCGAGGCGTTCCGCGAGGCGGGGCTGTACGTCGCCGAGCAGGACGCGATCCCGGACCGCGAGATCGAGATCCCGCCCGAATCCGCGTTCCCCACCGACGACTGGGAGTCCCGCGAGGCGATGGTCGACCGCTACCGGACGTGGGGGACGCTGTTGACCGTCGGCGTCGCGCCCTGAGACGGCCGGTCGGTTATATGCAGCCGCTGTGGTGTTGGTGCATCGTGTGGGAATCTCGGTCGTCCATTTATAACTCACTGCGAGCGCGGGGTCACCTCTAACCCCCTCCCTCGCACAGCACCGCCTCGCACAACACCGCCTCGCACAGCACCGCCCCGCACAGCACTGCCCCGCACCTCACGCCTCCCCAGCCTCGTCGCTCGCCACCGGCGAGCGACTCCCTCGCGCGCTTCTCGCGGCCTATCGGCCGCTCGGAGGCGCGCCACCGCACGTTCTATTTATAGACGGTCGCCACCCGCAGCCGAAGCGTCCCCCTGCTGGCGACGGTGGCTCTCACCGGACCGCTCGCTTCCGACGATTTAAACCGGAACGGGGCCCAAGCACGGGTAATGCAACCGAGTTCGCTCTCCGGGCTCCCCGCGGGCGTCGGCGAGGCGCTCGAAGCGGAGGGCGTCGCGGAGCTGTACCCGCCCCAACAGGCGGCCGTCGAGGCGGGTGTCGTCGACGGCGACAGCCTCGTCGCCGCGGTCCCCACGGCCTCCGGGAAGACGCTGATCGCCGAACTCGCCATGCTCTCGGCCATCGAGCGCGGCGGGAAGGCCCTCTACATCGTCCCCCTGCGCGCGCTCGCCAGCGAGAAGAAGACCGAGTTCGAGCGGTGGGAGGACCACGGGATCACGGTCGGCGTCTCCACGGGAAACTACGACTCCGACGGCGAGTGGCTGGCGACCCGCGACATCATCGTCGCCACTTCGGAGAAGGTCGACTCGCTGATCCGCAACGGCGCGCCGTGGATCGACGACCTCACCTGCGTCGTGAGCGACGAGGTCCACCTCGTCGACGACTCGCATCGCGGCCCGACGCTCGAAGTGACCCTCGCGAAGCTCCGCAAGGTGAACCCCGGTCTCCAGACGGTCGCGCTCTCGGCCACCGTCGGCAACGCCGACGTCATCGCCGACTGGCTCGACGCCGAACTCGTCGAGTCCGATTGGCGCCCCATCGACCTCCGGACCGGCGTCCACTTCGGCAACGCCATCGACTTCGACGACGGAACCAAACGCGAGGTACCCGTCGACCGCGGCGAAGACCAGACGGCGCGGCTCGTCGCCGACGCCCTCGACACCGAGGAGGACGGACAGGGCGGCTCCTCGCTCGTCTTCGTCAACTCCCGTCGCAACGCCGAGTCGTCGGCTCGCAGGCTCGCGGACGTCACGGCCTCCAGACTCACCGACGCGGAGCGCGACGACCTCCGCGAGCTGGCCGAGGAGATACGCGGCGTCTCCGACACCGACACCTCCGAGGACCTGGCCGACGCCGTCGAACGGGGATCGGCGTTCCATCACGCCGGACTCGCGAGCGACCACCGAAGCCTCGTCGAGGACGCGTTTCGCGACCGCCTCATCAAGTGTATCTCCGCGACCCCCACCCTCGCCGCCGGCGTCAACACCCCCGCGCGCCGGGTGATCGTCCGCGACTGGCGGCGCTACGACGGCGAGTTCGGCGGGATGAAGCCGCTCGACGTGCTGGAGGTCCACCAGATGTGCGGGCGCGCGGGTCGCCCCGGTCTCGACCCCTACGGCGAGGCGGTGCTGCTCGCGAACGACGCCGACACGAAAGACGAGCTGTTCGAGCGGTACGTCTGGGCGGAGGCCGAGCCGGTCCGCTCGAAGCTCGCCGCCGAGCCCGCCCTCCGCACCCACGTGCTCGCCACCGTCGCCTCCGGCTTCGCGTCCACCCGCAACGGGCTCCTCTCGTTTCTCGACAACACCCTCTACGCGACCCAGACCGACGACGAGGGCCGGCTCGCCGCGGTCACCGACACCGTGCTCGACTACCTCGCGGTCAACGGCTTCGTCGACCGCGACCGCGACGGCGGGACGGAGAGCCTCACCGCGACCGGCATCGGGCACACCGTCTCGCGGCTCTACCTCGACCCGATGAGCGCCGCCGAGATGATCGACGGGCTCCGAACCGTCGCTCGGAATGCCGCAGGTGCAGGCACCGAGGGGGAGACGGGCGAGTTCGTCAGGACCGGGGACGACGACGGCGACGAGCCCGGGTTTGGAACGTACACGCGCCCTGGAAACGACGAGTCGCCGGCGGAGGAAACAGAGGGGACAGACGAGGAAGGGACCGAAGCCTCCGCAGTCACGCCGCTCGGGCTGTATCACCTCGTCAGCCGCACCCCCGACATGTACGAGCTGTACCTGAAATCCGGCGACCGAGAGACGTACACCGAGCTCTGCTACGAGCGCGAGACGGAGTTCCTCGGTGACGTGCCCTCCGAGTACGAGGACGTTCGCTTCGAGGACTGGCTCGCCTCGCTGAAGACGGCCCGCCTGCTCGAAGACTGGGCGAACGAGGTCGACGAGGACCGGATCACCGAGCGCTACGGGGTCGGCCCGGGCGACATCCGGGGGAAGGTCGACACTGCGGAGTGGCTCCTCCGCGCGGCCGAGACGCTCGCCCGAGACGTGGAGGGCGTCGACGGCGACACCGTCGTCGCGGTCCGCGAGGCGAGAAAGCGCATCGAGTACGGCGTCCGCGAGGAGCTGCTCGATCTGGCCGGCGTCCGCAACGTCGGCCGAAAACGCGCCCGCCGGCTGTTCGAGGCCGGTGTCGAGACTCGCGCGGACCTCCGAGAGGCGGACAAGGGCGTCGTCCTCGGTGCGCTCCGCGGGCGCGAGCGCACCGCCGAGCGCATCCTCGAACACGCCGGTCGCGAGAACCCCTCTATGGACGGCGTCCGAGCCGACAAATCCGCTTCCGCGGCTGCGACGGCCGGCTCCGCGAGCGACGACGACGGGAACGGACAGGCCAGTTTGGGTGATTTCCGATGAGCGATCGCCCTCCCGCTCGCGACGACGCCGCCTCTGAGGCCGGGGCGACCTCGCCCGATCGGCAGCCCCTGCTCGATCGGCAAGCCCCGTCCGCTCAGCGAACTCCGCCGCACCGCCTCGTCCGCGGAACCGCCGCTGTCGAGGACCTCGACGCGTTCCTCGAGGCGCTCGACGGAATCGCGGACGAGACGGGTGCGGTCGTCCAGGCGTTCGACGCGTCCCTCGTCGTCTCCGGCGCGCATCTCCGTGAGGCGGTCCGACTCGCCGCCCGAGCGATCGCCCGCGACGAGGCGGTCGCTCGCGACCCGGGCGTCGAAATTCTGCTGTACGCCGCCGGCCGTCGACAGATCGACCGCGCCCTCCAACTCGGCGTCTCGGAGGGCGAACGCCGGATCGTCGTGCTGGTCGCCGACTTCGGCGACGTCCCCGGCGCGGACCGCCCGGACGCCGACGTCGATGCGGCCGTCGAGGCGGTGCGAGAGACGGTGTTCTCGGCCGGGGCTTCGGACGAACTCGTCGCCGTCGAGGCGGATGCCGACGCCGAAACGTTCGACTGCGATCCGGACCGCGTTCGAGACGCCTTCGACATCACCGATCGCGAGGTCGCGGCCACCGCCGGCGGACTCGCGGACATCGTTCTCGAACGAGTCGCCCTGCTCGACGTCGAAAAGTAACCCCTTCTCTTCGATTGGAAACCGCAGTACCTGACGGGTTTTTGGTTCCAAACGAAACGAAATCACTGCATGGTCCGCGACGGGGGCCCGTCCGAGGGAGTTCGTCGAAGTGGAGGCGCGACGACCCGCGAAGCCGAACGAGGCGAACTGCGAGAATAGTCCATCCTGGATTCGAACCAGGGTCGTTGCCCCCAGAAGGCAACAGGATTGGCCACTACCCCAATGGACTGTGCGCATCCACCGATAACCCGTGCGTGTTTGTAAGCGTTGCGCGTCGCCGGCACCGTGACACTCGTTGACGGTCCGGCTGTATCCGTCGCCGGTATTCATCGAGCCGATAGGCGGTCTTCTCGACGGACCGATCGACCACCCGATCGACGAAGATCCACAGACCGATCGACGAACATGCGTATATCGATGCGTTTTAGCCGACTGAATAACCACGAAGCTGTATGTACGTCGGACGATTTGTCGTCGTCGCTCCGGGTATCGGCGCGTACCGAGTCTCCTCGCGGTCGTTCCCGAACCGTCGGGTGCGCGACCGAGACGGCACGCTCACCGTCGGTCCGACCGCCGACGCGCCGGAGACGGACAACCCGTACGTCTCGTACAACTGCGCGCGGTCGGTTCGGACCCCGACCGGTGACGCGCTCGCGGTCGTCGGGAACGGCTCGCACGTCGACCCGATCGCGGAGAAGCTCGAACTCGGCTACCCCGCCCGGGACGCGCTGGCGACGCCCCTGCTCGCGCTCGACTTCGAGAAGGACGACTACGACACGCCTCGGATCGCCGGGGTCGTCGGCGCCGAGACGGCGATCATCGGCGTCGTCCGTCGCGACGCCCTGCTCGTCGAGGAAGTCTCGGAGCCGACTATCGTCGCCACCTACGAGACGGACGACCCCGAGCCGTACGACCTGACGGCCACCGACGCCGCGGCGGCGGCGACGGAAGTTCTCTCGGCCGACTTCGAGCACCCCGTCTGCGCGGCGGGCGCCACCGTCGACGACGATGCGGTCACCCTCGCGTTCGACAACGACCCCGCGTAGACCGCTTTTCCGGGTTCCGACGCCTTTTGAGTCCGCCGGGCGACCGCTCGGTATGGAGCAGGTCACTGCCGTCGATTACCACGACATCGCGAAGCCCGCGGACCCCCGACTCTCGCCCGACGGGGACCGGGTCGCCTTCCTCCGCCGACAACCCACCGACGACGACGCCTACGAGTCGACGGTGTACCTCGCCGACATCGCCGACGGAGAGCCCCGACGGCTCACTCTCGCCGAGGGATCTGACGCGGAGCCGCGTTGGAGCCCCTCCGGCGACCGGATCGCGTTCACCTCGACGCGCGGCGCGGACGACGACCGCCAGCAGCTGTGGGTGCTCCCCGTCGCGGGCGGCGAAGCCCGGCGACTCACCGACGTGGTCGGCGGCGTCTCGGAGATCGCGTGGTCGCCGGACGGCGAGCGGCTCGCCTTCGTTCAATCCGTGAGCGCCGCCGACCGCGAGGCGGAGCGCGACCGCTCGGTCCCCGAGGAGTACGAGCCGGACGACCACCCGGACCCGCGGGTGATCGACCGAACCGTCTATCGCTCCGATCAGCAGTACTTCGACGGCCGTCGGTCGCACGTGTACCTCGTCGACGCGGACGCATCCGTCGACGGCGTTACCGGTACGGATCCCGCTGACAGCGTCACGAGGGTTACCGGCGTCGACGGCGACGCCGACGGCGACGACAGCGACGCCGACTTCGCCGCACCTGCGTGGGGCGACGCCGACACGCTGTATTTCACCGAAGCGATCGGCGACGATCCGGACGACTCGGTCGAGATCGCGATCCATCGCCACGACCTCGCGACCGGTGAGACCGAACGCGTCCACGTCACGACCGGGTGGGGCGCGTCGATCGCTCCGGCCGCCGACGGGCGGGTCGCGTTCACTCACACCGACCCCGACCGGATCACGATACGACAGACCGATCTCCGCGTCGTCGACGCCGACACCGGTGCGGTGACCGACCTCACCGGGGACCTCGACCGCGGACTCGGTCCCGAGATGGCTCCGCAGTGGGGCCCCGACGGGAAGACGCTCTACTTCGCGACCCCCGACGAGGGGAAAACGAGTATCTGGCACGTCCCGAGCGACGGGAGCGACGACCCCGGGCGCCTCCTCCGACCGGGGACGGTCTCGGGGGCCACCGTTGGGGGAGACGACGGCGCCGGTCCCGAGTCGGTGACCGTCGCGCTCGCGGCCAGCGAGTGGGACCACCCGGGCGACGCCTTCGCGTACGACGCGTGGAGCGGCGAACTGACCCGGCTGACGGCGCTGAACGCCGACTACCTCGACGAGCGAGCGGTCTCCGAGCCCGAGGAGATCCGGTTCGAGTCGGACGGGACGGAGATCCAGGGGTGGGTGTTGACGCCGCCCGGGTTCGATCCGGACGACGAAACGCGCGCGGACGATGCCTTTCCGCTCGCGGTGGAGATCCACGGCGGCCCCCACGCGATGTGGTCCACGTCGGGGACGATGTGGCACGAGTTCCAGACGCTCGCGGCCCGCGGCTACGTCGTCTTCTGGTCGAACCCGCGCGGTTCGTCCGGATACGGTGAGTCGTTCATGCAGGCGATCGAGCGCGACTGGGGCGCGGTCACCCTCGACGACGTGATGGCGGGCGTCGAACTCGTCGCCGATCGCGACTACGTCGACGAGACGAACGCGTTCGTCACCGGCGGCTCCTTCGGCGGGTTCATGACCGCGTGGACGGTCGGACAGACCGACTACTTCCGGGCGGCCGTCTCCCAGCGCGGCGTGTACGACCTCACCGGATTCTACGGCTCGACCGACGCGGCTTACAAGCTCGTCGAGGGTGACTTCGACGCGGTCCCCTCCGAGGAGCCGGCGTGGCTGTGGGAGCAGTCGCCGACCGGCCACGCCCACGACGTCGACACGCCCACCCTCCTCATCCACTCCGAGGACGACACGCGAACCCCGATCTGCACGGCGGAGCTGTATCACCGAATCCTTCGGACGAACGGCGTCGATACCCGGTTCGTGCGCTATCCGCGCGAGGGTCACGAGCTCTCTCGCTCCGGCGAGCCCGCCCACATCGTCGACCGAATCGAGCGGATCGCCCGCTGGTTCGACGGCTACTCCGACCACCACGACGTCCCGCGAGCGCTCGATCGCCCGGCCGACGACGGGCTGAGCGCCGCGGACGACGACCAAGAGACCGACGAGTAGGGAACCGGCAGACAAGAGCCGCCGAACAGGGAACCGACAGACAGGAGACCGCCGAACAGGGAACCGACAGACAAGAGCCGCCGAACTCGGCGACGAACGGGAACACGCTACCCGATCGTCACCCGATCCGGCGACAGCTCGGCCGACCGCTTCAGGACCCGCCGTCGTCCGGGTCGAACTCGTCTATCGCCGCGTGAACGCCCTCGACCCACTCGTCGAGGGCTTCGTGGAGCCGGGTCTTCGCTTCCGGCACCGGTATCGCGGTGTACTGATACACGTAGCCGCCCGAATCGAGCAGCCGGCGACGCCGTTCGACGAGGCCCTTTTCGCGCAGCGTCGACAGCGAACGGTTCACGTTCGACCGGTCTCGGTCGAGCGTCGCCGCGAGTTCGGCGACCGTGCTTCCCGGGTGATCGAGCAGCGTCAGGTAGGTCCGACTCTCGTGGTCTCGAACGCCGAACACACACGAGAGCACGTGCTCGAACGAAGGGGAGACGTCGCCGACGAGGTCCTCGATCTCGGGCTCGCTCATAGCCTCGATTCGACGCCGGCCGGATTAAAAGCCGCTATCGAGGGCCGGGGACGGTCGTCACGGCTCGTCGGCCCGCCGTCCGCCGAGTTCCGGTCCGACGCGTGCACGGGCTCAGGCCGAATCGGCCGCGTACCCCATCCGATCGATACAGCCGCGCATCTCCGTCTCCTCGGTGTGCCGGTGGAGGTTCGTCGGCGTGTCGCAGTGATACGTCTCGCCGTCGTATCGGAGGACGACCTCGTGGCGACCGCCGGCCACCTCGACGTCGACGAGGATCCGCCGCCCTTCGTTGAGAGCGTCGATGATTTCGTCCACCGACAGCTCGCCGGCCGTCACCCGAAGTAGCTCGGTCATGGCCGGTGTTCGGGACACGGCGAGTTAAATCCGTTCAGTGGGGTCGCGCGTCTCTTCGGTACTCGCCGGCCCGTCAGCGGCTACTCACGTCACCGTCGAGTCGGGACCGCCCTCCTTCTCGGGCGGTTCGACCCCCTCCGCGGCGGCGATATCGTCGGTCCGCTTTTCGGTCTCGACGTGCCAGCGGTCGATCTCCGCCTCGTACTCGGCGAGGATATCGCTCACTTCCGCTTTGCGCTCGTCGTCGTTGATGTTCACCTCGAAGACGAACGTCTCGCCGTTTTCGCCGCGGCCGACCTCTTGGATGTTGGCGCTGACGAGCTCGTTGTCGAAGTAGTACGGCGCCATCTGGGTCATCACCTTCTGGTAGACGGTGTCTTCGACCTTCCGTATCGCTTTCCGGCCGGCCGAGTCCGCCGCACGGGCGACGTGTTCGATCGACTCGCCCCAGCGCTCCATCGCGCTTTCGGTGTCGTTCTCCTCGACCTTCTCGTAGGATTCGGTGAGTTTCTCTCCGGCCGTCTGGAGGTCGTCGCCGGGGGTCTTTCCGGCCTGTTCGCCCTCTCCCTCGCTGACTGAGGCCTGTTCGGCGGTCTTCGCCGACACGTCCTCGTCGATCCGCTCGTGGGACTTGGGCCGCCAGTCGTCGAAGTCGTGGAAGGCGTCGCCGTCGGCGCCGATCTCGCGGAGGGCCAGGGTGATGCGTTCGCCGTGTTCGACGACGTCGCCCCAGTCACCGCGCACCTTGAACCCGGAGATGCTCTCTTCCATCGCTTGTCCCCGCTACGCCGCGAACGCGTATAAGTCTCCCCGAACTGACGTGAGCCGACCGGTACGGTCCGGTGTGACGTTCGTCACTTTCCCGCCACTTCCCCGCCACTCTCGCTACTTCCCGTAGGAGAGTCGGCGGCCGAGCGCGTCGATCCGCTCTTTGAGATCGCCGAAGAACCCCGCGGGCGACACGCGTCGGATCGACGACTCGTCGACTTCGATCCGATCGCCGGCGAAGGGGTCCCGCGCGGCGCGCTCTTCGTCCGACTGCTCACCGCTCACCGCGCCGACGACCGTCGACATCGAACACCGCCCGCACGCCTCCGTCCGGATCTCCTGATCGGTCATGGTGGTTCTACGTATCGTTCGTGTCGAACCGTGATAAATCCCGTCGCCGACCGTTCGACGGCCGCTCCCGGCCGAACGACGGGTCACACGGGTACCGACCGCACCGCCCCGACGCCCTTTTCAACCGGTCCGTGGAATGAGTTCACATGGGATACCGCGTCGTCGACACAGAGTCTGTCGCTCCCGAGCCCGATCGCCCCTCTGAGTGCCGGAAACTGTCCGAGCCAGGCGGGTTCGATGCGGCCGCGATCAACCGGTTTCGAGCGGAACCGGGCGAACAGATCCCGCTCGCGTACCACTACCACGAGACCCAACAGGAGGCGTTCTACGTGCTCGAGGGGACGCTGTCGGTCGAGACGCCCGAGCGGACCTACGAGATCGGCACGGACGACCTCTTCGTCGTCGATCCGGAGAGCCCGCAGCGGGCGCACAACCCGGCCGACGCCGACGGGCCGGTGACGGTGCTCGCGATCGGCGCCCCGCCGGCAGACGGGGACGCGGTTCCGTACGACCCGGACGATGAGTGAACCCGCGAGCGCGGACGACGGCGAGGGCCGGTCCGCCGACGAGGGCCGGTCCGACGACGAGGGCCGGTCCGACGGCGAGGATCGATACGACCCCGAGGAGTTGCCGGCCGAGATCCGCGAGAACGTCCCGGACTACGACGACGAGTACTTCGACCGGATATCCGATCGGCTCATGTACAGCTACGATCTCGACCGGGACATCGTCGTCGACGGCGAGCGCTTCGACCTGTACGCGGAGATGCGGATGCGCAACCAGAAGCAGTTCCTCCACCCCGCGTTGAGCTACGCGGACCACGACATGATGGAGTACCTCTTCGCGCGCCGGACGCCGGACCCGACCGTCGACGAGGTGGAGCGGCTCGTCGCGTTCGCACACGACGTCGCCGACGAGCGCGTCGAGGGCGACGAACAGCACTTCGGCACGGACGTCACGATCGTGCTCGTGGCGGACCGGATCGCCGACGACGTGGCCGCCTTCGTCGACGGATTCCGCGACCGAACCCTCCTGAAGTTCGGCTACTACGGTCACTACGAGGTGAATCTCGTCGTCGTCGCCCCCGACGACGAGCGGCTCGTCGCGAGCGAGGCCGCGGACGTCGCGGACGCCTTCCGACTGTGGGAGCCGGTCGAACCGCCCGAGGAAGGGTTCTTCTCGCGGTTCGCAAAGCGGTTCTGGCGGTAGTCGCGCCCCGGTTCGCGCGCTTCGGTTTGTGCGCTCCGAATCACACACTCCGGTTCGCGCGCTCTGAATCACACGCTTCGGAGCGGTCGCTCCCGAACGTGAAATAGCTGAAATGGAGGGCAGGGCCGCGGAGACCGGACCGTACTGCCGTCAGTCGTCGCTCGGTTCGGCCGACGGCGTGCCGCCGCTCCGTACCGATCTGAGGTTTCCGATGCCGATCTTCACGAGCGACAGCGCGAGCACGATCAACACGATCGCGAGCGTCATCTGTGCGGCCGAGGAGAGCTGCGCTCCCAGCCCGGTCGCGCCGCCGTTGATCAGGTTGACGTAGAGGTTCTCGTAGAGCGCCAGCCACAGGAGCCCGAACACGGTGATGGTGACCATCAGCGCCATCGGGACGCCCGTCGAGATGAGCTGTTTGGACTCGTCCCAGTTGGCGAGCCACACGGTGCCGGTCAACAGCGCCAGCGCCGCGAGCAGCTGGTTCGCGCCGCCGAACAGCCCCCAGAGGGTCGCCCACTCGCCCGAAACGACGAGCACGTAGGCGATGCCGATCTGCGCCATCGGGTTCGTGTACCGGCCGCGAGCGATGGAGCCGAGGTCAGCAGAGAAGCCGCTGACGGTCATCCCGTCGTCCATGCCGACGATCTCCTCCATCATGTAGCGACCGAGTCGCACGGCCGTGTCGGTCGACGTGAGCAGGAAGCTGACGAGCACGAGCGCCATGAACACCGCACCGAGGGCCTCGGGGACCCCGAGGCTGGTAAGGATGATCCCGCCGCCGGCGGCGAAGTTCGGCAGCGCGCCGCCGATCCCGCCGCCCGCCTCGACGACGGTCGCGCCGAGTCCGGCGACCGCCAGCGTCGACAGCGCGAGCGCGGCGAGCAGTCCCTCACCGAGCATCCCACCGTAGCCGATCAGCCGGGCGTCGCTCTCTTTGTTCAGCTGCTTCGACGTCGTTCCCGAGGAGACGAGCGAGTGGAACCCGCTTATCGTCCCGCACGCGATGGTGACGAAAAGCAGCGGGAACAGCGGCCAGAGCCCGGCCGCTTCGAGCCCCCAGAAGCCCTGGAACGCGCCGAGCGAGGAGTCGACGACGAGCGGCTGGGAGGACGTCGCGAAGATCGTTCCCACGATGATCGCGATGATACCGCCGCCGACGCCCGCGTACAGCAGGAACGACGAGAGGTAGTCGCGCGGTTGGAGCAGCACCCACACGGGGAGCGCGCTCGCGATCCCGCCGTACACCATGATAAGCGGCACCCACGCCATCACGTTCGGCGAGAGCGCGCCGGGTACCCACTCGCCGGCGCCGAGCCCGAGCGTCTCCGCGAGGACGAGCGTCCCCGCCGGGTAATCGCCCGGGAACAGCGCGAACGGGTACTGGATCCCGACCCAGACGCCGGCGAACACGCCGGCGACGAAGAGGACCGTTCCCGGGATGAAGGGACCGTTGAGCTGGTACAGGTACACGCCGAAGGCGAGCGCCAACAGGATGTACACGAAGCTCGCGGTCGTCACCTGCGGATACGCGTTGAACACGATCCCGACGACGAGCGCGAACACGGCCACCACGAGGATGATCGTGAGGAACGCGAACCACAACAGCAGGTTCTTGCCCCGCTCACCCACGTACTGGCCCACGATGTACCCGATCGAACGCCCCTCGTGGCGGATCGAGCTCGACAGCGAGATGAAGTCGTGGACCGCGCCCATCAGCGGGTTGCCGATGGCGACCCACAACAGCGCCGGGACCCATCCCCAGATGGCCCCCGCGGTGATCGGGCCGACGATCGGCGCGCCGCCCGCGATGCTTGAGAAGTGATGCCCCAGTAGCACCGGCTTCTTGGCCGGTACGTACTCCTGTCCGTCTTCGTACTTGTGTGCCGGCGTCTCTCGCTCGTCGTCGAGGTCGACGAATCGCGAGAGGTAACGCGAGTACCCCATGTACCCCACGGTAAACGTGCTCAGCACGGCAACTACGATCCAAATTACGCTTGTCATAGGTTCCCTGCCTCGTGGTATCGATTCACGATTCTACACTTAAGTATTGTCTTCAATCGTGATGATCTCTCGAAAATCGTCCGCGGCGGCGGATTTTCGCGACGGATCGCCGTTTCTTACCCGATTATCGGTGTAAAATTCACCTTCGTGGCAGTCGACAGCGATCGCGCGCGCCCGCCGCCTACCCGCTTCCCGCATTGTTGCCTACCGGCCTCCCGCTCGTCGCCTACCCGCCTCCCGCCCGCCTCCCCTCGGCGTTCCCCTCCCCACCCGTCTCGCCGCCCGTGTCGACGTCGAGTTCGGCGGCCACCGCCGAGAGCACGTCGCCGCGCACTTCCGTCGTTCGCGACTCGATCTCGGCGATCAACGGCGGCTCGAACTCGTCGCGGACCTGCGCGATCCGATCGCGCTCCGTCGCGACCTTCTCCCGCAGGTAGCGCGCGCCTCGGCCGTCCTCGTCGTCGTCCGGCGACGGGGTGAGCTTGTTCGCGACGAGCCCCCGAACGCGGAGGTCGCGCTCGGCGAACCCCTCGATCGCCCGCCCCGTCTCGTTGACGGACAGCTGGTCCGGGTTCAACACGAGGTAGAACGCGGCGTCGGTCCGCATGGCCTCGCCGGCGAACTCGAAGAACTCCTTGCGCCGCTGGAGCCGCTCTAACACCGGATCACCCTCCATCAGGCGCCGCGGCTCCATGTCGCCGATCGCGGCCTTCTCGAACAGGTCGATCGACTGGCGCCGCTTGTACAGCAGCCGGTCGATCCAGTCGCCGAGGAACTCGGGAAGCCCGAGCAGTCGAAGGGTCGATCCGGTCGGCGCGGTGTCGAAGACCACTCGGTCGTACGGCTCGCTCTCGTCGCGCATCACCCCGACGAACGCGTCGAAGAGTGCGGCCTCGTACGCTCCCGGCGTCCCGTGTGACATCTCCAGCTGGCGGTTGATCTCCGAGACCATCGCCACCGACACCTGCTCTGAGAGCCCCTCGCGGATCTCCTGGAGGTGTCGCTGCATCTCGTCTTCTGGATCGATCTCCATCGCGTCGAGCCCGTCGACGCCCGCGACCGGCTCCGGGTCGTCGCCGAACTGCTGGTCGAACACGTCCGATACCGAGTGTGCCGGATCGGTCGAGACGACGAGCGTCCGCACGCCGGCGTTCGCACAGCGGTACGCGTACGCACACGAGACCGTCGTCTTGCCCACGCCGCCTTTTCCGCCGAAGAAGACGAACTGCTCCATCAGAAGTGGTACTGCTGGCCCTTCCGTTCGAGCAGGCTCTCGCGGTCCCACAGCCGGCGTTCCCACGCCTCGAACTCGTCTTCGAGGTACGGGAGCAGCTCGGCGGTGTAGTACGACACCGGCGAAGGGATCCCGAACGCGTCCGGGAAACACGCCAGCATGAACTCGTCTTCGGCGTCCTCGGCCTCCTTTTCGATCTTCTCGTAGGCCGGATGGGTTATCATCCCGTGGTACAGCCCGCGGAGCCACTCGTCGAGGGTCGCGCGAAAAGCGGCGATTCGGTCTGCGACTGTCATTATCCCTCATGTCGACGCGGGGTCGTTAAAAGCGTCGCGCCTGTGTCCCCCCGCCGCTCGCCGGTTCCGTCGTTTCCGGTCTCGTCGCCGCTCAGACCGAGTTGCCCTCGGCGAGCTCGCTCTGCGGTTCGGGCGACTCCTCGCCGTCGTCGAGCTCCGGCCGATCGCCGTCGTCCGGGCTCGGTTTGTGGGCGTCGTTTTCGAATCCGATCCAGACGAGGTACAGCATCGCAGAGACCATGAGTAACACGATGACGGTGCTGACGGTCCCGACGATGGACACGTACTCGAACATGTTCCGCCGTGGGTAGCGGTGACGTATCAACGTATCGGCTTCTGGTGGTCGCGGCCGCCGCCGGGGACTTGAAGGTCCCACCCGTCGACCGGTTCCCATGGACGATCGGATCCCGGTAACCGTGCTCTCTGGGAGCCTCGGGGCGGGGAAGACGACCCTCTTGAACCACCTCCTCACGAACGCCGGCGACCGCGAAATCGCGGTGCTCGTCAACGACATGGGGGACGTGAACGTCGACGCAGAGCTGATCGCCGAGGGGTCGGAAGTCGACGTCGAGGGCGTCACGGAGCTGTCGAACGGCTGTATCTGCTGTGAGCTGCAGGACGATCTCGAGACGGCCGTGGTCCGGCTTGCGAACGAGCGCTCCTTCGACGCGCTGATCGTCGAGTCATCCGGGATCTCGGAGCCCGCCCCCGTCGCCCGGCTGTTCACGACGGAATCGCGCGCGGCCGCCCGCTACCGCGTCGACGCGCTGGTGACCGTCGTCGACACGCGGCAGTTCCTCGACGCCTTCGCCGGCGCTGACGCCCCCGAGCGCCAGGTGGTATCCGACGACGCGACCGCGGACGACGAGACGCGCCCGCTCGCCGACCTCCTCGTCGAACAGATCGAGGTGTCGAATGTGGTGGTGTGTAACAAAGCCGACCTGTGTTCCGACGACGAGATCGCCGAGGCCGTCGATCTCGTGGGGGCGCTCCAGCCGGACGCCGAGACGATCGTCGCGGAGTTCGCCGCGGTCGACCCCGACCGGCTCCTCGACATCGGGGTGTTCGACGAGCGCGAGGTCGGGGACCTACCGGGGTGGAAGCGCGCGCTCGCGGGCGATCACGGTCACGACGAGGGCGGAGCAGAACACGGGCACGGCGAGGACGGAGCAGACGGCGACGACCACGCCCACCGCCACCCGGACGAGGTGTACGGCGTCACCTCGTTCACGTATCGCCGCCGCCGACCGTTTCACCCGGCGCGGCTCGCCGCGCTCCTCCGCGACCTCCCGGCCGAGGTCGTCCGCTCGAAGGGGACGCTCTGGGTCGCCGGTACCGACCAGCGCCAGCAGGTCGGACAGGCCGGTGCGTCCGTCCGCGTGGGCGCGCTCGGCCCGTGGATCGCGAGTCTCCCCGCGGTCGAGCGCGACATGCTCCGCTCGAATCGCCCCGAGATCGACTGGGACGACGAACACGGGGACCGACTGACTGAGTTCGTCGTCATCGGCACCGGCGTCGACGAAGCGTCGCTCGTCGACCGGCTCGACGACGCGCTCGTCACCGACGCGGAGTGGGACGAGTTCGCTGCGGAGGGAACCGACGCGCTCGATGAGACCGCCGCACTCGACGGGGCGGCGTTCCCGTTCCCGACCGAACAGGGCGAGGAGATCGCGGTTCGGGAGCCCTGACGGCGGGCGTGGTCACAACAGCGGGAGCGTCAGGCCGACGAGTGCGACGCCGACCCCGAGGGCGGCGTATAGCAGGCGCTCGAAACGCGGCCCCGGCGGGAGCGGCCCGGCGTCGATCGGCGGGGCGGACCTAACCAGTTGGACGTACGCGCCGAGGGTGAGCCCCGCGAACGCGAGCGTCGACAGCGCCACCGACCACGCCAGCGACAGCCCGTACGAGAGCCCGTACATCGGGCCGAACGACAGCGCGAACATGAACGCGAGCCCGACGGTAACGAGGAAGGGGACCGGATCGATCCGGTCACCGTGTCGGTTGTGAACGCGCAACTCGATCGCCATGCGACCGGTACGCACCGAACGGACAAGAGCTAAGTGGCGCTCACCCGGCGGTTGGCGTATGAGCGACGAGCCGGAGGGGATCCGCGAGGGCGTCGAGGGCTCGAAGGGCGACCCGCGGCTGCTGTTGCTGTTGAACGCGGTCCTGTCCGCGTGGTTCGCCTGGACCGTGTCGTGGGGGCTCGACATGCTCGATATCGCGTCGCTCACGACGACGAACGTCGGGGCGCTCGCGCTGATCATCTTCGTGCTGACGTACGTGTTGGTTCTCCGGTGACGTGCGCGCTGGTTTTTCCGGTGACGTGCGCGTTCGACAGCCGGTGACGCGCGCGTTCGGCGACCCGCTCGGGGTCGTCCGATCGCGTGCCGTCGCGCGGCCGCGACCGCCGATCCCGCGAGATCCGCCATCTTTTAAGCCGGACGCGACCGCTCTCCCGGTAATGGCCATCGAAGACCGCGACGACGCGTACCTCATCACGCACGCGCTGGCGAAAGACACCCTGTCGCGGCTCCGCGACGTCGAGACGGAGCAGGTCGCGTTCCGCAAGGGGCTCGTGAAGCTCGGGCGCATCTGCGGCTACGAGATCATCGACGGCGCGATGGAGACGGAGTACGTCCCCGTCCAGACGCCCCTTCAGGAGACGACCGGCGAGCGCGTGAAAGGGCTCGACGACGTCGTCATCATCAACGTCCTGCGGGCCGCCACCCCGTTCGTCGAGGGACTCTTAAAGGCGTTCCCGCGCGCGAAACAGGGCGTCATCTCGGCCGGCCGCGACGAGGAGGCCGGGATGGACGACGCGGGCGAGTTCCCGATCACCATCGACTACGTGAAGCTCCCCGAAATCCGCCCCGAGGACACCGTGATCGTCGCCGATCCGATGCTCGCGACCGGCTCGACGATGTGCGCCGTCCTCGATCACATCCTTGCCGAGGCGGACGACTTCGAGGACCTGTTCGTGCTCTCCGCGGTCTCCGCGCCCGACGGCCTCGTGCGCGTGAGCGAGGCCGTCCCCGAGGCGGACCTGCTGACGGTCGCCATCGACGATCGACTGGACGACGACGGATTCATCGTCCCCGGACTCGGCGACGCCGGCGACCGCGCGTTCCGGACGGTCTGAGGCGGCCGCGTCGACGTACTTTTAAGAACTACCCCCGCGAGCGATCGGTATGAGCGACGCGCCGACGACCGAACCCTGCGACGGCTGCGGCGAGCCCACGACGGACGCGCTCTCGCGGACGGTCCGGCTGAGCGTCGACCGGGCGAAAATCGACACCCAGCGGCTCTGTCCCGACTGCTTCGCCGACTGGATCCAGCGGTACCAAGACCGGCTGGGATCGGGCCCGGACGACAGCGACAGCTCCGAGATCATCATCGACTGAGCGGCCGGGACTGTCACTTCCGCCCACGCCCCGCCTACTCTCCGCGTACTTCTCGCCTACCGTTTATATACTCGTACGGCAACGTCCGTCCCGACCGCCCGGCTTAAGCCGCGCGGGCACGGACGGCGACGTAATGGATCTCGCCATCGACGCCCCGGCTCCGTCGGCGCCCGACTGCGCCGACGACGGGACGTGGCTCGCCTGTATCGAGTGCGACGAGACGTTCGCTCCCTTCGAGGCAGTCCGGTACACCTGCGACGAGTGCGACGGCCTGCTGGAAGTACGCTACGACGACCCGCCGACGTTCGGGGAGTTCGGCGCGGGCGCCCCCTCCGAGGGCCCCGACCGCGGCGTCTGGCGCTACCGCGAGGGGCTTCCCTTCGATCTGGGCGTGACCCTCCCCGAGGGCGGCACCCCACTCCACCGCGTCCCGCGGATCGAGGAGTCGGTCGGCGTCGAGGCGCTCCGGATCAAACACGAGGGGATGAACCCCACCGGCTCGTTCAAGGACCGCGGGATGACCGTCGGCGTCCGCGTCGCCAAGGAACTCGGCGTCGGCGCGCTCGCGTGCGCCTCCACCGGGAACACCTCCGCCGCGCTCGCCGCGTACGGCGGCCGCGGCGACATGGAGACGCTCGTGCTCCTCCCGCAGGGGAAGGTCGCGGCGGGGAAGGTCGCGCAGGCGAGTCTCCACGGCGCCCGCATCCTCGAAGTCGACGGCAACTTCGACGCCTGTCTCGACATCGTCCAGGAGCTCGCGGCCCGCGGCGAGGCGTACCTGCTCAACTCGCTGAACCCGTTCCGCTTGGAAGGGCAGAAGACGATCGGGTTCGAGATCTTAGAGGAGTTCCGCGACGAGTACGGGACCTTCCCGGACCGCATCGTCCTCCCCGTCGGCAACGCGGGCAACACCTCTGCCCTTTATAAAGGATTCCGCGAGCTGGTCCAGTCCGGCGCGCTCGCCGTCGACGAGGTGCCCAAACTGACCGGCGTGCAGGCCGAGGGCGCCGCGCCGATGGTCGAGGCGATCGAGGAGGGCAACGACGAGGTCCGCCGCTGGGAGGAGGTCGAGACGCGCGCGACCGCGATCCGCATCGGCAACCCGGTCAACGCGCCGAAGGCGATTCCGGGCATCCGCAACACCGGCGGCACGGCCGTCGCCGTCAGCGACGACGCGATCACCGACGCGCAGCGCCAACTCGCCGAGGAGGGCGTCGGCGTCGAACCCGCCTCCGCCGCGAGCCTCGCCGGCCTGAAGAAGCTCCGCCGCCGGGGCGTCGTCGGCGACGACGAGCGGGTCGTCTGCCTGACGACCGGGCACCTCTTAAAAGACCCCGACGCGGCCTACGAGGCCGGCGGCGACCCCGAACCCGTCCCGAACGACGTGGACGCGGTCGTGGAACACCTGCGCGACTGAACGGGCCGTCTTCGCTACGCCTCCCAGTTGTACAGCGCGTCGTCGAACACCGCTTTCACGTCCGCTTTCGTCACCGGCCGCGGGTTACACCGGAGGAGCCGCTGCTGGCTCTCGACGGTGCGTTCGGCGAGCGCCTCGGTGTCGTCGTCGGTGATCCCGGCCAGTTCGTTGAGGCCGCTCGGGAGCACGTTGAGGTCGCGCTGGAGGTGGACGAACTCCGCACGGGCCTCGTCGGCCGCCTCGCGGGTGCTCATCCCCGAGGTGTCGGCGCCGAGCATCTCGGCCACCCGCGCGAACCGCGGCGGGTCGCTGGCGACGTTGTACCCGAGCGTGCTCGCCGGCGTGAGCGCGGCGATCGTCTCGCCGTGGAACGTGTGGTAGTTGTTGCCGACGGGGTACGCCATCGCGTGCGCGAGGCTCGCACCGGCCGTGAGGCCGGCGATGGCGCCGAACAGCGCGCCTTTCAACATCGCGCCGCGCGCCTCGACGTCGTCGCCGTTGTTGACGACGCGCCGGACGTTCGAGGAGAGGAGGTCGATCGCCTGCTCGCTGAACATCTCCGTGAAGCCGGTCCGTCCGGCGTAGACGGGGCGGTCCGCGGGGTCCTCGGGGCGGAGCAGGTCGTCGTATCGGTGGGTGGTGTAGCCCTCGATCGCGTGGCCCAGCGCGTCCATCGCGGTCTTCGCCGTGAGATCCGGCGGCAGCGTCGTGGTGAGCGTCGGATCGAGCACGGCGGCGTCCGCTCGGACGTGCGTGCTGGAGATCCCCTCTTTGATCTCCTTTTCGGGCACCGAGAGGATCGCCACGGGCGAGATCTCCGAGCCCGTCCCCGCCGTTGTCGGCAGCAGAATCAGGGGCGGTCCCGACTCCGTGAGGTCCTCCCCCGCCCCGGTCGGTGCCGCCACGTAGTCGAGCACGTCGCCGCCGTTGGCGACGATCGCCCGCGTCGCCTTCGCGGTGTCCATACAGCTCCCGCCGCCGACTCCGAGGTAGAAGTCGTACCCGTCCTCGCCCATCTCCTCGCGGACGAAGCCGATGCACTCCTCGACGGCGCCGATGCTCGGCTCGCGCTCGACGCCGTCGTACACGTCGACGTCGAACCCGTCGGCTTCCAGTTCGTCGGCGACGCGGTCGACGTGGCCGAGCGACACGAGGTCCTCGTCGGTGACGATCAGCCCGCGGCCGTCGCCGCCGAGCCCCAACTGGCCGAGCTGATAGCCGAGTTCGTCGGCCGCGCCCGCTCCCACGCGGATCGCCGGCATTCGGACTTCCCAGACTGTCTCCGGGGACAGCTGGTGCGGGTCCGCCGAGACGGACCGCTCGTAGCTCACACCCCCCACCCCGGCTGGATCGCCTCGAACTGCTCGGGGTCGTGGCCGAAGACGACCTCGGCGTCGTGGCGCCGCTCCAACTCGCGGATGCGGTGCATGCTGTCGGCCCACTCCGTTTTCCCCCACACGAGGGGGCCGCCCAGCGGCGTCCCGTTCTCGTAGTTCTCGTCCATGTACACCTGATCACCGGTGAACACGACGGTGTCGTCGGAATCGAGGTGGATCACGGAGCCGGTGAGTCCCGGCGTGTGGCCGGGGAACCGGACGAACTCCAGATCGGCGAAGTGCTCCTCGCGATCGCGGTGGAGCACCTGCCAGTTCAGATCGTGGTCGAAGTCGTCGAGCACGTACGCGGCGCTCCCCTCGTCGGTCTTCGCGCTGTAGTAGGCGAACTTCAGCTCCTCCTCGTGGACGTACACCGGCGTGTCGGTGCCCGCGAAGAACTCCAGCCCGCCGGCGTGATCGAGGTGGAGGTGGCTCTGGAACACCGCGTCGATGTCGTCGAGCGAGTACCCCGCCGCCTCCAGGTCGTCGTCGAGCCGGTGCTCGCTCGCGTCGTGCGGATAGAACGCCTGCGTGAGCCCCTCAGGCCAGTGGCCGTCGGCGGCGTCGTGGTGAGAGCCCGTGTCCCAGAGGATCGTCGCCTCGGGGTGGTCGATGACGAGGTTCCACACCGGAATCTCGCCGTAGTCGGTGTCGGGGTTCGGCTCGTCGTGCGTCCCGATGGTGTTCGCCTCCATCATGTAGTTCATATCGCAGTACAGCCCGCCGCGGTCGATGACGTGGACGTCGGCGTCTACCATGCCGTTGCGTATCTATCATAATTGTTCATAAACATGTCTCCAAAACGGGGACGCGTTCGCCTCGTCTCACCCCGTCTCACCTCGGCTCACCTCGGCTCACCCCGTTTCGTCCCGAATCCGCGGCGCCACGGCTCGAGACGGTCACAGACAGCGAAAAACCGCGATCGAGAGTCCTCGCGTCGGTCTATTCCGCCGGCCGCTCTTCGGCCTCGTCCAGCGTGATCTCGGTCACTTCGACGATCCGATCGTCGGCCAGCAGCGTCTCCATGGCGGCGTCGGGCACGCCCTGGTCGAGGTTGTACACGGTGAGCGCCTCCCCGCCCTGCGTCTCGCGGGCGTTGTACATCCCGGCGATGTTCACGTCGTGATCGCCGAGCACGGTGCCGATGAGGCCGATGACGCCCGGCTCGTCGGTGTTGCGTGCGACGAGCATGTGACCGTACGGGACCGCGTCGACGCGGAACCCGTCGATACGGACGATACGCGGGTCCTCGCCGGCGAACAGGGTTCCCTCGACGGAAATCGAGTCCTCGCCGTTGTGGACGGTGACGCGAACGAGACTCTGGAAGTCCTCTGTCTGACGGGTCTTCGACTCGGTCACCTCGATGCCGCGCTCCTCGGCCAGCCGCGGCGCGTTCACCGCGTTGACCTGCCACTCCAGCGGCTCGAAGACGCCTTTCAGCGCCGACGCCGTGACGAGTTCCACGTCCTCCTCGGCGATGTCGCCCTCGTAGCACGTCTCGACGCTGGTGATGCGGCCGTCGAGCAGCTGCGCGGCGACCTTCCCGGCGGTCTCCGCGACGGCGATGTACGGTTTGATCCGCGGGAACGCCGTCTCGTCGACCGAGGGCGCGTTGAGCGCGGTGAGGACGGGCTCGTCGTTGAACGCCGAGATCACGGCTTCGGCGGTGTCGACGGCGACGTTCTCCTGGGCCGCCTCCGTCGCCGCGCCGAGGTGCGGCGTCACGACGATCTCCTCGACGTCGAGCAGCGGGGAGTCCTGCGAGAGCGGCTCTTCGGCGAAGGAGTCGAGCGCGGCGCCCGCGAGCACGCCGTCTTCGACCGCCTCGGCGAGGGCGTCCTCGTCGACGATGCCGCCGCGGGCGCAGTTGATCAGGTAGCCGCCTTCGAGCTGGGCCAGTTCGTCTTCGCCGATCATCCCCTCGGTCTCGGGCAGGAGGGGCGTGTGGATCGTCGCGAAGTCGCCGCGACCGAGCGCCTCGTGGAGGTCCTCGACGAGTTCGGCGCCGAGCCGATCGGCGCGCTCCTCGGAGATGTACGGGTCGTAGACGACCAGGTCCATCCCGAGCGAGTCGAGCCGCTTTGCGACCTCTTGGCCGACGCGACCGAGCCCGACGATGGTGAGCGTCTTGTTGTTCACTTCGGTGCCGAGGAACTCCCCTTTCGCCCACTCGCCGGCGAGGAGGCGACCGTGCGCCTGCGGGATCGATCGCGCGACGGCGAACGTCATCGCGACGGTGTGCTCGGCGGCGGCCCGGACGTTCCCCTCCGGGGCGTTGGCGACGATGACGCCGTGGTCGGTGGCGGCTTCGAGGTCGATGTTGTCGACGCCGATGCCGGCGCGCCCGACGATGACGAGGTCCGGGGCGGCCTCGAAGACGGCCTCGTTCACGTCGGTACCGGAGCGAACGATGAGCGCGTTGGCGTCACTGACGGCGTCGAGGAGCGCGTCGCCCTCGACGTCGTAGTTCGTTTCGACCTCGTGGCCGGCGTCTCGGAGTCGGTCCAACCCCGCGTCCGCGATGGGGTCGGTCACGAGTACCTTCATGCGCGTATCCACCGGCGGCGCGAGGTTAACGCTTTCCTCATCGCGCCGTTTTGCCGCGCATATCGATCCGTATACGTGCACATCCAACCCCCTCGTTTCCGGTGGAAACTGGTCGTTCGTGGGTACCCGCTCCCGTCGGCGCGGACGCGGTGCGATTGTCGGTACTCCCTTTGAGGCGCGGCCGAATGACCTCGTATGGACCTCACGATCGCGTTCGTCGGCGTCGCCGCCATCCTGGTGTTGACGGGGATAAGCGCCTTCTTTTCCAGTTCAGAGCTGGCCGTCTTCTCGGTGCCGAGCCACCGGATCGACTCGCTGCTCGCCGCCGACGTGCCCGGCGCACGGGCGCTCTCGGCGCTGCGCGAGGACTCGCATCGCTTTCTCGTCACCGCGCTGGTGAGCAACAACGTCGCCAACATCGCGGCGGCCTCGGTCGCGACCGCCGTCTTCGTCCGATTCGGGTTCTCCGCGGGCGGGGCGGCGACGGGGTCGACGCTCGTCACCTCCGTGTTCGTGATCGTCTTCGGCGAGATCGCCCCGAAGTCGTACGCGGTCGCGCACGCCGAGAAGCACGCGCTCCGCGTCTCTCGACCGGTCGTCGCGATCCAGCGGCTCGTCCGCCCCGTGCTGTACGTCTTCGAGGCGCTCTCCGGCGTCGTCAACCGGTTCACCGGCGGGGAGTCCGCCATCGAGTCGTACCTCACCCGCGAGGAGATCGAGACGCTCGTGCTCTCCGGGGAGGCGGCGGGCGCGCTCGACCCCGACGAGGGCGCGATGATCCGCGGCGTCCTCGACCTGGAGTCCACGCGGGTGTCCGCGGTGATGGTCCCCCGGACCGAGATGGTCGCGCTGCCCGACACCGCCACCGTCGACGACGTGCTCTCGGCGGCCGCGAACGAGGGGGTCACCCGGATGCCCGTCTACGGCGAGAACCGAGACGACGTGGTCGGCACCGTCGACATCCGCGACGCGCTCCGGGCCACCGATCGGGGCGAGACCCTCGCGAGCGCGCTCCACGAGCCGGTGTTCGTCCCCGAGACGCAATCGGTCGACGAGCTGTTCGCGGAGATGCGGTCGAGCGGGCTCCGAATGGCGGTCGTCGTCGACGAGTTCGGCGCGGTCGTCGGCATCGTCACGCTCGAAGACGTGATCGAGGAGGTCGTCGGCGAACTCGTCGGGCGTTTCGAGACCGACCACGTCGACGTGATCGCTCACGACACCGCGATCGTTCGTGGCTGGACCGCCGTCGCACACCTCAACGAGACGCTCGGGCTCGCGCTCCCGACGGACGGCGGCGTCGAGACCGTCGCCGGGCTGATCACCCAGCGTCTCGGTCACATCCCGAGCGAGGGCGACGCGATCGCCATCGGCGACGTGACGCTCACGGTCGCAGACGCGACCGAGACGCGGATCACCCGCGTCCGCGTCGAGCATCCGGGAGACGCCGCGGTCACCGACGCCGACAGCTCTGACGCGGCCGATCGGTGATACGGCCGATCGGCGATACGGCCGACTGGTGATGCGGCCGATCTGACGCGATCAACGATCCGATCCGGCCACCCCGCGCGCTTGCGTCACCCCAACGGGATCGTCGCCACGGTCTCGTAAGCCGGCCCCTCGCTCGTCAGCGTCGACGCCACGAGCCGGACCTCGGCGGCCTCGAACCGCCCGATCGCCGCCTGTCGCTCGCGGACGACCCGCCGAACCAGTTCCTTCCCGCGCGCGTCGTTCATCCGAGCGAGGGTGACGTGCGGCGTGAACGCGTGATCCTCGGGGTCGACGCCGAGCGCGGTCGTCTCCGCTTCGAGGGCTTCGTGGAGAGCGGTCAACTCCGCGGCCCCCGCGTCGACGCCGGCCCACACGACAGAGATGTAATCGAGACTCGGAAAGACGCCGAGTCCCGCGAGCGAGCACTCGAAGGGCTCGACGCCGGCCGTCTCGATCGCTCGTTCGCCGGCGGCGATCACGTCGTCGAGGGCCGGAGCGTCGGTGTCGGTGTCGCCGTCCGTCTCGTCGCTTTCGCCGATATCGTCGCTTTCGCCGATCTCACCGAGAAACTTCAGCGTCACGTGCGCCTGCTCGGGGTCGACGAACCGCAGGCCGTCGGCGCCCTCGAACGCGGCCTGCGCGTCGGCGACGGCGTCGGCGAGGTCGTCCGGCAGGTCGACCGCGAAGAACGCGCGCATAGCGGGTGCGACGTTGGTCGGGGGATTACTTATAAATCGTTGAGTGCGAGAGAAACGCCTCCAAAGCCCCAGCCGCCCTCGCGGCTGCCCCTTCGAGCCCCGCCCCGCACAGTACCGCACCTCACGCCTCCCCAGCCTCGTCGGTCGCCCATCGCTTCGCTCGGGGCGACCGACTCCCTCGCGCTCGGATTCGCGCCGCGTTGCGGCGCTCACCGGAGCGCGCCACCGCCGCTATTTATATACTCTCTCCGCTGCCGTTCGTGTCTGTTTATAAGCGCTCGCGAAGAGTCCGGGCGGTCGCGTCGCCGACGCCGTCGACGTCGGTGAGGTCGTCGGTCGAGGCCTCGCGCACGCTCTCGACCGAGCCGAACCGCCGCAGGAGTCGCCGCCGGGTCTCGGGACCGACGCCCGGCACGTCGTCGAGGACCGTCTTGACCTCGTCGCGGACGGTCTGGTGGTAGGAGACGGCGAAGCGGTGCGCCTCGTCGCGGACCCGCTGGAGCAGGTGGAGCTCGGCCGCGTCGTCGGGCCACCGCCGGGTGCCGGTCGGCGTCACGACCAGTTCCTCGGCCTTCGCGAGCGCGACGGCGGGCACGTCCCACCCCGTCTCCGCGAGGGCGTCGCGGGCGGCCCCCAACTGCCCGTCGCCCCCGTCGATGAGCAGGAGGTCGGGGTCGGGCCGGTCGTCGCGCCCCTCGACTGCGCGCTCGGCCCGCCACCGGACCAGCTCGCGCATGTTCGCGTAGTCGTCGTTGCGGTCGGTGAGCTTCTTCCGCCGGTAGTCGGCCGTCTCCGCGCTCCCGTCGACGAAGCAGACGTCGGAGCCGACGACGGCGGTCCCCTGCGCGTGGCTCACGTCGAACCCCTCGATCCGGGCGGGGCGGTCGATCCCGAGCCGCTCGCCGAGCGCGCCGACGGGGTCCTCGCGACCGCCGCGCTTGCGGGCGTTCTTCAGCGCGAGTTCGACGAGCTTCGCCTCGCGACCGGCGCCCGGCACCCGCACCGCGACGCCCTCGCTTTCGAGCCAGTCGACCACGTCCGGGTCCGACGGGCGCTCCGCCAGCAGCACCGCGTCGGGGAACTCCCGCTCGGCGTAGTACTGCGTGAGGAACGCCGAGAGGACGGCGGCTGGGGTGTTGGTCTCGGCGTCGTCGGTCTCGGCGTCGTCGGTCCCGGCGCCGTCGGTCTCGTCCCCGTCTTCTCCCACTGCGGCGGCGTCGAGCCGGTGCCGGCTCCGGTCGACGAGCTGGCCGCGCTCGCTGTGGAGCCGCGCCACCCGCGCGTCCTCGCCCTCGACGGCGGCCGCGAGCACGTCGACGGTCCGGTCGTCGCCGTGGTCGCTCACGGCCTCGCCGCCCTCGCCGTGGAACGCCTCGACGGCCTCCAGTCTGTCCCGCAGGTTCGCCGCGCGCTCGAACGCGGCGCTCTCGGCGGCGGCCTCCATCCGCCGGCGCAGGGGGTCGGCGAGGACGCCCGTCTCGCCCTCGAAGAACCGCCGGGCGGCCGCCACGTCCTCGGCGTACGCCTCGGGGTCGATCTCGCCGGTGCAGGGGGCCGAGCAGATCCCCATCTCGTAGTCGAGACAGGGGCGCTCGCGGTTCGCGTACTTGTGATCCGAACNGGTCGATCTCGCCGGTGCAGGGGGCCGAGCAGATCCCCATCTCGTAGTCGAGACAGGGGCGCTCGCGGTTCGCGTACTTGTGATCCGAACACCCGCGGAGCCGATACTCGTCGCGGATCGCCTTCACCACCGTCTCGACCCGGCCCTTGTTCGTGAACGGGCCGTACGCGACCGCGCCCTCCGCGGGGTCCCGAGTCACCTCGATCCGCGGCACCGGGTGATCGGTGAACGCGACGAGGGGGTACGACTTGTCGTCTTTCAGCCGGACGTTGTACCGCGGCTGCAGCCGCTTGACGAGGTTCGCCTCCAACAGCAACGCCTGCGTTTCGGTATCAGTGACCGCGAACTCGATCCGGTCCGCCCGCCCGACCATCCCCCGAATCCGCCCGGACCGGGGGTCCGCGTACGACCGCACCCGTGCCCGGAGGTCGACCGCCTTGCCGACGTACAGCGTGGTCTCGCCGGCCCGGAACTGGTAGACGCCGGGCTCGCTCGGGAGCGTCCCGGCCCGCTCGCGCACCGCGTCCGCGTCCATCGCCTCTGCGTAGCCGCCCGACGCGTTTGAACGCTGCGGGCACGAATCGTCCGCGCTCGACCCCGCGCTCGCGCGGTGCTCTCCGATTATCAAACGTGAATTCCGGGTGGGACCGTTTATCAAGGTGGTTCGGCGACGGTGACGTAGCTATGCGGGGACTTCGAGAGACGCTTCGTCGCGCGCTCGGGCGGGGAGGGGATTCCCGGTCGGTCCCGGACGGTGGCGTCGTCGTCGACAATCCGGATGAACAGGGGAGTGTAACTACCGGCGCCGACGGCGCCGACGCCGACGCGACCGCCACAGCCGACGACGAGGCGCACACGGTCACCGACGAACGGGGCGTCAACCGGGCCGAGACGCTCGCGGGAGCCGGCTTCGAACAGGTGTTCGACGCGACGAGCGTGCCGACGTTCATCCTCGACGCCGAGGGCAACGTCGCCGAGTGGAACGAGTCCATCGTCTCGCTCACCGGGACGGAGCGGGAGGACGCGGTCGGCCACAGTCACGTCTCCGAGCTGTTTTATCCCGACGGCCGTCGGGCCGACACGCTCGCCGACAAGGTGCTCGACGCGCCCGACACCGCCGACGCGGTCCACGGCGTCGAGCGCTGCGACTCGGCTCGGAACCGCTACCGCGACACCAGCACGATGGTCGACCGCCACGGCGACGAAAAGCACATCGAGTTCACGGCGACCCCGCTGTACGACGGCGACGAAGTCATCGGCGTCACCGAGGTCGTCGTCGACCGGACGGAGAACGTGACCCAGCGGGAGGCGACCGCCGCCCTGCTCGCTGAGGTCCGCGAGACCGCCGAGGCGATCGGTGACGGCGACCTCGACGCCCGAGCGCGGCGGAAGTCCTCCTTCGAGACCCTCGACGAGGACCGCCTTCGCGTAATCGAGGTGGTGAACGCGATGGCCGAGAACCTCGACACTCTCTCGACGAGCGTCCACGAACAGGCCCGCGAGATCGACGGTACCGTCCGGGAGGCCAGCGACGCCGCCGCGGACATCGCGGCGAACGTCGACGAGCAGAACGAGCTGTTAGAAGAGAGCGTCTCCGAGATGCAGTCCTTCTCGGCCGGCATGGAGGAGGTCGCCGCGACGGCCGACCAGGTCGACTCCGCGGCGGTCGCCGCCAGCGAGGCGGCCGACGAGGGGCTCGACGCCAGCGAGGACGCCCGCGAGGCGACCGAGGACGTCGTCGAGATCGGCGACGAACTCGTCGACAGCGTCGGCGCGCTCTCCGAGCGGATGGACGACATCGAGGAGGTGATCGAGGTGATCTCCGACGTCGCCGAGCAGACGAACCTGCTCGCGTTGAACGCCAACATCGAGGCCGCGCGCGCCGGCGACGGCGGCGACGGCTTCGCGGTCGTCGCCGAGGAGGTGAAGAAGCTCGCCGACGAGACCCGCGGGTACACCGAGGACATCACGGGAAGTCTCGACGAGCTGCAGGCGCAGTCCGACGAGACGAGCGCCGCCGTCGAGCGGTCACACGAGCGCATCGAGGACGCCGGCACGGAGATCGAGACGGTCCTCGACTCGCTCGAAGCGATCGCGGGCGCGGTCGACGAGGCGGCCGCGGGCGTCGCCGAGGTCGCCCGGACGACCGACGATCAGGCCGCCACCGTCGAGGAGCTCACCTCGTCGCTGGAGGCGGTCCGCGAGCGCTCCGACCGGACCGAGACGGCGACCGATCGCATCGTGGACGCGACCGACGAGCAGGAGGCCGCCGTCGACGAGCTGATCGCCCGCGTCGAGCGGCTCGACGCGAACCAGTAGGATCCGAGCATCCCCCGGCGCCGAACGTTTAACCCCGACGAGACCCTGTTTCTCGTATGTCCGCTACGCCGCCCGGACCCATCGGGGACCTCCTCTTCGGTAACGGCCGCCAGTACGCAGACGACCCGTTCTCGTTCCTGCAGGCCTGCGCCGACAGCTACGGCGACGTCATCCGCTTCGACCTCGGCCCGCGCGAGACGTACCTGCTCACGAACCCGGCCGACATCGAACGCGTCCTCGTCGCCGACGCCGAGCGTTACCGCAAGCCGCAGTTCGGCGACGACGCGATAGACACCCTGCTCGGTCAGGGGCTCCTCATGAGCGAGGGCGAGACGTGGCAGCGCCAGCGCCGGCTCGCCAGCCCCTCGTTTCACAACCGCCGGATCGGCGCGCTCGCCGGCACGATGGTCGAGCACACGCGGTCGCAGATCGCCGGCTGGGAGGACGGCGAGGTCGTCGATATCCAACTAGAGATCGCCCGGCTCACGGTCAAGATCATCGTCTCGGCGATGTTCGGCGCCGACATCACCGACGAGGAGGTGAAGACGGTTCAATCGGAGCTGGAGCCGCTCGGCGCCCGGTTCGAGCCCGACCCGCGCCGATTCCTGATCCCGAACTGGGTGCCGACCCGCGAGAACCGCGAGTTCGACGCCGCCATCGACACCCTCGAAGCCGTGATCGACGGGATCGTCGAGCGTCGGCGGGGCACCGAACGCGACCCCGCGTTCGACCCCGCCGGCTCCGAGGGCACCGCGGTTCGCGGGCCGTCCGGCGACCCCGAGGGCGACCTGCCGATGGACCTGCTCTCGGTCCTCCTGCGCGCCCACGACCGCGGCGAGCAGACCGACGCGAACCTCCGCGACGAGCTGGTGACGATGCTGCTCGCCGGCCACGACACGACCGCGCTCGCGTTGACTTACACGTTCTACCTGCTCTCGAACCACCCGGCGGCCCGCAAGCGGGTCGAGCGCGAGGCCGACGACGTGACCACCGCCGACGACGCGCCCACCGCCGCCGACGCCCGCGAGATGGCGTTCACCGACCGCGTCCTCTCCGAGTCGATGCGGCTGTACCCGCCGGTCTACACCCTGTTCCGCGAGCCGAAACTCGACGTGAAACTGGGGGGGTACCGGATCCCCGACGGCGCCGCGCTGATGCTGTCGCAGTGGGTCGTCCACCGGTCGCCGCGCTGGTACGACGACCCGGAGACGTTCGACCCGGGCCGCTGGCGGCCGGAGCGCCGGAGCCGGCGGCCGCGATTCTCGTACTTCCCGTTCGGCGGCGGCCCGCGCCACTGCATCGGGAAGTCGTTCTCGCTTTTGGAGGCGAAGCTCATCCTCGCCGAGGTGTGCTCGCGGTACGAACTCGACTACGAGGGGCCGGAGCTGTCGCTGCGCGGCTCGCTGACGATGCACCCCGACCACCCGGTGCCGATGCGGATCCACGAGCGGTGAGCGGCGCCCGGTTCGTCTCGCCTCCCGCGTGACGGTCGGTTATTTATAAGTCGATCGTCGCGGCGACCTCGCGGTACTCGGGGTCGTACAGGTCGAGCGCGTGGACCCGCCACCGGATCGGCTCGACGTCGGCGGCGACGAGATCCGCGACGACCCCCGGATCGGGGTTTCCGCCCCGCGCCAGCGTGACGTGCGGGACGTACGCGTCGCCCTCGATCCCCGAAATCGCGCCGTAGACCGCACAGAGCCGGCGGTGGAGTCGGACGAGCGCGTCGCTCTCGACGGCCAGGTACACCACCGGTCGCGAGCCAGACGCGGGCACGTCGAAGGTTCGGATCCCGACGACGGCGACTTCGAACGGGCCGGTCCTCGACACCGACCGGCGGAGGTCGTCGCGGAGCGTCGCCAGCGCGTCGTCCTTCGGGGGTCGCCGTCGATCGGCGCCGAACTCGGAACCGGACTCGGAACCGGCGCCGAAGTTGGAACCGGCACCGTCGATTCCGCCCGTACCGTCGCTTCCACCCGCGCTGCCGATATCGTCGACGCCGAACCGCTTACACACCAGCGTGTGCCGGTCGCGCACCCGGTCGAAACCCGACAGTTTCGGGTGGAGATCGGCCGCGAGCCGATCGATAGCCGGCGGAAGCGGAACGTTGAGGCTAAACACGGACCGCCCCCGTCCCCCTCGCTGTCATGCGGTTCGGGTGCTTTCGGGCGCCGATCCGGACGCGTTTGTCGGACAATCTCGCGTCAGTGTGTGCCACGTTCACGCCGTCGGCGGTTCCACGCGAAACCACGCGTTCGACCGCCCGTACGCCGGCCGCGACGACGCCCGACGAGACGGTACCGCGCTCCATACCGATCGCAGCCGCCCGGCGGACAAAACCGCATCGCCGCGGTCGGCGGGGGTCGTTTTGCCCGAGGGGTCGTTTTGCTCGACGGGTCGCCTCGCCCGACGCTCACCGTCTCGTTGCGCGATCACGCGACTAAAAACCCCTCCGGGACGAACGGGGCGTATGAGCCTCATCGCGTTCGACTTCGACGGCACGTTGTCCGACTCCGAAATGACGGTCCTGCTCGCCGAGCGGGCCGGCGTCGCCGACGAAGTCGCGGCCATCACGGAACGGGCGATGAACGACGAACTCAGCTACGCCGAGAGTCTGTACCAGCGCGCGGAACTGCTCTCCGGACTCGACGAGGACGCGGTCGCGGCCGCGTTCGACGAGGTGACGCTGCGGCCGGGCGCCGCGGCGCTGATCGAGCGCCTGCAGGCCGACGGCCACCACGTCGCCGTGCTCACGGGCGGGTTCGAGCGCGGCGTCGAGCGCGCCCTCCAGAAGGAGGGCGTCGAAGCCGACACCATCGTCGCCAACCGCCTGCCGATGGCCGGCGGGCGGCTCACCGGCGACGCGGAGGGACCGCTCATCGAGGGGACGAAAGACGACGCGCTGGAGGCCCTCGCAGACGACCTCGGCGTCCCGCTCGCGTCGACGGTCGCGGTCGGCGACGGCGCGAACGACCTCCCGATGCTGGAGGTCGCCGGACTCGCGGTCGGGTTCGTCCCCAAGGACGCGGTCCGGCCGGTCTGCGACGCGGTCGTCGCCTCGATGTTCCGGCTCGGAAAGGTGTTGGAGGGCCACGGCGTGTTGTCGCCCGAGGAGTGAGACGGGCGCCCGGCCAGCGCTCCGGGTTCGATGGGTCCACACTGTCTGGACGAACCCTTAATCAGTGACGGAGCGAAGGCCGGGACATGAACGGTGTCTCCGAGGTGCGTCGATGCTCCCCGCGCTGACGTACCTCCAGTTTCACCTCGTCTTCAGCGTCCCGGCGGTGGCGCTGTTGTGGTTCCTCGCGCCGCGATACGACGACGCGGTCCGCCGCCGGCGCTCGGCGATCGCGATCGCCGTCCTCGTCGCGATCGCGTACGCGTACACCACCCCGTGGATCAGTTACATGATCCGCCGCGGGGCGTGGTGGTACGCCGACGGCGCCGTGCTCGTCCGGGCGCTGTCGATCCCGCTCGGCGAGTACCTCTTCTTCGCCATCCAGACCGTGGTCACCGCGTTCGCCCTCCACGTGATCGGGTTCGATCCGACGTACCGCGACGGCGACTTCGCTCGCGCGCCTCGCGTCGCCGGCGTCGTAGTCGGGGTGGCGATGCTCGTCGGGGGGCTCTGGCTGGTCGCCCTCGATCCCTCGTTCCTCTACCTCGGCGGACTGATCGCGTGGGTCGGTCCCGTCGTGGCGCTCCAGTGGGCCGTCGGCGGCGGGTACCTCGCTCGGACCCCGCGGACGTGGCTCGCGGCGACGCTGTTGCCCGCGTCGTACTTCTGGGTCGTCGACCGGATCGCGATCGGGATGGGGACCTGGTCCATCTCCTCGGAGCTCACCACGGGGGTCGCCGTCTTCGGCCTCCCGATCGAGGAGATACTGTTTTTCACCGCCGCCGGACTGATGGCGGTCAACGGACTCGTGCTGTTCGAGTGGGTGCTCGACTGGAACGACCAACGGGCGGCGACCCTGTCGGAATCGGCGTCGAGTCGGCCCCCGAAACGCGACTCCGAGACCGTCGATGACTGAGGGGATCGCGCGCGCACGAGTCGACCGCTGGACCGCCCTGTACCCCGCGCTCGCGCTCGCGGCGCTGCTGCCGATCGGCGCCGTAACCCCCTTGTTTCCGGTGGAACTCGGCGTCGCGACGTTCGCGCTCGGCACGCTCGTCATCGGGATGGCGCACGGCGCGGTCGACCACCTCGTTCCGCTTCGGGCGGCGCCCGAGGTGTCGCTGCGTCGCTCTATCGCCGTCGTCTCGGTCGCGTACGCGGTGCTGGGCGGGGCGGTCGTCGCCGCGTTCTTCCGCGCGCCGGTCGCCTCCTTCGTCGGGTTCATCGCGCTCACGTGGCTCCACTGGGGGCAAGGCGACGTCGCCGCGCTCGCCGTCGCGGGCGTTGAGCACCTCCCCACGTCGGCGGAGCGCTGGTTGAGCCTCGTCGTTCGCGGGGGGCTCCCGATGGCCGTCCCCCTGCTCTCGCATCCCGCCGAGTACCGACTGGTCGCCGAGTGGATCGTCGGGCTGTTCGTCGTCGACGCGCCCGTGGCGGCGGCCGCGGTCGATCCCCTCTTCACGTCGACGACGCGGCTCGGAGTCGGCGGGCTCATGGTCGGGGCGACGGCGCTGTCAGTCGGACTGGGGTACCGGCGCGTCCGGACCGGCGCCGCTCGGCGTGGCTGGCTCCGCGACGTCGGCGAGGTCGCCGTCCTCTGGGCGTGGTTCCTGCTGGCCGCGCCCGTGTTCGCGATCGGGGTGTACTTCGCGCTCTGGCACGCGCTGCGACACGTCGGTCGGCTCCTCCTCGTCGACGCGTCGGCCGCGGCGGCGGTCGCGACCGGCGACGCGCGCGGTGCGATCGCTCGCTTCGCGCGGGACGCCGCCCCGCTCACGCTCGGCGGGTTTCTGGTCGTCGGAGGCGTCGCGCTCGCGGCCCCGTCCGGCGTCGCCGCGCCCGGCGATCTGCTCGCGGTGTCGCTCGTCGCCATCGCGGCGCTGACGCTCCCGCACGTCGTCGTCGTCGCGTGGCTCGACAGGCGGCAGGGGGTGTGGCGGCCCGGAGTCGGCGGATAAGTCTCATCGGGGGCCGGTACCGCGCCCCTATTGTCGACGGGGCCGTACCATCCGACGAATGGACGAGATCGCGATCCGCGACCCGAGACCGGGCGACGCCGACGAGTTGGCGGCGCTCATCACCGCGCACTTCAGCGAGGGGAGCACCTACGACGTCGACCTCGGGCTCGACGACCCGACGTACCACGTCTTGGTCGCCGTGGCGGTGGACGGCGACGACGACGCGGAGGTGGACACCGGCGACGACGCGGAGGTGGACACCGGCGACGACGCGGAGGTGAACACCGGCGCCGACACGGCCGCCGGGAGTGACGGAGACGGCCCGATCCTCGGCGTCATGGCGCTCCGCGAGTTCGCCGACCCGGCCGCTGTCGCCGACGAGATGTACTTTTTCGACGACCCCGGCCTGATCCCCGCCGCCGATCGGTACGGCCACCTCGAAATGGGCTACGTCAGGGACGACGCGACCGGCCGGGGGATCGGGAGCCGGCTCCTCGAACGACTGCACGATATCGGCGCGGAGCGCGGCGTCGACCTGTTTCTCGCGGACTCGTGGTTCCACGGCGGCGACGACTCCCCGGAGCGGCTGTTCGACCGCCACGGCTACGAGACGATCCACCGCGAGCCGCTCGACCGGCCCGCCGCGGAGTGCCCGAAGTGCGAGGTCGAGTGCACCTGCGAAGGGGCGATCGCAGTGCGGCGCGCTGAGCGGGACGGAGACGAGCACGAGACCGCGAGCGGAGGTCCCGCGTGAACCACGACCGGATCCACGCCAGAGAGCCGTCACACCACGTCGACCGGTGGTCGGTCGGGGTGATCGAGTCGATCGCCGAGCGCGACGGCCACTGCGTCGTGACCGTTCGACCCAAACCCGAGGTGGACGACGGCGCCGAACCCCCTCCGTCCACGACCGTCGAACTCGTCGTCACGCTCGCGGTCCGCGACCTGTTCTCGCGTCGGCTCCCGATCGCCGAGGGGGAGTCGCCCGTCGGCGAGCGCGTCTGGTACCGCAAGCACGGCGGGTGATCGCGGAGCCACGGTCGCTCCGGCTCGGCCGTCGTCTCTCGGTCCCGCCCTCACCCCCGTCTCACCATCCCGGCGTCTCGGGCGCGCCCGCGTCGTCCTCCAGTTCGCGGACCAGTCGCTCCCGCGTCTCGGAATCGGCCTCGACGAGGCTCGCCTCCGTCCCGGCGCGCTCCGTCCACGCCCGCACCGCCCGTCCCGCCCACGAGTCGGCGTCGCGGGCGGCGGCCCGGGCGTCGGCCGTCCGATCCGGATCGACGGTCAGCGAGCCCGGGCTGGAGCCGACGGCGGCGCCGACGAACCGGGCACGGTCGGCCGCGGTGAGCGTCCCGTCCCGGATCCGGTCGACGATTCCGGTGCCGTCGAGGGCGTCCACGTCCGGGTACGCGAAGACGGTCGTGCCGAGCGCCTGCGGGCCGAACGCCGGCGGCGGGAGGTCCGACGGCGGCGCGTCGTCGAGGAGGCGGTCGCCGCCGCCGGCGGCCTCGACGCGCTCGCACTCCGTCTCGGCGTCTAACGCGAGGTTGTGGCCGGGATACGTCGAGCAGGTCCGCGGGTAGCGGTCCTCGTCGTGGATCCGGCACTGGAGGGTCGTCGGATCGAGAAAGACGCAGGCGTCGAGCCAGCGCGGCTCGTCGGTACCGATCGGCGCCACCGGCTTCGGCGGCTTCCGGAGCCCGATCACGAAGACCGGGCGGTCGCCGACGGCCGCGAGGTCGACGCCGTCGACGGTGACCGTTTCGTCGCGGTCGTCGGCCACGAACAGCCGGGGCGTGAGCACGTCTCCGAGGCCGTCGTCGACGAAGCCGGCGACCTCGTCGCGGGTGAGCGACACGAGGTCATAGGCGTCGTCGAGCGGGGGGCGGCGTCCGGCGCGGTCGGAGCCGGCGGCGTCCGGCGCGAGCGGCCGCCAGTCGACACAGCAGCCGGCACAGCCCTCGCAGTGGAGGTCCATCGTGTCTATGAGAGACAACGACACGCATGCTTATAAGCGATCGCCGGCGGACGGCGTTAGCGTATAAAAGGGCGTGCGGTCGCCGATCGCACTCTCCGGCTACAACTCGCCTTTCGTGCTCGGGGTGTCGCTGCGCCGCTCGTCGAGACGGGTCGCGTCGTCGAGCGCCCGGGCCAGCGATTTAAATAGTGCCTCGACTTCGTGGTGCGCGTTGTCGCCGCGGACGACCTCGGCGTGGAGCGTCAGCCCGGCGTTCTGCGCCAGCGACATGGCGAAGTGGTCGGCCATGACGCTCGTGAACTCGCCGACCGACTCCTGTGAGAACTCGCCGGTGAACTCGTAGTAGGGGCGCCCGGCGACGTCGACGACGACGCTCGCGACCGCCTCGTCCAACGGGACCCGCCGGTCGGCGTACCGCCGGATGCCCCGCTTGTCGCCGAGGGCTTCCTCCAACGCCTCGCCGAGGCAGATCGCCACGTCCTCGACGGTGTGGTGGTCGTCGATCTCCAGATCGCCGTCACAGCGCACCGTCAGGTCGAAGAGGCCGTGTTTGGCGAACGCCTCGAGCATGTGGTCGAAAAAGCCGATCCCGGTGTCGACCTCGCTGTCGCCGTCGCCGTCGATCGCGAAGGTGAGATCGATCGTCGTCTCGCTGGTCTCGCGGGAGACGGCCGCGGTCCGATCGTGGTCGCTCATACGGTCCGGTCGTCGGGGGCTCGTAAGTGAATTGCGGGTGGACGGGCGGTGGCTATTTGCGCCCGCCGGGTGTGATCTCACCCGGCATGGACGCTCCCGACCCGTCGGCTGCGCCCGACGCCGACCCTGATCCCGACGCCGGCGTGACCGCCGACTCGCCGCCCGCGCCCGGCAGCGACCCGATCGCCGACGTCGTCGACGCCGACACCGGCGAGGGGGAACTCGAACGGACGATCGGGCTCACCGGCGGCCTCGCGATCGGTATCGGAACGATGATCGGCGCCGGGATCTTCGTGTTCCCCGGTCTCGCGGCCGAGAACGCCGGCCCGGCCGCCTCGCTGTCGTTCGCCATCGGCGCGGTGGTCGCGCTGTTGGTCGCGCTGCCGACTTCGGAGCTCGCGACCGCGATGCCGCGCAGCGGCGGCGGCTACTTCTTCATCTCCCGCGGGCTCGGCACCGCTCCGGGCGCGATCGTCGGGCTCGGGCTCTGGCTCGGACTCGTGTTCGCGTCGGCGTTCTACCTCGTCGGGCTCGGCAGCTACGCCGGACAGGTGTTCCTCGAAGCCGGGATCGCGCTGCCGGTGAACCCGGCGGTCCCCCTGGGCGTCGCGTTCGGCGTCGGACTCACCGTGCTCAGCCTCTTCGGGACCGAGAACACCGCGTCGCTGCAGAACGCGATCGTCGTCGTCCTGCTGATCATCCTCACGCTCTTTTTAAGCTACGGCGGGCTCGACGCGTTGGGAGTGTTCGGCGCGGAGCGCACGCCGGAGCGCTTCTTCCCGCCCGGCGGGCTGCTCCCGGTGCTCCAGACCGCCGCGCTCGTGTTCACCTCGTACCTCGGCTTCGCGCAGGTCGCGACGGTCGCCGGTGACATCAAGGAGCCGTCTCGGAACCTCCCGCTGGCGATGGTCGCCTCCGTGCTCGTCGTCGGGGTGTTCTACGTCGCCACCATCTTCGTCGCGACGAGCGCGTTCGGCAGCGCTCGCCTCGGCGAGTTCGGCGAGACCGCGATGGTCGAGGTCGCCCGCGAGTTCGTCGGGTTCCCGGGGGCGATCGCCATCGTCGTCGCGGGGTTGTTGGCGACGTTCTCCAGCGCGAACGCGTCCATCCTCAGCGCCTCGCGGGCGGTGTACGCCGTGAGCCGCGACGACCTCATCCCCACCGCTGCGAGCCGGCTCAACCTCCAGTACGGGACTCCGCACGTCGCTTTGGGGCTCGCCGGCGGCCCGATCGTCGTGCTCGCCGCGACCGGGCAGGTGGAACTGCTCGCGGAGGTCGCCTCCTTCCTCCACCTCGTGATGTACGGGCTGATCTGCGTCGCGCTGATTCAACTTCGCCGCGAGCAGCCGGACTGGTACGCGCCGTCGTTCCGGTGTCCGGCGGGTCTCGCGGTCGCCGGCGCCGGGGCGCTCGCGAGTTTCGCGCTCATCGCGTTCATGCAGCCGGCGTCGATCGGGGTCGGTGCCGCCGTCATGATCGCCTCGTACGGGTGGTACCGCTACTACGCGGCCGACGTCGAACTCAAGGGAGACTTCTGAACATGACAGATCCACGCACGCCGACAGACGGGGGACAGCCGCCGACGGGAGACGAACAGCCGGCGACGGACGACAAACAGCCGGCGACGGACGACGAACAGCCGCCGGCGGGCGACGAACAGCCACAGACCGACCGGCCGACGGTCCTCGTCCCGCTGGAAGTGCTGGAGGGCGAGTCGCTCCCGGCCGGCACCACCGAACTCCTCGCGAACGCTCACGTCGTCCTGTTGGGGTACCACGTCCTCCCCGAGCAGACGGCGACCGAGCAGGCGCGCGAGCAGTTCGGCGAGACGGCGATGTCGAAGCTCGGCGAGTTCGCCGGCGCGCTGGAGGCCGTCGGCGCGACCGCCGAGACGCGACTCGTGTTCACGCACGACAAGCAGACGACGGTCGATCGGCTCATCTACGAGTACGACTGTCTCGCCGTGCTGGTTCCGAACAGCGCCGAGCGCGTCGAGTCCGTTCTCGTCGCCGTGCGCGGGACCGTCGGCGTCGATCGCATCGCGCGGCTCGTCGCCGGGCTGTTCGCCGGCACCGAGATCGCGGTGACGCTCTACCACGTCCTCGGCGAGGGAGAGACCGACGAAGACGCCGAGACGCTCCTCAACGGAGTGCGAGCCGACCTCGTCGAGCGCGGGATGGACGCGGACGCCGTCGAGATTCTCATCGAAGAGACGGAGACTCCGGTCGACGCGATTTCCGGCCGCGGCGAGGCGCACGACGCGGTGATCATGGGTGAGACGGACCCGTCGGTCACCACGTTCGTCTTCGGGATGCCCGCCGAACAGGTCGCGGAGCGGTTCCTCGGACCGGTGCTCGTCGTGCAGCGAGAGCGACCGGAGGCCACAGACGCGTCCGCGGAGTGACCGCGGCGATTCAACTCGTGCGGCTCAGACCTCGTCGGCCGCCGCCTGCGCCTCTCGCAGCGTGAATCGGCCCTCGTACAGCGCCGTTCCCACCACGACCGCGGCCGCGCCGGCCTCCTTCAGCGCGACCACGTCGTCGACGCTCGCGACGCCGCCGGAGGCGATCACCGGGATCTCGACCGCGTCGACCACGGCCGCCACCGCCTCGCGGTCGATCCCCTCCAGTTGGCCCTCGACGTCGACGTTGGTAAAGAGGACCGCACCGGCGCCCAGCTCTTCGTAGCGGGTGGCGGCTTCGGCCGGATCGAGCCCGGTGCCCTCGGTCCCTGTCTCTTATACACATCTCTGNGTCCTTCGCGTCGAGGCTGACGACGACGCTTCCCGGGTGCGTCTCGTCGACGTCGGCGACGATCTCGGGCGTCTCGACCGCCGCGGTCCCGAGGATGACGCGATCGAGTCCCAGATCGAGGAGGTCGCGGGCGCCCTCGGCGGTGCGGATGCCGCCGCCGAGTTGGAGGCCGACCGCGTCGGGGACGTGATCGACGACCGCCTCGATCGCCGCGGCGTTGACGCGCTCGCCCTCGAAGGCGCCGTCGAGATCGACGAGGTGGAGCGTCTCGGCGCCCGCGTCGATCCAGCGCTCGGCCGCCTCGACGGGGTCGCCGTACCGCTTGCCGGTGCCGCGCTCGCCGCCGACCAACTGGACGACCTCGCCGTCCTGCACGTCGACGGCCGGCACGACCTCGAACTCGGGGAAGTGGCTCATACGGTCTCGGAGTCGCGGGCGCCGATTAAACCGGTCGGTTCGGGGGTGCGTCGTCGTCGCCGCTCGTGTTGCTGATCGGGGCCGACAACGACACCGATCGCTTATGTACCACTCGGTGTAACAACCAAGTAATGACCAACGACGAGGCCGCGGCCGATCGACGGAATCAACGCGATCAGGACGCTCGACGCTCCAAGGACGCTCGACGCTCCAAGCCCGCTCGAAGCCCCCAGCACACCCGCCGGCGATTCCTCGCGCTCGGCGGCGCGGCCGGCGCCGTCGCGCTCGCCGGTTGTAGCGCGGAACGGACCGGCGACGGGGGTAACGACGGCTCCGGCGACGACGAAACGGACGGCGACGGCTCCGGAGACGGCTCAAACGACGAGGGGGGTGACGACGACGGCTCCGGCGACGGGGAGGCGCCGACCCTGACGGTCGCGACCTACAGCAGCTTCATCGACGCGCCGTCGGTGAGCCCGGGCGAGTGGCTCAAAGAGGAGTTCGAATCCCGGTTCGACGCGGAGCTCGAATGGGCGACCCCCGACAACGAGATCAATTACTACATCGAGCGCGCGCAGTCGGACGCCGAGATCGACGCCGACGTCTACGTCGGCTTCAACACCGAGGACCTGGTCCGGATCGACGCCGAGCTCGACGACGGGCTGTTCGCCGAGGCGGGCGACATCGACGGGCTCGACGACGTCCGCGACGGCCTGCTGTTCGACCCGGCCGACCGCGCGGTCCCGTTCGACACGGGGTACGTCAGCCTCGTCTACGACGGCACGGCGACCGAGGCGCCCGAGACGTTCGAGGGGCTCCTCGACGAGGAGCACGCGGGCGCGCTCATCGCGCAGAACCCGGGCGGATCGGCGACCGGTCGGGCCTTCCTCCTCCACACCGTCCGCCGGTTCGGCGACGGTCCCGACGGCGCCGTCGAGGGCGAAGACGGCGACGCCGATTACGACTACCTCGACTACTGGGCCGATCTCCAGGACAACGACGTCCGGGTGCTCGGCTCGTGGGAAGACGCGTACACGGCGTGGAGCGGCGGTGAGGCGCCGATGGTCGTCTCGTACTCCACCGACCAAGTGTTCGCCGCCGACGCGGGCGAGGACCTGGAGAAACACCAGATTCGCTTCCTGAACGATCAGGCGTACGCGACCCCCGAGGGGATGGCCGCGTTCGCCGACGCCGACGAGCCGGCGCTCGCTCGCGAGTTCATGTCGTTCATGCTCGACCCGGCGGTCCAGGGAGAGATCGCCCAGCGCAACGTCGCCTTCCCGGCGACGGACACGGCCGAGCTGCCGGACGACTACCGCGAGCTCGCACAGGAGCCGGCCGATCCGGTCACGTTCACGTACGACGAGCTCCAAGGGTCCCTCAGTGAGTGGATCTCCGACTGGGAACGACAGTTCGCCGGCAACTGAGGCCCCGTCGTGAGCGACTCCCGTCGCGGTCGGGGCGCTCGCTCCCTCCGCGACCGCCTCGAAGGGCGTCTCCTGACGCTGCTCGCGGTCGCGACGAGCGCCGCGCTCGTCGTCGCCTTCTACTACCCCGTCGGCACCGTCCTCGTCGAGGCGGTCCGCGTCGACGGCGCGGTCACGCTCGGCGTGTTCGCGGAGATCCTGCGCGACCCGTTCTACTTCGGCGAGCTCGCGCGCCTCTTCGCGGGCGAGTCGCCGATCGCGGTCGCCAGCGACCTCGCTTCGCCGGACCGCCGGCTCGGGATCGTCGGGTTCACCGCGTACCAGGCCGCGCTGTCGACGGTCGCCAGCGTCGCGCTCGGGCTGCCGGCCGCCTACCTGCTCGCGCGCTTCGAGTTCCCCGGCCGCCGGACGCTGCGGTCGCTAACGATCGTCCCGTTCGTGCTCCCCTCGATCATGGTCGCGGTCGGGTTCGTCGCCACGTTCGGGCGCAACGGGACGCTGAACGCGGTCCTCGGCGCGCTCGGCCTCCCGCCGGTCGACCTGCTGTTCACCCTCGAAGCGATCGTCATCGCGCACGCCTTCTACAACGCCCCGCTCGTCGCCCGGGTGACGACCGCGGCGTGGGAGTCGGTCGACGCCCGCGCGGTCGAGACCGCTCGGAGCCTCGGTGCGGGGCCGCTCCGCGCGTTCTACGACGTGGTCGCGCCGCAGCTGTACCCTGCCGTGTTGACGGGGGCGGCGCTCACGTTCGTGTTCACGTTCGGCACCTTCCCCATCGTCCTCGCGCTCGGCGGGTTCCAGTTGGCGACCGTCGAGGTGTTCATCTACCGGCTCGTCCGCGACCTGAGCTACGCGGAGGCGGCCGCGTTGGCGATCATCGAGCTCGTCATCTCGCTCGGCGTCCTGCTCGCGTACCTCCGCTACGAGGCGCGCAACACGGTGCGGTCGCGGGGCGCGCGGCCGCTCCCGCGCCACTCTCTGTTGCCGTCCGCGCCGACGGCTCGGAAATTCCTCCCGAGAGTCGGGCTCGCCGCGTACCTCGTCGTCGCGGGGCTCGTCTTCCTCGCGCCGATCGCCTCGATGATCCTCGCGAGCGTCACCGGCGGCGACGGGGCGCTCACGCTGGAGCACTACCGGTTCCTCCTCGACCGCCAGCAGACGGGAGCGGCGTTCCAGGTGCGGCCGTGGCCCGCGATCCGCAACTCGCTGCTGTTCGCGACCGGGGCGACGCTATTGGCGCTCCCGATGGGGGTCGTCGTCGCGGTGTTGACGACCCGGCGGTACCGCGGGCGGAAGCTGGTCGACGCGGCCGCGATGGCGCCGCTCGCGGTGTCGGGGATCGTCGTCGGACTCGGGCTGTTGCGGGGGCTCGTCTTCGGGATCGAGGTGGCGGGGTGGCGGATCGCGGTCGCCGGCTCGGTCGCCATCGTCCTCGCGCACGCCATCGCGGGCTACCCGTTCGTCGTCCGGACGGTGGCGCCGGGGCTGGAGGGGCTCGACCGCTCGCTGATCGAGTCGGCGAGAGCGCTCGGCGCCTCGCGACCGCGGGTGATCCGCGACGTGGAACTCCCCCTCGTGTGGCCGGCGGTCGTCGCCGGCGCGGCGTTCGCGTTCGCCATCTCGATCGGCGAGTTCACCGCGACGGTGGTGCTCGCGACGGGCGCCGACGCGTACACGATGCCGGTCGCCATCGAACGGTTCATCGGGAGGCGGCTCGGACCGGCGACCGCAATGGGCGTCGTCTTACTCGTCGTCACCGGGCTCAGCTTCGTCGTCATCGAGCGGCTGGGGGGTGAACACCGTGGACTTTGAGGAGGCGGCCACGGGCGCCGCCGCGGCCGCCGCGACTACCGACCACGCTCCCCCCGCCGTCGAACTCGACGGCGTGAGCAAACGCTACGGGGAGACCGCCGCCGTCGACGACGTGAGCCTCCGAGTGCGCGAGGGCGAGTTCTTCACGCTCGTCGGCCCCTCCGGCTGCGGGAAGACGACGACGCTCCGGCTGATCGCGGGCTTCGAGGAGCCGACCGCGGGGACGGTCCGCTTTTCCGGCGAGTCGGTCGCCGGGGTCCCGCCGGAGGACCGCGACGTGGGCGTCGTCTTTCAGAACTACGCGCTGTTCCCGCACATGAGCGTCGGCGAGAACGTCGGGTACGGGCTCAACTTCGCCGACCCGCCCGGCGGCGTCACGCGCGACGAGCGCGTCGCGGAGCTGCTCGAACTGGTGGATCTCCCCGACGCGGCCGACCGCGACCCGGAGAGCCTCTCCGGCGGTCAGCAACAGCGCGTCGCGGTGGCGCGCGCGCTCGCGCCCGGTCCCGACCTGCTGCTCTTGGACGAGCCGATGAGCGCGCTCGACGCGCAGCTCCGCGAGCGCCTCCGGGTGCAGGTGCGGCGCATCCAGTCGGAACTCGGGATCACGACCGTCTACGTCACCCACGATCAGGAGGAGGCGCTGGCGATTTCCGACCGCGTCGCCGTGATGCGCGACGGCGCGCCCGAGCAGGTCGCGCCCCCGCGGACGGTGTACCGGGAGCCCGCGACCCGGTTCGTCGCCGAGTTCGTCGGCGACAACAACGTGTTCGCGGGCCGGGTGGTCGACGTGGCGGAGGGCGGCGCGGTGGAGAGCGACACGGCAGAGGGCGGCGCGGTGGAGAGCGACGCGGCAGGGGACAACGCGGGCGGCGACGGCGCCCCTCGAACCGTCGGCGTCGACATCGGCGGTGAGACGCTGCGGGTCGCCGTCGCCGACCGCGACGCCCCCGACGACCGCGACGTCCCCGACGACCGCGACGTCCCCGACGACCGCGACGTCCCCGACGACCGCGACGCCCCCGCCGTCGGTGACCGCCTCGTCTTCTGCGTACGGCCCGAGGCCCTCCGGATCGACGGCGGCGAGAACCGGCTTCGGGCGACCGTCGCGAGCGCCGAGTTCCTCGGTGAGACGACGCGCGTGACGCTCGACTGGGGCGGTCGGGACCTCCTCGTTCGGACGCGCGACCCGCTCTCCGGCGAGGTCGTCGTCGGCTTCGACCCGGGAGACGCGCACGTGATCGACGATTGACGGGGCGTGACGGACGGTAATTTATAAGTAAACGATGCGGTGGCGTCGCCGGCGCTCCGCGCCGGCTGCAAGCGAGAGCCTTGCTCTCGCCCCGCGCTCCGGTGAGCGCCTGTTAAAGGCGCGAGCCGAGCGCGAGGGACGCCGCGAGCGGAGCGAGCGGCGAGGTTGGGGAGGTGTGAGGTGCGGAGGCGGGGTTTTCGAGGTAGCCACAACCGATCGCTCTCTCCATTTATAAGCGAACAGCCGGGACGACGTCGACGCCGACGCGCTCCGCGCCGTGGAACCCCTCAACGACGCCCGCCACGTCCCGACACGCATTAGCGCACGGAGTCGCTACCCCGCCTATGGCCTCGGAGTCGTGTGACGTCTGCGAGCGGTCCGTCAGGATCGCCGGCGGGATCGGCGACCTGTGGAACTTCGCGTTCGAGTCGACACAGGGGATGACGGTGGAGCTCTCGGACGGCTCCGAGTTCTTCCTCTGTTTCGAGTGCATGGAGGCGCTGCCGGACGACCACGAACCCACCGCGGACGACGTCGCCGACCTCCGTGAGCGGACCGACCCGGTCGAGGGCGGCGGCCGCGATCACTTCTGGCACTGGGGCTAGGCGGCCGCCGGCGAGGTGAGCGGCGTCACCGTCCCGATCGATCGCTTATAAATCGTTGCTGGCGCAGTGAGCACTTCTACAGCTCCGCGCCGTCCCGCGCCGCCCCGCACCTCACACCTCCCCAGCCTCGTCGCTGGCGCCGACGGCGCCAGCGACTCCCTCGCGCTCGGTTCACGCCGCGTTGCGGCGCTCACCGGAGCGCGCCACCGCGACAGCCCTCGTTCGCTTATAAAAACCACCGCCCGTCCACGTTGCCGCTTTTTGAACGTATCACAAGGACCATACCGTCGCGCGTCGCGCTATTAACCAACAGGTGGACCCAGTGACGACAAAACGCGAATACCGAGACGACTACACGGACAAGACGCTGTACATCCCCGGGCCGACGGAGGTCCGCGAGGACGTCATCGAGGCCATGACGGAGTCGCCGTTCGGCCACCGGATGGACCGGATGACCGACCTCTACACGACGATCGTCGAGGACACGAAGGAGTTCCTCGGCACCGACAACGACGTCGTCATCCTCACCGCGTCCGGCACGGAGTTCTGGGAGGCGTCGACGCTCAACCTCGTCGACGAGAACATCCTCGTGCCGACCTGCGGGAGCTTCAGCGAGCGCCACGCCAACGTCGCCGAACGCCTCGGCAAGGACGTCGACCGACTGGAGTACGAGTGGGGCGAGGCCGTCAAGCCCGAGGACATCCGCGAGACGCTCGAATCCACCGACAAGCACTACGACGTCGTCGCGACGGTGATGAACGAGAGCTCCACCGGCGTCCGCAATCCGATCGAGGAGATCGGCGACGTGATCGCCGACTACCCGGACACCTACTTCGTCGTCGACGCCGTCTCCGCGCTCGGCGGCGACTACGTCGACATCGACGACCACAATATCGACGTCATCTTCGCCTCCACGCAGAAGGCGTTCGCGATGCCGCCGGGGCTCGCGGTCTGCGTCGTCAGTCAGGACGCCTACGACCGCGAAGTCGAGAAGGGAACCTCCTCGTGGTACGGCGGCTTCCGCCGGACGATCGACTACTACGACCGCAAGGGTCAGACGCACTCGACGCCCGCCATCCCGATCATGTTAGCGTACCGCAAGCAGATGAAACACATGCTCGACGAGGGCCACCGCGCCCGCGACGAGCGCCACCGCGAGATGATGGCGTACGTCCACGACTGGGCGGACGAGCACTTCGCGATGTTCCCCGAGGAGGGCTACGAGTCCCAGACGGTCGCCTGCATCGAGAACACGCAGGGGATCGACGTCGCCGCGACGATCGACGAAGTCAGCGAGAAGTACGACATGGCCTTCTCGAACGGTTACGGCTCGCAGCTCGGCGAGAAGACGTTCCGCATCGGCCACATGGGTGAACACACCGTCGAGAGCGTCAAAGAGCTGACCGACGCGATCGAAGACGTCGCGGACCTCTGAACCGGCCGTCGCCACGCGTCGCGCTGCGTTCTGACTCTCGTTCCGCTCCGCATTCCTCGTTCCGCTCCGCATTCCTCGTTCCGCTCCGCATTCCTCGTTCCGCCCCGCGCTCCCCTCTCAGCCGGTGCGCCGCGGTTCGACGAGTTCGATCCGATAGCGCCGACCGCCCGATCGCGTCTCCTCGACCGCGACGACGACGAACGAGTGCTCGGCGAGGTCGATCATGTCGCCCGGCGAGAGCGGCCCGTCGTCGCCCGTCTCGCCGCGCCGTCTCCGGTTCTCTCGCGCTCGGCGGTCGGTGTCGCCGACGACCTCGGGGCCGACGCTGATCGTTCCGATCTCGGCCGCGACTGCGCGACTCCAGAAGGCGTCCGCCGGCGGTCGCGGCCCCACGCGCTCGGCCAACTCGGCTCTCGTCAGTCGCTTCATCGGCGATCGCTCACAGCCAGAGCAGCTGTGCGTGTCGGGTGTCGTCGAACTCCAAGACGGTCTCCTCGTCGACGAGGCCGGCCTCGACGGCGACGCCGACCGCCTCCGTGCCGACGATGTTGGCGACCTGCGCGCGGTGGAGCCCGGCGACGACCTCCTCGGCGGTCGCCTCGACCGCGTCCTCGCCGCCGTAGAACTCCTCGCTGACGGTGATCGTGGCCCGACCGTTGTCGTACGTCTCACCGAGGCAGTCGGCGTCACAGACCGAGACGAGCCGGCCCTCGGGCGTCTCGCGCTCGCGGAGCAGCATTTAGAAGCCCTCGGGACCCTCGCCCTGCAGCTCGCGCTCCGGCTCGTCGCCCGAACCGCCGCGGGCGCCGCGCCCCGCTCCGCCGCGCCCCGCTCCGCCGCGCCCCGCCCCACCGGGCTCGCCGGGCTGTCCGCCCATCCCGCCGCGGCCGCCTTGGCCCATTCCGCCCTGCGCCGCCTGCTCTTCGACCATCTGGCCTTCCGCCTCGCGACGGATCTCCTCGGCGCGGTCGGCGACCTCCTCGGCCTGCTCGTGTTCGCCCGCCTCTTCGAGCGCGCGGGCCTTCTCCTCTAAGACGCCCGCGCTCCGGTAGCCGAGGCGGATCGCGTTGTCGAAGCAGGTGACGGCGTCCTCGGCGAGCCCGCGCTCGACCAGCAGGAACCCCCGGTTGAACCACGCCTCGGCGAAGCGCGGGTCGGTCTCGACGGCGCGCTCGGCGTGTTCGAGCGCCTGCTCGGTGCGGCCGAACTCCCAGAGCGCGTACGCGAGGTTGGTCTCGGCGGTCGCCGCGTGCTCGGAGTCGTCGTCGATCCGCAGCGCCTCCTCGTACGCGCCGATCGCCTCGTCGAACTCCTCTAACTCGGCGTGGGCCGCCCCCTTGTTCACCCAGGCCTCCTGGGCCTCCAGCGAGTCCTCCTCGGCGAACTGCGCCGCGCGCTGGAACGTCTCCGTGGCCTCCTCGTAGCGGTTGATCCCCATGTACGAGAGCCCCACGTCGATCAGGCGCTCCACGTCGATGGCGTCGCTCTCGACGTTCCGTCGGTCGAGGATGTCGGTGAGGACGCGGGAGTCGACGGGGTCGACCGTGTTAGGGTCGGCGTCGATCTCCTCGGGGTCGAGGGTGAACTCCTCGTAGTCGGCGTCGACGCCCTGCCCGGCGGAGAACTCGTGGCGGTCGTCGTCGCGTTCGTCGGTCATATACCCTGTTTTGACGGTCACGACGCGTAAGGGTTGCGTCAGCGATCGTACGGGACGCGGCGATCGTCCCGTCTCGTTACACGGTGGCCCCGTCTCGTTACACGGTGGCCCCGTCTCGTTACACGGTGGCCCCGTCTCGTTACACGGTGGCCCCGTNCGTTACACGGTGGCCCCGTCTCGTTACACGGTGGCCCCGTCTCGTTACACGGTGGCCCCGTCTCGTTACACGGTGGCCCCGTCTCGTTAGGCGATTTTCTCGTACTGCTCGGAGAGCTTCTCGGCGGCCTCGTCGAGCAGTTCCGTCTCGTACTCGTCGAGCTCCCACTCGACCACTTCTTCGACGCCGTTCGCGCCGAGCTTGGCGGGCACGCCGAGGGCCGTGTCTTCGTAGCCGAACTCGCCGTCGAGCACGACCGAACACGGGAGCACCTCGCCGGTGTCGTTCAGCACCGCCTCGACGGTGTGGGCGACGCCGGTGGCCGGCCCCCACTGCGTGGCGCCCTTCCGGCTGATCACGTCCATCGCGGACTCTTGGAGGTCGGCGAGGATCTGCTCTTTCTCGTCGGCGTCGAAGCTCGGGTCGCGGCCGTCGACGCGCACCTTCGAGAAGACGGGCGCCTGCGCGTCGCCGTGCTCGCCGAGGATCGTCGCCTCGACGTTCTTCACGGGCGCGTCGAAGCGCTCGGAGAGGACGTAGCGGAAGCGCGCCGAATCGAGCCGCCCGCCGAACCCGATCACCTGGTGGCGGTCGCGGTCGCCCGCCTCGTACAGGTGTCGGTTGAGGAGGTCGACGGGGTTCGAGGTGGTGACGGTAACGAAGTCGTCGTTGTACTCGGCCAGCGACGAGCCGATGTCGGCCATGATGGGGGCGTTGTCGCCGGCCAGATCGAGTCGCGTCTGGCCCTCCTGCCGCGGGATCCCGGCCGTGATGACGACGACGTCCGAGCCGGCGGTGTCCGCGTACTCGCCCTGCCGGACGGTCGTGTTCGAGTCGTAGGCGACGCCGTGGTTCGTGTCGGCGGCCTGCCCGATCGTCGTCTCGCGCTGGTCCGGGATGTCGACGAAGACGAGCTCGTCGACCACGTCGCGCAACGCGAGGTTGTAGCCGGCCGCGGCTCCGACGGTCCCCGCCGCACCGATGACGCTGACTTTTGTCATACCGTGTGCAGTCGGGACCGGACGGCGAGTAAACGTTTCGAAAACATCACGAACGTATATAACTATCTCGGCGGATCGCGTCGCGAAAACCCTAACTCCGGCGGCGACGCACACTCGCTCAGTGCCGACGTTTCGCTACCCGTGTCCCGGCTGTCGGACGACCAACAGCCTCCACGACGCCGACTGCGACTTCGAGGGCGTGAGCTGGCCGACCATCGAGAAGGCGTACACGGACCTGTTGACGGTCCTCACCGCCGAGCCCGACGGGATGGCGGAGTCCACGCTCCGGGAGGCGGTCCACGGCGAGTGGGGCGGGCTCCACAAGGCCGCGCTCGGCGCCTTGGAACGCGAACAGCGCGTCGTCGAGGACGGCGACCGGCTCCGGCTGCTCACCGCCGCGGAGTTCAAAGAGCTGGTCTCCGAACCCACCCGCGACCCGATGCGCACCGTCTACGAGCACGGCTCCGTCCCGGGCTGTCACGACAACGCCGTCTTCGCGATGGTCGCGTGGTACGAGATGGTCGGGCTCTCGTGGCCCGAGACTCGCGAGAACGTCGTCGAGTGGCTCCGCGAGTCGGGCGCGTGGGACCGCGGCGGCTTCGAGGAGTCCACCCCCGAGGAACTCGTCGACTCGAAACGCCACGTGTACGACGAGGGCTACGGCTGGAAGGAGAAGGGACAGGCCGCGAAGCGCGTCATCGAGCGGCATCTGTAGATCGCTCACCCCGCCGGGATCGCGGTGACCGCGCCGACCGCGGAGAACGCGACGACTCCGCCGTCGGCGGCAGCGATCTCTCACGTCCCCCTTTTTAAGTTTCAGCGCGACGTCTCGCCACCGTGACACACCCGGAAGCCGGAACGGCGTCGCTCGGGCCGGCGGGCGGCGAGCCCACCGATCGCCCTCCGGCCGTCTCGAATCCCCGCCGCGCGCTCGCCGTGGTGATCGGCGTCGTCTTCATCGACCTCGTCGGCTTCGGGATCGTGATCCCGATCCTCCCCTTTTACGTGCGCTCGTTCGGCGTCAGCGACGCCTTCATCGGGCTGCTCGCGGCGTCGTACTCGCTCGCACAGTTCCTCGCCGCGCCCACGCTCGGGCGGATCTCAGACCGGATCGGCCGCCGACCCGTCCTGCTCGCGTCGCTCGCGACCGCGGGGGTCGCGTGGGTGACGTTCGGCTACGCCGGGGAGTCGGGCGCGCGCTTCGGGACGACAGCCGCGCTGGCGACGCTGTTCGCCTCCCGGACGCTCGCGGGCGCGATGGGCGGCAACATCGCGGCCGCGCAGGCGTACGTCGCCGACATCACCCCGCGGGACCGCCGGGCGGGCGCGCTCGGGCTCGTCGGGGCCTCCTTCGCGCTCGGGTTCGTCTTCGGGCCGGCGATCGGCGGCCTGCTCGCCGCCGACCCCGTGGTCGCCCGCGCCGACGCGCTCTTTCCGGCGTTCATCCCGGCGACGCCGTACTCGCTGCCGAGCTTCGCCGCCGCGGGGATGAGCTTCCTCGCGGTCGGCGTCGGCGGCCTCTTCCTCGAAGAGCCGACGCGCGACCGCTCGGACGAGCCCACCGCCCGAACGACCGCCATCGGTCAGTTCCGCGGGGCGCTCGCCTCCGCGGCGCTCCGCCCGCTCACGGTCGCGTACTTCCTCGTCGCCGTCGCGTTCGCGGGCGTGCAGGTGATGTTCATCCCGTACGTCGCCGACGCGTTCGGCTACGACGCGACGGCCGCCGCGTTCCTGCTCACCTACGTCGGCGTCCTCGGCGCGGTGAACCAGGGCGTGCTCGTCGGCCGGCTCTCGCGGATCGTCCCCTCTCGAACGCTCGTCGCCGTCGGGTCCGTGATCCTCGGCGGAGCGCTCGTCGCAATCCCGACGACCGGGCTCGTCGACCGCGCGGTCGGCGGCGTCGCCCTCGGCGGTCCGGCGTGGCTCACGCTCCCGCTCGTCGCGCTCCTCGTCGCGCTCGCGATGCTCTCGTTAGGCAACGCCCTCGTCAACGTCTCGCTGGCGACGCTCGTCTCGGCGTCCGCCGGCGACGCCGAACAGGGGGCCGCCTTCGGCGTCACACAGGGCGCATCGAGCCTCGGGCGGACCGTCGGTCCACCGCTGATGGCGGTGTTGTACACGGTCGCCGTCGCCTCGCCGTTCCTTATCGGGGCCGTGCTGCTCGTCCCCGTCGCCGTCGCGTTCGCGCGGCGCTCCGCCGCCGAGACGACCGCGTGACCGCGATAGGTTTACGCCGCCCGTCGCCGTCGTAGCCGACGCATGGTCTTCGACGTCGTCCCCGCGTGGCCTGCCGTCGTCTCCGTCGCTGGTGGGATGGGGGCGCTCACGCTCGCGTGGACGATCCGCGAACACCGCGGTCGTCCGGGCGTCGACTGGTTCCTCGGCGTGTTCGCCGCGCAGGCGATCTGGTGTCTCTCTTACGGCGTCGGCCTTCTCGTCACCGACCCGACGCTCCGGCCCCTCTTGGAGGCGGCGACGTGGCTCGGGATCGTCTGGACCGGGGTCGCGTTTCTCGGGTTCGCGCTGGAGTACACCGGCCGGAGCGACGTGATTCGGGGACGTCTCTTCGCCGCCGTCGTCGGGTTCGGACTCCTCTCTACTGCCGTTCTCGCCACGAACCCGATCCACGGGTGGTTCTGGACCGGGTTCCGTCTCGACCCCGTTTTCGACGTCGCGACCGTCTCGTACGCCTTCGGCCCGTGGGCGTACCTCGTCGTCGCCGTGGAGACGGTGCTCGTCGCCAGCGCGGTGTTCCTGCTCCTCGACACCCTCCTCAGCTACGGCCCGCTGTACCGCCGCGAGAGCGCGGCGGTCGCGTTGAGTTCGCTGCCGCCGGGGCTCGCGCTCGTCGCGTGGACGCTCGAACTCGGTCCCGTCCCGCAGCTACAGCTCGCGCCGATCCTGTTCGTCCCGCACGTCTTGCTCGACGCCTACGCGTTCGGCCGCGCAGAGATGTTCGACCGGTACCCGACCACCAGCCGCGCCGCGGAGCGCACCGCGCTCGACGACCTCGCCGACCCCATCGCCGCGCTCGCGCTTGACCACCGCATCGTCCGGCTCAACCCCGCCGCCGAGTCGCTGCTCGGTGTCGACGCCGAGACCGCGCGCGACCGCCCGCTCGACGCGTTCGTGACGGTACCCGGGCTCGACGACGACCGCCCCGCCGCCGAAACGGACGGGAGCGACGGTCACGGTGACGACCACGGCAACGGTCACGGTGACGGTCACGGCGACGGCACCCGCGAGACGGTCACGGTCGAAGCCCGGGACGGCATCGCTCGGCGCACGTACGCGGTGTCGACGTCGCCGCTGACCGACCCCAACGGGACCCACGTCGGGTACACGGTCGTCTTCTCGGACGTGACCGAGCGCGAGCGCCGCCGCCAGCAGTTGGAGGTGCTCAACCGCATCCTCCGGCACAACCTCCGGAACGACGCCGGCGTCGTCCACGGCTACGGCGAACTGCTCGCGGAGCGGCTCGACGACCCCGAACTGGCCCGGATGGCGGACGCGATCGAGCGCCGAGCCGGCGCGCTGGCCGCGCTCGGCGAGAAGGCCGGCACCGTCGAGCGGTTGGTCTCCGGGAGCGAGCCGAGCGCCGTCGCGGTCGACGACACCGTCGCGTCGGTCGTCGACGACGCCCGCGACCGCGATCCAGACGCGACCGTCGACCTCGCGATCGAGGCCCGCAACGTCGACAGCGGCGGCAGCGTCGACAGCGCCGCCGATCACGGTGAGGATTGGACGGCTCGGCTCAGAACCGACGCGCTCCGCGCGGTCGTCGAGAACACCGTCGAGAACGCCATCGATCACCACGACGGCGCGGGGACCGAGCGCGCCGACGGCGGGCCGTGGGTCCGGGTGTCACTCCGGCGCGAGGCGGGCGAACGCGCCGACGGCGGGAACGCCGAGGACGGAGCCGACGCCGATGGGGGGAACGTGGAGGGCGGGACCGGCGCCGACCACTTCGTCCTCACCGTCGCCGACGACGGGCCGGGAATCCCCGACCACGAGGTTACGGCGGTCGAGTCCGGCCGTGAAACGGCGCTCGAACACGGCTCCGGGCTCGGGCTCTGGGTCGTCGAGTGGGGGGCCGCCGCGCTGGGCGCCGAGGTCGACTACGCCGACCGGGAGCCGCGCGGGACGACCGTGACGGTACGGATTCCGGTCGTCGCTGAACAGTAAGCGAATTTTACGTACGATTTAAAAGCCCCGAAACGCCGTATTCGGCCGCGTTAGTCGCTCTGGATGCGCGGTGCGAGCATGAACGTCACTTGCCCGAGCCCCTCCGCGAACCCGTAGTGGAGCTTGACCGGGAACTCCTCGCCGAGCTCGATGGTGACCTCGGCGTCGGAGGCGATCGCTTTGTTCATGTCCTTGAGGTAGTCGAGGCTGAACAGCGAGTCCGCGGGGCCGGCGGTGAGCGCGATGAGGTCCTCGCGAGTGAGCGCGAGGTCGACGTCGTCGGTGTCGCCCTCGGCCTCGATGTAGAAGATCTCGTCGGCCTCGTCGACGCGGAGGCGGATGTGGTCGGAGACCATGTCGGCGGCTTTGATCCCGCGGTCGATCTGGGCGCCCTCGACGACGATCTCGGCGGCGAGATCGAGGTCCGGGATGTCCGGCTCTTGACGGATGGAGTCGGGGTCGATGAGCGCGAGGGTGTACGAGAGCCCGTCGATCTCGATGTGGAGCTTGCGGGTCTCCTCGTCGAGTTCGAGGTGGATCAGGTCGCCCGAGTTGGCCATGCCGGCGATGTCCTCCAGACGAGCGAGGTTGACGCCGATGACGCCGCCGTCGGCCTCGTAGGACTCGAACGCCGCGGCTTCGAGGGTGAGATCGACCATGCCCACGTTGGCCGGGTCGACGGCCCGGATCGAGAGTTCCTCCTCGTTCAGGCGGATCTTACACTCGTCGACCAGCACGCTCACCGAATCGAGCGCGTCCTGAAACGTCGACGCGCCCACGATGGCCTTGAACATATACGTTCGGCTAGGGCGGTATCACCTAAAAAGGCACCCGATCGGAGCGGCGCGGAACCGCTCAAAGCGACCGGATCAACCGGCCGACGACGACCGCGAGCGTCACCAGCGTGCGCCACAGTCGAAGCCGCTCTAGCCGGTACGCGAGGGGCTCGGAATCCGTCTCCGCTCGGTCGCGGTCGTCGTCGTCGGATTCCGGGGACGATGCGTGCCCGTCGGACCCCGGGGGAGGATCGTGGTCATCGGCTCGCGATTCGTCCCCGGCTGTCGGCCGGTCCTCGTCCGCCGATCCGTCCCCGGCTGTCGGCCGGTCCTCGTCACCCTGTCTCTCCCCGGCTGCCGGCCGATCCCTCTCTCCCGGTGCCGTCGATCTTTCGGCGGCGGTCTGCGGTTCGTCGGATTCGATACCGTCGGCTCTCGCAGTGTGTGGATCGTCCTGCATGGCTGAGACGCGGCCGGGCCACGGGCCGCACGTGACGATACAACGTTAATTTATAAATATTCGAGCCGAATCCAAGGCGAAACTGAAAGTCGTCCGCCGTCGTCGACGCTCCCGACACGCCCGACGCTCCGGGGCCCCCGACACCCTCGGCCTCTCGCCCTCAGATGAGCGGCTCGACGATCTCGCGTCCCTCGGCGAGGAGGGTGTCGACGGCGTCGTCGCTGTCGGCCTCGGCGTACACGCGGAGCTTCGGCTCGGTACCGGACGGGCGGACGAGCAGCCACGACCCGTTCTCCAAGAGGAGTTTGAACCCGTCGAGGGTGACGACCTTCGCGACCGCGTGACCGGCCACCGACTCGGGGATGTGGTCTTCCAGGTCGGCGAGGACGCCCGCCTTGCGGTCGTCGGGGCAGTCGAGCGACACCTTCCCGGCCGCGATGTGGCCGTGCTCGTCGAGCAGGCGGTCGACCCGGTCGTCGAACGGCTCCGCGGCGTGGGTGCCCGCCGCGAGCAGCGCCATCAACACGCCGTCCTTCTCCCGGACGTGCCCGCGGAGCGTGAACCCGCCCGACTCCTCGCCGCCGAACAGCGCGTCGTGTTCGCCCATCGCCTCGGCGACCCACTTGAACCCGACCGGGGTCTCGTACACGTCCTCGCCGTGCGCTTCCGCGATGCGATCGACGAGGAACGTCGTCGAGACGGTGCGGACGGCCGGTCCCGAGTCGTCCTCCAGCAGCCGGTCGTAGCAGGCGGCGTAGAAGAGGTTCGCGTCGAGCACGCCGCGTTCGGGAGTGACGACCGCGATCCGGTCGGCGTCGCCGTCGTTGGCGACTCCGAGATCGACGTCGCTGTCCGGATCGGTCACGAGCGCGGCCAGCTCTTCGAGGTGCGCCGCGCTCGGCTCGGGCGAGTCGCCGCCGAAGGTCACGTCGCGCTCACAGCGCAGCCGAACGATCTCCGCGCCGGCGGATTCGAGGAGGGCGTCGGTGACGCCGCGGCCGCTCCCGTGCATGGCGTCGTACGCGACCGTGAGCCCGTCGAGGTCGGCGCCGACCAGCTCGCGGGCCGCCTCGGCGTGGGCGCTCACGAGGTCGACTCGGGAGATGTCCCCCCGCTCGCCCTCGGGGAGCAGATCGGGCTCGGCGAGCCGCTCGACGACGTCCTCGGTGACGTCGGGGAGCGCGGGCGCGCCGTCGCTCGGGATGAACTTCACGCCGTTGTACTCCGGCGGGTTGTGCGAGGCGGTGACCATGCAGGCGCCGGCGAGCCCGCGGTCGACGATCGCGTACGCGATCACCGGCGTGGGGGTGTCGCGCTCGGGGAGGATCACGTCGAAGCCGTTGCCGGCGAGCACCTCGGCGAGGCTCTCGGCGAATCCCTCCGAGGTCTCGCGGGCGTCGTAGCCGACCGCGACCGGCTCGTCGTGGCCCGCCGCGTCGAGGTGGTCGGCGACCGCCTGCCCGACGATCCGGACGCGGTCGTCGGTGAAGGTGTCGAGCGTCGCCCGCCAGCCGTCGGTGCCGAAGGAAATCTGATCCATACCGGTCACGTCGGCGGGGGAGACAATAAGGCTCGGTGTCCGTCGCGATCCTTGCGCGACGGCGGAGCCGATCGGTCGCCGGCCGAGCCGCCACGGACCGAGCCGTCGCCGCGGACCCGTCGCGTTTTTGGGCTCGACCCACGAACCGGTCGCATGACGCGAATCGTCGCCATTTCCGGCAGTCGCCGGACGGAGAGCACGACGCGGGCCGCGCTCCGTGTCGCGCTCGACGCCGCGGCCGACGCCGGCGCAGAGACAGACCTGCTCGATCTCGGGACCGTCGACCTCCCGCTGTACCACCCGGACGAGGACGCGCAGGGCGACAGCGAGCGGCTGACGCGGCTCGTCCGCGAGGCCGACGGCGTGCTCGCCGGCACGCCCGTCTACCACGGCTCCTACTCCTCGACGTTCAAGAACTTCCACGATTACTGCGGGTTCGACGAGTACGAGAACACGGCCGTGGGGCTGCTCGCGACCGCCGGGGGCGGGTCCTACGGCGGGACGCTCGAACACCTCCGATCGACGTTCCGGAACGTGCACGCCTGGACGGTCCCCCACGAAGTCGGGATCCGCGGTGCCTCCTCCGCCATCGACGCCGACGGTCGGATCCGCGACGAGGACCTGTTGAAGCGCACCCGGAAGCTCGGCCGCATCGTCACCGAACACGCAGTGCGCCTCAACGACTGACACGGCGGTTCCGCGGCCGCTGCGGTGGGTCCGCGATCGACGGGAGATTCACCGCCAGGGGGTTCCTTCCGGTAGTTTTAACAGAAATATCGATCAGTACCATCCATGGGGGTTCGCCGCGATTTTTGGTCGATTTACCGAGAGGCGCTCCCCGTCCTCGTCGTCGCGCTCGGCGGCGGGCTGTTCGCCGGCCTCGTGCTCGAAGGCATGCTCGAGAGCGCCGAGCGGTTCCCCGGCCTGCTCGTGATGGTGCCCGTGTTCCTCGCGACTCGCGGGAACGTGTACGGAGCGCTCGGGGGGCGGATATCGAGCGGACTCCACCAGGGACTCATCGAGCCGCAGTTCGAGCGAAACGAGCGGCTGACGAACGCGATCCTCGCGTCATTTATCAACGGAATCGCGATCTCGATCGTCATCGGCGTGCTCTCGTGGGTCGCGCTCGTCCTGCTCGGACGCGAGTCCGCGCCGCTCGTCGAACTCGTCGGTATCATGCTCATCGCCGGGTTCTTTACCTCCTTTATCATGATCTTCGGGCTGCTCTTCGTGATCTTCGTCGGCTACAAATACGGCCACGACCCCGACAACCTCGTCGGACCGATCGTCACCACGCTCGGCGACGTCTTCGGCATGGCGTTCCTGTTCCTCTCGGTCGTCGTCGTGGAGGTGCTCGTCGGATGACCGTCGCCGCGGCGGGGGCTCGTCAGACGATCGGCGTTGCGGAGGGTGCGAGCCACCCGACGGCCACCGCCTCGGGGGTACCGATCTGATGGTCGACCCGACCGGCGACTCGCTCGGCTCGTGGCACGCGCGCCGGATCGTCCGGAACATGTTTCCGCTCTTAGTCGTCCTCTGTACCATCGTGCTGTGGGCGGGCATCACGCTCGAAGACGCCGACGCGCTGCTCGATCAGTACGGTCTCCTCGCCGTCATGGTGCCGACGATGGTCGGGATGGGCGGCAACCTCGGCGCCATCATGAGCTCGCGGCTCTCGACGCGGATCCACCTGGGGACGACCGAGTTCGACGCCCGCGACCGGGTGTTCTGGGCCAACGTCGCGGCGGTGCTCGGGCTCGCGGCGACGATCTTCACCGCCCTCGCGGTCGGGGCGTGGCTGCTCGGCCACCTGATCGGCGCGCCGATGGCGCTGTCGACGCTGCTCACTATCTCGCTCGGCAGCGGCATGGCGGTCGCGGCGATCGCGGTCGTGCTGTCGGTCGCGGCGACGTACGGCTCCTACCGGCTCGGGATCGACCCCGACGACACGACGATCCCGATCGTCACCAACGTCGTCGACGTGTTCGGGATGTTCATCTTCCTCGGCGTCTCGGCGTCCGTGCTGGGCTTTTAAGCGCTCGCTCCGACGCGCTCAGGGCGTCGCGAGCTCGACGAACGCGGCCGCGGCCGTCCGGGTCCCCTTGGCGATGACGATGTCGCCGCCGCGGAGCTCGGTGTCGGCGTCGGCGACCAGCAGCCACCCCTCGCCGGGGCGGCGGATCGCGATGACCGACATCGTCACGTCCTGTTCGGCGACCCCGTTCGTGACCGTCGAGCCGTCGAGCGCGCTGTTCGCGACGACCTCGACGCGGGTGAGGATCTCGTCGCTCTCTTGGACCGCGAGCCGCACGACCGGGTGGACGTCGATGTCGCGGCGGACCCCCTCGCTGATGTCGAGCGCGGCGTCGCTGATGACCTCGGTGCTGGTACCGAGGTGGATCAGCCCGCGGAGCGCGACCGGGTCGTCGGCGTCGGCGGCCGCCTGCAACACCCACGCCTCGAACCGCGACTGGAGCCCGTCGACCTCGACTTCGAGGTTGGAGACCTCCTCGGCGAGCTCCGCGTCGTCGAACAGGACGCTGCTGTAGGCCAGATCGACGGCTAACTCCGAGAGGTTCTTCATGTGGATGATCGTGTCGACCGCCCGCTCCAGGTCGGCGATCGAGTCGTCCTCGGGAACGACGGATTCGTAGGTGTCGCCCGTCAGCTCCTCGTAGACGGCGCCGATCTCGGAGTCCGGGCCTCGGAGGAGGGCCACGTCGTCCGCGTGAATCGCCGTCTCGGGGCCGGGATTGAGCAGCCAGTCGTCGCCGCGCCGCAAGGCGATCACGCGCACGCCGGTCTCGGATTCCAAGTCGATCTCGCCGAGGGTGCGGTCGACGTACGCCGAGTCGGTGGCGGCGATCCCTCGGAGGAGGGTCTCGACGGCCTCGGGGAGCGCCGCCCGCATGGCCTCCGGGAGCCCGATCTCCTCTATCAGGATCTTGGCGATGTCGCCGGCGGCGTCGCTGATCTGGTCGGTGGCGGAGACGATGTTGAGGACGGGCGCCAGCCGCTCCGCGTCGGACGGGTTCCGGGCGGCCATGAGGAGGCTCATGTTCGCGCGCAGCTCGAGGTAATCCATCCGTCGCTCCAACCGGAGCACCTCCGCCGCGAGCTCCTCGTTGCGGTGTAACACCGCGGAGTACGAGAGGTCGATCAGCAGCTCGGCCGTGTCCTTCATCTCGACCAGCACGTCCTTCACGCTGACGGGCTCGTACTCGATCGGCGTGGCCGATGCGTCGTCCTCCGGTGAGTCCATGTCCGACCGCTCTCGCGGGGGGCATTAAAGCGTTCGCCGATCCGTCGACCCGTCTCTCGACCGGTGCGCCTCGCGCTCAGGCCGGATCGAACCCGCGGGGACTCACAGCCGGTCGGTCTCGCCCTCGACGTACGCGAGCGCCCGCGCCGCGAGCGCGGGTACCTGCGTCCGCATCTCCGGGTACAGCGGGTCGTCGCTGTCGTCGTTCAGGTATCGCGCGAGGAACATCTCTCCCAGCGCGGCCATCTTGTAGGCCGCGAGCGCCCGGTAGAACCGCTCGTGGGCGAACTCGCGTCCCGTCGTCGCCTCGTAGCGATCGATCAGCGCCGCGCGGGTCGGGTACCCCTCCCGCGAGGTGAACGTCGACATCAGCTCGGGCATCGCCGGGTCCGGATCGCCCTCGTCGTACCAGAACAACAGCAGCCAGCCGAGGTCGGCGAGCGGGTCCCCGAGCGTCGACAGCTCCCAGTCGAAGACGGCGACGACCGACGGCGGCATTCCGGGACCGTACATCACGTTGTCGAGCTTGAAGTCGCCGTGGACGAGCGTTTCGGGGTGCTCGTCGGGAACGTTGTCGGCGAGCCACTCGCCGACGGCGACCAGGTCGGGGACGTCCCTGACGGCCGTCGTCGTCTCGAACGCCCAGTCGAGCTGGGCCGTCCAGCGCTCGACCTGTCGGGCCGTGTACCCCGCGGGGCGGCCGAACTCGCCGAGACCGACCGCCTCGTAGTCGACCGCGTGGATCGCCGCCAGCGTGTCGACGAGCTCCGTCCCGATCCGTTCGCGGGCGGCCGGATTCGCGAAGCGCTCGGGCTCGGCCTCTCGGAGGACGTCGCCGTCGGCGCGCTCCATGAGGTAGAAGTCGCTGCCGAGGACCGCGTGGTCGTCGCACGCGCGGAGGGTCTCCGGGACCGGGACGGCGGTGTCGCCGAGCGCGTCGACGACGCGGTGCTCCCGAAGCACGTCGTGGGCCGTGTCCGCGGTCTCGCCGGGGGGCGGCCGTCGGACCACCAACTCGCGGTCGCCCCACGCGACGAACAGCGTCTCGTTGGAGTGGCCCTCGGCGTGCCGCTCGACGGCGAACCGCTCGGCGGGGCCGAACTCGGCGGTCAGGTACGCCGCGAGCGTGTCGTCGTCGACCAACCGATCGAGGTAGTCGGGGTCGCTCACTCGCGACCCGCCCCCGGTCGGTCCGCCTCCGATCGGCTCACTCCCTGTCGGCTCACCCCCTGTCGGCTCACCTCCGGCCGGCCCGCCTCCGCCCATTCACGGTCCGAACGGCTTTCACCGCTTACGGCACATCGGTCTAACATTGTAAATCAACTTGCGTTGAATAAGGGGTTATCTTCGGACAGTATAGCCTTTTGGGGGGCAATAGCCGGAACCACTATTTACATTGCTAAATAAGAGTCGCCATGGAGTACGACGACATCGGGCGCGGGCCGGAGATCGCCGAGGCCGTCAGGGAGTTCGTCGACGAGACGGTGCTTCCGGTCGAACGGGAGTGGCTCGGCCGAGGGCCGATCCCGGCGGCGGAGATCGAGGCGCTGCGCGACGCCGCGCGCGACAGAGATATTTACGCCCCGCAGGTCGCGGCGGAGTACGGTGGGCTCGGACTCGGGTTCCGCGAGATGCTGCCGGTGTTCGAGGAGGCGGGTCGCAGCCTGCTCGGGCCGACTGCGCTCCGGTGTGCGGCGCCCGACGAGGGGAACATGCACACCCTCGAGATCGCGGCCACCGACGCGCAGAAGGAGCGCTGGCTCCGCCCGCTGGCGGCCGGCGAGATCGACTCGGGCTTCGCGATGACCGAGCCGATGCAGGGCGGGGGGTCGGACCCGAAGATGCTCGCGACGACCGCCGAGAAAGACGGCGGCGAGTGGGTCATCGACGGCCACAAGTGGTGGACGACCGGCGGCGTCGAGGCGGACGTGCTGTTGGTGTTCGCCCGCACCGACCAGGAGGCGCACCCGTACGCCGGCTGTTCGGTCATCCTCGTGCCCGCCGACGCCGACGGCGTCGAGGTCGTCCGGAACATCCCGCACCTCGGCGAGGGGCTGGTCGGGACGACGCACGCCGAGATCCGGTTCGACGGCGTTCGCGTTCCGGTCGAGAACACGCTCGGCGAGGAGAACGAGGGGTTCACCCTCGTCCAACAGCGGCTCGGTCCGGCCCGGCTCACGCACTGCATGCGGTACGCCGGGATGGCCGACCGCGCGCTCGACATCGCGACCGCCTACCTCTCCGAACGGGAGGGGTTCGGCGAGCCGCTCTCGGAGAAACAGGGGCCGCGGTTCCGGATCGCCGACCGTCGCACGGAACTCCACGCGGCCCGCACGATGGTCCGACACGCCGCCGGGCGGATCGCCGACGGCCACGAGGCGCGCATCGAGGTGGCGATGGCGAAGACGTTCGCGGCGAACGTGGTACAGGAGGCGATCGACGACGCGCTCCAGTTCTGTGGCGGCAACGGGATCGCCTACGACCTGCCGATCGCGCGCTTCCACGAGAACGTCCGGCAGTTCCGCCTCGTCGACGGCGCCGACGAGGTCCACCGTCGATCGATCGCGCGCGACGCCTTCGAAGACCCGCCGACTGAGGAGCTTGCGTCGGTCACGCGGTTCGGCGAATTCGACTGAGCCGAGCGCGGTGGCGCTCCCGGGAGCGGCGCCCGCCGATCGCTCCTCAGCGGCGCCCGTCGCTCATCTCTCCCCGACGCCCGTCGATCACTCCTCGTCTTCCTGGAACACTTCGAACAGCTCGGGGTCGGTCCCGAACTTGAGGACGTTCGTCACGACGGAGTTGCGGAGGTTGTTGACGAGTTCGCCGTGTTCCTTGTAGAACTCGTGGATCCACTTCGACTCCTGTTCGCGGTCCTCGAACATCATGATCGTCTTCCACTGGTAGTCGCCGTCCGAGAGGAAGTACATGAACGTGTGGCGGCTCGACCGGACGTGTTCGAGCGCGTCCCGCCAGTGCTCGTCGAACCCCTCGGGGTTGAACTGGAACTCGAACAGCGAGAAGAAGAGGTGCTCTTCGTTGGGGACCAACGCTTCGCGGAACACGCCGTCGGCGCGCATCCGCCGGATCGACTCGTTGACGGTGACGTGCGAGACGTCGATGTCGTGCTCCTCGGCGAGGAGGTCGCGGAGCCCGCGGGAGGTGAGTTGGGGGTCGCGCGCGAGCTCCTGGAGGATGATCGTGTCCCGCTCGGAGAGGTTCCAGTCGGGGATCGGCTGTTTCTCGGGCATTCTCTCGATGAACGTGGACGCGTCACGGTAATCAGTATTTGGACCGGGAACCGCGGCGGTCGAGGCCGGCGCCGAGAGCGTCGACCCGCCGCCCTTTTGACCGGCTCCCGCCTACGACTCTTCGATGACCGAATCGGGTGACGACGACCGTGTCCGCTAACCGGAAGGGCGACCGCCGCGAGCGCGAACTGGTGAACGCCCTCGACGAGGCGGGCTTCGCCGTGATGCGCGCGCCGGCCAGCGGGGCCGCGACGGAGCGAGAGCTGCCCGACGTGCTCGCCGGCGACGGCGAGACGTTCTACGCGATCGAGGCGAAATCGAGCGCCGGGAACCCGATCTACCTCACCGGCGAGGAGGTCGAGGCGCTGCTGTTTTTCGCCCGCAACTTCGGCGCGAAGGCGCGGATCGCGGTCCGTTTCGACCGCGAGGACTGGTACTTCTTCCACCCCGGCGAGCTGTACACCACCGACGCCGGGTCCTACCGCGTGAAAAAGGAGACGGCGCTCGCCGACGGCACCGACTTCACCGAGTTCGTCGGGCGGACGGAGAAGGTGACGCTCGACGAGGTCGGCGTCGACCCCGACGAGGAGCGTCGCGAGATCCTCGAAGCGGTCCGCGACGGCCACATGCCGGTCGAGGACGCGCTCGACGTGTTGTGAGCGCGTCGGGAGCGCGGAGCCGTCGCCCGCCGACCCCCTCGCTTATCCCTCGCGGCGTCGAAGTCGAGAACGAATGAGCGAGGAGTTCGTCCTGCTCGAACCCGAGGATCAGCCCGGCGACGAGTGGGAGCAACTGGACGTCTCCGACACGGAGGCCGACCGGATCGCCCGGCGGCAGGACCGGGAGTTCGACGAGTTCCGCAAACGGATCAAAGACACCGAGCAGTTCAAACTCCAGGAGTCGGTGTTCGACGACGCGACGCTCGCGGCCGTCTACAAGCTCGTCCAAGACGGCTACGTCGACGCCTTCGGCGGGCCGGTGTCGACCGGCAAGGAGGCGAGCGTCTTCGAGGCGCTCGGCGGCGAGGCGGGCGAGCGTCCGGAGCCGGGCTCCGCGGCCGCCGCCGACGAGCACGCCCGCGAGGTCGCGGTGAAGGTGTACCGGATCAACTCCTCGAACTTCCGGCAGATGCGCGACTACCTGGAGGGCGACCCCCGCTTCGACGGGATCGCGAGCGACAAGAAGGCGGTCGTGCTCGCGTGGACCCGCAAGGAGTTCGCGAACCTCGAACGCGCGCGGAAGGCGGGCGTCCGGGTGCCCGAGCCGATCGCGGTCCAGCGGAACGTCCTCGTGATGGAGCTGGTCGGGCACGCCGAGGAGCGCGCCCGGCGGCTGAGCGAGGTCGACGTCGAGAACCCCGAGACCGCCTATGAGGTCGTCCGCGAGTACATGCGCCGGCTCTTCCGCGCCGGGCTCATCCACGGCGACCTCTCGGAGTACAACATGATCATCCACGACGGCGAGCTGGTGATCATCGACATGGGGCAGGCCGTCACCGTTCACCACCCGAACGCCGGCGAGTTCCTCGACCGCGACTGCGAGAACGTCGCGACCTTCTTCACCCGACAGGGGATCGACGTCGACCCCGACGACCTCCGCGCGTACGTGACGGAACCCGAGCCCGACCCGAGCGGCGAGCCGGAGGAGGCGTCGGAGCGGGGAGCGAACGAGGAGTAGCGCGGCCGACGATTCGGTCGGGCAGTCGGGGGTCAGACCTCGCGGGCGTAGACCGCGAGCGAGTACGTTTTGCCGGCGATCTCACGTTCGATTCGGTCCACTCGATCGAATCCCCGCGCCGTATAAAACCGAGCGCCAATCTCGTTGTCGGCGAAGGCTTCGAGTCGAACCGTCTCCACGCGATCCGGCAGCGTGTCGAGGCCGCGGTCGAGCAGCGCCGTGCCGATCCCCTCCCCCCACCACTCGGGATGGACGTAGATCGCTTTCACGCCGGCCTCGTCGGGGCCGACGAACGGTTTCGTGTTTTCCTCGCCCCAGCGCACGTCGACGAACCCCCGGACCGTCCCGTCGACGACGGCGACGAAGACGGCGGTGCGACCATCGCCACCGAGCCCCTCGCGCCACTGCACGACCTCCTCCGGGGTCGGATCGACCGTCATCTCGGCGAGCACCGCGTCGGGAAGTATGTCGTCGTAGGCCTCGCGCCACGACAGCCCGTGGGCGCGGATCAGCTCGGCGATGTCGGCGTCGGTCTCGGGAGGGCGGAGCTCCATGCGGAACGGGTCGCGGACGCCTCTCAAAAACCCTCGGTCGGTGCGTGATCCGGCGTCGCTCGGAAACACGGCGACCAATCGTCCAGAGAGCCCCGTCACGCGGCCGCACACTGGTGCCGGCGGAACATGTTTAAAAGGCTTCGCCGGGTATCCACCCGTATGCAACACGTGACGGTTCCGCAGGACCGTATCGGCGTCGTCATCGGCGCCGGCGGCGAGACGATGCGAGAGATCGAGGAGCGGGCGAACGTGCGGTTAGACGTCGATTCGGAGTCGGGCAGCGTCGCCATCGAGGAGCGCGACGATCCCGTCGCCGCGATGGTGGCGCCCGACGTGATCAAGGCGATCGGCCGCGGATTCAAACCGGAGACGGCGCTGTCGATCCTCGACCACGACCTCCGGACGTTCGATCTGATCGACCTGTCCGAGCACACCCGCAACGACAACGACCTCCAGCGCAAGAAGGGTCGGATCATCGGCGAGAACGGTCGGACGCGGGAGCTGTTAGAGGAGCTGTCGGGCGCGAACGTCGTCGTCTACGGGTCGACGGTGGGGGCCGTCGGGCAGCCCGAGGAGCTGGAGGTCGTCCGCCGGGCGGTCGGGATGCTGTTGGACGGCGCCCCGCACGGCGCGGTGTACTCGTACCTCGAACGGATGTCGAACGAACTCGACGACGACGTGAGCTTCAACGCGCCGCAGTAGGCGGCGTTCGGCGCCGGTGTCGTCGGCGCCGTTGGCGTTGACGGCGGTGTCGGCGTTGGCGTCGTTCATTTATAAGCAACCTCTCTCTTTATAAGCAATCCATCTTCCAGCGCTCGATCTGTCGTTCTATATAAACACCCATGTGAAAGCACCGCATACGAGTTGTATAGTCCGTACCGTGTTGCGGTTTCACACGACACGAGCAAAAGGTTTATATAGAATCACAAACAATCAAAGGTTGATATGTCCCAGCGACAGCGGATGGGTAACCAGCCGATGATCGTACTTTCCGAGGAGTCGCAGCGCACCTCCGGAAAGGACGCCCAGAACATGAACATCACGGCCGGCAAGGCGGTCGCGGAGTCCGTCCGCACCACGCTCGGCCCGAAAGGGATGGACAAGATGCTCGTCGACTCCGGCGGGTCCGTCGTCGTCACGAACGACGGCGTCACCATCCTCAAAGAGATGGACATCGACCACCCGGCGGCCAACATGATCGTCGAGGTCTCCGAGACCCAGGAGGAGGAAGTCGGTGACGGCACCACCTCCGCGGTCGTCGTCGCCGGGGAGCTCCTCGATCAGGCCGAGGAACTCCTCGACCAGGATATCCACGCGACCACGCTCGCGCAGGGGTACCGTCAGGCCGCCGAGAAGGCCAAGGAAATCCTCGACGAGCAGGCCATCGAGGTCTCCGAGGACGACTACGACACGCTCGTCCAGATCGCCCAGACGGCGATGACGGGCAAGGGCGCCGAGAACGCGAAGGACCTGCTCGCCGAGCTCGTCGTCGACGCCGTCATCGCGGTCAAGGACGACGACGGCATCGACACGGAGAACGTCTCCGTCGAGAAGGTCGTCGGCAGCTCCATCGACAAGTCCGAGCTCGTCGAGGGCGTCATCGTCGACAAAGAGCGCGTCGACGAGAACATGCCCTTCGCCGTCGAGGACGCCAACGTCGCGCTGTTCGACGGCGCCATCGAAGTGAAGGAGACGGAGATCGACGCCGAGGTCAACGTCACCGACCCCGACCAGCTCCAGCAGTTCCTCGACCAGGAAGAGGCGCAGCTCCGCGAGATGGTCGACCACCTCGTCGACATCGACGCCGACGTCGTCTTCGTCGGTGACGGCATCGACGACATGGCTCAGCACTACCTCGCCCAGGAGGGCATCCTGGCGGTCCGCCGCGCGAAGTCCGGCGACCTCAAACGCCTCGCCCGCGCGACCGGCGGCCGCGTCGTCTCCAACCTCGAGGACATCGAGACCGACGACCTCGGCTTCGCCGGCTCCGTCGCCCAGAAGGACATCGGCGGCGACGAGCGCATCTTCGTCGAGGACGTCGAAGAGGCGAAGTCCGTCACGCTCATCCTCCGCGGCGGCACCGAGCACGTCGTCGACGAAGTCGAGCGCGCCATCGACGACTCGCTCGGCGTCGTTCGCACGACGCTGCTCGACGGGAAGGTTCTGCCCGGCGGCGGCGCTCCCGAGGCCGAGCTCGCGCTGCAGCTCCGCGACTTCGCCGACTCCGTCGGCGGCCGCGAGCAGCTCGCCGTCGAGGCGTTCGCCGACGCGCTGGAAGTCATCCCGCGCACGCTCGCCGAGAACGCGGGTCTCGACCCCATCGACTCGCTCGTCGACCTCCGCTCCCGCCACGACGGCGGCGAGTTCGGCGCCGGTCTCGACGCCTACACGGGCGACGTGATCGACATGGAGGCCGAGGGCGTCGTGGAGCCGCTCCGCGTCAAGACTCAGGCCATCGAGTCCGCGACCGAGGCGGCCGTCATGATCCTCCGCATCGACGACGTCATCGCGGCCGGCGACCTCAAGGGCGGCGGCTCCGACGACGGCGGCGACGAGGGCGGCCCCGGCGGCGCGCCCGGCGGCATGGGCGGCATGGGCGGTATGGGCGGCATGGGCGGCGCGATGTAAGCGACGCTCGGACACACTTACACCACCCCGACCGCAGCCGTTCCACGAACCGACCCAACGACTGACCGTCGCGCGCCCCTTCGGGCCTCGACGACACGCGATTTTTATCGACGACGGACACGACGACCGACCGCGGAGCCGACGGCCCGTCGCTCGCGGCGTCGTCCCCTCTGCACCGCCGCGTCGATCCGGAGCGATCGCCTCACCGACACAACGATAACACCGGTGTCACCACCCGACACGAGTGTTCGCGAGCGATTAAGTGGCGTCCGACCCTCCGATCGAGTGACGAGACGAATCCGGTGCGAGCCGGTGCGGTCCGGTGTGCTCCGGTGCGACGCAGTGCGATTCGCTCGATTTGATACACAATGTCACAACAGAAAGCCGACTACGCAGACGACACCGCGATCGACGACGCGCTCGACCAGATCCCCGACGACGAGACCGTCGCCGAGACGGTCGCGAACCTCGAGGAGAGCGGATTCGACGTTATCGTCGTCGACGACGCCGCGGCCGCGCTGGAGGCGGTCGAGGCCCAGATCCCCGCGGGCGTCTCCGTGATGAACGGTCACTCGACGACGCTCGAAGAGATCGGCTTCGACGACCTCCTCGGCGAGGGCGACCACGAGTGGGAGAGCCTCCCCGACCAGATCTGGAGCATCGACGACGACGCGGAGCGGCAGGCCGCACGCCGGCAGTCGCAGACGGCCGACTACTTCCTCGGCGGCATCAACGCCATCTCGACGACCGGCGAGCTCGTCGCCGCCGACCTCTCGGGCAGCCGGATCGGCGCGTATCCCTTCGCCGCCGGCAACGTCGTCATCGTCAGCGGCGTGAACAAGATCGTTCCCACGCTCGACGACGCGCTCGATCGGCTGGAGTCGGTCGCGTACCCGCTGGAGAACGAGCGCGCACAGGAGGCGTACGGCGTCGAATCGGCGGTCGCCAAACAGCTCATCTACCGACGGGAGACCGAGGACGGTCGGACGACGATCGTGCTCGTGCGCGAGCGACTCGGGTACTGAACTCCGGTTAGGAGTTCCTTATCGAGCCGTTAAAAGAGTAGATTCGCGGCAGTGATAGTACTGATCACGAGGATCGCTGCGAGGAAGACGTAGCGGGCGTGTCGTGTTACGCTCGCTCTCGTTCGTCGCGCTCTCGGTGGCGATCCATCGCTCGCTTCCACTCTGGAGGCCTCTGACCGACGACCGTCGACCGATCGCTCACGTCTCCCATCGCCTCGAACGGAACCCCGTTTCATACTGGATGTGAACAGTAGCTATGCAATAATTCTTTGTATGGTATATACTAACGGCATTCGACCACGCGGCGATCGAGGGGACGGTCGACCGGAACCCTGCTATCGGTTGGTTAACGGCGCACGAGCGGTCTGCGGGAAATGGCACAACAATAAGGTTAATAATTGATTAGATACCAACAGTATATCACGTGCGACCCGAGACCCAGTCGTCGATTATCTGTCGGAGTGAGGCCGGTGATCCGCCGCCTCGCACGCCACGAACCGAGATCGTCGTCGACGGTAGAGTCGAGCTCGTTGCGCGGACCCACCTTCAAAACATAATTTAACATACACTAGATCATGATCCAAAATTCAGCAGATATGAGCCATATTAAACAATTTGAGCGGCGAAATTATCAGCTCAAAAACTATATATGAGATTAGTTTTTAATCTGATTCAATGGGAAACACGCTGGGTCAAGACGGTGATCAGCGAATGAGCATCGACGAAGAGGTCCCCGAACTCGACTGGGCCGTTATCAAGTCATTAATGGACGCACAGGCGAATACGAACACCTCCCTCGAGCGGTATCTGTTGTACGTTACCCACGACGACTTCGACCTCGACGAGCGACACATGGAGCGGTGTCTCTCACAGGCGATCAACCACCATCAGCGCGCGCTGGAAGACCTGAAGACGGCACGGGATCTCGTCGCCAGCACTCCGGACTGAACGCGACCGTCGCGGATTCTTCGTCTCCGATGCGGAGGGCGTATTCATAACGACCGGTAACTCCGTTCATAAGGATATATATACGATCAGTAGCGATATCGGGTGATGCGGCTCACAGTCCCCACTGATTTCGAAATTTTGCAGATCCTTTCCAACGGGAGGCGTAACAACGCCATCAACATCGCCGCCCATCTCGATAAGAACCGGTCGTACGTCAACACGCGTCTCCCAGTGTTGGCCGACTACGGGCTGCTCAATCGGGTCGGTCCGGCGCCGAACAGCGGCTTGTACGAAATCACCGAAAAAGGGCGGATCGCGGCGAACCACCGCGCGGAGTACGCGGACGACGACGTCGACTTCGAGGCGCTGATCGAGCGGAAGCTGGCGGAGCGCGCCGAAGAGTGATACTGCACCTCGGGGGAGTGTGAGGCGGCAGTCGGGCCGCAGTCGTCCTGTTTTGATTGAGACCGTCGCGTTCGGGAGCCTCGGGCTCGTCGACGGTCCTCGCGGGCGCGGGCCTCACACGCGTGCTAGTGCCGGCGCTGTACGGGAAGCAGTCGAGCGGTGGGTCGGCGCGCCCGCCGTGTTCGTATCCGGTGCCGTGCGCGCAGCCGGCAACGCCGCCGAGCCGAATCTCGCGAGCCGGTAGGTACCGCTAGTAGGTTGATCGCGGGCGTCCGCCGCACAGGATGCGGCACTGGCGCCGAGGATCCCGCACCGATTTCTTCATCTCGACGGCGACGAATCAGGCGTTAATGCGGAGCTTATGCCGCTAACTGCTCTAACACGACCGATTCTCTTGCGATCGATCTTGCCGATATCCGTGATCGAGGGATCAGTTAGCAACAGCATATACTGACGGTAGATATAAGTGGCATCCTTAGGAATGTGCTAACTGCAACGTGAAGTGTCGACTACAATTCCGTGGAGCAGTACAGAGCGAGGTGATTGCAGATTAGTGGCGATGACAGACGACACCAACGGGGACGAGGCCGTCGATCTGACACGGACGACAATCGAGTTGGACCGAGAGGTCTGGCGGGAGGTTCGCTCCGATGCGGTCGCGGACGGGGCGAACGTCTCCGAGAAACTCGAGGAGGTCCTCGTGGACTACTACGGAGTAGACCGATGACACGAGGGACCAACGTCCACGACGAGCTCGTCGAGACCCGAACGACCGAGGCGCATCGCGCGACGACCGACACGCAGACAACAACATACACACACACTACATGACAGACGGTAATAGACGGAAGAAGGCGCAAGCCGTCTTCTTCTCGATCGTGATGGTGCTCTCCATGGTGGGGGGTACTGTCGCGCTTGCGGGGAGTGCTGCGGCCGAAGCACCCAGTGGCGGCAGTCTGAGTGACACACACGTTCAGTCTGACGCAACGGTAACGATAGAGGGAATTGAGCCGAACGCGGACGGAAATAGCTTAGAAATCATCGCACTCAACGAGAGCGGAGATCAGGTTGGAAGTGCCTCAATCTCCGACAGCGATGTCTCAGATTCGGAAAGCTGGAGCACTGATCTCAGTGTCGCCGACCTCGGCGTCTCTGACGGCGAGTATGACATCTTCCTCAACGACACAAATGACGGCGTTGATTCGTCGGTAGGCACACTTACGATTGACGACGAAGAGCCGCTCGTCACTCCGGTTGGTCCGGAAGATGGTGAGGTTATCAACCACGTTGACCCGACAATTGAGTTTGAGGTCACGGACAATCAGTCCGCGGAGGCATTCTCGCAGAACGCTGACGTTGAACTGATCGTCGATCTCGTGAGTGCTGAGACGTCCGAAACCTACGTCATCGATCCTGTCGATGGTGAAAACACGGAAGGTCTCACATACGATACGAGCGACGGAACGCTCACTATTGAGCCCGGCACGGGCGATGTCCCTGAACTTGATGAAGGTCAAGTCGATGTCGACGTGACGGCTACTGATGAGGCCGGCAATCAGAACGTCTCTGACTCGTACGGCTTCGAAGTGAATAGCGGTGAACTTGAATTCGACCTGTCTGAGGTCGAGGCTATTGGATCCACGAATGATGTGAACGAAACGTTCACCACCAGTGTTTCGAGCACCGGTCCGGCTCTCAACGATTCGGAATCTCAGCTCACGATCACGGGTCCGGAGTACGATCTGACCCTCTCCGAAGATAATGAGACTGCGTACACCGCCGGTGGTCAGTTCGATATCAACCCGGAAACTGACGACGATATCCCGTCCTTCGATGAGGACGGTGTCTACACGGTTGAGTACTCTGCTGCGGACGAAGCCGGGACCTCGGCGTCATCCTCAGCTACTAGTTTCGAGGTGGACACTGAATCGCCGAACGTGACGGACCTCTCGCTCGCGTTCCCTGAGGTCGTCACGACCCAGACGAACGGCGAAGAAGTGGCTGTTACCTTTGACGAAGAGGTTCCTGCTGACACTGTCCGCGTGGACATTGACTCCGAGGAGGCAGATGCAAAGACCCAGACGCTCGACGATACGGATCTTGTCGTTGAGCAAGATGCAGTCTCCGATACGGTGACGTTCAACGCATCCTCCAAATTGGAGGCGGCAAACTTCGGTGAGATTGAAGATACTGAGGCAGTGGTCAATGTGACGACAGCAGACGACCTCGCCCAGAATGGACTTGGTAATGCTGACGCGGATGCCAGCAATGCCACCTTTGAGGTCGATAATGACGGTCCAACTGTCGCCCTCGATCCTGTTGAGACGAATAATGACGGCACGGTTAGCGGCCTGACGAACTTCACCGACTTTATCTCGAACACTGATGACGTCGATGAAGTGGTCGCATTCGTGGATGTCGGTCAGGATCCCGCCTCTGCACGCGACGTAACGGCAGACGCGGATTCCGTCCCGACGCAGAACTACCCTGACGGGACTCACGACTTCACCGTTGTCGTCTACGACGAGAACGGGAACTTCGATATTACGACTCAAGAGTTTACGCTCGACAACGATCAGGCGTTCTCCATTGACGAGAACCTTCTCGCCAATACCGTTGAGCAGAACCCTGATCTAAAGTCGCCTACTGGCGAGTTCGAAGTGCAGAGCGCGTTCGTGAACGATCCCGAAAACGTCGATCAGTTCTACGTCAACGGCGAATCCGTCGACGATGACTACACGCTCGACGCTGCGGAATACCGTGGCGACACTGTCTCCATCACGGCGGAGAACACGACAACTGATGATGAATTCACGTACTACGTCGAATTCTCCCAGTTCGTCGGTGTTGAGTCCGATGACGAAGGCACTGTCACGGTGAACGTCCAGACCGACGAAGAACTCGAAGAGGGCGATGCGCTCAACGTGTCGGTCAGTTCCGTTGACGGTCACCACGATGCTGTTGACCTCGACTTCACGCGTGACGATCTCACGTTCAAGGAGGTCGACTCGGACGCGAACATCTACAGCACCCAGATAGACGCGCCGCGTGACGGTGAACACGAGATTACTGTTGAGTCGAGTGATGTCGACGTGGCGCTCGAGCGCGACACCTTCGGCAGCCAGCAGAGTCAGACAAAGATTGTCGACTCGACGCTTCCGGAGCTTGTCAGCGCAGAGCTTAACGTCGATTACGACGCAGCGGCTGACAAGCGTACTACCACTATCGAAGCCAAGTTTGACCAGCCGTTCAGCGGTGCGGAGGATGTCGCGTTTGAGGGCGATGCCAATATCATCGGTAGTAGCTCAAACGCAAAAGAGCCCGGAACCTTGGTTCTTGAACTCGATCAGGAACCGCAGACCGGTGATGCTCCCCTGGTGAACGTATCGCAGCCGGAGGGCCTCGGTGACAACACGGCTCCGGAATCCGGAGACTTCACGACGATCGGTACGTCCACTGAGATCCTCGAACTCGAAGACGGCGTTAACGTCGTCTCCGCCCCGGCAGTTACGGGCGAAGTCGACGCGTCGGACTTCGATGAAGATGGCGTCGAGGCCGTTTGGGCGTACGACGCTGACGCAGCGGAAGGAGAAGAATGGTCCAGCTACGTGCCTGATGCAAATGAAGACGCGAACTCCTTGACTGGCCTCGAAGGCGGTCAGGGCTACGTTGTGAAGACTGATGGTGCGGTCGATGTCGGCATCAACGCCGAGAACGTTCCGAGCGCGGGAGACGGCGAAGTGCCGCAGTTCCGCACTGAGCAGGATCTCGTCGAGGGCTGGAACCTGATCGGTCACTACCAGACCGTGACCCAGCCGCAGGACGAGGCACTGGACTCGATCTCGGACAGCGTCCACTCGGTCAAGTACGGCTACACGACGCAGACTCCCAGCGCCCTCGAAACCGGTCAGGGCTACTGGGTCAACATGGATGAGGGCGACAACTACGCACCGACCGACCTCAACACGGTCGGACCGACGGTGCTCGATGTGTCGGTGAGCGACGAACCCGCCACGGATGGCGGCGAAGTTACGCTGACGGTTCAGGTCGAGCCTGACGAGGCCGCGATCGACCGTGTCGGCGTGACTAGTGACGAACTCGGACTGGAGGACGAACTCTCGGAAGTCGAGCGTGACACGCAGGGCGTGACGTTCGAGGGTACTGTCGACACCGACTACGCGGACGGATTCGTCGGTGGCACTGACGTGCCGGTCGGCGTCACCGTGGAAGACCTCGACAACAACGTGGCATACGGTAGCGTTGATGTCTCCGCCGAGGATAACCGCGGTACTCTCAGCGGGACGGTGAACGATTCGAGCGGGACTGCCATCGCCGACGCGACAGTCACGATCGAGCAGGACGGTACCCAGGTTGNCGGTACTCTCAGCGGGACGGTGAACGATTCGAGCGGGACTGCCATCGCCGACGCGACAGTCACGATCGAGCAGGACGGTACCCAGGTTGACTCGGTAACTACTGATTCGAACGGCGACTACAGCACAGAAGTCGAAACCGGCACGTACAACGTGACCGCAGACGCTGACGGCTACGTCGCTGATACTAACAACAACAACGAGGTTACCGTCGACGCGACGACTACCGTCGACTTCGCCCTCGCTGATGAAACNGCTGACGGCTACGTCGCTGATACTAACAACAACAACGAGGTTACCGTCGACGCGACGACTACCGTCGACTTCGCCCTCGCTGATGAAACGTCAGGATAGCAGAGACGTTCTGTTCACAGCTGACCGCCCCCGGGTTACGGGGGTAACACCGCGGGGCGGTCGGTCACGCGACCACGACACCACGAACGAAAACACGCCATCGATTCACAGCACATGAAAGAACGGTGACAGACACGATGACTCAAGAACAGCGACAGACGCACGCACGCGGGCTACTGATCGTAGCTATCGCGCTGTGCGTTGCGATGAGCATGGTAGCCATCCCGTTCGGCGCGGGAACGGTTGCTGCACAAGACAGCCCGCCACAGCCGCCGCACCGCGTCTACGGTGACGTGGTCGACGACAGCGGTAACGCGGTCTCGGGCGTGACAGTCGAAGCCGTCTACGACGGCCAGACAGTCGCGTCCACCGAGACGAACGCCGACGGCTACTACGACTTCCAAGTCTCCAACGAGGACAACTCGCTGGAGGCCGGTGACGAAGTCGAAATCACGACCGACGGCGCCTCCGACACGATCGAGTGGCAGTCGGGCGCCGCCGAACGACTCGATCTCTCCGGTGCAAACGCACCGGATGACGGCGGCGACGGCAGTACGGATGACGGCGGAGCCGACGACGACACGGATGACGACGGCGCCAGCGGCGGTGGCGGCGGTGGCGGTGGCGGCGGCGGTGCCGGCACCGGTGACGGCCCGGACACCGACGCCGAACCGCCGGAGCCGCCGGCTGACGTCGACGTCGAGTCCGACGAGACGGCCGACCTCGCGTTCGATTCGGAGACCGGCCAGACGACGGCCACGTTCAGCGAGGACAGCGCCGTCGCCTCGGTCGCCTTCGACTTCGAGACGGACGGCACGGTCAACGCCCGGACGCTGAGCGCGGCGCCCGACGAGACCGGTCCCGCGCCCGGCGCGGAGGCCGCCGTCTCGCAGATCACCGTCGGCGATTCGCTGACGAACAACGCGGCGACGATCCGAAAGCGGGTCTCGCAAGACCGGCTCGACGAGATCGGCGCCCCGGCCGAAGACCTCACCGCCTTCCGCTTCGCGGACGGCGAGTGGCAGGCCCTCGACACCGACGTCGTCGAGGAGACCGACGCCGGCGCGACGGTCGAGTTCGAGACGCCCGGCTTCTCGTACTTCGCGGTGAGCGCCACCGGCGAACCGACCGCGGCGTTCGACGCGCCCGGCGAAGTCGACGCGGGCGACGACGTCGAACTCGACGCGTCCGCGTCCGAGGACGAGTACGGCGAGATCGCCTCGTACGACTGGTCCGTCGGCGGCGAGAGTCTCAGCGGCGAGACCGCCACGACGACTCTCGACGACGCCGGCGATGTCGACGTCGAGCTGACCGTCACGAACGACGCCGGCGAGACCGACACGACGACCCAGACGATCTCCGTGCTGGAGACCGGCGATGGCGACGGCACGGCCGACCCGACGCCCGAGGATGACGGCCTCCCGGTCGGCCTCATCGGCGGCATCGTGGTCCTGCTGCTGGTCCTCGTCGGCCTCGGCGTGTTCGCCCGCGGACAGAACGACTAACCACTGCCGGCCCGGCCGGCGGCCTGTTGCGGTTTTTTGACGACCGATCTACAGCACGCAGCCTGCGCCTCTCTTTCCCCCGGCTTCAACGCGCGTGAGGCCCCTCAGTGCGTCACCGTTGTGTTCGTTCGAGCACAATTTCCTTATCCTCTCCCCGAGAAGTCCGAGCCGGTCCTCTCATGACGGCCCCAACTGCGCGTCTCCGGACCGACACGTACACCCTCTCCGACGGACGAACGCTGTCGTTCGCTACCGGTGGTGATCCGAGCGGCCATCCGATCATCGTTCATCACGGCACCCCGGGGTCGCGACTGTTCGGGGCGCTGCTGGCGGCGCCTGCAACTGAGATCGGAGCTCGAATCCTCGTGCCCGACCGTCCGGGATACGGGCGCTCGTCGCCGCCACCGGCGGGGTGGACGTGGCGGGACTGGCCAGACGATCTAGCAGAACTCCTCGACGCGGAGGCGATCGATCGGGCCGGTCTCGTTGGCTTCTCCGGCGGCGGTCCCTTCGCGCTCGCGGCCGCAAACGGCGACTGGGCGACCCGGGTCGGCCTGATCAGTACCGTGGTTCCCCCGGCCGAGAACGCCCTCTCCGCGCTCGGATCGATCCCGTTCGCGCTGCGCATCGTGTTTCGACTCTCGAAGGCGCTAACCTCGGTCGCCGGGCCGACCCCGATCGTGTCGCAGTACACGGACCGGTCCGTGTCGGACTCGGTCGCCGAGGCGGTGAACGCTGATTTTCACGAAGCCCTCAGACGAGACGCGAGAGCGGTCGAACGAGAGAGCCGGGCGTTCGCGAGCGCGTCGTTCGATCCGACACCGCCGGACGTGCCGGTCCGTGTCTGGCACGGGACACGAGACGAGAATACTCCTCTCTCGCCCGTCCGGACTTTCGTTCGAGAGTCCGAAGCGACGTTAACCACCGTCGAGGCCGACCACCTCGGAACGCTCCTCGACCGGCAGCGGGACGCGCTGGTGTGGATCGGCGCGGACTGGTGACTCCGGAACAGAAGTCGCTCCCGTTGGTCGCAGGAAAACGGGCCGGGAGGGATTCGAACCCCCGACCGTCCGGTTAAAAGCCGGACGCTCTCCCTAACTGAGCTACCGGCCCAGACACGAACGGCTACGAGCAGACCACGGATAAACGTTTAGAAACCGCCCGCAGCAAGGGGGCCACCGCGGCGACCCCGCCACCCCCGCCCTAGCCCGCTCCGGCCCGACCCGAAACGGTTTCCGAGCCCCCGCCGTCGCCGCAGGTATGGACTTCGACATGCGCGCGTTCGCCGCCGACCTCTGTGGGTTCGCCTCGACCGCCGGCGAAGAGGCGGCGGCCGCCGACTTCGTCGAGAACCGGCTGGCCGACCTCGGCTTCGAAACGTACGCGTGGGACGCCGACGCCGACCGCCTCGCGGACCACCCGTCATTCCCGGACGACCTCACCGCCGCCGACGTGGCGGGGCGCCGGAGCGTCGCCGGCGTGCTCGCGCTGGGCGGGGCCGACGGCTCGGGCGGCACTTCCACTCCCACGATCGTCTTGAACGGACACATCGACGTCGTGCCCGCCGAGCCCGCCGAGTGGTCGAGCGACCCCTTCGAACCGGTGTGGAGCGAGACCGAAGACGAGCGCGAGGGCGGCCGGACGGGAACCGAAACCCTCACCGCGCGAGGCGCGGCAGACATGAAGTCGGGCGTCGCGGCGTGCGTCGGTGCGGCCCTCGACGTGCGCGAACGGGTCGAACGGGGGGCGGCCGATCTGCCCGAGGCCGGCCTCCGGGTCGTCGTCGAGGCGGTCGCGGGCGAGGAGGACGGCGGATACGGCGCGGCGACCGCGGCGCTCTCGAACCCCTACCCCTTCGAGCGCGACGCGGCGATCGTCGCGGAGCCGACCGAACTCCGACCCATCGTCGCCTGCGAGGGGTCGCTGATGGCGCGGCTGGAGTTGACCGGGCGGAGCGCGCACGCGGCCACGCCCTGGCGCGGCGAAGACGTGCTCCCGCGGTTCGAGGCGATCCGCGGGGCGTTCATGGACCTCGAAACGGAGCGGGGCGAGTCGGTGACGCACCCCCTGTACGGCGAGTTCCCGGTGCCGTGGCCGGTCGTCTGCGGAACGGTCACCGCCGGCTCGTGGGCGTCGACGGTACCGGCGACGCTTGCCGCTGAGTTCCGGATCGGCGTGGCGCCCGGCGAGACCGTCGACGAGGTCGAGGCGGCGTTCCGGGCGCGACTCGACGAGGTGGTCGCCGACGACCCGTGGCTCCGCGAGCACCCGCCGACGTTCGAGCGGTTCTCGGTGCAGTTCGAACCCGCCGAAATCGCCGTCGACGAGCCGATCGTCGAGGCGGCTCGCGCGGGACTCGTCGAGGCCGGCGTCCCGGACGCGGAGCCGACCGGCGCCACCTACGGCGCGGACTCCAGACACTACGTCGCGGCGGGGATCCCGACGGTGCTTCTGGGGCCCGGAAGTATCACCGAGGCGCACTACCCGGACGAGACGATCGCGTGGGAGGAGGTGAAAGAGGGACGCGAGGCGATCGCGAACGCGATCGTCCGGTTTGCAGCGGATTACGCCGACCGGCGCGAGTCGGGGTCGGCGTCGCCGGCACCGTCGTCGAAGTAATCGTCGAGCGCCTCCGCCACGAGGGCGCCGGGCTCGACGTTGCGGTTCGAGGCTCGTCGCCTGAGTTCCACGTAGGTGTCGAGCGGGAGCCGGAGGTCGACGTGGCCGAGGTCGACGCCCGCCTCGCGGACCGCGCTCTCGACGTCGCTCCCGTCGTTGACCGCGGAGGCGATCGATCGAACCTCTCGGACCGTGAGGTCGCCGTCGATGGTCGCCCACGCGAGGAGGTAGCGGTCGGTGCCGCCGAGTCGGGCGATATGTTTCGCGGCGCTCGGCGCGATCCGCCCGTTCGCGACCTGTCGGCGGATCGCCTGCGGGAGGTCGTGGACCCGCGCCCACTTCCGGATGAACGCCACGGAGACGCCGTCGCCGGCGCGCGCGGCCGCCTGTTTATACGAGCCGACCCCGCGAACGAGGGCCGCGCACGCCGCCGCCCCCCGGAGCATCAACACGTTGTCGTCGTCGCCGACGTCGCCGGCCGCGAAGCGGCCCACGGTCTCCGCGGCCTCGGCGACGCTCTCGGGGTCGTTCGGGTCGAACCCGACCGCCTCGGCGGCTCGGTCGCCCGTGACGGCCGGGTCCGACCGGACGACGGGCTTGCCGACGGGGGAGCGCCGGTCGGCGCGTGAATCCTCGTTCATACCACTCTGTACGAGTGCGCGCACATAAGCGACCGGCACCGGGGCAGGTTTCGCTCACGACCGCGACGCCGCGGGCGGACGGTCGCGGACCCGACTAGTTCCCGGTCCAGCGCAGGATCGCCAGCGTCCCCTCGTACAACACGATCATGGTGAGCGTCACGATGATCGGCGCCATCCCCGTCGGGTCCGGGCTGAACAGGAAGGCGATCCCGAGGAACGCGCCCCAGAAGATCAGCCGCTTCGCCTCCAGCCACTGCCGAGTGACGAGGTTCATCATGATCGCGAGCATGATGAAAAGCGGGATCTGGAAGACGATCGCCATGAACGCCAGCATGATCACGATCAGGTTGAACGTCTCTGCGAGCCCGAACGCGATCGTCGCGGCGTCGGCGCTGTAGGTGGTGAAATACGAGAAGATCGCCGGCAACACGAGGAAGTGCGCGAACGCGATCCCGATCCCGCCGAGCACGAGGCTCGTCGGCACCGCCGCGAGGTAGTAACGCCGTTCGTTCTCGTACAGCCCCGGTTTCATAAACCGGTACGTCTGGTAGACGAACGCCGGTAGCCCGACGACGACTCCCGCGAGTCCGGCGACTTTGAGCCGCGTGAGCGGGAGTTCGAGGGGCCCGTACAGCCGCGGTCGGTTCTCTACGGGCTCGGGGATGTGGTAGCTCCAGAAGTAGTTGATGAGCTCCGTCGACTCCGTGACGACCACGAGCGTCGCGAGTCCGCCGATGGCGAACACGACCGCGAGCCGTCGCATCATCTCCTCAATGTGGGCCGCCAGCGGCATCTCCTCGTCCGTCTCCGGCCCCTCGATGCCCTCGAACGATTCGTCGTCGACGGTCGCCGTCGCGCCGCCGTCGCCGGCGGCGGCCTCGATATCGTCGGGGCCCGGCTCATCATCGCCGTCGTCCTCGATATCGTCGGGGCCCGGCTCATCATCGCCGTCGTCCTCGATATCGTCGGGGCCCGGCTCATCATCGCCGTCGTCCTCGATATCGTCGAGGTCCTCTTCGCCGTCGCCGGTCGTGACCTCCGGCGTCACCTCGGCGGTCACCTCGGATTCGACGGTCGTCGACCCCTCGTCGCCGGAGCCGGCGTCCGCGTCGGACTCCGCAGAGTCGGCGCCGTCGTCGCCGCTATCGACCGTCCCGTCGTCGGCGACCGAGTCGTCTACCGGGTCCGAGGGCTCGTCACGCGACCGGTCCGAGTCGTCCATTCAGTTCATCTACGCAACCGGGTGACTATAGGCCTTTTCGGATAGTCGCGGGCGCGGTCGCCCGTCGCGACCCTCTCGCGGAGCGCGCACGCGGTCGAAAAGGTTGATAACGACGACGGACTTCGGATGCCGTATGGCGAGTGCCCTCGACGAGGATACCCAGCAGTCGCTCGCGGACGGTCGCGAGTCGGCGAAGGCGTTCCTTCGGTCGGTCCAGAAAGACCTCCAGAAGGTGTTTATCGTCTTCCTGTTGGGCTTTCTCGCGACGTTCTGGGCGCTCCGAATATACGTTTGGGACACGCTCAGGGGAATTACCGAGGCGAACATGGACCCCGCGGTCGCCGCGGAAGCCGACGTCATCGCGACGACGCCGTTCGAGGTGATCCTGCTGCAGGCGAAGATCGGGCTGATCGTCGGTGCGATCGTCGCGATCCCTCCGTTCATCTACGTTTCTCGGGACGAACTGCGCGCCCGCGGTGCGTGGCCGCGGTCGCCCGTCTCTCGCTGGAAGCTCGCGGCGATCGGCCTCCTCGGCGCCGGGCTGTTCACCGTCGGGGTCGCGTACGGCGTCTTCGCCTTCTTCCCGATCATGTTCTCGTTTCTGGCCGGATTCGGCCTCGAAGCCGGGATCCAGCCGACGTACGGGATCGTGATGTGGACGGAGTTCATCGTCTTCCTCTCGCTGTCGTTCGGGCTGGCGGGGCAGATGCCCCTGATGGTCACCGGCCTCTCCTACTCCGGAATCGTTCAGTACGAGACGTTCCGCGACAAGTGGCGCTACGCGGTCGTCGCCATCTTCGTTTTCGGGGCCGTCTTTTCGCCGCCGGACCCGTTCACGCAGCTGATGTGGGCGTTCCCGCTCATCGTGCTGTACGGATTCAGTCTCTATCTCGCGAAACTCGTCGTCACCGCCCAGCGGAGCTCCGACGGTATCCGGGTCCTCGGGTCGGTTCGGAACCACTGGAACGTCGTCGGCGGCGCGGCGGTCCTCGGCGGCGGACTCGTCTACGCCTTCTACGAGTACGGCGGCCGCGACGGCGCCAACGGTCTTCTCCGGTGGGCCAACAGCGACTGGCGCTTCCTCGAACCGGGCGCCGGCCTCGGCGTCGACCCCGTCACGGCCGCCGCGATCTACGCCGCCGCGTGGGGGATCGCGTTCGCACTCCTCGCGACGCTATGGGCGGTGTTCACCGATCTCGACACCACGAGCGCGGGGTACCAGTACGGCGACCCGACGGCGATCGACGTGAGCGAACTCGACGCCGCCGGCGTCCGCGCAGCCCCCGACGACGCCTTCGCGGAGATGGAGGAAGGGGAGTCGCTCGCGCTGGCGCAGGCCGCGATCGAGGACGACGACGCCGAGAAGGCGCAGGCGATCCTCGACCGCTTCGACGCGGTACACGACGGGGAGGACGGAGACGGTGACGGCGACGGCACGGACTCCAGCGGTGCGTCGGCGGGAGGCGGCTCGGGCGGCAGTGGCGGTGGGAGCGGCGGTCTCATGGGATCTGTGCAGGACCGGTCCTCCCGGGCGGGGTCCACGTTCCTCTCCGAACTCACCGACGGCGACGAGGAGGACGCCGAAGACGACATCGGCGGCTACTACAAGGACCTTCGGTTCATCTTCGACTCGGTCCGCTCGCGGTCGTTCCGGCTCGTCGCCGTCTTCTCGAGCGTGATGGCGCTCGTGTTCACGTGGCTGTACCTCGGCGGACTCGCGACGGTTCGAAACGACCTCGAACGGCGGGTTCCGGCGGAACTCGGCGGCGGGATCAACATCATCACCCTCCACCCGGTCGAGGCGCTGATCTTCATGGTGAAGTTCTCCGTGCTGCTCGGGCTCGTCGCGGTGTTCCCCTTCCTCCTGTATTACGCGTGGCCCGCCCTTCGCGAGCGCGGCTTCGTCGCCGGGCGGATCTACCAGGTGTACCTCTGGGCCGGCGCGCTGCTGACCGGGCTCGTCGGCGGCTTCGCGCTCGGCTACGCGTACATCGCACCGGGGATCATCGGGTGGCTCGTCACCGACGCCGAGCTGGCGAACATGATCATCACCTACCAGGTGAGCGACTTCCTCTGGCTCGTCGTCTACACGACGATCGGGATCGGGTTCCTCGCGGACATCCCGGTCGTGATGCTGCTTCTGAACAAGGCTGGCGTCCCGTACGACGTCTTCCGCGAGCGCTGGCGCGAGGTCACCGTCGGGACCATGCTGTTCGCGGCCGTGTTCACCCCGGCCGACGTGATCACGATGTTCCTCGCGACGCTCCCGCTGATGGCGGCGTACGGCGTCGGCGTCGGCGTCCTGTTCCTCGTCACGTTCGGTGGCCGTCGGAACCTCTCGCCGCCGGCCGACTTCGTCGGGCGCTGACCGAGAGGTCGCGCCGGGCGACCGTCCCACTGTGTGTCCACTGTGAGCCCACCGCGAGCCCGCGGACGCGGGCGACGACGATCCGTCAAACCGCCGAGACCGACGAGTATTCCCGCGCGCGCCCGTTACGAGCGGACAAGATGAGCAAGGACTACATCGAGGTCCGCGGCGCCGAGGAGCACAACCTCAAGGACCTCGACGTCCGGATCCCGCGCGAGGAGTTCACCGTCGTCACCGGGCTCTCCGGGTCGGGGAAGTCGTCGCTCGCGTTCGACACCGTTTACGCCGAGGGACAGCGCCGGTACATCGAGTCGCTGTCGGCGTACGCCCGCAACTTCCTCGGGCAGATGGACAAACCGCAGGTCGAGGCCGTCGAAGGGCTCTCCCCGGCGATCTCTATCGACCAGAAGAACGCCGCGAACAATCCCCGATCCACGGTGGGGACCGTCACCGAACTGCACGACTACCTCCGGCTCCTGTACGCCCGGATCGGCACCCAGTACGACCCCGTCACCGGCGAGGAGGTCGGCGAGCAGTCCGCACAGGACATGGTCGCGCAGATCCTCGAACTCCCCGAGGGGACCCGCGCGAAGATCGCGGCGCCGGTCGTCCGCGACCAGAAGGGCGCGTTCGAGGACCTGTTCGACGAACTCGTCGGCGACGGGTACGCCCGCGTCGAAGTCGACGGCGAGCCGCTCGATCTGACCCTCGACGACCCCGAACTCGACCAGAACTACGACCACACGATCGACGTGATCGTCGACCGGGTACAGGTGTCGCCTGACGCTCGCTCGCGGATCACGGACTCGGTCGAGACCGCCTTGGAGGAGGCCGGCGGCGCGCTCAAGCTGATCGTCCCGGACCCGCCCGAGGACGTGCCGTTCGCCTCGAACGCTCGGTCGACCGGGTCGCTGGCGGCGGACGCGGAGGGCGACGACCGGCTCGTCGTCGAGTTCTCCGAGGAGCTCGGCAACCCCAACTCCGACTTCCAGTTTTCCGCGATCGAGACCCGCTCGTTCTCCTTTAACAGCCCGTACGGCGCCTGCGCCGAGTGCGAGGGGATCGGATCGACGAAGGAGGTCGACGAGGATCTCGTCGTCGAGGACCCCTCGAAGCCCCTCAAGCACGTCTTCGAGCCGTGGAGCTACAACCGCACCTACTACTCCCGCCAGCTCGACAACGTCGCGGACCACTTCGGCGTCTCGCTTTCGACGCCCTTCGAGGAGTTGGACGAGTCGATCCGCCGGCAGTTCCTCTACGGCACCGACGACGTCGTTCACTTCGAGTGGACGACGAAGAACGGCACCCGCGAGAAGACCGAGCGGTTCGAGGGCGTGATCCCCAATCTGGAGCGCCGGCACGTCGAGACCGACTCCGAGCGCGCCCGCGACCACATCGAGGAGTACATGGCCGTGACGACGTGCCCGGAGTGCGACGGCACCCGACTCAAAACGCAGTCGCGACACGTCCTCGTCGACGGCACGCCGATCACCGAGGTGAACCGGCTCTCCATCGCCGACGCGCGCGCGCACTTCGAGGGGATGGAGGAGACGCTCTCGGAGCGCGAGACGACGATCGCCGCGGAGATATTAAAAGAGATCCGCGCGCGGCTCGGCTTCATGGAGGAGGTCGGCTTGGAGTACCTCACGCTCGACCGGGAGGCGTCGACCCTTTCCGGCGGCGAGAGCCAGCGCATCCGGCTCGCCACGCAGGTCGGATCGGGGCTCGTCGGCGTGCTCTACGTGCTCGACGAGCCCTCCATCGGGCTCCACCAGCGCGACAACGACCGCCTGCTCGACACGCTCTCCGGGCTGCGCGATCTGGGCAACACCCTCGTCGTCGTCGAGCACGACGAGGAGACGATGCGCCGGGCCGACCACGTGATCGACATGGGACCGGGGCCGGGCAAGCGCGGCGGCGAGGTCGTCGCGCAGGGCGACTTCGACGACATCGTCGCCGCCGACGAGTCGATCACCGCCGACTACCTCTCGGGCCGCAAGGAGATCCCCGTCCCGACGGAGCGCCGGGAGCCCGACGGCGAACTCGTGGTCCGGGGCGCCCGCCAGCACAACCTGACGGACGTCGACGTGCCGATCCCGCTCGGCACGCTCACGGCCGTCACCGGCGTCTCCGGCTCCGGGAAGTCGACGCTCGTCAACGACATCCTGTATAAATCGCTCGTCCGCGAGATGAACGACAACACCTCCGTCGACCCCGGCGACCACGACGGGATCGACGGGATCGACCAGATCGAGACGGTGCGGCTCATCGACCAGTCGCCGATCGGGCGGACGCCGCGCTCGAACCCCGCGACGTACACGGACGTGTTCGATCACGTCCGCGAGCTGTTCGCGGAGACCAAGCTGTCGAAGCGGCGCGGCTACGAGAAGGGTCGGTTCTCGTTCAACGTGAAGGGCGGGCGCTGTGAGGAGTGCGGCGGGCAGGGGACCGTCAAAATCGAGATGAACTTCCTCTCGGACGTGTACGTCCCCTGCGAGCAGTGCGGCGGCGCCCGCTACAACGACGAGACGCTCGACGTGGCGTACAAGGGCGCGACCATCGCCGACGTTCTCGACATGAGCGTCGAGGAGGCGTACGACTTCTTCGAGAGCCACCAGGGGCTCCAGCGCCGGCTGAAGCTCTTGAAAGACGTCGGGCTCGACTACATGGAGCTCGGACAGCCCTCCACCACGCTCTCCGGCGGCGAGGCCCAGCGCGTCAAGCTCGCCGAGGAGCTCGGCAAGAAGGCGACCGGCGACACGCTCTACCTGCTCGACGAGCCGACGACGGGGCTCCACAAGGAGGACGAACGCAAGCTGATCGACGTGCTCCACCGACTCGTCGACGGCGGCAACACGGTGGTCGTCATCGAACACGAGCTCGACCTCGTGAAGAACGCCGACCGCGTCATCGACCTCGGTCCGGAGGGCGGCGAGGGCGGCGGCGAACTGGTCGCCAGCGGCACCCCCGAGGAAGTGGCCCGCACCGACGCCTCGCACACGGGACGGTACCTGCGCGACCTGCTGCCCGACGTCGACATCGCCGGGCCGCGCGACGACCGCCGGAAGCCGGCGATCGCGGACGACGACTGAGCGTACAGCCACGGCGATGATGGAGTGCGGGAGTGGGTGACTCGATCCGATGGCGCAGTTCTTTATAAGTGGAGCAGCGGTGTTGCTGTCGGCTGTTTATAAATCGTTGAGCGCGGCCTAACTATGCCAACGCTCTAACCGTACCACACAGCACCGCGCCTCACGCCTCCCCAGCCTCGCGGCTCCCTTCGGTCGCCGCGTCCCTCGCGCTCGGATTCGCGCCGCAGTGCGGCGCTCACCGGAGCGCGCCACCGCCGATTCGTTTATCAATAGTCGTCGCCACCGCTCTCGGTCATTTATAAAATATGTCGGCAGCGGCGATCTGCGACATCCACTCCGGACGCGATGGAGAACTCCCCGAGGCGGCGTCGGTACCGTTTTGTGTGCCACCCGTACCCTACGTACATGGACAGCCAGACGGAGGCGGATCGGGAGACGATCGCCATGTCTCCGCGGCCCGGAGCGCGGTTCACGTCGCTGCCGGAGCGGGAGTGGCGCGACGCCTTCTTCGGGCTCACGGTCGACGTCAGAGCCGCGGTCGCGGCCGACATGAGCCGGGCGGAGCTGGAGTCGTTCCTCGACCGGCTCGACCCCGACGAGGTCACGGACGTGCTCGGCTACGTCGACGAGCCGACCCGCGAGACGCTGCTCGAGACGCTCAACGCGGCCCGCCGCGAGAAGGTCGATTTCCTGCTGTCGTTCGACCCCGAGAGCGCGGCCGGGGTGATGAACCTGGATTACGTCACCGTCGACGCCGGCCGGTCGTTCGAGGCGGTGACGGAACGCGTCCGACGCTTCGAGGAGCGGACCGGGCGGATGCCGACGATCTTCGTCACCGAAGACGACGCGCTCCTCGGCGAACTGCCCGGGGCGGCGCTCTCGACTGCCGATCCGGAGACGGACGTGCTCACCGACTACGTGCGAGAGACGCCGTCGGTCCGGTACGACCGCGCCGACGAGGACGTGTTGGCGGTGTTTCGACAGAACAGCGAGCGAACCGTCGCGGTGCTCGACGAGGACGACGGTATCTTAGGCGTGATCTACGGAAGCGACCTCCTGCAGCTGATCGACGAGGCCGCCGGCGAGACGCTGTACGAGTTCACCGGCGTCGCCGAGGCGGAGAGCGTTCTCGACGGTCCTCTCGTGAAGATCCGTCGGCGGTACAAGTGGCTCATCCTCAACCTCGCGACGGCGTTCATGGCCGCCGCGGTCGTCGGACTGTTCGAGGCGACGATCACCGCCGTCGCGATCCTCGCCGCGTACATGCCGGTCGTCGCCGGGATGGGCGGAAACGCGGGCACGCAGTCGATGGCGGTCACCGTCCGCGGCATCTCGCTCGGGCAGGTGTCGCTGTCGACCGGGAAGCGCGTCATCGCGAACGAGGTCGTCGCCGGCGCGGCGAACGGGATCATCACCGGCGCGCTGGTCGCCGTCGTCGCGACCGCCTTCTCGTACGGCGAGTTCGGGGTCCTGCTCGGCGCCGTGATCGGCGTTTCGATGGTCGCGAACCTCGTCATCGCCGGCTTCTTCGGCGCGCTCATGCCGCTCGTGCTCGACCGGTTCGGCCTCGATCCGGCGACGTCCGCCACGATCTTCATCACCACGGCGACCGACGTGCTGGGCTTCTTCGTCTTCCTCGGGCTCGCGGGGGCCGTGCTGTTGTGACGCCCCCGTGATCCGCGCTCAGAACTTCTCCAGTAGCTCCGCGTAAAAGTCGGTGTCGCGGTCGCCGGCGAGCTTCTCGACGATGAGCTCCGGCGTCGACCGCGCGAGGTGTCCCTTCCGCGGCGAGCGGTTCACGCGGAGTTCGCCGTCGACGAGACCCTCCGCTTCGATCCCGTCGACGGCCACGTCGAAGTCGGCGGCGGCGCGGATCTCGCGGGCCAGGTGCGAGACGAAGACGGCGGTCGCGTTCTGCCCGTCGAGCGCCTCAAGGATGCCCGCGATGATCTTCGCGGAGGCGCCCGGCTCCGTGATCGACTCAAGCTCGTCGACTAAGACGAGCCGGCCGTCCGCGCCCTCGACGAGGTCGCCGAAGTCCCGGAGGGTCGCCTCGAAGGCACCGGCGTCGAGGGTGCCCTGCGATTTCGCGTAGTAGTGGATCTCCTCGAAGCGCTCGACCGTGGCCGACTCGGCGGGGACGGGCATCCCCATCTGCGCGAGGACGACGACGAGCGCGACCAGATCGAGGGTGGAGGTCTTCCCGCCGGAGTTGACCCCCGAGAGGAGCGTCGCCCCGGAGACGGCGTAGTCGATCGCCTCGACGTCCGCGAAGTCGACGTCGAGAAGCGGGGAGCGCCCGCCCTCGATGCGGAAGCCGGGGGAGTCGCGGTCGGCCGCGGATCCGTCGCCGCCGACCGCGGACTCACCGCTCTCGCCCGGATCGACCACCGCCGGCATCACGCAGTCGAAGTCCCGGGTGAACGCCGCGATCGCCAGCTCCACGTCGAGTTCGAGAGCGTCTCGAACCAACGCTTCGACGGGCTCGCGGAGGTCGCCGAGGTCGCTCGCGAGCTCGGCCTTGAGCCGGGCGGCTCGGCGGTCCCGCGCGGCGGCCAGTTCGGTCCGGAGCCGCGAGACGGCCGTCTCGTCGTGGTCGACCGGGAACGAGGGGTCGTCGCCGAACACGCGGTCGGCGAGCTCCGCCTCCTCGGGCTCCAGTCTGAGCGCGTCGGCGAGGTGCTCGCGGGCGCGCGCCATCGCCGCGTCGTACTCGTCGGCCAGTTCGCGGTCCAAAAGGGAGTCGACGCGGGCCCCCTGCTCGACTAACGACAGGAAGTCCGTCCCCTCGATGGTGACGTCGCGCTCGCGGATCGCCTCGCGGAGCCGGTCGTCGGCGACGGACTCCGCCGTCGACACCGCGGCGTCGAGGTCGTCGACGGCGGCGGTGAGCCGCTCCAATTCGGCGTCGCCGACGATCGTCCCGTCGTCGTCGAGCCGCGAGAGCGCGTCTCTGAGCCGATCGATATCTGCCGCGGGGTCGCCGTCCGGCGAGACCGGCGTCCCCGTCGCGGCCGCCGCCTCGTGGACCGTCGCGGCCGCCTCCAGCCGATCGCGATTCGCGGCGAAGAAGGCGAGCAGGCGCTCCGGAACCGTCTCCGCGGGCGTTTCGAGGGCGTCGGGACGCACGTGGACGTCGCCCTCGACGTCGAGCCCGGCGAACGCCTCGTCGAGCACGATCACGGTCGCGTACGACCGGGCGAGTTCGGTAATGTCGCGGGCGTCCTCGACTGTCTCGACCGAGAGCTCGGGGACGGCCGCCTCCGCGCGAGCGAGCGTCTCGGCGTCGCCGCTGGCGAGACAGCGGTCGCGGACCCGGACGGTCGGCGGATCCGCGAGCGGCTCGACGCCCGCGAGCGCCTCGCGGACGGTCGGGTCGGGGTCGCGCTCCATCGCCGCCGCGACGAACGACTGCGCCTCGTCGATCCGCGAGGCCGACGCGCTCGGGTAGAACGTTTCCAGCCGTTTCGCGGCGTAGTCGGTGACGGTGCGCTCGCGCAGCAGGTCGATCGCCGAACGGTACACCTCGCGGGCGCGGTCTGTCGCGAGCACGCGCCCCGCGTCGTCGTGGCGGCGGCGGATCGCTCCGCGGGCGATGCGGGCCGCGCGGGCCTCGTTGACGCCCGGCGCGCGGGCGATCGCGGCGACGTCGCCGGACTCGACCGTCGCCAGCGGGTCGTCGAGCTCGCGCAACGCGGCGGCCGTCTTCGCGCCGACGCCGGGGATCGCCTCCAACTCCATCTACTCGCGGATATCGCGGCAACGCGCAAAAGGATAGGGGGTCGGCGGGCGGACGCGGAGGCGTTCCGGTCGACTGCCCCCACCCGGCCGTCTGCCCGGCCGACCGCGGCCGACGCGCTTTTTCCCGCCGGCCGCGAACCCGAGGCCATGAGTCAGGATACGCTCGCCGTCGACGGCGACGGCGAGGGAGGCGAGAACGGCGACGGACTCGCCCCGGAGACGGCGGCGAAGGCGCGGACCGCCCGCGAGGCGCTCGGCGAGCGCGACGGCGTCCTCGTCGCCTTCTCGGGGGGCGTCGACTCCGCGGTGGTCGCGGCGCTCGCGCGGGACGCGCTCGGCGAGGACGCGGTGGCGTGTACCGCGCGCAGCGAGACGCTGCCGGCCGCGGAGCTCGACGACGCCACCCGGGTGGCCGAGGAGATCGGGATCCGCCACGAGACGGTCACCTTCTCGGAGCTCGACGATCCGAACTTCGTCGCCAACGACGGCGACCGCTGTTACCACTGCCGGACGATGCGGCTCGGCCGGATGTACGACACGGCGAAGCGACTGGGGATCGGCACGGTCTGTGACGGGACCAACGCCGACGACCCCGGGGAGGGTCACCGGCCCGGGCTCCGCGCGGTCGAGGAGCTCGACGTGTTCTCGCCGCTTCTGGACGCGGATATCTCGAAACCCGAGGTCCGAGCGATCGCCGAGGCGTACGACCTGTCGGTCGCCGACAAGCCGTCGATGGCGTGTCTCTCCTCGCGGATCCCGACCGGACTGGAGGTCACCGAGGCGCGGCTGAGTCGCGTGGAGAAGGCCGAGCGAGTGCTCCGCGAGTGGGGCTTTTCGGGGTTCCGCGTTCGCGACCACGACGGGCTCGCGCGCGTCGAACTCGCGCCGGACGAGCTCGAGCGCGCGCTGGACCCCGCGTTCGCCGACGCCGTCCACGAGCACCTCACCGACCTCGGCTTCGAGTACGTCACCCTCGACATGGCCGGCTACCGAACCGGGAGCGTCAGCCCGGGGGGCGACGAGGCCGACGCGGATAGTGAGGTCGACGCGGATAGAGCGGCAGGCGACGGGACGAACGTCGATCTCGGGCGGCAGTACCCTAAGTAGCCCGGGCCAACGTCGGCGACCCCGCGAGGGCGTGCCCTCGTCGCCGTTATCACCCGAGAGAACCCGGCGCGAACGCTTATAAGGTCTGTTGAGGAATCGACAGCTATGAGCGAGGCACAGACGCTCGCGGTCATCGCCGGGGGCGTCGGCGGTGCCGTCGGCGCGTTCGTCGGGGTCACTATCGGCGGCGACGCGCTCACGGTGTCGCTGACGACGTTCGTCGTCGCGCTGCTCGTCGGCGGCGCGGTCGTCGCGAGCGCCGTCATCGCCGGCGACGTCGACTTTCTCACTAGCGCCGACGGGGAGTAGGGCGGTCCGGGCGACTCACTCCTCGTCGAGCAGTTCGACGAGCAGCGCGTTCTGCGCGTGCATCCGGTTTTCCGCCTGGTCCCACACCAACGCGCGGTCCGACTCTAACACGTCATCGGTGATCTCTTCGCCGCGGTGTGCGGGCAGACAGTGCATCACCTTCGCGTCGGTGCCGGCGAGGAGGTCCGCGTTCACCTGGAACCCGTCGAAGGCGGCGAGCTTCTCGTGTCGCTGGCCCTCCTGTCCCATCGAGATCCACACGTCGGTGTAGACGACGTCGGCGCCGTCGATCGCGGCCTCCGGATCGGTCGTCGGCTCCACGTCCGCGCCGAACGCGGCCGCGCGGTCGAAGACCTCGGGGTCCATCCCGTAGTCGGCCGGCGTGGCGACCTCGACGTCGATACCGGCCATCGCGGCGCCGACGACGAACGACTGCCCGACGTTATTTCCGTCACCGATCCACGCCACGGTGGCGTCCTCGCCGACGGTCTCGCGGATCGTGAGCAGATCCGCGAGCGTCTGACAGGGGTGCGCCTCGTCCGTGAGGCCGTTGATGACCGGGCAGTCGGCGTACTCGGCGAGCGTCTCGACGTCCTCGTGGTCGAACAGGCGGGCCATCACCCCGTCGACGTACCGGCCGAGCACGCGAGCGGTGTCGCGCAGCGGCTCGCCGTGGCCGAGCTGGATGTCGTCCGGTCCGAGGAACATCGCGTGGCCGCCGAGCCGCGTCATCCCCGTCTCGAAGGAGACGCGGGTGCGCGTCGAGGGCTTCTCGAAGATCATCCCGAGCGTGGCGTCCGCCAGCCGGGGATCGGTCTCTCCGGCCTTCATCGCGGCGGCGCGGTCGAGCAGGGCGTCCAGTTCGGCGGGCGTCACGTCGTCGATGTCGAGGAAGTCGTCGGTAGCGAGTGGCATTGGATGTGTGTGGTGGATGTGGGTGGATGTGGGTGGATGTGTGGTGGCCGTCGGCGGTCGCGGTGCGGTGACAACGGTGCGATCAGTCGTCGGTCGCGAGGCGCGTCGATTCAAAAGAAGCCGGCGTCGCGGCCCGCGCCGCGACGCCTACGGTCGGTCCCGACAGACGTCGCTCAACACGGTCGTCGCCCGGTCCAGGTCCGAGAGCGGGAGCCGCTCGTCGGGCGCGTGGTCGAGATCGGAGTTGCCCGGGCCGTAGGTGACCATCGGGCAGTCCCACGCGGCCGCGAAGAGGTTCATGTCGCTCGTCCCGGTCTTGCGCAGCAGGCGAACGTCGCCGCCGGCGCCGCGGATCGCGACGCGGAACGCCCGGGCCAACTCCGTCCGGGGGCTCTCCATGACGGGGGGGATCGGCTCCTTCCAGTGGACCGATCCGGTCGACAGCTCCGTCTCCGCCAGCTCGTGGATCTCGTCGACGGTCCGGTTCGGCGGCACGCGAAGCTGCACGTCCATCGTCGCCTCGACCGCGAGCCCGTCGTCGGTGAGCCCGCCGTCGAACGAGACGGGCTTCGTCGTCACCTGCTCGAACACCGGCGTGTCGGGGTCGGCCGGGTCGAACGTCTCTTCGACGCCGTGCCACCAGTCGATCGCGTGCTGGATGGCGTTCGGCTCCGGCCGGGAGGTGTGGCCGGACTCGCTCGTGTTCACGTACGTGCCCGCGAGGAACCCGCGGTAGCCGAGCGTGATCCCGTCCCAGCCGGAGGGCTCGCCGTTCACCACGGCCTCGGGGGCGTCGCGGTCCTCGACGAGGAACCGGGCGCCCCGCGAACTCGTCTCCTCGCCGCTGACGCCGACGAACGAGACGCCCGTTTTGACCGCCGCGACCGCCATCGAGACGAGGGGACCGGTGGCGTCCACCGAGCCGCGCCCCCAGAGCACGGGCTCGCCGGGCTCACCGACCTCGTCGTCCTCGGTGGCCGGCTTCACTTCGACCGGGATGTCGCCCGGAACCGTGTCGATGTGCGAGGTCAGGAGGACGGCGTCGCTGGCGGGCGCGCGAACGTTCCCGACCTCGTCGATCCACGCCTCGCGGCCGTTGGCCTCGAAGAAGTCGACGAGGCGCTTCGCCGCCTGCTCCTCCTCGCCGGAGGGAGAGGGGATAGACACCATGTCGTACAGCAGCTTCCGGGCCGGCGTGTCGCAGGCTTCGGGGTACCCACCGCCGGCGACGACGTCGGTCCCGGCCGCAGACGACTGGGTCTCGGACGATTCGCTCCCGGACGAGTCGGTCTCTGAGGACTCGGCGGTCGAGTCGTCACCCTCCCGCTCCTTCCCGGTCGACATCATCCGACCACCTCTTCGATGGCGTCGACGACCGCGTCGGCGTGCTCGCGCTCGATCGTCAGCGGCGGGAGCAGCCGCAACACGGTGCGGCCCGCCGGCAGCGCGAGGATCTGGTGGTTGATCGCCAGGTCGCGAAGCAGGCGGTTCGAGCCGCGCTTCACTTCGATGCCGATCATCAGCCCGTCGCCGCGGACGTCGCGGACGTCGTCGCCGAGGCGGGCTTCGATCTCGCCGCGGAGGTACGTTCCCATCTCCTCGGCGTGCGCCGGGAGGTCCTCGCGCTCGATGACGTCGAGCGTGGCTCCCGCGGCCGCGGCGATCGCGGGGCCGCCGGAGAACGTCGATCCGTGGTTTCCGCAGTCCTCGGCGATCCAGTCGCGACACAGCGTCGCGCCGATCGGGAGTCCGCTGGCGAGCCCCTTCGCGGTCGTGAGCACGTCGGGCACCACGTCGTGGTGGTCGGCCGCCCACAGCGACCCGGTGCGGCCGAGCCCGGTCTGGATCTCGTCGAGGATCATCGCGGCTCCGGCGTCTGCCGTCGCCTCGCGGACCGCCTGCAGGTACTCGGTGGGTGCGGGGTTGATCCCGCCTTCGCCCTGCAGCGGTTCGAGAATCACCGCGGCGGTCTCCTCGTCGACGGCCTCGCGCATCGCCTCGGCGTCGCCGTACTCGACGAACTCGACGCCGCCGGCGAGCGGCTCGAACCCCTGTTTGTACTTCTGTTTCCAGGTGGTCGCGAGCGCGCCCATCGTCCGGCCGTGAAAGCCCTGGGTCGTCGCGACGATCTTCTCGCGGCCCGTCGCGTGCCGGGCGAACTTCAGGGCGGCCTCGTTGGCCTCGGTCCCGGAGTTACAGAGCCAGACGTTGTCGACGTCGCCGGGTCCGGCCGCTGACAGTTGCTCGTACAGCGCGGTCCGCGCCGCGTGCGGGTACGACGCCTGCACGTACATCAGCTCCTTCAGCTGGCTCGTCGCGGCGTCGACGACCTCGGGGTGGCAGTGCCCGACCGGGGTACACGCGTAGCTCGCGCCGAAATCGAGGTACTCGGTCCCGTTCGCGTCGGTGAGGTGAACCCCGTCGCCCGAGGCGATCTCGATCGGTTTCTCGGAGAAGACGAAGCCGCTCATGCGGACTCACCTTCCGTTTCGACCGATTCAGCGATCGCGGCGCGCTCGATCGTCGTCCCCGCGCCGCCGAGTGCGGCGACGATGGGGTCGTTGACGTTGGCGTCCGCGACGATCACGCGCCCGGAGCCGCCCGAGAGCGCCTCTTTGGCGGCCATCACCTTCTTGCCCATGAAGCCCTCGGCGGCGGCTTCGACCGCCGCCAGTTCTTCGGGCGTCGCCGCCGACTCGATCAGCGTGTCGGGGTCCTCGGGGTCCGCGTACACGCCGGCCACGTCCGTCAGCAAGACGAGGTCGGCGTCCAGCGCGCCCGCGACCGCGGCGGCCGCCCGGTCCGCGTCGGTGTTGACCGGCGTGACGCCGCCGTCGCTCTCTTTCCCCTCCATCGGGGGCGAGACGACGGGGGTGTAACCGTCCTCGAGCAGGCCGCCGAGCAGGTCGGCGTTCACCGACTCGATCCGCCCGGAGTGCTCGCCGCGACGGATCTTCTTTTTGCCGTCCTCGACCACTCGGACCGCCGACTTGCGCGGGCCCGAGAGGAGCCCGCCGTCGACGCCCGAGAGGCCGACCGCGTCGACGCCGGCCTCGCGGAACAGCGCCGTCAACTCGGTGTTGAGCGTGCCGGCCATCGCCATCGTGAACGCCTCCATCGTCGCCGCGTCGGTGAACCGACCGGTGACGCCCGAGGCGGACTCGACGTACTCCGGCTCCATGCCGAGCCGCTCTATCGTCTCGTCGACGACGGTCGAGCCGCCGTGGACGACGACGACCCGCCGACCGTTCGCCGCGAGGTGGGCGACGTCGCCCACCGCGCCGGCCGGGTCGACCGCCTTCGCGCCGCCGATCTTGACGACGACGGGCGGCTCGTCGACGGGCGCGACGCCGGTGTCGGTCCCTTCCTCGCTCATGGCGATCCCACGGGGTGGAGCCCCTGGAACTCGAGGCCCGCGGTCTCGGGCAGCCCGAGCGCGACGTTCGCCGCGTGGACGGCCTGTCCGGCGGAGCCTTTCATCATGTTGTCGATCGCCGAGAAGACGACGACGCGCCGGTTGCCGGGGTCGAGCTCGAAGCCGACCTCGCCGTAGTTCGTGCCGGCGACCGCCTTCGGCTCGGGGTAGCGGTAGACGCCGCCCCCGCCGGAGACGATCCGCATGAACGGCTCGTCGGCGTAGGCGCCGCGGTACGCCTGCCACAGGTCCGCCTTCGAGACGGGCTCGTCGGGGAAGACGTGGCAGGTCGCGCTCGCGCCGCGGACCATCTCGACCGCGTGAACGGTGAAGGAGACGTCGAGTCCGAGGTACGCCTCGATCTCCGCCTCGTGGCGGTGGCCGGTCGGGGCGTAGGGACGCACGACGCCCGAGCGCTCCGGGTGCGAGGAGGCCGCGCCGCCGCCGGCGCCGCCCTCCGAGGAGCCGACCTTCACGTCGACGACGACCTCGCCGGTATCGGGGCCGAGCGCGCCCGCGTCGACGAGGGGCTTGAGCCCGAGCATCGTCGCGGTCGCGTTACAGCCCCCGCCGGCGATCAGGTCGGCGCCGGGGAGGTTCTCGCGGTTGATCTCGGGGAGCGCGTACTCAGCGCGCTCCAGGTACTCGGGCGCGGTGTGCCCGTCGTACCACTCGTCGTACAGCTCGGCCTCGGGCAGCCGGAAGTCCGCCGAGAGGTCGACGACCGTGTCGGCCGCCTCGAAGTACTCGTCGACCTGTCCCATCGAGACGCCGTGCGGCGTCGCCGAGAAGAGCACGTCGACGGACTCCAAGTCGTCCGGGTCCGAAAAGCGCAGGTCGAGCCCGCGCAGGTTCGGGTGCGAGCGGCCGACGGTCATGTTGTCGGCAGACCGAGACGTGGCCTGCACGACCTCGAAGTCGGGGTGGCCCGAGAGGAGCCGCAACAGCTCGCCGCCGGTGAAGCCGGTGCCGCCGACGACGCTCGCGGTGTAGGTCTCGTCCGTCATGCCGTGACCTCCTCGCCGTCGGCCGCCGCAGCCGCCTTCGCCTCCAGCCAGTCGACGACCTTCGCGGGCACGTCGACGTCGGTGGTGGCGTCCAGCGCCTTGAACTCCACCGTGTGGTTCACCTCGTGTACGGTGTACTCGCCGGAGCCCTCGCCGCCGACCTCCATCAGGTCGACGCCGAGCAGCCCGTCACCGACCGCCTCGCTCGCGCGCTCGACCAGTTCCAGCGCGCGGTCGTCGAGGTCGAACGGCTTCGTCTCGCCGCCCTTCGCGGCGTTCGTGAGCCAGTGGTCGGACGACCGAGTCATCGCGGCGATCGGCTCGCCGTCGACCGCCAGCGCGCGGATGTCGCGGCCGGGCTTGTCGACGAACTCCTGGATGTAGAACACCTTGTGCTCGTAGTGGCCGAGCGTCTCCTTGTGCTCTAAGATCGCCTCGGCGGCGTTCCGCGAGTCTATCTTCGCCATCAGCCGGCCCCACGACCCGACGACGGGCTTGAGCACGCAGGGGTAGCCGAACTCCTCGATCGACTCCATCGCGGCCTCCTTCGTGAACGTGACCTCCGTCGCGGGCGTCGGCACGTCGGCCCGCGCGAGCGCGAGCGAGTTCTTCGCCTTGTCGGCGCAGATGTCGCCCGTCTCGGGCGTGTTCACGATGGGGACGCCGTAGCTGTCGAGGAACTGGGTCGCGTACAGCGACCGGCTCGTCGACAGACAGCGGTCGACGACGATATCGAGGTCATCGACGTTCGCGGTCGTCGAGTCGAGTCCGAACCGCTCTTTCCGGACGTCGATCTTCTCGACCTCGTGGCCGCGGTCGCGCAGTTCGCCGAGCAGCAGCTTCTCGTCTTTACGGATCCGCGAGTAGAGGATCCCTATTTGCATGTCGACCACTCGCGTGTCGCGGTCGTGGCGATCGTCGCCATCTACTCGCCCCAGTCCTCCTCGAGTTCGGGGGCCTCTTCCAACACGACGGGGTCAAGCGAGATGACCTCCAGCTCGGTCCCGGTGACCGGACTGTCGATGATCTCGCCGACCTCCACGTCGGCCGGAAGCTCGATCTCTTCGCCCGTAATCGGGTCCTCTGCCAGCACCGGGTCGGTGTCACTCGTCATCGTAGCTGGTACTCGACGGTGAACCCGCATAAACCCTTCGGACTTATAATTTAAATTACACTATGTAGACCGGCCGCTAACGGAACTGAATCGGTTATACAATCGCCGTGTGGAATCCGCTGTCAGATTCCAGTAGTGTTGTTGTCCCCTCGCGGGGACGGCGGCGCGATCGGCGGTCGCGGCTCGACCACCGATCGCACCGATCGTCGTCGTCGTCGCTGACGCCCGCGGATCTGCGGCCGTCGCAGTCCGGTCGGTCGCTCCGGCTCGGTCGTCGTCGCGGTCTCACACATACCCGGCCACCTCTGCGTCGAGCAGCTCGGCCGCGTCCGCGAGCGATTCGCGGCGCGCGGCCACCGCTTCCGCGTCGGTCTCGATCTCCGTCTCGGCCGCCGCGAGGTCGTCGGCCACCGTCTCGGGAGCGGGCCCTCCGGCGGAGTCGCGGCTCGCGACGCTGGTGGCTGGGTCGAGCGCCGACTCCACGTCCTCCCGGCTCACGTACGTCGAGAGGGGCTCGTCCGTGACCTTTCGAGTGGCCTCGTCAACTTTTGCGGCCGCCGCCTCCGCCGTGTCGTCGTCCGAGACGGTCTCCGCGGCCGTCGCGACGATCTCGTGAGCGGTCCGGAAGGGCATCCCGCCCATCGCGAGCAGGTCGGCGACCCCGGTCGCCGTCGAGAAGCCGTCGCCGGCGGCGTCCGCGAGCGCGGGCTCGTCCCAGTCGGCGGTCGCGACCGCGCCCGCGGCGATCGCCGTCGCCTCGCGCACGTCGTCCGCGATCTCGAACACGCCCGCGTGAGCGCGCTGGAGGTCGCGGTTGTACGCCCGCGGGAGCCCCTTCAGCAGGCTCAGCGTGCCGGTCGCCTCGCCGATCGCGTCCCCGGCGACGCCGCGGGTCAACTCCAGCGTGTCGGGGTTCTTCTTCTGGGGCATGATCGAGGAGGTCGACGCGTACGCGTCCGACAGCTCCACGACCCCCTTGTTCGAGAAGATGATGAGGTCCTCCGCGAGTCCCGACAGCGTCGTCGCGAGCGTCGCGCACGCGGTCGCCCCCTCCGCGAGGAAGTCGCGCGCGGAGGCGGCGTCCATCGAGTTGCGAACGGTCCCGTCGAACCCGAGCAGCTCGGCCGTCCGATCGCGGTCGACGTCGAAGGGCGTCCCCGCGAACGCGGCCGCGCCGAGCGGCGAGCGGTTGACGCGCTCGTACGCGTCGAGCAGCCGGGCGGTGTCGCGGGCGACGGCGCCCTCGTACGACAGCAGGTAGTGCGCGACCGTCGTCGGCTGGGCCGGCTGGAGGTGGGTGTAGCCGGGCATCACCGTCTCGGTGTGCTCGCTCGCCACGTCGACGAGCGCTTCGCGGAGGGCGAGCGTCGCCTCGACGGCCGCGAGCAGATCCTCGCGCAACCGGAACCGGATGCAGGTCGCGACCTCGTCGTTGCGCGAGCGCGCGGTGTGCATCCGGCCGCCGTCCGGGCCGATACGGTCGATGACGGCCGTCTCGATCGCCTCGTGGACGTCCTCGCCGTCGGAGAGGTCGCCGTGGCCGGCGTCCGCCACGTCGGCGAGCGCCGCGAGGATCTCGCCCGCGACCGCGTCGTCGACGATCCCCTGCTCGGCGAGCATCACCGTGTGCGCGCGGTCGACCGCGAGATCGGCCTCGAAGATGGCCGCGTCGGCCGCCAGGCTCGACAGGAATTCGCGGGCGGGGCCGCCGCTGAAGCGGTCGCGGCGGACGGCCGTGCCGGGGTCGTCGTCGGTCATTTAGTTCTCGTCGTCGCTTTCGTCCGTCTCGCCGGAGCCGTCGGTCGTCAGTTCGGGCTTCGAGACGCTCGCTTTCACGTCGTTCGCGAGGCGCTCCTGCAGCCCGTGGTACTTGGCGACGCCCGTCGCGTCCTCCTGGGCGATACCGGCGACGTCCTCGGTGTTGAACGAGGCCATCTCCTCGGAGTACACGGCGTACTCTGAGTCGCGAGCGACGACGCGGCAGTTGCCGCCCGAGACCTTCACGGTCGCCGTGCCGGTCACGACGTCCTGGGTCTCGTCGACGAACGCGTTCAGCGCGTCGACGACGGGCGCGAACACGAGCCCCTGGTACGCCTTCTCGGACCACTCCTGTTCGATCCCCTTCTTGAACGAGCGCTCGTTCTTGGTGAGAACGAGGTCTTCGAGGGCCTGGTGGGCCGTCAGCAGGACGGTCGCGGCCGGGTGCTCGTAGTTCTCGCGCACCTTCAGCCCGAGCATGCGGTCCTCCATCACGTCGGTGCGGCCGATGCCGTAGCCGCCGGCGTAGTCGTTGAGGTACTGGATGAGCGGAACGGGGTCCATCGCCTCGCCGTCGACGGCGACCGGGACGCCCTCCTCGAAGGCGATCTCGATGGTCGTCTCGCCTTCGGGCTCGGCGGTCCACTGGTAGATGTCCTCCGGCGGCTCGTAGTTCGGGTTCTCCAGCTTGCCGCCCTCGACCGCGCGCGACCAGATGTTCTCGTCGATGGACCAGACGCCGCCGTCGCCGGCCTCGACGGGCAGGTCCTTCTCGGCGGCGTAATCGATCTCCCACTCGCGGGTCAGGCCGAGCTCGCGGACGGGCGCGATCACTTCCAGGTCGGAGCCGCGCCAGACGGCCTCGAACCGGAGCTGGTCGTTCCCCTTGCCCGTGCAGCCGTGCGCGATGGCGTCACAGCCCTCGTCCTCGGCGACTCCGAGGATCGCCTCGGCGATGACGGGGCGCGCGAGGGCGGTCCCGAGCGGGTAGCCCTGGTACGTCGCGTTCGTCTTCACCGCGTCGAAACAGAGGTCCGCGAACTCCGCTTTCGCGTCGACGACGTGGAGGTCGAGCCCCAGCGCGTCGGCGGTCTCTTCGGCCTCGTCGAACTCCTCGGTCGGCTGCCCGACGTCGACGTTGACGCCGATGACCTCGTCGTAGCCGTACTCTTCTTTCAGTAGTGGTACACAGACCGTGGTGTCGAGTCCGCCGCTGAACGCGAGTGCAACGCTTGCCATTATCGGAGTAAAACAGCCTCTACCCCTTATATTCACCGGTTTAGATGACTCAATAAAAACGCAGCGGCGACGCTACGGACGGACGTAGCTGTCACTCTCGGAAACGGAACGGCGCGAACGCGACGAGGGATGAAGATTAGTGGCCTCGGGGGGCCGGTCGTCGCGTCGCGCCGGAAGCCGGTCGCGGCGGTCGGACGCCTCGTCGCGGTCGCGGGGCTCGTCGGCCTCGGAAGAGAGCGGCGTCGAGACGAGCCTCCGCGCGCATTACCACCATCTAGCCCGGTTTCGGTATAAAAATATTCCGCAATTCCGACGCGCTCGGCGGCGACGGCGCTTCATCCGCGACGTTGTGCGCTCGTTCGAGAGCGGGGCTGGGCGGATCAGTTCGTGGGGGTGGTCGTTTATAAGTGGCCAGTGTCGCTGTCGGCTGGGTATCATTCGTTGCTGGCGGGGTGAACGCCTCCAAAGCCCCGGCCGCACCACTGGAAGACGTTCCTGGTCGCTTCGCTGCGCGGGCTGCGACTTCCATGCTCCCGCTCGTTGCACTCGCGGGACCGCACCCGCAGCCTCACGCCTCCCCAGCCTCGTCGGCCGCCCTCCGCTTCGCTCCGGGCGACCGACTCCCTCGCGCTCGGTTCGCGCCGCGTCGCGGCGCTCACCGGAGCGCGCCACCGCAACACCTTTTTTATAAATAGCTGTCGCCGCCGCTCTCGGTTATTTATAAACAACGCCACCGCCGGCGGCCCGCAACACCCGCTCCCGTTCCCGGTCAGATCGCTTCTCGGTACGCGTCCAGCGTCCGCTCGACGTCCTCCTCGGTGTGCGCGTAGGAGGTGAACTGGCACTCGAACTGGTTCGCGGTGAGGAACACGCCGCGGTCTTTCATCTCCTGCCAGAACACGCGTTCCCAGCGGTCGGTGGCGGCGTCGGCCACGTCGGCGCCCGTCTTGGGGCAGGTGTCGTAGCGATCGCAGTCGGCGTTCTGTCGGCACCCGCCGGCACAGCAGGCGTCGACGTCGTCGGGCGCCTCGCGGGTGAAGATCGTCTTGAACATCGAGTCGGTGCCGACGACGGTGTACTCGGGGGCCCGCTCCGCGCAGATGTCGGTGATACCCTCGCGGAGCTGCCGCCCGAGGCGATTCACGTGCTCGTACACGCCGTTCTCGGCGGCGTACTCTAACCCGGCCTTCCCGGCGGCCATCGTCACGGGGTGCCCGGAGAACGTGCCGGACTGGAACACGTCGCCCGCGGGCGTGAACTCCTCGATGACGTCCGCTCGCCCGCCGATCGCGCCGACCGGGAAGCCGCCGCCGATGATCTTGCCGAACGTCGTCACGTCCGGGGTGACGCCGAACTTCGACTGCGCGCAGCCGAGGCCGCCGACCCGGAACCCGGTGATCACCTCGTCGAAGACCAAGAGAGCGCCGTGGTCGTCACACAGGTCCCGCAGCGTCTCGTGGTAGCCGTCGACGGGCATCACGATCCCCATGTTCGCGAGGATCGGCTCGACGAGGACGGCCGCGATGTCGTCGCCGTGCTCCGCGAACACGGCCTTGGCCGCGGCGGGGTCGTTGAACGGGATCGGGAGGGTGTGTTCGGCGAACGACTCGGGGATGCCCTTCGTCGAGGGGTGATGGTCCTCGGGCGACCCCTCCACGAGCGTCGACTCCTGTGCCCCGTGGTAGCCGCCCTGCATCACGACGACCTTGTCGCGACCGGTGTGGCCGCGGGCGAGCCGGACCGCCGAGACGGTCGCCTCCGTTCCCGAGTTGACGAACCGGATCGACTCGACGCTCGGGACGTGCCGCGCCACGAACTCCGCGTGCTCGACCTCGATCTCGGTCGGCGCGCCGTACATCGGCCCCGCGGCCGCGTGCGACTGGATCGCCGACTCGACCGGATCCGGGAGGTCGTGGCCGTACAGCAGCGGGCCGTACCCCATCACCCAGTCGACGTACCGGTTGCCGTCGGCGTCGATGACGTGGCCGCCGTCCCCGCGCTCGACGAAGAAGGGGTGCGGCATCGTCGCCCGGACCGAGGAGTTGACCCCGCCCGGCATGACCGACAGCGCGCGGTCGTACAGCCCGCGAGAGCGCTCGTGGTTCATACCCCGCGGTTGGGACGCAGGGGTGAAAGTAGTTGCCGACCCGGCGGCGGCGGTCGTTTCGTCGGTCTCGCGTCCCGCTGTCGACGTCGCGTCCCACTGCCGCCGCGCCGCCGCATCCCGCTGTCGCCGTCGCTCGGCGTGTCAAAAAAACAAGCGTCGAATGCGGTCGTTCGAAGTCGTTCACTCGCCGTTGCGGCGTCGAGCCGGTGCGAAGCCGACTTACACCGCCTCCGGGCCGGTCGCGCCGGTGCGGACCTGCATCGCGTCCTCGACGGGCAGGATGAACACCTTGCCGTCGCCGGGCTCGCCGGTCTTGGCGGCCCCGCTGATGGCCTCCGCGACCTCGTCGGCCGGGATGTCCGCGACCACGACCTCGATCTTCACCTTCTGGTGGAGGTCGACGGTGAACTCCTCGCCGCGCCACTGGCCCTTCTTGGCCGGCTGGCTGCCGCGACCGGAGACGTTGGTGACGGTGAGCGAGGGCGCGTTGATCTCCGCGAGCGCCTGCTTGATCGCACCGAGCTTGTCGGGGCGGACGACCGCGGTGACCATCTTGATCTCCGCGCCCGCCTCCTCGCCGCCGTCGGCGCGCGGGGAGCCCTCGGTGGTGTCGACGACGGCCAAGCCGCCGTCGGTCGCGACGTTCGCGCGGCCGAACTCGGGGTACGTCTCGACGCCGTGTTCGCTGACGTCGAGGCCGTCGCGCTCGTGGTCGGGGGTGACGCGGGCCTGACCGGCGGCCTTGAACGTGCCGAACACCACGACGGTCGCGACGACCGTCCACGCGGTGATGACGACGACGCCGATGACCTGCGAGACGAGCACGTCGACGGAGAAGCCGTTGACGCTGACGAACGGCAGCGCGAGCACGCCGATAACGCCCGCCGAGCCGTGCACGGGGAAGACCGCGCACACGTCGTCGATCTTCATCTTGTCCGAGACGAACTCGAACACCAGCGGGAGCTGGAGGCCGCAGACGAGCGCGACCAGGATGGCGCCCCACCAGGTGGCCAGGTCGGCGATCCCGGTGACCGCGACGAGGCCGGCGAGCACGCCGTTGGCGACGTAGAGGGTGTCGACCTTCTTCGTGAGGTACATCGAGCCGAGCGCCGCGCCGACGGCGCCGGCGCCCATGCCGAGCGTCGTCGTCAGCGCCACGCGGCCGACCACGGCGTAACCGCCGAGCGCGAGCTCGCCGGACTCGGTGACCGAGAACACGGTCGCGGTCGTACCGACGTTGAAGCCGTACCAGCCGAACGCCAGAATGAGGGTGCCGAGCACCGCGAACGTCATCGAGTGACCGGGGATGACGTTCGTGGTGCCGTCCTCGGCGTAGCGGTCCATGCGCGGCCCGAGCATGTACGCCGCGGTGAGGCCGGCGATACCGCCGACGCCGTGGACGATCATCCCGCCCGCGAAGTCGACGAAGCCGACGCCGGCGAGGAAGCCGCCGCCCCAGGTGATGCCCGCGACGACCGGGTAGATGACCGCCGAGATGGCGATCGTGTACGCCACGTACGCGCGGAGCTTCGCGCGACCGGCGACCGCGCCGGAGACGATCGTCGCCGCCGTCATCGCGAAGACGGCACCGAACAGCCAGCTGTTGATCCAATCGCCGTCGGCGAGCGCGGACGCCGGCGAGAAGCCGCCACCGCCGGCGACGCCTTCGATGCCGAAACCGACCAGGAAGTACACGAGGATGCCGATACCCCAGGTGAGCAGGTTCTTGGTGAGCTGGTTCGCGACGTTCTTCGCACGCACCTGCCCCGCCTCGAGCATCGCGAAGCCGGCGTGCATGAAGAAGATCAGGAAACAGACCACGGCGACCCACATCAGGTTCACCCCTTCGGCGATCACGCTCGGATCCACGGTCGCGAGCACGCCGGCCGTCACGCCGACACCACCTCAACTGAACATACGTCTTCCAGACAGCGCGTTTCGTTCGTGTTCATGTGCTGAATCACGTATCAACCGCGGGGAATGAGAATATATAAACGTTCGAGTTGGGTTTCACAAAAAAGACCTTTGATAATACGACGGTTGTCAGATATAAGGACGCATCTATGGTGTATAAGGTCGTTCTCTCGACGATACCTCGGCAATTGTTGCACTAGAACCGATCAGACGTGTTGGCTCGATATCGTCAATACCTGCCGGATCGGCCGAAACTGGCCCGCAGTCCGTCGGGCGCGGCGGTTCTCGGTGATTTTTGCCGCCGAACCGTCCGTCCGATTCTCACCTTACGGCCTGAAACAATCGAAATCAGTCGTTCTGGCGGATCTGGGCGGATATTGACGTTCGTACACCCGGCGCGCAGCCGTGCAGTCGCTCGTCGATCGCGGTCGCCACGCCGACTCGTCTCACGGCGACGGTCGAAAAGAAAAATCTGAGACCCGGATCGACGCCGACTACTCCGGGACTACTCCGGGACTACTCCGGTTTCAGTCCCTCGCCCTGGACGCGCATCACGGCCTCGCCGTCGGCGAGGTTCGGCGCGTCGACGAGCCGGACGATCCGCTTGTCGCCCTTCGATTTCCGGAGGTACATCCGGAACGTGGAGGCGTGACCGAGGATGTTGCCGCCGATCGCCTGCGTCGGGTCGCCGAAGTAGGAGTCGGGGTTCGACGCGACCTGATTCGTGACGAGGATGGCGGTGTTGAACAGGTCGCCGATCCGCATCAGGTCGTGGAGGTGCTTGTTGAGCTTCTGCTGGCGGTCGGCGAGCTCGCCCCGGCCGACGTACTCGGCGCGGAAGTGGGCGGTCAGCGAGTCGACGCAGACGATTCGGATGGGCCACTCTCCCTCCTCGTGCTCGCCGGCGAGCTCTTTGGCCTTCTCGGCCAGCAGGATCTGGTGGTTGGAGTTGAACGCCTTCGCGACGTGGATCTGGTCTAAGAACGCCCCGACGAGTTCCTCCATCGCCTCCTCGTTGTTCGGGGTCCCTTCGATCTCGCGCCGCTCCATCTCGTCGGCGAGGATCTCGTCGTCGAGCCCGCGGACCATGTCGTCGATCCGCTCCGGGCGGAACGTGTCCTCGGAGTCGACGAAGATACATCCGCCGTCGAGGCCGCCGTGCTCCGCCGGGAGCTGGACGTTGACGGCCATCTGGTGGGTCACCTGCGACTTCCCGGACCCGAACTCACCGTACACTTCGGTGATCGACTGCGTTTCGATGCCGCCGCCGAGCAGGTCGTCGACCTCGTCGATCTGCCAGGAGAGCTTCCCGATCTCCTCGCGTCGTTCGAGGACGGTCGCACCCGTCTCGAAGCCGCCGACGTCCGCGGCGTCACGGGCGGCGTTGATGATGTCGGCGGCCGACGATTCGCCGATGTCGGCGGTGTTCGACATCTCGCCGGGGCTCGCAACGGCGATCGACTGATAGCTTTCGAACCCGTTCTCGACGAGTTTGTCCGCGGTGGCGGGGCCGACTCCGGGGAGGTCCTCGAGTTCGTCTTCAGGCATGTACCCGCTCCTTGTTCGGCATCGGGTATAAAGTCTGGTTTACACCCGAGTGAAAGTGAAACTCCGGCGCGCGGGCGTTCCGGAATGGCTCGGCTCTGTATATAAGGGTCCACGGCGATATCGCGAACCGAATCGCCGGTGAAACTGAACGCGGTGCACGACCGTCGTCGCAGGAGTTGCCACAGAGGTGTTGCCGCGGGAACGCCGCCTCGGGACGGCCGATTCGGGCCGCTCAGAACCCGACGCGCCGGACGTAGTCGAGATCGCGGATCTCGACGAGCAGGTCGCCCGGGAGCTCGGTGTCAGTGATCACGTACAGCTTCGGGTCGTCGGTGAACTCGGGGTCCTCGCTCAGCACTTGGCGGATCGAGACGTCGTGGTCGGCCAAGATTCCGGTCCCCTCGGCGACGATCCCGGCCTCGTCGGCGGCCGCGACCTCGATCGTGAGCACCGTGAGATCGAGGACGGGAGCCAGGTCCATCAGACTCGGCACCGACGAGATGTTGGTGAAGATGCGCTTCAGGTCGGGGTCGGCCAGGATGGCGTCGGTCGTCGAGTCGACGACTCGGCGGTCGACGTCGAGCTCGCGCGCGATCCCGGTGTACGGGATCTCGATCCCGCCGGAGACGACGCGCCCCTCCTCGTTGACCGAGAAGCCGCGCTCTAAGAACAGTCTGATCACGGCCTGTTGGCTGGGGGACCCCTCGAACTTCTCGAGGATCTCGTCGAACATTCGTTACGGGACTCCTCGCGGGCCGCCATTAAAAAGGAAGGTGAGAGCGAACCGTCGCTGCTCGGCGTCGGGAACGGCTCTCGTCGGTCGGACCGTCTATTCGACGAGTCCGGCGTACACGGCGCCGAGCACGACCCCGTACAGGAGGTGTCCGACCGCGCTCAGCAGTCCGATGTTGGGAAACGGCGGGTTCGCCGGCGAGCCGACGGCCGGGAGCCAGATCGGCATCACGATCACGGCGAGGACGAGCCAGACGAGCAGCCCGTACGCGGCACCCGCGGCCGCCGCCGCTCCGACGCTCCTACCGAGTGCCGGCTTCGCCGTGAGCAGGGCCGCGAACCCGACGCCGATCACCGCGCCGTGGGACATGTGGATCACCCACCCGACGAACGGCGCCTCCGGCGGTGCGAGCCCGTACATCGACGGGATCACGATCTCCAACATCGGGTCGGGGATGAGAAACGCCATCACGAGCCCGAAGACGACGCTCCCGGCGAGCCCTCCGGCCACGCCCCCTCTCCAACTCCCGGCTTCGGTCGATACGCCCGTCGTTGTCGCTGTTTCTGTCGCCATGGCTCTCTCATGGACCGAATACCGGTAATAATTGCTGGCACAATGCGTTCACATTGCACATGCCCAGAATACCTAAATAGATTGAAACCATTACCACGGCGATCGCCGCCGGTTCTCTGCGGTCGTCGTCGGCTCCCGCCACACCACCCAACCCCTTTTAGCCGGTGGCGCCGAACCCCGTCTCGTGTCAGAGTCGTCGCACCTGCGGTTCTTCCCCTACGAGGAACCGTACCCGAACCAGCGCGAGGCGATGGACAGGATCGCCAACGCGTTAGACCGGGGCCAGGACGTGCTGTTCGAGGGCGCGCCGGGGACCGGAAAGACCCTCTCCGCGCTCGTTCCCGCGCTCGAACACGCCCGCGAGCACGACCGCACGGTCGTCATCACGACCAACGTCCACCAGCAGATGCGACAGTTCGTCGAGGACGCGCGCGCGATCACCCGAACCGAGCCCATCCGCGCGGTCGTCTTCCGGGGAAAATCGTCGATGTGCCACATCGACGTCGACTACCAAGAGTGTCAGACGCTCAGAGACACCACCCGCGAGGTGGTCGAGACGGAAAGCGAGGTCCGCGAACTGGAGACGCGCCAGCGCGAACTGCTCGCCGAGAGCCGCGAGGGCGACGCCGGCGCGGCGGAGGCTCGCGAGGCGATCATGGACGAGCTCGACGATCTGGAGGCCGAAATCGACGAGTACGAGACGGCGAACGTTTGCGCGCACTACCGGAACAACCTCGTGGAGGACACCGGGGAGTTCTTCGGCTGGCTCTTCGAGGACGTCCGCACCCCCGACGACGTGTACGCGTACGCGGACGAGCGAGAGCTGTGCGGCTACGAGCTGCTCAAGGAGGGGATGGAGGGCGTCGATCTGGTCGTCTGTAACTACCACCACCTGCTGAATCCCCAGATCAGAGAGCAGTTCTTCCGCTGGATCGACCGCGACCCCTCCGAGATAATCACCGTCTTCGACGAGGCCCACAACATCGAGGACGCCGCCCGCGACCACGCCACCCGCACCCTCACCGAGAACACGCTCGACGCCGCCGTCGAAGAGCTCGCCGACAGCGACGACTCGCGCGCCGAGGCCGCTGGAAACGTCGTGCGCGCGTTCCGCGACGCCCTCGTCGACACGTACGACGACGCACTCGGCTTCGGCGCCCACGAGGGCGTCGGAGAGAACTGGGAGGACCTCTCCATCGCCAACGACGACCGTCGTGACGACCTCACGCTCGCGTTCCTCGACCGCTACGAGGGGAAGGGAATCGACACGGAGACGGAGCTCGCGGTCCAACTCGGACAGGCGCTCGACGAGGAGTACGAGCGCCGCTACCGCGACGGCGAGACGACCACCCGGACGGAGTGTCAGACCCTGCAGGTCGCCCGGTTCGTCTCGACGTGGATGGACGAGGGGACGGCGCTCGGGCAGTACCCGGTCGTCTCCGTGCGTCGCGACGGCGGCACCGACGAGGTGTACGGACGCGCGGAGCTGTACACGTGTATCCCGCGACGCGTCACGGAGGAGCTGTTCGACGAGGTGGCCGCGAGCGTGCTGATGAGCGCGACGCTCCGCCCCTTCGACGTGACTTCGGACGTGCTCGGGCTGGAGGACGTGGCGTCGCTCGCGTACGGGATGGCGTACCCCGAGGAGAACCGCCGGACGTTCGCGGTCGACACGCCCCCGCTGTTCGCCTCGGAGCGAAACGACCCGGAGACACAGGAGACGGTGTCGTCGCTGCTCCGCGACGCGATCCGCTTCACCCCGGGCAACACGCTCGCATTTTTCCCCTCGTACGCCGAGGCCGAGCGCTACTACGAGCGACTCGGCGGCTCGACGGGCGAGGACGGCGCGGGCGGCGGGCTCGCTGGCGCGGGCCTCGGACGGCTCTACCTGGACGGGTCCGGCGAAGACGAAGCGGAACTGCGCCGGCGGTTCGTCGAGCGCGACGACGCCACCCTGTTCACCTCCCTGTGGGGGACGCTCGCGGAGGGTGTGAGCTTCGACGACGACGACGCTCGGACGGTCATCGTCGTCGGCGTCCCGTATCCGCACCTCTCGGACCGCATGGAGGCGGTCCAAGCGGCGTACGACCGGACCTTCTCCGACCGCGACCGCTCCCGCGATCCCGGCTGGTCGTACGCCGTCGAGATCCCGACGATTCGGAAGACGCGACAGGCGCTCGGGCGCGTCATCCGCGGCCCCGACGACTTCGGCGTCCGCATCCTCGCGGACCGGCGGTACACGGCGGCGGACATGGGGAAGTACTCGGTCCGAGGGGCCTTCCCGCCCGAGGAGCGCGCGGAGCTGCTCGATATCGACCCCGAGAAGCTGAAGTTCGCGATGCTGAACTTCTACGGCGACCACGACGCCTACGACGGCGCGCCGCCGGAGCCGTGAGCGACCGCGCGTCGCCGGAGCCGTGACCGACCGACCCCGCGCCGCCGCGCTCCGATCTACGCCGGGCGCGCCGCGAGCAACACCGCGATTCCGAGCAGTACGATCCCGAGAAGCGTCGTGATCACCGCGTGGATGAGCGTCATTCCGACGACGACGCGGCGCGGTTGGTCGTAGCTCCACGCGAACATGGCCCCGTCGACCAGTAACGCCGCGGGGACGAGTAGCGCTTCGGAGACGGAGAACGCACCGCCGACGACGCCGATGATCGCCGGGAGCGGGCCGACGTAGAGTGCCCGCCGAGGGTCGACGTCACCGAGGACGTTCCGCGCGGCGAGGTGCGCGGTCACGGAGAGGAACAGCGCGAACGCGACGGTCGTCCCGAGCACCGAGACCGGTGTCACCGTCTGTAAGAGCATGGTCGACGTACGGCTCGGCGGGTAAAAGTGGTCGCGAAATCGAGCCGACGGGTGCCGGCCCGCGGGGAGTCAGCCCAGCAGTCCGAGCCCGGTCAGCTCCTCGACGATCACGTCGACGGCGGCGGCCGCGTCGTCCGGCGTCGTGCCGCCGGTGACGACGAGCTTTCCGCTGCCGAACAACAGCGCAACCACGTCGGGCTCGTCGAGTCGATAGACGAGTCCGGGGAACTGCTCCGGCTCGTACTCGATGTGTTCGAGCCCGAGCCCGATCGCGATCGCGTTGAGGTTGAGGCTCTCGCCGAGGTCCGCGGAGGTGACGATGTTCTGGACCGTGATCTCCGGGTCGTCGATCGGGATCTGGAGCGCGCGGAGCTCGTCGAAGACGATAGCGAGGCTCTCGTGGACGGCGTCGATCGAGCTGGCGCCGGTACAGACGATCTTTCCGGAACGGAAGATCAGCGCGGCCGACTTCGGGTCCGTGGTGCGGTAGACGAGGCCGGGAAACTGCTCGGGGTCGTAGTCGGCGCCTTCCAGGTCCATCGCGACGCTCTGGAGATCGAGCTCCTGTCCGATCCCCGTCGACGCGACGACGTTCTCTATCGTGATCGTCTCCTTCGGATCGGCCATCTATACGTCATCGTCACTTGAAAGAGATAAAAAGGTGGTTGGTCGGAACCGCTATCCTCTTGCGACCCGGCGCCGGATCCCGGGTCGTGTACTGGCTCGAACTCGCCGGCGAAGAAGACGCGTTCGCCGCCGCCGAGGCGGCGACCGCTGCCGCCGGCGTCACCCTCCTCGCCCCGGGTGTCGCGGGCGCCGGGAGTATCGACGGCGCGGCGATACCCCGCCTCGCGTATACCCGCGCCGCCCACGAGGCGCTCGCCCGAACCGACGCGGCCGTCGACGCCGCGGTCGCCGCGCTCGAGGCCGCCCCGCTCGACCGCACCGGAACCGTCGCGGTCCGCGCCCGAAACGTCCGGAACACGACCGACGTCTCGACGAGCGCGGCCGAGCGCGAACTCGGCGGCGTCCTCGTCGACCGCGGGTTCGACGTCGACCTCGACGACCCCGACCACGTCCTCCGGGCGCTGTTCGCCGCGGGCGAGCGCACCGCCCACGACGCGGTCGACGGCGCCGACGGCGGGGAAGCCTCGGTCTGCACGCTCGGGTGGGTCGCCGCCGAGGGCGCCCGCGACTTCGCGCCGAAGCCGACCGACCGCCCGTTCTTCCAGCCCGGGAGCATGGCGCCGGCCGACGCCCGCGCGTACGTGAACCTCGCGGGCGCGGCGCCCGGTCGCACCCTGTTGGACCCGATGTGCGGCACCGGTGGGCTCCCGCTGGAGGCCGGCCTCGTCGGCGCCGACGCGATCGCGTGCGACGCGCAGCGGAAGATGGTTCGCGGGACGCGCGAGAACCTCCGTGAGTACGTCGACGCGACCGCCGACGCCCCGGACTGGCACGTCCTCCGGGGCGACGCGACGGCCCTCCCGTTCCGTGACGACGCGGCCGACGGGGTCGCCTTCGACGCGCCCTACGGTCGGCAGTCGAAGATCGCCCGTCACGAACTCGCAGATCTCGTCTCGGGCGCGCTCGCGGAGGCCGAACGCGTCGCGCCCCGCGCCGTCGTGGTCGCCGATCGCGATTGGCGTCGCGAGGCCCGCGCGGCCGGGTGGGCGGTCGCCGCCGCCTTCGAACGCCGGGTTCACCGATCGCTGACGCGACACGTGCTCGTTCTCGACGGACGCGCCGGTCGGCACGGCGCCGTCACGGACCGCGACTGAGCCGCTCGCAAGACGATTCTGGAGTGGACGATCGATCGGCGAAACCGCCGTCGAACGGGCGTTACACCTCCTGTTTCACTTTCGCCGTCCCCGCGGGCAACGGTTAAGTGGACGGCCTGTCGTGGTTTGCACATGACCGGGGACGCCGGCGGCGACATGCTCTCGTGGGACGAGTCGGTGTTCCGCGACGAGTCGGTGTTCGAAATCGACCACGTCCCCGAGACGTTCCGCCACCGCGAGAGCCAGCTGGAGAGCTTGAAGTACGCGCTCCGCCCCGCCGTCCGCGGCTCTCGCCCGCTCAACACGATGGTCCGTGGCCCGCCGGGGACCGGAAAGACGACCGCGGTCCAGAAGCTGTTCGGGGAGCTCGGCGCGCGCACCGACGTCCGGACGGTCCGCGTCAACTGCCAGGTCGACTCGACGCGGTACGCCGTCTTCTCGCGGCTGTTCGAGGGGATATTCGACTACGAACCGCCCTCCTCCGGGATCTCGTTTAAAAAGCTCTTCGGCCAGATCACCGACCGGCTCGTCGAGGAGGACGACGTGCTCGTCGTCGCCCTCGACGACGTGAACTACCTCTTTTACGAGAACGAGGCCTCCGACACCCTCTACTCGCTGTTGCGCGCCCACGAGGCGCACTCCGGCGCGAAGATCGGCGTCATCGTCGTCTCCTCCGATCTGGGCCTCGACGTGATCGACGACCTCGACACCCGCGTGCAGTCGGTGTTCCGCCCGGAGGAGGTGTACTTCCCCGTCTACGACGCCACCGAGATCTACGATATCCTCTTCGAACGCGCGAAACGCGGCTTCCACGACGGCGTGATCGGTGACCCCGAACTGGAGCGCGTCGCGGACCTCACCGCCGACAGCGGCGACCTCCGCGTCGGCATCGACTTGCTCCGCCGGGCCGGACTGAACGCGGAGATGCGCGCCTCGAAGACGATCGCCAAGGAGGACGTCGAATCCGCCTACGACAAGTCGAAGCACGTCCACCTCTCGCGATCGCTGCGGGGCCTCTCCGACTCCGAGCGCGCCCTCGTCCGGGTGCTCGCGTCCAACGACGGCGAGCGCGCCGGGACGGTGTACGAGGCGTTCCACGACGAGACCGGTCTCGGCTACACCCGTTACTCCGAGATCATCAACAAGCTCGACCAGCTCGGCGTGATCGACGCCGAGTACGCCGACGTCGAGGGGCGCGGACGCTCCCGCGAGCTCTCCTTGGCGTACGACTCGACGGCCGTGCTCGACCGACTGGAGTGAGGGCCGCTCGGACTGACGCCCCGCCGGTGCTCGCGACGCCGACGCCTTTTCAATCCACCCCGTCCAGTCGACGGTATGAAAACGAGCGGCGGGAGCGACGCGGCGAAGCGACGCGCCGGCGAGTCGGCGGCCGGGACGGTCGACGACGGCGACGTCGTCGGGCTCGGGACGGGCTCGACGGCGGCACACGCGATCAGACGGCTGGGAGAACGGGTCGACGCCGGCCTCGATATCCGCGGCGTGGCGACCTCGTTCGCGAGCCGCGAGCTCGCGATCGAGTGCGGTATCCCGCTCCTCGATCTCGACGAGGCCGTCGGCGCCGACGCGCCCGGAATCGACCTCGCGATCGACGGGGCGGATCAAGTCGCGGTCGGCGGCACCGGCGACGCCGGCGACTCGTTCGCGCCCGCCCTTATCAAGGGAGGCGGCGCGGCCCACGCCCGCGAGAAGCTGGTCGACGCGACCGCCGATCGGTTCCTCGTCGTCGCCGACCCCTCGAAAGAGGCCGCCGTGCTCGACAGGGCGGTCCCCGTCGAGGTGCTCGCGAGCGGTCGGTCGGTCGTCGCCGAGGCGGTGCGAGCGGTCGGTGGTGAGCCGACCCTGCGGCGCGCAGAGCGGAAGGACGGACCGGTCGTCACCGACAACGGGAACCTCGTGCTCGACTGCGCGTTCGGCGACATTCCGGAGCCGGCCGCGCTGGCGACGACGCTGTCGACGACCCCGGGCGTCGTCGAACACGGGATCTTCGTCGACCTCGCAGACGAGGTCCACGTCGGGACGACGTCGGACGTTCGAGTGCTTACGCGCTGATTCTGTCGGCAGCGGCGGTTCTCCGGTGACTCATTGGGCGGCTCCTCGGTGGTTCCTACCAGCGGCTCCTCGGTGAGTCCTCGGTGTCTCACTCGGCGAACGCGTCGCTCGCCGATCGGCGGTCGGTCAAAAAATCGGAACGGGGGTCGCGTCCGTCTTAGAGGTCGCGAGGCTGGACCGTCTTCCGGTCGTTGGCCTCGGCGCGGCGCGCGGCGTCTTCGAGCAGCTCGTCCACTTCTTCGTCCAGCGCGTCGTAGAAGTCCGAAGCAACGTTCTTGTCGTCCAGGGCTTCCTTGACGGCCGCTTTGACAATAAGGTCTGCCATGCGATCGGGAATATCCGTCGACAGTTAATAAGAGTTCCTGAATTCGACCGCGAGGAGCGTCGTGCGTGCCGTTCGCGAGGGGGTGCCGGAACGCTCACTTATAAACTTTGTGAGAGAGCCGGACGATCCCGGGTCGTCACCGCCGCGAGTGGCGACTCGGACCCGGTCGTCGTCTCGGACCCGGTCGTCGTCTCGGACCGATAGGTACGACTCCGTTCGACCCCGACGGTCCGGCATGCGCGACACGCTCGAAGCACTCGACGCGGGCGAAATCGGCGTTTCGGAGGCGGAATCGCGGCTCGCGGGTTACGCGACGACGGCGGCCGGCCGGTTCGACGCCGCCCGCGAGCGACGGCGCGGGATCCCCGAGGCGATACTCGCGGAGGGGAAGACGCCGGCCGAGGTCGCGGCGCTGACGACGACCGCGGTCGAAACGACGGGGCGCGCGCTCGTCACCCGGGCGGACGCCGACGACGCGGCCGCGGTCCGGACGGCGTTCACGGCGGGTCCCGACGCCGACGACGAACTGAGCGCGGCCGTCGACCACGACGAGCGAACCCGGACCGTCGTCGTCCACGGCGACGAGTTCACGCCTCCGTCGCTCGACGCGACCGTGGCGGTCGTCGCCGCCGGCACCGCGGACGCGGCGGTCGCCGGCGAGGCCGCGATCGTCGCCCGGGAGATCGGCGCGACGGTCGACCGCGTCGACGACGTGGGCGTCGCGAACCTCGACCGCATCCTCGACCAGCGCGACCGGATCGCCGAGGCGGACGTCGTCGTCGTCGCCGCCGGTCGCGAGGGGGCGCTCTCGACGGTCGTCGCCGGGCTCGTCGACGCGCCGGTCATCGCGCTCCCGGTCTCGACGGGGTACGGCGTCGGCGGCGAGGGAGTCGCGGCGCTGCAGGGCGCGCTCCAGTCCTGTTCGGTGCTCACGGCGGTGAACGTCGACGCCGGGTTCGTCGCCGGCGCGCAGGCCGGTCTGATCGCCCGCGCTGTCGACGCGGCGCGGCGCGACTGATCCCAGCTACGGCGCTGTTTCCCGGTGACGGTTTATAAGGTGTTTTCCGGAAGCTGGTGGGGGTGAGAAAGGGTATTTGTTCGTCGAGTCCCTACTGATATTTGCCGGTGAATACCGGTACCAAATGCCACGCTGTGACCACTGCGGATCGCACGTCTCGGACCGCTTCGCGCGCGTGTTCTCCGACGAGCACGGCACCCTGCGCGCCTGTCCGGACTGCTCCGCGAACGCGGGAATCGCCGAGGTCTCTCGGGAGCGCGGCCGCACTGGGGACTGACCCGCACCGGAGATCGACCGGCGGTCCCCGCCGACAGCCACTCCGCCGACAGCCACTCCGCCGACAGCCACCTCGCCACCGATCATCCTGCCAGTAGCCACTCCGCGACCGGCAGCTATTCGTCGCCCGCGAGCCGATCCCCGGCCGTGTCCGATCGGGCCCACCACGTGTACGTCATCGAGTGCGCCGACGGGTCCCTCTACACCGGCTACACCGTCGACGTGGAGCGCCGCGTCGCGGAACACGACGCCGGCGAGGGGGCCAAGTACACCCGCGGCCGAACCCCGGTGACGCTGCGGCACGTCGAATCGTTCGACTCGAAGTCGGCGGCGATGTCGCGCGAGTACGCGATCAAGTCGCTGACGCGCACCCAAAAGGAGCGACTGGTCGGCGAGGAGTGACCCGCGAGTCGGGTCCGTGAGACGCACTTCGGTTCCCGAGTCGGACTCCCGGCCTATTCGACGAGCCGTTCGATCTCCGTGACGAGGATCCCGCTCGCACCGACCGTCTTCAGTTCCGATATCGTCGCGAACACGTCGCGCTCCTCGACGACGGCGTGGACCGCGACCATCCCGTTGCCGTTCTCGTCGGCCTCCACGTCCATCACGGTCGGGCCGCCGAGTCCGGGGATCACGTCTTTCACCGCGTCTAGTCGGTCCTTGGGCGCGTTCATCATCAGGTAGCGGCGGCCGTCGGCCGCGAGCACGGACTCGAAGGCGGTCCGCACCTGCTCGACCTTCGGGTCGTCGACGACGTCCGGGCGCGCGAACAGTCGCACCGAGGAGTCGAGCACGTCGTCGATCACGGCGAGCCGGTTCACCTTCAGCGTCGTCCCCGTCGAGGTGATGTCCACGATGGCGTCGGCCATGTCGACGTGCGGGGTCAGCTCGGTCGCACCGGTCACGGTGACCACGTCGGCGTCGACCCCCACCCGGTCGAGGTAGTCACGGGTGATCCCCGGGAACTCGGTGGCGATGGTGCCGCCCGCGAGGTCCTCTACCGCCGAGATGTCGCCGTCCTCCGGCGCCGCGAGGACGAGCTTACAGGAGCCGTACCCCAAGTCGAGCAGGTCGACGAGGTCGTCGTCGCCCGCGGCGGTGGCGGAGTCGGCGACGCCGCCGGACTCCGCGGCCTGATCGAGGCCGGTGATCCCGATGTCTGCCGCACCGTCTCGGACGTACTCGGGGATGTCGGCCGCCCGCGCGAAGAGGATCGACACGTCGGGGTCGACGGTGTCGGCGTACAGCTGGCGGTCGGCGGTCTCCTCGATGTGGAGCCCGGCGCGTTCGAGAAGCGAGAGCGTCGGATCGTGCAGGCGGCCCTTGTTGGGGACGGCGATGCGCATACCTCGACGGTCGCGGGGCGACGGGGAAACGTTTTCGTCCGGCCGACGGTCGGTTTCCGCTGACCCGTCCCGCCGCGCCGCTCAAGTGTCTTCGCCGCCAACGACGCGTATCGTGAGCGACGCCGACTCCCCCCTCTCGGAGGACCGCCCGACCGTCGACCGCCCCCTCCGCGTCGACGCCCCGTTCGAGCCCGCGGGCGACCAGCCCGCGGCGATCGAGGAGCTCGTCGAGGGGTTCGAGTCGGGCGCGGACACGCAGACGCTGCTCGGCGTGACGGGGTCCGGGAAGACGAACACCGTCTCGTGGGTCGCCGAGGAGCTGAACCGACCGACCCTCGTGTTGGCGCACAACAAGACGCTCGCGGCCCAGCTGTACGAGGAGTTCCGCGAGCTGTTCCCGGACAACGCCGTCGAGTACTTCGTCTCCTACTACGACTACTACCAGCCGGAGGCGTACGTCGAGCAGACGGACACGTTCATCGACAAGGAGATGTCCATCAACGAGGAGATCGACCGCCTGCGCCACTCTGCGACGCGCTCGCTGCTCACCCGCGACGACGTGATCGTCGTCGCCTCGGTCTCGGCCATCTACGGGCTCGGCGACCCGCAGAACTACCGCGACATGGCGCTCCGCCTGGAGGTCGGCGAGGAGGTGGGTCGCGAGGAGCTGCTCACCCGGCTCGTCGACCTGAACTACGAGCGCAACGACGTGGACTTCACCCAGGGGACCTTCCGCGTGCGGGGCGACACCGTCGAGATCTACCCGATGTACGGGCGATACGCGGTGCGCGTCGAGCTGTGGGGCGAGGAGATCGACCGCATGCTCAAGGTCGATCCGATGAAAGGCGAGGTCGTGAGCGACGAGCCGGCCGTCATGCTCCACCCCGCGGAGCACTACTCGATCCCGGACGACAAACTGGAGCAGGCGATCGGGGAGATCGAGGCCCTGATGGAGAAACGCGTCAGCTACTTCGAGCGGCAGGGCGATCTGGTCGCCGCCCAGCGCATCGAAGAGCGCACCACCTTCGACGTCGAGATGCTCCGCGAGGCGGGGTACTGCTCCGGGATCGAGAACTACTCGGTGCACATGGACGACCGCGAGTCCGGCGACGCGCCGTACACCCTGATGGACTACTTCCCGGACGACTTTCTCACCGTCATCGACGAGTCCCACCAGACGATTCCGCAGATCAAAGGCCAGTACGCGGGCGACAAGTCGCGGAAGGACTCGCTCGTCGAGAACGGGTTCCGGCTCCCGACCGCCTACGACAACCGCCCGCTCACCTTCGAGGAGTTCGAAGAGAAGTCGGACCGGACGCTCTACGTCTCGGCCACGCCCGGCGACTACGAGCGGGAGACCTCGGAGCGGATCGCCGAGCAGATCGTCCGGCCGACGCACCTCGTCGACCCCAAAGTCGAGGTGACCGAGGCGACCGGGCAGGTCGAGGACCTCCTCGAACGCGTCGACGAGCGGGTCGAGCGCGACGAGCGCGTCCTCGTCACCACCCTCACGAAGCGGATGGCCGAGGACCTCACGGAGTACTTCGAGGAGGCCGGGATCGACGTCGCGTACATGCACGACGAGACGGACACCCTCGAACGTCACGAGATCATCCGCGACCTCAGACTCGGCAACATCGACGTGCTCGTCGGCATCAACCTCCTCCGGGAGGGGCTCGACATCCCGGAGGTGAGCCTCGTCGCCATCCTCGACGCCGACCAGGAGGGCTTCCTGCGCTCCACCACCACCCTCGTCCAGACGATGGGGCGGGCCGCCCGCAACGTCAACGGCGAGGTCGTGCTCTACGCCGACCGGATGACCGACTCGATGGAGGCGGCGATCGAGGAGACCCAACGTCGCCGGGAGATCCAACTGGAGTACAACGCCGAGCACGGCTACGAGGCGACCACCATCGACAAGCCGGTCGGGGAGACGAACCTCCCGGGCTCGAAGACGGACACCTCGTCGGTCAGCGTCGGCGACGTCGAGAGCGAGGACGAGGCGAAAGCGCAGATCGAGGCCCTCGAAGACCGGATGGACGAGGCCGCGAGCAACTTGGAGTTCGAGCTGGCTGCGGACATCCGCGACCGCATCGCCGAACTCCGCCGCGCCTTCGAACTCGACGGCGGCGACGACGGCGTGCCGGCGCCGATGATCGACGAGTAGCCGGGCGCCCCCGCGTCGGGCAGTAGCTGGGCGCCCCCGCGTCGGGCAGTAGCCGGGCGCCCCGCGTCGCACACTCCCGACGTCCACTCACGGCGTTCCCGATTCTCAGACCGCGAGACTGCGACGCCGGGGTTTTTATCTACGAGCGTCGGAGCCGGTCACATGCATCGCCGCGCGGTCGTGGTCGGCGCCCTCTCCGTCGCCACCGCCGGCTGCGTCGACCGGCTTCACGACGTGGCCGCGTCGACGCCGCGGGACCTCCGCGTCCGGAGCCGGTACGTCGACGGGAACCCGCTCGTCGACGGTCAGAGCGTTCACGACCGCCCCGAAGAGCTACTCACGCATGCGGCCTCGTTCAGTTCGGGGGCCGACGCGCGAGCCGCTGTTCGGCCCGACGCCGCCGCGACCCGGGCGTTCGTCGACGAGACGGCGTTCGTCGACGACGGGGGCGGCGCCGTTCTCGTCGTCGCCCAGCGGCTCGCGGCGCCCGCGGTCGAACTCCGACTCGGGTCGATCAGTCGGACGGGCGACCGGTCCCTCCGGGTCGCCGTCGAGGAGGCGGGGGTCCGCGGGGACCCCGACGTCGCGGACGACGAACTCGTCGCGAAGACGCTCCTGTTACGGCTCACCGACGACCGCGGCCCGCCGGCGCGCGTCGTCGTCTCGGTCGACGGCGACCGCGCCGGCGTGACGATCTAGGGGCGGGCGCGTCCGACCGGGTCCGATCGCGTCCAACTCCGCCCGACCCCGTCCCGGTCCCGCGATCGTTTAGTGGCCCGGCGGTCTGTCGCCGATATGGCACCCTCTCGTCGACGCCTTCTCGGAGTCGCGCTGCTCGCGGTCGCCGCGGCTATCTTCTCGCTCGCCAGCACCGTCACGCCCGGGTTCGTTCCCGGCGTGGAGACGGCTTCGGACCTCCCCCCGTTCATCACCCCGTCTCCGTTTTCGACGTTCGCCGCGCCCGCGCTGCTCGCGATCGGATCGGTGCTGCTGGTCGCCGGCGCGGCCGGGCTCGCGGCCGTCGACCTCTCCGCGCGTCTCGCCCTCTTGGCGCCCGTGATCGGCGTTCTCGTCGCGCTCGGGTTCGCTCTCGGGTTTGCTCGTGACCCGGTGGCGTCCCTCCACGCAGTCGTCGAGTCCGGGACGCTCGCAACGGTGCGCTCCGGGACGCCCGCCGCGGCCGGTGCGGCCTTCGGTAGTGCGGTAGCGCCGGTCGTCCGCGCCGCGACCACGGAGGACACGGTCGCGCTGCTCGTCGGCGCGGCCCTGTTGCTCGCGGCGGTCGCGGCGGTGCCCGGATCCGTGTTCGCACTCGTCTCTGGGGGCGTCGCCGGCGCGCTCGCTGTGGGCGCGCTCTGGGTGGTCGATCCGGTGACGTGGCGGCCGTAGCTCGTCGTCGCTTCTCCTCGGTCGCTCCCCTCGACTGCTTGTCCCGACTCACGCCGTATACAAATTCGCTTGTACTACTGAAATTCGGTTGGTAATATTTATGCCAGTGGGGCCGGAGATGTGTGACACGGTTCGAGGGGTTTCCGCCGCGGACGGCGGTCGATAGCCGTGCTCTCACGGCCGTCTGCTCGACGCCACACAGTGGCAACGCTGCCCGGTGGCGACGTGCTCGCTGTGCCGCCGTTCGCCAGTGGCAACGCTCGCGCAGTGACGACGCCGGCGGGCGTTCCGCGGTGGACTCGACTCGACTCGAACCGAGCACACACATGAGCACGACCACACACGACACCGCGATTCGCGATCTGCTCGACCGGGCTCGGGCGGGCTACGAGGACGTACTGGACGAGGCCGAACGAGATCGGATCACCGCCGAAGTCGAACGGGCGCTGTACGACGGTGCCGACCGAGACGAGATCGCCGAGGCGACGATCGACGCGCTCACGGCGCGGATCGAGCGCGACCCCGCGTACGATTCCGCGGCGGCCCGAGTCGCCCGCGGGGACTACGTCCGGCGGGTGACCGGTGAGCGGCCGCCCGACGGCGGCGAGGCGCTCGCGGAGGCGTACCGCGAGTCCTTCCGGGCGGCCATCGACCGCGGACTCGACGCCGGGCTCCTCGACGAGCGGATGGGCGAGTACGACCTCGACCGGCTCGCCGAGGCGATCGTTCCGGAGAGAGACGAGCTGTTCGATTACACCGCACTCGACACGCTCGAGCAACGGTACTACCTTCGAGAAGCCGACTCGGAGCCGTTCGAACTGCCGCAGGTCTTCTGGATGCGGGTCGCGATGGGCGTCGCGCTCCGCGAGGACCGATCCGAGCGCGAGGCCCGCGCCGAGGAGTTCTACGAGGTGCTCTCCACGCTGCGGTTCGTCCACTCGACGCCGACGCTGTTCCACGCCGGGACGACGCACCCGCAGCTTTCCTCGTGTTACCTCACCACCGTTCCGGACGACTTGGAGGGGATCTTCGACGCGTACAAAGAGCACGCGAAGCTGTCGAAGTGGTCCGGCGGGCTCGGGAACGACTGGACCCCGCTCCGGGCGGACGGCGCCCTCGTCTCCTCAACCGGCGTCGAATCGACGGGGACGGTCCCCTTCCTGAAGATCGCCAACGACGTGACCGGCGCGATCAACCGCTCCGGGAAACGACGGGGCGCGGCGGCCGCCTACCTCGAAGCGTGGCATCTCGACTTCCCCGCGTTCATCGACCTCCGCCGGAACACCGGGGACGAACGCCGACGCACGCACGACATGAACACCGCCGCGTGGGTGCCGGACCTCCTGATGAAGCGGGTCGAGAACGACGAGGAGTGGACGCTGTTCTCGCCGGACGAGGTGCCCGATCTCCACGGAGCCTACGGCGAGGAGTTCGAGACCCTGTACGAGGAGTACGAGGAAGCCGCAGCGAACGGCGAGCTCCGGCAGTACGAGACCGTCGACGCGAGCGATCTCTGGCGGGAGACGCTCACGCGGCTGTTCGAGACCGGACACCCGTGGATAACGTTCAAGGACCCGTGTAACGTCCGATCGCCGCAGGACCACGTCGGCGTCGTCAACTCCTCGAACCTGTGTACGGAGATCACACTCAACACGAGCGAGGACGAGACCGCGGTCTGTAACCTCGGATCGATCAACCTCGCGCGCCACATGACGTTCCGCGGCGACGCCGAGTCGCACCCGGCGCCCGACGACGTCGCGGTCGCGGCGCGGAGCGGGACGGAGGACGGGCGCCTCGACTCTCCCGTCAACCGCGGCGCCGACGGCGAGGCGGCCGAACTCGACGCCGAGCTGTTCGCCGACACCGCCGAGACGGCGATGCGGATGCTCGACAACGTCGTCGATCTCAACTTTTACCCGACCGAGAAGGCCGAACGCTCCAACATGCGCCATCGCCCGATCGGGCTCGGGATGATGGGCTTCCACGAGGCGCTCCAGCTCGCCCGCGTCCCGATGAACTCCGAGCGCGCCCTCGGATTCGCCGGGAAGGCCGGCGAGCTACTGGGGTATCACGCGCTCGACAACTCCGCGAAGCTCGCCGCCGAACGCGGCGCCTACGAGACGTTCGAGGGGTCGAAGTGGGACCGAGATCTCCTCCCGCAGGACACCCTCGACCTGTTGGCGGACGAACGCGGCCGGGAGGTTCCGGTCGACCGCGAAGAGACGCTCGACTGGGACGCCGTCCGCGACCGGATCGCCGACCACGGGATGCGGAACTCCAACACCACCGCGGTCGCGCCGACGGCGACGATATCGACCATCGCCGGCACCTCCGCGTCCATCGAGCCGCAGTACTCGAACCTCTACGTCAGATCGAACATGTCTGGCGACTTCACCGTCGTCAACGAGCGGCTCGTCGCGGACCTCAAGGCTGAGGGGCAGTGGGGGTCCGAGGCGCTCGATCGGTTGAAGTACCGCGACGGCGCCGTCGGCGATCTCGACCTGCCCGGAAGCTTGTCGGACCTCTACCGCGGCGCCTTCGAGATCGACCCGCGCCACCAGCTCCGACTCACCGCTCGTCGCGGCGCGTGGATCGACCAGAGCCAGTCTCACAACGTCTTTTTCCCGTCCACCGACGGCTCGCTCCTCTCGGACGTGTACGAGACCGCGTGGGAGCTCGGGTTGAAAACGACGTACTATCTCCGTACGCTCGGCGCGTCGAGCATCGAGCAGTCGACGCTCGACATGAGCCAGTACGACGACACGCAGTCGCGCGGCGGCACTCGGAACGCCGCGGACGACGCGGATCTCGACGACGGATCCGGGTCGGTCCCCGCCGAGTCCGGGTCGGCCGACGAGGTCGGAGGCGACCTGCCGACGGTCGAGGACCCGACGTGCGACGCCTGTCAGTAACGCTCCCCCAACGACCGTCCAACAGCCGAACTCACGACACCACCAATGCCGATACTCAACACCGACAGCCACCACGACCCGAACAAGATCCTGCCGATCGACTACGACTGGGCCCGCGAGTACTACCGGAACGGCGTCAACAACAACTGGGTCCCGGAGGAGGTCCCGATGGCGGACGACGTCCACCAGTGGGAGAACGACGAACTCACCGAGGCCGAGCGCCAGCTCGTCGAGTGGAACCTCGGGTTCTTTTCGACGGCCGAATCGCTCACGGCGAACAACCTCGTGTTGGCCGTCTACGACTACGTCACGGCCCCCGAGTGCCGACAGTATCTCCTTCGGCAGGCGTACGAGGAGGCGATCCACACGGACACGTTCATCTACTGCTGTGACTCGCTGGGATTCGACCCCGAGTATTTATACGGGATGTACGACCGGATCCCGGCGATCCAGGCGAAAGACGAGTTCGTCGTCGACCTGACCCGCGCCATCGACCGCCCGGACTTCACGATCGAGACCGAGGACGACGTCCGCGCGCTTCTCCGCGACCTCGTCGGCTTCTACGTGATCATGGAGGGCGTGTTCTTCTATGCCGGCTTCGCGATGATGCTCGCGTTGAAGCGGCGCGGAAAGATGGTCGGCGTCGGCGAGCAGTTCGAGTACATCATGCGCGACGAGTCGCTTCATCTGAACTTCGGTATCGACCTGATCAACACGCTCAGGGAAGAGCACCCGGGCGCGTGGACCGACGACTTCGAGGCCGAAATCGCCGAACTGATCGCCGAGGCGGTGCGACTGGAGTCGACCTACGCCGAGGAGGCCTGCCCCCCGGGACTGCTCGGGATGTCCGCCGAGGGGTTCATCGAGTACGTCGAGTACATCGCGGACCGCAGACTCACCCAACTCGGAATGGACGAGCAGTTCGGCACGGAGAACCCGTTCCTGTGGATGTCCGAGGCGGTCGATCTCAACCGCGAGGCGAACTTCTTCGAGCGGCAGGTCACCGAGTACCAGTCCGGCGGATCGCTTGACTGGTAGGCTCTCGAAGGCGACCATCTCGAAGCCGACGAATACGGCGGTTTCAGGACCCTGGACTCTCGCTTTCCGACTCCAGCTCGATGTCCCGATCGGCCTCTCGAGTCGCTGCCTCCTGCCGGGACAGGTCGACGTCGCGGGCGGTGTCGGCGTCCCGCGTCTCGTCGGTCCGGAGGTCGCTGTCGGCGACCGTGTCGAGCTGTTCGAGGGCGCTCTCGATGTCTTCGAGCCCCAGCAGCTTCTCGGTCTCCTCGTCGAACTCCCTGCTCTCTAACCCGTCCATCTGCTGGACGTCGGAGCCGGAGAGCGCCTTGCCGTAGCGGCCGACGAGGCTGGTGAGCTCCTGCGGGAGGACGAACNGGAGCCGGAGAGCGCCTTGCCGTAGCGGCCGACGAGGCTGGTGAGCTCCTGCGGGAGGACGAACGTGGTGGACTCGCCTTTGCCGATCTCTTCTAAGGTCTCCATGCCGCGTTCGATGATGGCGCGTTCGCCCATCGATTCGGCGGAGCGCGCGCGGAGGACGGTGGAAATCGCGTCACCCTGCGCTTCGAGGATCTGGCTCTGCTTTTCACCCTGTGCGCGGATGATGTTCGACTGTTTGTCACCCTCGGCCTGCTCGACCGCGGAGCGGCGTTCCCCCTGCGCTTCGAGGATCATCGCGCGGCGGCGGCGCTCNATGTTCGACTGTTTGTCACCCTCGGCCTGCTCGACCGCGGAGCGGCGTTCCCCCTGCGCTTCGAGGATCATCGCGCGGCGGCGGCGCTCGGCGCCGGTCTGTTGCTCCATCGCGCGCTGGACCTCTTGGGAGGGACTCACTTCGCGGACCTCGACGGCCTCGACGCGGATCCCCCACTCGTCGGTCGGCTCGTCCAACTCCTCGTTGATCCGGTCGTTGATCAGTTCGCGCCGGGAGAGCGTGTCGTCGAGTTCCATGTCGCCGAGAACGGCCCGAAGCGTCGTCTGTGCGAGGTTCGAGACGGCGTTCTTGTAGTCGTCGACTTCGAGGAAGGCCTTCTTCGCGTCCATCACCTTGATGTAGACGACGGCGTCGGCGGTCACCGGCGAGTTGTCNTTCTTGTAGTCGTCGACTTCGAGGAAGGCCTTCTTCGCGTCCATCACCTTGATGTAGACGACGGCGTCGGCGGTCACCGGCGAGTTGTCCCGCGTGATCGCCGACTGGCGGGGGACGTCGAGGGTCTGAGTCCGCATGTCGAACGCGTAGGTGCGGGAGACGAACGGGGGGATGAGGTGGACGCCGGGCTGGAGGAGCTTCCGGTACTCGCCGAACACGGTTAGCGCCTTTTTCTCGTAGGCGTCGACGATTTCGACCGCGCTGATGACCGTGACCGCCGCGACCAGGATCGCCAGCGCCGCGACGCCGAACACGAGACTCTGACTGAGGAGGGCGAACCCGACGAGGAGGGCGACGCCGAGCGCCGTGTACTGCCACACTGCATCGGGTATCGCCTCGACGGCGTCTCCCATCTCGAAGGGCTCGTTGCGCGGACCTTGGGTTCCCATGACCGATCTTACGGGGCAACGCTGTTAACGGTTGTCACGAGAACCGCAGAGAACGGAGATTTCGGCGGCTGGACACCGAACGAGCGTCCGATTCGGGCTCCGAGAGACTCCGCCGGCCCCCTCGGGCCCGCGTCGGGGTCCGAGATAGCGGCATCGCCCGCGGTCGACGGGCCGTTTTAAACGTCCGGCGTGCGCATCTCCGATAATGCCATCCGACGAAGACGACACGGCTCACGAGTTCCGTACGCGAAGCGTTCACGCCGGCAGCGACCCGGACCCGGCGACCGGCGCCCGGGCGACACCGATCTACCAGACGACCTCTTACGAGTTCGAGGACGCCGAGCACGCGGCCCGGCTCTTCGCGTTAGAGGAGGCTGGAAACGTCTACTCGCGGATCATGAACCCGACGAACGCCGCGCTCGAAGAGCGGATCGCCTCCCTCGAAAACGGCGTCGGCGCCGTGGCCACGTCCTCGGGGATGGCGGCGTTCGATCTGGCGAACTTCATGCTCGCTTCCGCGGGCGACAACGTCGTCTCCTCGTCGGCGCTGTACGGGGGGACTTACACCTACCTCACCCACTCAGTCGAGCGCCGCGGGGTGACGACCCGGTTCGTCGACCCGCTCGACTACGAGGGGTACGCCGACGCCATCGACGAAGACACCGCCTACGTCCACATCGAGACGATCGGGAACCCCGCCTTGGTCACGCCCGACATCGAGCGGATCGCCGACATCGCCCACGACCACGGCGTGCCGCTGCTCGTCGACAACACGTTCGCGACCCCGTACCTCTGCCGACCGCTCGATCACGGCGCGGACCTCGTCTGGGAGTCGACGACGAAGTGGCTCACCGGAAACGGCACCACCGTCGGCGGCATCCTCGTCGACGGCGGCTCGTTCCCCTGGGGCGAGTACCCCGAGAAGTTCCCGGAGATCGCCCAGGACAACCCGGCGTACCACGGGATCAACTACGTCGAGGCGTTCGGTGACGCCGCGTTCACGTTCGCGGCGGTCACCCGAGGGCTTCGCGACCTGGGCGACCAGCAGTCGCCGTTCGACGCGTGGAACACGCTCCAGCAGACCGAGTCGCTCCCGCTCCGGATGGAGCGGCACTGTGAGAACGCCGGGATCGTCGCGGAGTACCTCGAGGGACACGACGACGTGGCGTGGGTGAACTACCCCGGACTGGAGAGCCACGAGACCCACGACGAGGCGAGCGAGTACCTGGAGGGCGGCTACGGCGGCATGATCACCTTCGGGCTGGAGGGCGGCTTCGAGGCCGCGAAAGCGACCGTCGAGAACGCGGATCTCGCCTCGCTGCTCGCGAACGTCGGCGACGCGAAGACGCTCGTCATCCACCCGGCCTCGACCACTCACCAGCAGTTGACCGAAGAAGAGCAGGAGGCCGCGGGCGTCACCGGCGACATGGTACGGCTCTCGGTCGGTATCGAGGACCCCGCCGACATCGTCGCCGACCTCGAGGCGGCGATCGAAGCGTCGAGCGCGTAGACCGGCTTCCGGCCGGCCGTCTTCGCTTATAAGTCGTCGCCGTCGAACTTCCAGAGCCCGGCCAGCGGCGGGGCGATCGTCCAGAACACGAGCATCGACACCGCGGAGATCTGCTGGTTGAGTCCCTCGCCGCTGAACAGCTGTTCGCCGAGGAACGCGTTGGACAGCAGTTCGACGCCGGTCGTCGGGTTCGAGACCTGCAGGAACACGCCGACCTGCTGTTGGGAGACCGGCAGCGGATCGACGAGTCCGCTCGCGGCGTCGAGGAACTGCCCGGTGACCGCGCCCCACAGCAGCACGAACAGGACGTAGATCGACACCCCGCCGATGAGCGCCTGCCGCTGGGTCGTCGCGGCGGCCGAGCAGCCGACCGCGATGGCGACGAAGACGACGCCCAGGACCGCGGCGAAGACGGTGTACCCGAGGTAGGCGCCCGCGTTGAACGTCGAGAGCTGCCCGAGCTGCGAGAGCGCGATCAACACGACTGCCGGCAGGAGGAAGCCGGTGAACACCGCGAGCGACAGCGCTGCGCCTCGTCCCACGACCTTCCCGAAGACGACGTCCGCGCGGGAGTGCGGGAGCGACAGGAGTAGCTTCAGCGAGCCGGACTCGCGCTCGCCGCTCACGGCGTTGTACCCGACGACGACGCCTACGAGCGGGACGAGCGTCGTCACGAGGAACGGCCCGACGGCGAAGCTCAACAGGAACTCCGTCGCGAACTCTCCGCTCGGGCCGCCCGGCCTGAGAACGGCGGCGAACACGGCGACGAGCAGCGAGAACAGCGCCACGAGGATCAACATCCCGCGCGAGCGCACCGTGTCTTGGAAGTCCTTCTCCGCGATGGCGACGAGGCTCATCGGGCCACCTCCTCGGCGTCGGTGGCGGCATCGGTGTCGTCGGTGTCGTCAGCGTCGGTGTCGTCGGCGTCGCTGCTCCCCCCGCTTCCGTCGACACCCGGCGCGTCGCCCTCGGTGTACGCCAAGAAGAGGTCCTCCAGCGACGCCTCCCGCGTGTGGAAGTCCCGCACGACGACTCCGGCGTCCTCCAGCGCGGCGATCACCCGCGTCTTCGCGTCGTCCGCACAGCTCACGACGAGCGTGTTGCCGTCGCGGTCGACTCGGGTCACTCCATCGAGGTCGCGGACCGCGTCCGTCGCGGCGGCGTCCGCGTCGCCCACCGCGATCTCCAGCGTCTCCTCGCTGCCGACGGCCTCGCGGAGCCCCTCGACGGAGTCCTCCGCGACGAGTTCGCCGTCGCGGAGGATACCGACGCGGTCGCAGACGGCGTCGACCTGTTCGAGGATGTGGGATGAGAAGAAGACGGTCGCGCCGCGGTCGGCCTCGCTCTGGACGATCTCGCGCATCTCCTTCGCGCCGGCGGGGTCGAGCCCCGAGGACGGCTCGTCGAGGATGAGCAGGTCGGGCTCGCCCACCAGCGCCATCGCGAGCGCGAGTCGCTGGCGCATCCCCTTGGAGTAGCCGCCGGCCTTGCGGTCGGCGTCCCCGAGGAGTCCCACGCGCTCCAACAGGGCGTCGGGGTCGTCGTCCGTCTCTTTCGATCGAACCGCGAACTCGACGTGTTTTCGCCCGGAGAGCCGGTCGTACACCGAGAACCCGTCCGGGAGCACGCCGGTTCGCCGGCGGATCGCGACGCCGTCGGCGGTGGCGTCCTGGCCGAGCACGCGCACCGTCCCTTCGGTCGGTCGGACCAAGTCGAGCACCATGTCGATCGTCGTCGACTTGCCGGCCCCGTTCGGGCCGAGGAAGCCGTACACTTCCCCGTCCTCGACGGTCAGATCGAGGTCCCGGACGGCCGTGACGTCGGCGAACTCCTTCGTCACGCCCCGCAGTTCGATGGCGGTCATACGCACCCGTTCTTGCGTCGTCGGATAAAGGGTTGCGGGTCGTGTCGACCCGACGACGGGAGCTGCGACCCGTTACTCGCCCTCGGCTCCCGGCGGCCACTCGATCCCGCGTTCGGCCAGGAACTCGGCGAAGGCGTCCTCGTCGAGCACGGGCACCCCCTCGCTATCGGCGTCGCTTCGCTTCGACCGCCCGGGGCTCTCGCCCGCGACGAGGTAGTCGGTGTTGCCCGAGACGCTCGACGTCGCGTTCGCGCCGTGCGCCTCGACGTGCGCCTGCGCCGCGCCCCGCGTCACCGACAGCGACCCGGTGAAGACGAAGGTGAGCCCGTCGAGGGGCAGCGGCGCGTCGCCGTCGCTCCCGGTGTCGACGGCCTCGGGCTCGACCCCGCGCTCGCGAAGCCCCTCGATCGCGGCGCGGTTCTCCGGGGTGTCGAAGAAGTCGCGGATCGACGACGCGACTTCGGGGCCCACGTCGTCGACCGCGCGGAGGGCGTCCGCGTCGGCGTCCATGACGGCGTCCAGCTCGCCGAAGTGCGTCGCGAGCGCGCGCGCCGTGGTTGCGCCCACGTCCGGGATCCCGAGTCCGGCGAGGAACGCGTCGAGCGGCGGGTCTCGGGTCGCGTCCAGCTCGGCGACGAGGTTCTCGGCGCTCGTCTCGCCCCAGCCGTCCAGCGCCGCCAACTCCTCGACGGTCAGATCGTACAGGTCCGGCAGCGACTCGACGAGCCCCGCCTCTCGAAGCTGCTCGACGCGCTCGGGGCCGAGCCCCTCGACGTCGAGCGCGTCGCGGCGCGCCCAGTGTTCGATCGCCCGGTCTAACTGGGCCGGGCAGCCGAGCCCGCCGGTACAGAACGCGAGCGGCCCGTCGCGTTCGACCGGGGCGCCACAGACCGGGCACGCCTCGGGGAACGCGTAGGTCCCCTCAGAGCGCTTCTCGACCACCTCGGGGACGTAGGGGATCACGTCGCCGGCGCGGTAGATCCGCACTCGATCGCCGACGTTCACGCCGAGCGCCTCGATCTCGGCCGGGTTGTGCAGCGTCGCCCGCGAGACGCTGACGCCGCCGACGTCGACGGGCGACAGCTCCGCGACGGGAGTGAGCCGCCCGGTGCGGCCCACCTGCACGGTGATCCCGTCGACGGTCGTCGTCGCGGTGCGGGGCGGGAACTTGTAGGCGAACGCCCAGCGCGGCGCCCGCGCGGTCGACCCGAGCGCCTCCCGCTTCGCGCGGTCGTCGACCGCGATCACCACGCCGTCGATCTCGTAGTTCAGGTCGTCGCGGTCGGCCATGAGGCGGTCGCGGTACTCGAGCGCGTCCTCGATGTCGCCGACGCGCTCGACCCGGTCGGCGCGGCGGAGCCCGAACGCGTCGAACGCGTCGAACTCCTCCCAGTGGGTCTCGGGACGCTCCGGGGGGTCGGCCTCCTCGTCGCCGGTTTCCCACGCCATTACGTCGAAAAAGAACACGTCGAGGGGGCGCGTCGCGACGACCGCCGGATCGAGTTGTCGGAGGGTTCCGGCCGCGGCGTTACGGGGGTTCGCGAAGGGCTCCTCGCCGCGCTCGATCAGCTCCTCGTTGTACGCCGAGAAGGCGTTGCGGGGCATGTACACCTCGCCGCGGACCGCCAGCCGGGCAGGGGGGTCGCCCCGGAGCCGCCCGGGGACCGAGCGGATCGTCCGGACCTGCTCGGTGACGTCGTCGCCCTCGATGCCGTCCCCGCGGGTCGCGGCCCGGGCGTACTCGCCGTCCTCGTAGACGACCTCGACGGAGAGTCCGTCGAACTTCGGCTCGCAGACGTACGCCGTCTCGTGGGGGTCGAACCCGGCCGCCTCGAGTCCGCCGCGGACGCGCTCGTCGAACGCCCGGACCGCGTCGGCGTCGGTCGCGTTGTCGATGGAGCGCATCGGCGCGACGTGCTCGACGGTCCCGAGCGCGTCGAGCGGCTCGCCGCCGACCCGCCGGGTGGGCGAGTTCTCGGTCGGGAGATCGAACGCTTCCTCGAGCTCCTGTAACCGGGTGAACAGCCGGTCGTACGTCTCGTCGGCGATCAGCGGGTCGGCCTCGACGTAGTACCGGTGGTCGTGCTCGCGGATCGCCGCCCGGAGCGCCGCCGCCTGGGCTTCGGCGGCGTCGCGGGAGAGCTCCGACGCCGGCTCGAACTCGGTCGGCGGCGCCTCGACGTACGGGTTCTCGTCCGGGTCCGCGTGTCGGCTCGGGGACCCGGCTGGGGGCGGGCTCGTCATCGGTCGATCGTTGCGACGGCTCGGGTTAAAAACGATTGTTCGGCGGCGACGCGGCCCTCAGACGACGCGTTCGCCGGCGGCGAACACCGCCTCGGGGTTCCGCCACGCCGAGACGTCCTCGGCGGGGTCCGCGTCGAGGACGACGAGGTCGGCGCGGTACCCCTCGGCGACGCGGCCGACGTCGTCGAGTCCGAGCAAGTCGGCGGCGTTGACGGTGGCGGCCTCGAGCGCGCCCGCGGGCGAGAGCCCGTAGTCGACCATGTACGCCAGCTCCTGTGGAATGTCCGCGAAGAAGTTGAACGGGGTGCCGGCGTCGGTGCCCATCGCGATCGTCACGCCGGCGTCGAGCGCGTGGTCCCACGCGTCGTCGAAGTGGTCGGCCGCGTCTTCGGCCTTCTCGACGGCCTCCTCGGGGATCCCCGCCTCGACGCCGTTGTCGACGATGCCGCGGAGCGCGCTCGCGGTCGGCACCCAGTAGGTGCCCTGCTCGGCCATCATCTCGGCGGCCTCCCGGTCCATGAACGTCCCGTGCTCGATGCTCGTGATCCCGGCTTCGACCGCGTTCTTGATCCCCTCGGTGCCGTGGGCGTGGGCCGCGGTCGGCGTGTTCGTCGGGGCCGCCGCGTCGGTGAACGCCGCCAGCTCCTCGGGGGTGAGCTCCGGCGCTCCGGTCACGGCTCCCTCCGTGAGGACGCCGCCGGTCGCCATGCACTTGAGCACGTCCGCGCCGTCGTGGAGCTGCTCGCGGGCCGCCTTCCGGACCTCGGCCGGACCGTCGGCCTCGCGGCCGAACCAGTTGCCGTGGCCGCCGGTCATGATCACGTTGCGGCCGCAGGCGACGACCCTCGGCCCGTCGATCTTCCCGTCGGCGACCGCGTCGCCGGCGTCGAGCGCGAGCGTCCCGCGCGCGCCGAGGTCCCGGACCGTCGTGACGCCGGCTTCGACGGCGTCCCGGAGGTTGCTCGCGGTCCGGTAGCTGGCGGTGTAGTCGCTGTCGGCGACCGCGGTGGCGACGTCCGGTCGCCCGTCCATCATCACGTGGACGTGCGCGTCGATCAGCCCCGGCGCGATCACCGCGCCGTCGACGTCGATCTCGGTCGCGTCGTCCGAACCGCGTCTGCGCTCGTCGAGCGCGTCCGCGACGCCGTCGCCGACCGCGACGATCTCGCCGTCGGCGATCGCCACGTCGGCCGCCCGCGTCCCGTCGACGTCCGCCACGCGCCCGCCTCGTAGTACGTACATACCGTATGAGAGTCGGTTCAACGGGTAAACGCTCGGGTCGCGGTAGCCCGCGTCCATCCGTCCGGCAGCATGTCAACCACCCACACATATAACTGATCAGACGTGGATCTCTCGCTCATGGCAACTGAACGTCAGGAGGACGCCAGCGGTGGATTGTACGAGCGGCGGATCGGGACGCCGCGGACCGGCAACGAGGTGAACGGCTACTGGCTGTTCGGGTTCGGCGTGTTGCTCGGGCTGCTCGGGGTCGTCGCGTTCCTGCTCACCGAGTCGGCGACGACGGGGCGCGGCATTGCGTACGCGCTCGCGGCCCTGGCGCCCCCGTTTATCATGCTCGGAGCGGTGATCCGCTTCCCGCTCCGGCGGCTCGGGACGGTCCTCGGCTATCTGGGCGCGGCGCTCAGCTTCCTCGCGGTGGTCTGGTTCGTGAGCATCTTTCCGGGCGGCTGGCCGACGGCCACCGGTGACACCGGGGTGATCGCGCTGTACGGGATCGGGCTGATCCTCGTCGGCCTCGCCGGAACCGTCGTGCCGCTGCTCTCGGACCCGGTGTACGAGGACTACGAGCGCATGCAGGCGGAGACGACCGAGACCGCCGCGGAGCGGGACGCGACGAGCGAGGAACTGACCGCGGTCCGCGAGGATCTCGACGCCGCGCGCGGCGAGTTGGCCGCCACCGAGGAGCGCGTCGCGGAACTGGAGGCCGAAGCGGAGGCGGCACAGGCCGAAGCGGAGGCGGCACAGGCCGACGCCGACACCGCCCGCGCCGAGGCGGCGACGCTTCGCGAGAGCAAAGCCCGCTTCGAGGTGTTCGAGGACGCGGGCGGTAAGCCTCGCTGGCGGCTGCGCCACCGCAACGGGAACGTCATCGCGACCGCCGGACAGGGATACAGCAGCCGCGGGAAGGCCCAGCAAGGGCTCCACAGCGTCCGACGGAACGCGCTCGGGGCCGGCCTGCTCCGGATCGACACGCCGGTCGCGGCCGCCGAGGCGATCGCCGCGGACGACGGTCCGGAACCCGCGGACGCGGCGGACCCGGAGGTGGCTATCCCGGCCGCCGACGGCGAGGTCGCGAGCGACGCGACGTTCGAACTGTTCGAGGATGCGGCCGAGGAGTGGCGCTGGCGACTCCGCCACGACAACGGGAACGTCATCGGCGACTCGGGAGAGGGGTACGCCTCGAAGTCCAACGCGAAGCGCGCGCTCTCTCGCGTCCGCGAGCACGCCGCCGCCGCGGACTATCTCCGCGTCGATCCCGCCGCGTTCGAGATGTACCGAGACAGGGGCGGCGAGTGGCGCTGGCGGCTCATCCACGAGAACGGAAACGTGCTGGGCGACTCGGGGCAGGGGTACTCCTCGCGGTCGAAGGCCCGGCAGGGACTCGACAGCGTGCGGTCGAACGTCGCGGCGGCCGGCGTCGAGGAACCGGGGGCCGACGGTGCGGAGGTCACCGGCGACGGTACCGGCGCCGCCGGTGCGGGCGCGACCTTCGAACTGTACGAGGACGCGGCCGGAGAGTACCGCTGGCGCCTGCGCCACCGCAACGGGAACATCGTCGCCGACTCCGGTGAGGGGTACGCCTCGAAGTCGGGTGCGGCGGACGCGATCGAGCGCGTCCGCGAGTACGCCCCCGACGCCGACGTGTTAGAGGTCGGCAACGCGGCCTTCGAGATCTACGAGGACGCGGCCGAGGAGTGGCGCTGGCGCCTGCGCCACCGCAACGGGAACATCGTCGCCGACTCCGGTGAGGGGTACGCTTCTCGGTCGAGCGCGGTCGAGGCGGTCACGAACGTGAAAGACGCCGCGCCCGGCGCGGACGACGAGACCGTCGAATAGGACCGAACGCGCCGGCGCACCTTTTATATTCAACTGCTCACGACGCCGCCAAGAGCTTCAGCCGCAGGTCGCGCTCGTCGATCTCGTATTTAAATGCCGGATGGCCGTCGACGAGGACGTACGGGACGCGCTCGCCGTACTCCTCGGCGAGCGCGGGGTCCTCGTCGACGTCGACCATGTCGAGATCGATCGCCACGCCGAGGTCGGCCGCGGTCTCCTCGATCGTCTCGCGGGCGACGACGCAGAGCGAACAGTCTTCGCGGGTGTACACCGTGACGGGGACCGCCTCGGTTTCGCTCATTACCGACAATCGGGGCGGCGGCGACGAATCGGTTTCGGTCAGCGTCGTTGTTCGGACCGGGACGCGCGCTCGCGCTCAGAACACGCCGCGGTCGCCGTCGAGCTGCTGTCGCCCGCTGATGACGGTCGGGGTGCCGCCGGTCTGGATGATGTTGAACGCGGTCATCAGGTCCGACCGCGAGATGATCCCGATCAGCTCGTCGCTCTCGTTGACGACCGGGAGGCGGCCGACGCCGTTCTCCTGCATCGTCTGGAGCGCGGTCATCGCGTCGACGTGGGGGCCGATCGCCACCACGTTGTCCGCCATCACCTCGCCAACGCGGTAGGCGTCCCGCTCGACGTCGCGCACCGACCGAGCGTCTTCGAGCGTCACCATCCCGACGAGGTCCTCGCCGTGCAGCACGGGGTAGCCGGTGTGCCGCTCCTCGAACATCCGCTGCATCAGCTCCGAGACGGAGGTGTCTTCGGTGACCGTGTGAAGCTCTTCGCGCGGCGTCATCACGTCACCGACGGTAACGCCCTGGAACGCGGCTTTCAGCGTCGTCTGCTGGGCCTCGCCGGAGGCGGCGATGTAGATGAAGAAGGCGAGCACGATGAGGAGCAACTGGAACGTGAACAGGCCGATGAGCCCCATCAGGAAGGCGAAGCCCTTCCCGATCGAGGCGGCCCGCTGGGTCGCCTGCGCGTGCGGCTGGTTCCGCGCCAAAAGCGCTCGGAGCACTCGCCCGCCGTCCATCGGGAACGCCGGGAGCATGTTGAACACCGCGAGTACGATGTTCAGGAGCGCGAGGTAGCCGAACACGAAGAGCACCGCGTCGGCGCCGATGGGCGCGACCGCGAAGACGACGTAGCAGACGAGGCCGACGGCGACGCTGACGAGCGGCCCGGCGATCGCGATCCAGAACTCGTGTTTCCAGTCCTCGGGGAACTCGGCGAAGCTGGCGAGCCCGCCGAGCAGCCACAGCGTGATCGATTCGATCTCGTAGCCGTACCGCATGGCGACGATCGAGTGGCCAAACTCGTGGAGGAGCACGCCGCCGAACAGGCCGAGCGCGGCCGCCAGCCCCAGCGCCCACGGGGTGAGTCCCGCTTCGATCGCGGTCGGGTCGATTCCGGCGCTGAGGCTCTGGTTCATCACTTCGGCGATCATCCCGATCTGTGAGCCGATGAGGTACGCGAAAAGCGGCAGTACGATCAGGAACGTCCAGTTGAGTCGGACCGGGATGTCGAGGACGGTCCCGATCTTGAGTCCACGCATATCCCCGAGTTGGGCGGGTGACTGGTTAAATACCCGGGCGACTCCGCGCGCCGTCGCCGGTGCCGCGCCGGACCGGTCATCTCGCTCCGTGCTCGCGTGTCTCGCTCCGTGCTCGCGTGTCTCGCTCCGCGATCGTTTATGCCGCTTCGCGTTCCACCGTCTCGTATGCGAGACACGACCATCGACTCCGAGGAAGGCGGCCCGACCGATTCCGGGGAAGCCGACGCCGCCGGTCCGGTGATCAAACGCGGCGCCGAGATCGATTACGAGCCGGTCGACGCCGCCGAGGGGCTCCGCAAGGGCGTGCTCCTCGACGCGTCGGACGGCGCGCCGCACTTCGCGATGCGCCGGTTCGAACTCGACGCCGGGGCCGAGGTCCCCCGGCACACGAACGCGGTCGAACACGAGCAGTACGTGCTCGCCGGCGAGTACGTCGTCGGGATCGGCGAGACGGAACACCGGGTGAGCGCGGGCGACGCGCTCCTCATCCCGGCGGGCGTCGAACACTGGTACCGGAACGACGGTGACGACCCCGGGGCGTTCATCTGCGCGGTGCCGAACGGGGACGACACGATCGAACTCGTCGAGTAGCGCGGACGCAGTGGCGTGCCGGGCGCGGCGTCGCGGCGAACGGAGCGAACGGGGCGACCCCGGCCCGCCCTCCTCGATCGTCTCTACTCGATCGTCCCGACCCGGTCGGCGACGTAGCCGAACTGGTCGCGGTAGCCGTACGGCGACAGCAACACGGGGTAAAACGGCTCTTCGGCGCGGATCTCGTCGCCGTCGGCGGCCGCGAACGGGTCGCCCGCCTCCACGCGCTCGAAGTTGCGCGCGAACACCTCGTACTCCTCAGCCTCCGGTTTCGGGATCCGGTCGCGGAGCCGGAACACCGCGACGTCGTCGCGCCCGCCCGCGTCGACCACGTCGTCGGCGCCGGGGGCCGGCAGCACGCCGGTCGCGGTCAGGAACGCTCGGGTCAGCCAGTAGGCGTTGTCGGCGGCGGCCTCGGAGCCCTGCAGCCCCGCCTCGACCTCGAGCGTGTGCGGGTGCTCGATGAGTCGCCCCTCGGTGAAGGCGTCCGTCTGGATGACGACCTCGACCGGGAGGTGGGGCGCGACCGCGCGAGCGACCTCGTCCATCGAGTCGATGACGGCGAACGGCTCGGCGTACGACTGCGTCGAGTGGATCGCGAGGGTGGTACACCCCTCGACCTCCTCCAGCAGGCGGGCGGCGAGTCGCGATTCGAGCGCGTCGGCCTCGGGATCGCCGGGGAACGCTCGGTTGAGGTCGGTGTCGAGGTAGCGAACCTCGGCGTCGAGCGCCGCTTCGTTGGCGATGATCAGCCGCACCGGTCGTTCGACGTCCGGCTCCGTGTCGAGGAGTCGGCGGACCGCACGGGCGCCGCAGGGCTCGTCGCCGTGGATCGCGGCGACGACCGCGACCTCGGGCTCGCCGTCGCCCAGTTCGTACACGTCCATACCCACCGCAAGCGGCCGGCTGATAAGTGGTGTTCGGATCGACCGCGCGACCGGTGACGGCCGCGACCGGTGACGACCGCGACCGGTGACGGCCGCGACCGCACCGGACCCGGCGTCTCAGTGTCCCTCGTCGATGCGCTCGGCGTACTCGTAGTCCGCTGGGTACGCCGTCGGCCGCGCGCCGTCGATGGTGATCCGCCACCCGTCGAGCTCGTCCGGGTCCTCGAGGGCGGCCCGCAGCGTCTCCCGAACGTCGTCGACGTCGACCCCGTAGAAGTCGCCGGGCACGCCGCGGAGGTACTGGAGCGCGGTCTCGAACAGCGACCGCATCCCGTCGTCGTTCTCGAAGTCGACGTGCTTGTACGCCCCCGCGGCGACCTGCACCATCCCGTGGAGGTAGGCGGACTCGACGGTCCCCGACCCGTAGTTGTACCACTCGTCTTCGAAACAGTCGTGCGACTCGTGGTAGTCGCCGGCGTTGAACAGCCGGACGCCGTGCTCGGTCGCCCGCCGGAGGGTCGCGTGCTCCCAGTAGCCGCCGGCCGCTCCGTTCTCCGCCGACCCGTCCGCCGCGTGCCACCCGGTCGGATTCCCGAGCGGCGGGGCGACGCCCGGGTCGCGGGTGTGCTCGTCCATGCGGCCCCGTCTCGCGCGCAGCGACCTAACGGTTTCGCGGCGGCGCGCGTTGCGGCCGGATCGAACGGTTCTTTCCCCGGCCGGGCGTCGACTCGGCCGATGGACGTGGGCCTCCCCTTCGCGATCGGCGCCGCGCTCGTCTGGGGCGTCTACATCTTCGTGCTGAAGCGCTCGTTCTCCGGCTATCCGCCGGCCGGGCTCACGGTGCTTATCAACGCCGCCGCGATCGCGTGGTTCCTCCCGGTGACCGTCGCGACCACCGACTTTGGCGGGCCGAGCCCCGTCGATGACCCCGCGGGTGCGCTCGCCGCCCTCGGTCAGTCGATCGCGGGCGTCGACCCCGCTGCCGTCGCCGTCGTCGCCGGGACCGCGGCGGCGACCGCGGCCGCGTTCGTGCTCTTCCTCCGCGCGATCGAGACGGGGGACGTCTCGTACGTGACGCCGATCAACAAGGTCGTCCCGATGTTCGTGCTCCCGCTCGAGGTGCTGTTGCTCGGCGAGGTGCTCGCCCCGATTCAGGTCGCCGGGGTTCTCGTCGCCACGGCGGCGGTGTACGTCGCGAACTACGAGCCCGGAAGCTTGCTCGCGCCGATCGCCGGCGCCGTCCGCTCCCGGCCCGCGCAGCTCGCGCTGGTGAGCGCGGCGTGTTACGCCCTCGCCGACCTCGGGAAGCGCGTGGCGCTCCAGGAGCTCGCGATCCCGGGGACGCTGTGGGTGCCCCTGCTGCTCGCCGCCGCCGGACTCGTGCTCCTCCCCGGGGCGATCCGAAACCCGCCCGCGGTGACCCGCCGCGACGCGCCGAAGTTCCTCGCCGCCGGGGCCGTGGTCGCGATCGGCGAGCACCTGACGACCGTCGCGTTCGCGGCGCTGCCCGCGAGCGTCGCCTCGCCGGTGATAAACACGCAGGCGATCGTCGCCGTCGTCCTCGGCGGTGTCGTCCTCGGCGAGCGCTACTTCCGGATCCGACTCTTGGCGGCCCTCCTCGCGGTTATCGGTGTGACGATGATCGCGCTGTGAGGCGGCCGTCGCGTTTCACCCACAACACACGTTACGTTGGGGCTCTGATCCCCGGTATGCAACGGGACGTGAACCAGGATCCCTGGTACGCCGAATCGATCGTCTCCGCGCTCGGCGACGGGGCGTACGTCCTCGACGCGGACCGGAATCGCGTGTTCGTCAACGATCGGCTCCGCGAGGTAACCGCGTTCGGCGACGACGTCCTCCACGGCAAACACCCGGAGCGGGTCGTCGCCGAGGGGTACTGGAGCGAGGAGATGGGCGACCGCTACCGCGCGGCGGTCGAGCGCGTGCTCGCGGGCGAATCGACCGACGAGCGGGTCCAACTGACGACGACCCTCGGCGACGGATCGACGGTGACGACGGAGACGCGGCTCACGCCGCTCACCGGCGACGAAAACGCGCCAGTCGCCGGCGGGGACGCGTCGAGCGGCGACGTGATCGGCGTCGTCGGCGTGATCCGCGACGTGACCGACCGAGTCGAGCGCGAGCGCGAACTGGAACGACTCAACCAGCGGCTCGAACGCCTCGCCGGCTTCCTGTCGCACGACCTCCGGAATCCCGTCTCGATCGCGCAGGGATACCTCGAACTGGCGCGAGAGACGGACGACATCGACCGTCTCGATCCCGCGGACGACGCGCTCGACCGGATCGAGTCGCTGATCGACGACGCGCTCGTGATGGCCCGGGATCCGGAGTCGATCGAGACCGACGCCGCCCCGGTCGACGTCGGTGACCTCGCGACCGACTGCTGGGAGTCCGGTGACTTCGGGGAACCGGCGGCCGACGCCCGCCTCGTCGTGGAAGGCGGGGCGACCGTCCGGGCCGACCCGTCTCTGCTGCGTCGGGCGATCGGAAACCTGATCGGCAACGCGGTCGAGCACGCGGGCGAGTCGCCCACCGTGCGCGTCGGAGTCGACGACGAGGGGATCTACGTCGGCGACGACGGGCCGGGGATCCCAGCGGACGAGCGCGAGGCGGTGGCCGGGTTCGGCGTTTCGAACGACGGCGGGACGGGAATCGGTCTCGCCATCGTCGAGCGCGCTGCGGCCGCCCACGGGTGGTCCCTCGAACTCGGCGAGTCACCGTCGGGTGGGGCCGAGGCACGGCTGGTCGGCGCCGAACCGACGGGATAAAGGGGTGTGCCGTGTAACGCTCGGTCGCGTGCGAGGGTAGCCAAGCCCGGAAACGGCGGCGGACTCAAGATCCGCTCCTGTAGAGGTCCGTGGGTTCAAATCCCTCCCCTCGCATCGCCGGGGTCCACCCCCCGTGATGCGGAAGAGGCTCGCTGGAGCGCTCTTCCCTCGCAAAACTCTCACAGACCGAACGCGACGAGCGGCGGCGCTTTATAAATGGGGCCGAGCGTGGCGATCGGTGTCGTCGATCGCTGTGTCACACCACTCGGTGCGGTGGCGCGTGCCGACGAGCGCCCGGAGGGTGCGAGTCGCACGCGCGAGGGAGGCGGCGGGCCGGCGCGGCTCCGCCCGCGCCGGGCCGTCCGCCGAGGCTGGGGAGGCGTGAGGCTGCGGTTGCGGTCTCGCATTTATAAGTGACCGGCTGGGGCTTCAGACGTGTCCACCGCCGCTCCGCCGGTCTCCACTTATAAGCGATCGACTGGGCCTGTGGAACCGTTCACCGTCGTCCGTCGTCACCTATGTATACGCGATCGACCCAGCGCGAGCCCGGCGAACGCGACGACGCCCAGTTGGACGCCGACGCCGACGGCGGACCCGACCGCCGAGACCGCGGTCACCGCGCCCTGCTGCGGCTCGACCCACAGCAGGATCGCGGCGGTCCCGACGAGGGAGACGACCGCGGCGACGACGCCGGCGGCCAGCGCCGTCGCGCCGACGTCGACCCCGTCGCCGCGCCGCCCGACCCCGTCGCCGCGCCGCCCGACCCGGTACGCGGCGCCGAGAAGGAGCCCGTACACGAGGACGAACGCGACGGCGCGCCCGCCGAGCGTGTACAGCGTGAGCGCTCGCGGGCTCGGGACGCCGACGGACGATTCGAGGACGACGGTCGGGACGCGACGCGTGAGGCTGATCGCGGCCGCGGCGACGGCGGCGACCGCGGGAGGGATCGGGGACCAGTTCACGACCCGATCACGGCCGGAATCCGTTGTGAGCGTTACGGTCCGTCGGATCGTCCGTGCCGGGTCGGACCGTTTCGACTCGCGTGCCGACCGCACACAGCCTCGCCGTTCGCGCCGCGATCGGCGATCTGACACGATCGTCCACCCGAAACGAAGGGTCCGAAACGGTTTTGCCGGCCCCTGACGGACGGTCGATATGCCAACGGATCCCGACACAGGGTACGACCCGTCGCTGGGTCGGAAGTTCGTGTTCGTCACCGGCGGCGTCATGTCCGGGCTGGGGAAGGGGATCCCCGCCGCCAGCACCGGGCGGCTCCTCGCGAACGCCGGCTTCGACGTCACCGCGGTGAAGGTGGACCCCTATCTCAACGTCGACGCCGGCACGATGAACCCGTACGAGCACGGCGAGGTGTACGTTCTCAAGGACGGCGGCGAGGTCGACCTCGACTTGGGCAACTACGAGCGCTTCCTCGGCACCGACATGACGTTCGATCACAACGTCACCACGGGGAAGACGTACCAGCACGTCATCGAGCGCGAGCGCGCCGGTGACTACCTCGGCAAGACCGTCCAGATCATCCCGCACGTCACCGACGACATCAAGCGACGCATCCGAGAGGCCGCCGAGGGGTCGGACGTGTGTCTGATCGAGATCGGCGGCACCGTCGGCGACATCGAGTCGATGCCCTTCTTGGAGGCGCTCCGGCAGTTCGCCAGCGAGGAAGACCCCGAAGACATCCTCTTTACGCACGTCACGCTCGTGCCGTACTCGAAGAACGGCGAGCAGAAGACGAAGCCGACCCAGCACTCGGTGAAGGAACTGCGGTCGATCGGGCTCCAGCCCGACATCCTCGTCGGGCGCTGTGCGGACAAACTCGACCCCGACGTGAAAGAGAAGATCGCGCTGTTCTGTGACGTGTCGACGGACGCCGTCTTCTCGAACCCCGACGTGGAGGACATCTACCACGTCCCGCTGATGGTCGAAGACGAGGGCCTCGACGAGTACGTGATGGAGCGGCTCGGAATCGCCGACGAGGCGCTCCCGAAGGCGGAGCGCTCGACCGAGTGGCGCGAACTCGTCACCCGCGACCGCGAGACGGAGATCGACGTCGCGCTCGTCGGCAAGTACGCCTTGGAGGACGCGTACATGTCGATCCACGAGGCGCTGAAACACGCCGGGATCCAGACGGAGACCGAAGTGAACGTGCTGTGGGTCGACGCCGACGAGACTCGTGACCACCACAAAGAGCGGCTCGCGAGCGCGGACGCCGTCGTCGTCCCCGGCGGGTTCGGCTCTCGGGGGACCGACGGGAAGATCGAGGCGATCCGCCACGCCCGCGAGAACGACGTGCCCTTCCTCGGGCTCTGTCTGGGCTTCCAGATGGCCGTCGTCGAGCACGCGCGCAACGTCCTCGGTCTCTCCGACGCCCACTCCGCCGAGCTCGATCCCGACACGCCGCACCCGGTCATCGATCTGCTCCCCGACCAGTACGAGACGGAGGACATGGGCGGGACGATGCGGCTCGGCGCTCACGTGACCGACATCGAGCCGGGCACGCTCGCGGCGTCGGTGTACGGCGCCGACTCCTGCACCGAGCGTCACCGTCACCGGTACGAGGTGAACCCCGAGTACATCGACCGGCTGGAGGCGGACGGGCTCCACTTTTCGGGGCGCGCCGGCAACCGGATGGAGATCCTCGAACGCGCCGATCACCCGTTCTTCTTCGGGACGCAGGCGCACCCCGAGTTCCGGTCGCGGCCGGACCGGGCGAGCCCCCCGTTCGTCGCGCTCGTCGAGGCGGCGCTGGAATCGACGGACACAACCGAGCGGAACGCGGACGTGAGGCTATAGATGGTCGAGACGGAGGCGTTCATCGACGAGGCGGTAACGGAGATCCGAGAGGCGATCGGCGACGCGAACGCGGTGATCGCCCTCTCGGGCGGTGTCGACTCCTCGGTCGCGGCGACGCTCGCGTACGAGGCGGTCGGCGACCAGCTCACCCCGGTGTACGTCGACACGGGGCTGATGCGGAAAGGCGAGACCGAGGAGATCCGCGAGACGTTCTCCTTTATGGAGTCGCTGCGGGTGATCGAGGCGCAAGACCGGTTCTTCGACCGGCTCGCGGGCGTCACCGACCCCGAGGAGAAGCGCCACGTCATCGGCGAGGGGTTCATCGACGAGTTCGAGACCGTCGCCCGCGACGTCGGTGCCGACTACCTCGTGCAGGGGACGATCTACCCCGACCGCATCGAGTCGGAGGGGAACATCAAGTCGCACCACAACGTCGGCGGACTCCCCGACGTCGTCGACTTCGAGGGAATCGTCGAGCCGGTGCGTGACCTGTACAAAGACGAGGTCCGCGAGGTCGCCCGCGAACTCGGCTTGGAGGAGGTCATCTCCGAGCGGATGCCGTTCCCCGGCCCCGGACTCGCCGTCCGGATCGTCGGCGAGGTCACGCCCGAGAAGGCCGCCGTCGCCCGCGAGGCGACCCACGTCGTCGAGGAGGAACTCGAAGAGTACGACCCGTGGCAGGCGTTCGCCGCCGTGCTCGGGAAGGCGACCGGCGTGAAAGGCGACAACCGCGTGCACGGCTGGGTCGTCGCCGTCCGCTCGGTCGAGAGCCGCGACGGGATGACCGCGCGCGCCCAGGAGATCGACTGGAGCACGCTCCAGCGGATCCAGAGCCGGATCACCGGCGAGAACGAGACGGTCGCGCGCGTCGTCTACGACGTGACTCACAAGCCGCCCGCGACGATCGAGTACGAGTGATGGCGGACCAGCCCATCGCCGTCGTCGCCGGCCCCGACGAGCGCGGGCTCGGCGAGGAACTCGCTGCGCTCGGCGTCGAGATCCGCCGGATCGACGGGCTCGTCACCGCGGAGACGCTGACGGAAGCGGGTATCGAGGCGGCCGACTACTTCGTCCTGACCGACGTCGACGAGGCGACCGGGATCCCGATCGCAAAGGAGCTGAACCCCGACGTGTTCGCGGTGACGTACGCCGAGCGATCGCTGCCGGAGTTCGTCGCCGGCGTCTCCGACCTCGCGATCGATCCGGACCTGATGGACCCCGCGATGGTCGCCGCGGAGCTATATCACGGACCGATCGACGAGTAACGGTACCGAATTCGCGGCGGTCGCCCCCGCGGAACCGAGCTATTTACCGCTCTCACTGGTACTGTTCATCCCGCCACTGCTCTCACCGTCACTGCTCTCGCCGTCACTGCTCTTCTCGCCACTGCTCTCACCGTCACCGCTCGTGTCGACGCGCCGCCGCTGGCGGACGGACAGCCACACCGCACAGCAGAAGGCCGCCGCGACGGCCGCCGTCGTGAGCGAGAACGCGATCCGGTAACCGGCCTCGGTGTAGACGACGGTTCCGGAGACCACGTCACCGGTTCGATACCCGTCGAGGACGACGCCCATCATGGTCGGGAGGACGGCGCCCCCGACGAATCCCGCTCCGTTCACGGTCGCCGTGGCGACGCCGCTCGCCTCGGCCGGGTACCGTTCTTTGATTATCGGGAGCGCGAGCATGACGAATCCGAGGCTGAACCCGACGAGGAAGAACACGCCGGCGACCGCGGCGAGCGGCGGATCTCCGAGGGCGGGCACGACCGCGAGCACGAGCGTGAACAGCCCGAGCCCCGCGATCAGCGGTCCGTGACGACGACCGATCCGGTCGGAGACGCGCCCCATCGCGGGCGCACCGATCAGCATGCCGACCGCCCCCGCGAGCGTGAAGTACGAGGCCGTCGTCACGTCGAGCCCGTACACGACGACGAGGTACGGCACGCCCCAGAGCCCGATCACGGTGAGGATCGTCCCCATCGCCGAGAAGAAGACGACCGACAGCAGCCACTGGTCGAGGTCGCCGAGCAGCGTTCGGAGGTGTGCGCCGGTCTCGCGAAGGCTCGCCGTGCGCTGCTTCGGGACGTTCTCGATCGGATCGAGTCCCGCGTCGCTCGGCGAGCGACGAACGAGCGCGAACACCGCGATCGCCGCCGCCAAACCGACCACGGCGAGCGCGCGCACGGTCGGCCGCCATCCGATCTGCTCGATCGCGACCGCTAACGGGACCGTCGCGAGGATCGCGCCGAGTCCGGCGATCCCGGTCGTCACGCCCGTCATCGTCGCGAACTCGTCGACGCGGAACCAGTTCGCGCAAAAGCGGAGGGTGGCGATGAAAATCACGCCGCTGCCGAGCCCGATCACCGCCCGCGAGAGGAACGCCGTGAGGTAGCTATCGCTGAGCGTGAACGCGACTGCACCCGCGCTGAGGACGACTGCCCCCGCCGCCCCGACGTACCGCGCGCCGTATCGGTCGGCGACGACGCCGGTCGGGATCTGCACGACCGCGTAGATGAAAAAGAAGGAGGCGTGGAGCGTCCCGAGCTGTGACGCCGAGATCGCGAACGCGTCGACCAGTTCTTCGGACAGCACCGCCGTCGAGAGCCGGTGGACGTTGACGAGAAGGAAAACGACCGCCAGCGACCCCCACCCGAGCCAGCGGCGCTTCGTGGGGTCGGTGAGCGCGCTCATGCGCGATGATCCGCAATCCCGGGCCTAAAAGCGTGGCACACCGGAAAGCGAGGGAGGAACGCCCGCTCTTCGCAGGTCTGATCGGCCGATCAGGCCGACGCCATCTCTTTTTCGAGGTCGCGGAGCCGCTCGATTCGGTTCTCCGTCGACGGGTGCGTCGAGGCGATCCGACCGACGAAGCCGGCGCGGACCGGGATGATGAAGAAGGCGTTCATCTCCGCCTCCTCGCGGAGGTCCTCTTTCGGTACGCGGTCCATCCGGCCGTCGATCGTCATCAGCGCCGAGGCGAGCGCGCCGGGCTTACCCGTGATCAGCGCCGCGCCGCGATCGGCGGTGTACTCGCGGTACCGCGAGAGCGCGCGGATGAGCAGGAACGAGACCGCCCACACGAGAAGCGACACGAGGATCGCGACCACCACGGGCGCGCCCTGCCGGTTGTCGCCGCTGAACAGCCATCCCCACCGCACGATGAAGAAGGCGATAGTCGAGAGGAACGAGGCGATGGTCATCACCATCACGTCGCGGTTCTTCACGTGCGCGAGCTCGTGAGCGAGCACGCCGTCGAGTTCGTCCTCGTCGAGCACCTGCAGCAGTCCGGTCGTCACCGCGACCGTCGCGTTCTTCTTGTTCCGGCCCGTCGCGAACGCGTTCGGCACCTGCGTGTCGGCGACGGCGACCGTCGGTTTCGGGAGGTCGGCCTGCTGGCTGAGTCGGTCCATCCGCCGGTGGAGGTCCGGGTACTCCTCGGGGCTCACTTCCCGGGCGCCCATGCTCCGCAGGGCGAGCTTGTCGCTGAAGAAGTACTGCGCGATCGAGAACGCGCCGAGCATGATCACGGGAAACAGGAAATCCCCGAAATACAGGCTCAGCACGCCGACGAACACGACGTAGAGGGCAAAGAGCAGAAACATCGTGAACGCCATCCGCCCACGCAGTCCCCAGTCCGTCTTCCATTCCATACCCGTATTTTACCTCTCAGTCGGTTAAAGACTGCCGGAGACGGCGACGGAGACGGAGACGGCGACGGCAGCGCTTTTCACCGGCCCCGGCTGACCCGCAGGCATGGAGACCGTTCTCGTCACCGGCGGCCGCGGCGCCTCCGGGCGCTGGATCGTCGACCGACTCGCAGGCGACTACGAGGTCGTCGTCGTCGATTACGAGCACCCAGGCCTCGACGCCGATCCCGAATCGAACATCTCGTTCCGCGCGGCCGACCTCGCCGATCGGGGCGAGGCGCTCGACACCGTCGCCGCCGTCGACCCCGACGCCGTCGTTCACTGGGCCGCGATCCCCGTCGCCGGCACCCACCCCGACGGCCGGGTGTTCGAGACGAACGTCCACGCGGCGAAGAACGTCCTCGACGCTGCGGGCCGGGCGAACGCCCGGATCGTGCAGGCGTCGAGTGACGGGGCGTACGGCTTCTTCTTCGCCGATCCGACGCCGCTCCCCGACGAGCTACCGATCACCGAGGACCACCCCCTCCGCCCGGAGGACCCGTACGGGCTCTCGAAGGTGACCGCGGAGGCGGCCGCCGGCGCAGTCGCGCGCCGCGAGGGCGTCCCGGCCGTGTCGGTCCGGCCGTCGTGGATCCAGCGCCCCGGCGAGTACGGCTGTCGGAGCGAGGAGTACGTCGGCGACCTCGACGCCGGCGCCGGCAACTTCTGGTCGTACGTCGACGCCCGCGACGTCGCCGACCTCGTCGCCGCCGCGCTCGCGGGGACCGCGGGACCGGACCCGGCCGTCGCGCCCGGCACCCACGAGGCGGTCAACTGCGTCGCGGCCGACAACGCGCTCGGTCGGCCCCTGCTCGGACTCCTCCGAGAGTCGTACGACGAGGCCCCCGACGACTGCGCGGTCGAGCCGGGCGACGACCGGAGCGCCTACGCGATCGCGAAGGCCGACCGGCTGTTCGGGTGGATGCCGTCGCATTCGTGGCGAGAGGCGGCCGACGAGGCCGTCCCCGAGCCGACGCTGTTCGAGGGGTAGGCCGCCGAGAACGCGCTGTGCCGACCCAATACTTGCCGCGACGAACGACCTCCCTCAGGCCTCGGTCTGCGGCGCCTCGGGGGTCTGCGTCGCTTTCGACGGCGAATCGACTGCCGACCGAGCGTCACTGACGGCAGCGTATCTGCCCACTGTCGGTCGCTTGATGAGGCGACGTCCCGTCGAGTGAGCCCATGAGCAAGGCAGATCCCACCGAACGGTTCGCGGTATCGGCCGAGAGCGAGAGCGAGACGAAGACGGTCGTCGAGGCGCGCGACTTCGAATTCGTCGTCGACGAGCCGGCGGCGCTGGGTGGGACGAACGAGGGACCGAACCCCGTCGAATACCTCATCGGCGCGTGGGCCGGCTGTCTCAACGTCGTGGTGCACACCGTCGGCGAAGAGCGCGGGATCGACCTCGATAACGTCGCGATACATATCGAAGGCGACCTCGATCCCCGGAAGTTCCTGGGCATCGACGAGACTACCCGAGCGGGATATCAGGAGGTCAACGTGCGAATCGAAGTCGAGTCCGACGCCGACGAGGAGGCGCTGGAAGCGTTAGGCGCGGCGGTCGAGGAGCGGTGTCCGGTCGGCGACAACATCGAGAACCCGACGCCGACAGACGTGACTCTCGAAGCGGCCTGAGACGCGGCTCTCGAAACAGCTTGAGCAGTCACGCGACAGAAAACCGATCCAGCTGATCTTAAATCGTCAAGATCGCGTTGACGAGCGTCCGCGTCGCGATCGCTGTCGCCGCGCCGAGCCACGTCAGCAACACGAAGTGGATGTAGCCGTTCGCGGGGTTCCCGCCGTCGATCCGCCGGATCATCTGCGAGGAGAGCGCGGCGTTGAACAGGACGACGGTGAGAAGCAGGTACTCGATCAGCGGGATGTCGTACGCGCCGGGGTAGACGATCTGGCCGATGTCCATCTGATCGAGATCGAAGTCAGCGGTCAGGTCCGCGAGGATCGCGACGATCTCTAACCCGATGAAGAACGCGAACGTCGCCGCCGCCGTGATCCCGTACAACAGCCCGATGAACGTCATCGCCGCCTGTCGGCGCTGCTCGCGAAGCTGATTCACGGCGTTCATGTTCTTCGAGATCAGCTCGCCGAGCATCTTCGGGTCCCCGCCCATCTGTCGCCCGACGAGATACATCTCGGAGAACTTCTGGATGAGATACGATCGGGTGTCGTACGTGAATGACTCCCACGCACCCTCGGTGCTGATGCGCATGTTGAGCCGCCGGTAGAGGCGCTCGATGGCGGGCGAGAGGTCGCCGAAGTTCTTCTCGCGGAGGGTGGTCAACACGTCCGTCGTCGTCGACTGCTTGGCGCTCTCGGTCGCACCGAGCGCACGGATGAACGAGGGGAACTCCCCGTCGCGGGCCGTGATCCCCTGTTCCTCGTTCCGGAGAACGATCCCCGTGATGATGAGCGGCGAGATGGGAACCGCGAGGTACAGGGGGAGTCGTACGTCGTCGATGAACCACAACAGCCCGGGGAGCCCCGGGCCGTAGCCGAACATCCCGGCGGCCGTGATCCCGATGATCAGAAACGAGAGCCCGCCGCCGATCCCCAACGACGCCCACAGCTTCAGGTCGCCGGGCGCGCGTTCGTCGGGGTGAAACCATATCGGGTCGTACGGCGAGGTCGCCCGGATCATCGCGTAGAAGCCGAGCTGGACGAAGACGAACAGGACGATGACGGCCGCCACGGTCGCGGTCGGGTCGTTTCCGGTCAGGATCGGGAGGACGATGGCGAAGACGAGCGCGAACGTCATCGAGAGGATCATCGACATGTACAGGTCCTTCATCACCTCCAGGTTCGCCAGCGAGGACTCGTACAGCGTCTCGTACTTCGCGAGCATGACGTCCTGTTCGGAGACGAGGAACTCCTCTAACGACTGTCCGGCGCCCATCGTGTAGCCGAGCCGATCGAAGAAGTCGGCCATCGCGTCGGAGGGGACCTCTTCGGCCCGCCGGCGACACGCGTCGTCGAGGCTCTGGTTCCACGTGTCCACGAGGTGGACGACGCGGGCGATCTCCTCGGCGGCAACGCCGTACTCCTCTTCGCGCGCCAGCGTCCGGAACACCTCCATGCGGTCGATGTTCGTCGTCGACAGCACCGTCATGTGCGTCATCACGAGGTGCAGTTGGTTGTCGATCTGGTTCTCCAGGCTGGAGAGGTAGATCTTCGGGTAGATGACCGCCGACACCAACACCAGCCCGCCGAACATCGGGACCGGCACCCGCGCCGCGAAGGGAAGCGGGAGGACGAACAGTCCGACCACGCTCGCGACGAAGACGAGGATCGCCGGGATCAACACGGCCGCGACGTACTTCCGCTTGGAGATGTCGAGCTTGTCGTACGAGTCCAAGACGTCGGCGGTCAGGCTCGCCGCCGTCGCGAGCCCGTCGCCGACCTCTTTGACCGCCATGGCTACCTGACGTTCCGGTGCATATCAAAGGGGAGTCCCTCGACGCCGTCGCGCTGGAAGGCGTCGATCGCGTTGTTCACCTCGTGGTAGCCCAAGATCCCCTCCTGTATCATCCGCTCTATCAGTTCGGCGCGGAACGACAGGTCGTCGTAGATGTCGCGCGTGTCGGCGTAGCCCAGCAGCGTCGCGATCTGCTCTTCGAGCACGTAGGAGTTGTTCATCCCCTGAAAAACGATCTCGTCTTCGACGGGGTCCCAGCTGAAGACCTCGCGGGTGACGACCCCTTCCATCTCCTTCGAGTACCCCTCGATCTCCTGGACGCTCGTCACCCGCCGGAGCACGTTGTCGCCCTGTTTCACCCGGTTCTGGAACAGCGCCACGTCGGCGTTGTCCATGAACGTCTCCGGGACGTTGATCGGCTCGGAGGTGAACCGCTGGATCATCGAGACGATGTCGGACGCGTGGAACGTCAGCATGACCGGGTGACCCGTCTGGGCCGCCTGGAACGCCATGCGACCCTCGGCGCCGCGGACCTCGCCCACGATGATGTAGTCGGGCCGCGACCGCAGCGCGGCGGCGACCAGATCGAACATGTCGACGTCGGAGCTCCCCTCGCCGCCGCCCTCGCGGGTCAACAGCTGTTGCCAGGTGTTGTGCGGCGGGATGACCTCGGCGGTGTCCTCCGCGGTGTAGATCTTCGAGTCGCTCGGGATGTACGAGAGGATGGCGTTCAGCGTCGTCGTCTTCCCGGACGCCGTCTCCCCGACGACGAACACGGTCTGTTCGTTTTCGAGACAGAGCCAGAGGTACGCGGCGAGCTCCGGCGAGAGCGTCCCCCAGTTGGTGATCTGGTTGATCGACAGCGGCACCTCCTCGCCCTGCCGGATCGTGAGCGAGGAGCCCTTCAGCGAGACGTCGTCGGAGTAGATGATGTTGATACGCGACCCGTCGGGAAGCGTCGAGTCGACGATGGGGTCGGAGTCGGACAGCGGATCGCCGATCCGTTCGCCCATGTTGCGCAGCCAGTTGTCGAACTCCTTCGGGGTGCCGAAGTCGACCGTCGTCTCCAGCATGCCGTAGGTCCCGTGATCGACGTGGCACTCGTGGGGGCCGATGACGTGAATGTCCTCGTTCGCCGGGTCGCGCATCACCGGCTCCAGCGGTCCGAGCCCGACGATGTCGCGGTTGAGTCGGTATCGGATGTTCTCGTACGTCTCCTGCGTGACGGAGAGTTTCCCCATGTTGAGCACCTTCGAGAGCCCGCCGCGCCACCCGCTCAGGCCGTCGTCGATGTGCGTGACTTCCTCTAACAGCTCCTCGATGAGGTCGTCGTACTCCGCCTCGGAGTCCGGGGCGCTGTGCTGGCCGCTCACCGCGAGCAGCCGGTTTTTCACCTCGTTGAGGATCGTCGCTTCCGGGCCGGACACCTCCGGTTCGATGGCGTAGTACTTGGTGTCCTGCCCGAGGTCGCCGTAGATGTGGCTGTAGATCGGACCGCCGACCGGGTAGATGACGTTCGGTCGGTTAGACTCGTACTCCGATTTCGGCTCCTCGATGAACTGCGGGAACTCTCCCGTGATCTGTTTGAACTCGCGGAGGTGCTCTCGGAGGTGCGGCCGCTGCATGGCGGCCTTCCGGAGTTCGTCGGACGGTTTCGCGGTGCCGTGTTCGGTCATTGTCTCTGTCTCCTCGGTGACCTGTCGTCGCGGTCGGTCGCGTCCCGCACGAGCGAGACGACGGGGCCGTCACGTGCCATCGGGTTCATCACGCGACGCTGCGGCTCTCGATGACGATTCCGGTTCCCGATCGGACCGAGAAGCCGATCGTGTCACCGACCTGCTCGCCCATGCCGGCGAACCGCTTCACGTTGATCTGCCGGCGGATGTCGTTGCCGACTTCGATCATCTGCAGCTGGAGGAACACGTCCGCGATAGACCGGAACGGACCGATCGCGTCGTCGTCGACGGCGGAGGGGTCGACGGTCAACACGACGACTTTCCCCTGTGAGATGATGTTCCGGAAAAAGGAGATGATCTCCAGGGCCGCCTGCCGCTCCTCGTTTTTCCGGACAAGCGCCTCGAACGTCGGGTCGTTCCGGAAGATGGCGTCGAACGTGTCGAGGAAGATGACGTCGGAGTTCCACATCGCTTCCGCGTTCATCAGCCGCTTGAGCAGCTCCTTCCGCTCGCCGTCGCCGTCGGAGAACGCGCCGCCCGAATCGAAGTCGGCGTGTAAAAAGAGGAGCTCCTCGTTCAACAGCGGCTTCACCATGTCGTACTCCAGCGAGTGCATCTGATCGATAAACCCGCGGACGGTGAGCTCCGTCGACATCATCGTCACCGACGCGCCCTCCTCCACGAGTCCGTAAGCGAACCGCTGGGAGATGGCGCTTTTCCCCGCGCCGTAGTCGCCCTCGATGAGGACGATGCTCCCGCGGGGGATTCCGCCGCCCAGCTCCTTGTTCAGCCGGTCGCGCTCTCCGAGTCCGATCGAGAGGAGGTTGTTTCCACGTGGCATCTCAGTTGGCCTCCGTCCGGAACTGGAACAGCTCCTCGTCGCCGTTGATCGTGAGGTACACTCGGTGGTCGGTCCCGGGCTCGAGGGTCTCGTAGCCCTCGATCTCGCTGACGTTGATCGTTAACTGTAGCACGTCGCCGCGGCTCCACGCCGCGCCTTCGCCGGCCGAGAGAAGCTCGCCCGTCGTCGCGTCCGGTCGGACGAACTGGCCGTCGAACATGACGTCGAGTCCCGACCCGTCGGGCGCGAGCCGATAGGTGCCGGTGTTCTTTATCAGAAGCGTGACGTTCTCGTCGCCGCTCGCGTTGTACACCCCCGCGTTCGGGTCGGAGATGACGGTCACGTCGGTCCGGAGCTGCTCGGTCGCGTCGAGCCCGGCGTCGTCGACGGCCGCGCTCACGCGGTCGACGCCCGTCGTGATCGTGCCGACGACGCCCGCGGCGATCACGAGGCTCGCAATGAACAGGATGAGGTGCGAAACGGGAACGCTCGCCATCTATCAGCTCACCTCCGTGACCGTCGCGGCGTCGCGGACGCCGGATTCGACGACGAGGATGACGCGGGTCTCGCCGGTCGTGACGGCCGTGTCGAAGTCCGTCCCGTGTTCGAGGGTCACCGTCAGCTCCTCGCCGCCGAGCCAGAGCTCGGTGTCGCCGTCGCCGTCGACCGCGGTCGCCGTCGCGTCGGCGCCGAGGTCGACGTACTCGTTGCCGACGACGAGCGTCGCGTCGGTCACGACGAGACCGACGGCGCCGTCGTTGCTGGCGTCGATAGTGAGTTCGCTCGTGGCGCCGTCGTAGGTCGCGTTCTCCACCGTGAAGTCGGTGTTCTGCCGTTCGAGCGACCGCTCGTGCACGCCGTGTTGGGCGTCGGTGACCCGATCGAACCCGTTGGCGGCGACGGGGTAGAACGCGGTGAACGCGAAGAACAACCCCGCGACGATGATCGCCGTCGACGCGGAGACGCTAACACCCATCTCCCCACCCTCCGTCGGCCGGGTCGGCGCGGTCGGAACGCGGGTTCGGATCGTTCATGGGTCGAGTGGAGCCGCTGTTCCGCTCGCGGCCGTTCGCGCGCTGCTCGCGGTCGTCCGAGGTGGACGTGTCGTCGGGCCGGTCGACGGGATCGGACTGACCCACTTCCTCGCGGTGACCGTTACGCTCTCGGTGCCCGTCGCCCGCCGAGCGGCCGCGCCGGTCACGGTCGTCGCGTCGATCACGTCGCCCGCGCCCGTCGGACCCGAACGCGGGAGCGCCGCCGCCGACCAGCGAGCCGCCGGCGAGGTCGTCCCACCGGTCGAGCAGTAGCAGGTGGCCGCTCGTCCCGTTGAGCTGGGTCACGTACCGGAGGCTGCGGGTGTGGTGTTCCCGAACGAGCCGGTCCGTGCCGGGGCGGTCGACGAGATTCCGGTCGATCGTCCCGAACCCGGAGAGGAAATCGCGGAGCCGCGCGGCGGCGTCCGGACCGACCCACTCGATGCGCTCGTAGTAGTTGATCGCCCGTACGGCGTCGGTGACGTCGCTCTCGGAGACGAGGAACTCCAGCCACTCCATCACGAGGAGGTCGCCGACGTAATCGCCGGGGAGCTCGGTCAGGTACGGCTTCCCGCGGCCGCCGGCGAGGTCGTCCTTCCGAACGTACTCGAAGCCGTCTCCGCTCGCCTCGGCCGGGTCGCCGCCGGGCCGTTGTCCCCGAGTCCGCTCCGGCTCCGGATCGGGCTCGGGATCCGGCTCGTCGAACTCGACGCCCCCGGACTCGTCGAACGAGTCCGTTTCGCCGTCGAAGCTCTCGCCGAAGTCGTCGTCAAACGAGTCCGTTTCGTCGCCGAGGTCCTCGTCGAACGGGTCGTCCGCGTCCTCGTTCCCGTTCTCGTCGGCCCAGTCGGCCTCCCCGGCGTCGTACTCCTCTTTCAGCTCGCTGAAGCTCTTTCCATCGTCGTTCATATCGTCTTCGTCGTCCGCCGCCCCCGCTTCGGACGCGGCGTCGGCGGAGTCGCCGTCGTCCGTGTGGTCACCGTCCAGTTCCTCGTCCAGCTCGCCGAAATCGTCGTCTTCGTCCTCGAAGTCGTCGTCGAGCAGATCGTCGTCGAAGAACCCGTCGGCGTCCGCGTTCGCGACGTCCTCGTCGAGATCGCCGTCCTCCTCGTCCTCCTCGTCGTCGTCGAAGAGGCCGAACGAGCCCTCCCCGCCGCCGCTGACGCTGTCGAACCCGCTCGAATCGTCGACGAACGGGTTGATTCCGCGGGTGACCATCTCGTAGATATCGAGGAGGTTCCGAACGTCCTCTTCGATGTCGTCGACCGCGGCGGAGATCTCCTCGTTTTCCGACCGCACCGTCGACACCGTCGAGGAGAGCGAGGAAACCTCGTTTTCGAGGTCGTCGAGTCGCTTTTCCAGTTCGTCGGTATCGGCGCCGCCGCCCCCGCCGTCTTCGAACCCGTCGTCCCACTCGTCCATCCCGTCGAAGTCGTCGAAGCCGTCGCCGCCGCCCATACCGCCGCCACCCATGCCGTCACCGCCCATCCCTCCGCCGCCGAAGGGGTCATCGCCGCCGTCCATGCCTCCCGCGTCGTCATCGTCGGAACCGCCGTCATCGAGGAACCGATCGAGGACGCTCGCGCCGACGAGCCCCAGCGTGGCGACTGTCCAAGCAGCGGTTGGGGCTCCCCACACTGGTAGTTCGAGGCCCATTACCACATACGACCGGCAGTGCACACTTCAATTCACCCCTCAAAATATCAGCTGTGAGAAAACACGCGACCCGGTCGGGCCGCTCGCGGACCGTCGACCCCCGTTCCCGACTCAGATCGTTCGTTCGAACCCGTCGGCCGCTCGGACGACCAGCCGCCCCTCGGCGCCGAACCGAACCGTCCGACCGACGTCCTCGCCGACGTCGCGAGCGACGATCGGAATGCCGGCCGCGTCCAGACATCGCTCGACGCGTTCGACGTTCCGCGGTCCGACGGCGTCCGTGAGATCCAGCATCTCGGCGCCGCCGGCGATGCGGGCCCGCAACCGCCTCGGATCTGCGCCCGCGTCGCGCAGCGCCGCGACGAGGGCTTCGATACCGCTGTCGACGTACTTCCCGGCGCGAGCGGTGGGGCGTTGCTGCCCGTCTTCGGTCGGCAACATCGCGTGTAACAGCCCGCGGACGCCAGCCCGGGTGTCGACGAGCGCCACCGCGACGCAGGAGCCGAGCCCGCTGGTCGTCAGCGTCTCCCCCTCGGTCGCGACGGCCAGCTCGCCGACGCCGACCTTGATTCGACGCGAGTCGGTGCCGATTCCCGACCCGCGGCCACGCGACACCGGTCGGTGAGTCACGGCTCCGAGAGTCGCGCGAGCGCCGCGGCCAGTTCGCGCTCGTCCGGGAGCGCGTACACGTCACACCGCGCCTGGACGCCCTCGGTCCGTATCGCGGCGTCGATGACGAACCCGTAGTCCTGCCGCCGGCTCAGCTTGGCGACCAGCGGGCTCATCGCCGACGCGCCGATGTCGTGGACGAACTCGGGCGGCGAGTGGCTGATCGACGTGCCGAGCACGTTCGCCCAGCCGTCGATGAACCCGCTCGTCATCACGTTTCCGAGCTCGCACAGCGCGTTTTCCGCCATCCCGCCGAGCGGTTCGTCGGGCTCGGTGGGGAGCATCGCCGCGGCGATCTTCGCGGCCGACTCCTCCTCGAAGAGGATCGCGAGGTAGCCGCTCGGATCGCCCCGGAGTTCGAAGACGGTCCCCGCGTGCGGCTCGGTACCGACCTCCGCGGGCACGTCGGCGAGGGGGACGAATCGGAGCCGACTCACGTCGACGCTCGTCTCCAGACCGGTCATCATCGCGATGTTGTCCGCGGCGTTCGCCGAGCCCCGCTTCGCCAGCGACGCGAACGTCGACAGCGACTCGTACGGGATCGCCGTGGTTCCGCCGCCACTCGACTCGGCCGCGGTGTCACCGCCCCCAGCGCCGGTGGCTCCGGCGCCGGCGGCCCCCTTCGCTCCCGGTGCCGCGGCGGGGGCGGTCTTCCCGACGACGAGGTCGCGGAACGGTCCGGAGTCGGGCAGCATGTATATCGAGAAATCGAGGTCCGTCGCCGTCGCGTCCAGCCGGCTCTCGAAGAGGAACACCCCGTCACCGGCGAGCGCGCCGTCTGGTAGGACGGACGCCCCGTCGGCCTCGAAGTACCGCGGCGGCGTCATGTCGATCGCCTTTCCGAGGTAGTTCGCCCAGCCGTCGAGGAACCCGCCGAGCGCGATGTTACCGACCTCCGTTACCGCGCTGCGTTCCATCGCCTGTCCGCCCGGCAGCAGCGAGAGGAGAGCGTCGGCGTGGGCGGCGTCGAACGCGAGGACGGCCTCACCCTCCAGCCCGCCGCGAAGGCCGACGCTCACGCCGATCGACTCGCGGCCGGCGAACGATTTGGCGAGGTCCTCGCCGCTGGCGACGCTCGCACCGGTGACTTCGACGGCGAGGTCGGTCCCCGTGAGCGAGGCGAGCGCGCCGGCGGCCTGCTCGGCCCCGCGTTCGGCGAGTCGGTTGCAGGCGCCGAGCGCCCGGACGTCGACGCGCATTAGACGGCCGATCCGATGGCGTCGAGCACGTTCGGCTTCTGGAACGGCTTCGTGATGTACCCCTCAGCGCCGGCCTTGATGGCGGCCTTCATCTTCTCTTCCTGGCCGACGCTGGTGCACATTATCACCGTCGCCTCCGGATTCTCCTCCATGATCTCCGTCGTCGCCTCGATCCCGTCGCGGATCGGCATCACGATGTCCATCATCACGAGGTCCGGGCCGTGTTCTTCGTATTTGTTGACCGCTTCTACGCCGTTTTCAGCCTCGCCGACGATCTCGAACTCCCCGTCGAGGATCTCTCGAAGGAGGTTCCGCATAAACTCCGAATCGTCCGCGATAAGCACGCGCGTAGCCATGATTACCTCAAAGACGGCCCAGCGACCACTTAACGACTCCCCCGCGGTTCTCAGCGCTGAGAACCGATCCCGTCTCCGGCACCCTGCGGGGGGATCCGGCGGGGAGACCGTCCGCGGGAAAACCGGCGGAAGGGCCGATCGTCACACCCAGTGTCCGAGGAGGTACGTCGCGCCGACGAGGACCGTCCCGCCGAACGTCTCTCGCGTTCCGATCCCGAACGGGAGCAGCGTCCCCGGCGCCCCGTCGGGACCGTCTTCGCCCGGCGCCTCTCCGTCGCTATCGGCTCCGTCCGGAGATTCGCCGTCTGGGCGCTCGTCGCTCGAACCGTTCGGCTCCGACTCGTCGCCGTCAGCATCGCCCGCCCCGTCCTCGCTATTCTCGGCGTCGGTAGTGTCTCCTCCCGTCTCGTCGGTCTCTCTCGAGCCGTCTGCGTCGCCCTCGCCGACGCGCGTCACCGCGGGATCGGCCTCAACGGTCAGCGTCCCGTTCACCCTGTCTCCGTCGATGACGAGGCTGTACGGGTACTCGCCCGGTTCCAGGTCGGCGTCGATCCCCGCGAACGTCTCGTTTTCCGAGCTCTCCGGCGCGACCGTGACGTGACGCTCTTCGACGATCGTCCCGTTGCCGACGTCGAGCGACAGCCGTTCTCGGTTCTGCAACTGCCCGACGTTTCGCACCGTCGCAGAGAGGTTCCCCAGCGACTCGCCCCGAGTCACCGTGAGGTTCGTCGTCGTCCCGTTCGCCAACCGCAGTCGTGCGGGGTCCGTGGCGTTCTCGACGACGAGGATCGTTCGACTGTCCTGCAGCGACTGTCCCCGGTAAAGCCGGTAGTTCGCTTCCGTTCCGGGATCCACGTCGGTAAGCCCGCTGTCCAGCGAGAAGCTCCCGTTAGCGACCGCCAGATCGGACTCGGTCCGCGAGGGGCTCTCGTCGTCGTCCCGAACGATCGTCGCCGACAACTCCGCCGCGGGCAGAATCGAGGTCGTCCCGGTGACGGTGCCGTTGCCGCTCTCGACGAGGATCGTACGATCGTCGGTGACGTGGTCGTACCGGAGGTACCGCTCCCGGACGCTGAAGGACGCCTCGGCGCTGACCCGACCGTCTGCGGTTTCGTGGTACGGGTACTGCGCCGACACCCGCTCGTCCGTTGCCGACGCCGCGTCGAACGCCGTCGGGGGACCTCGATCATCGCGATCGTCGAACGCGTACCGCTCGCCCTCGGTTCCCTCCAGCGCGAACTCGACCGCGTACTCGTCGCCCGGATCGGGGCCGTCGGTGAACGGGCCGCCGTCGCTCGTGTCGATCGCGAGGTAAAACCGGCTCGGTGCCCGATCGCTGTCTCCGCGTTCGAGCGCGTCTCCGTCAGCGAGAAACAGGGTGACGTCGTCCGGGTCGGCGTCCGCGAGATCGAGTTCCGTGCGGTGTTCGTTCCGGCCGGGGTTCGTCTGCCGGACTCGTAGCGAGACGCCCTCCTCGGCCTCGAGGAGGTCGACGAGGACCCGGTGGTCGATCGTCGTTCCGGCCTCGATCCCCTCGCCCGTCCGGTTTTCGGCGAAGTGCGACAGGGCGCCCCAGAGACCGGTCGATTCGAAGCCGAGCACGACGCGGTCGCCCTTCGTCACCGCCGTGCGGTCGACCCCGTTCTCTCTGAGTGCGCCGATCGACTCGCCGCCGTCGTCGCCGTCGGCGATCACATCCGCGTCCTGAGTCGTGAACACCTCGACCTCGTCGTGGAACGTCGGCTTCTCCAACACGAGGTCGGACTCCGCGGCGACCTTAACCGGGTCCACCGCCCCGGACTCTCGGACGATGAACGTCCCGTTCGTAACGGCGAGCCGGTACCGCTGCGGGACCAGCGGTCGCGCGAGGCCGCCTGCACCGGTCGCTCCGGAGAGCTCCGTGCGAAGCTCCGTGAGGTTTCCGGCAATCGCGTCGCCGTCCTCGTTCCTGAATTCGAGGTCACAGGTCACGGTGGCGTCGCTACAGCTGTCGACGTTGCTCTCGTTCGTCCCGAGAAGCCGCGTGTTGATCGTCGTGGACGAGCCGCTCACTTTGAGAACGTCGACGAACCCGACCGTTCCGCCGTCGTCGGTGATCCGGTTCCCGCCGACCAGCAGGTACGCGGTGTCGTTCCCCGAGGCGTCGACGACGTGTCTGATCTCCACCGGATCGCCCGCCGTTCCGGTGTACACCGATCGGCTGAACGCCCCGCTGATCTCTCGACGGGTGGCGTCGTCCGATTCCGCCGCTTCGTCGGTCGTGATCGCCGAGGCCGTCCCGCCTTCGTCCGTCGTCGTCGCTCCGTCGGCCGACATCGCTCCGCCGGCCGGTGTTGCATCTTCTCCCCCGAGAGTCGCCGCGGCGGGCCCAGTGGCCGCGGCGCCGAAAAGCGAGAGGAACACTGCGAGCGCGACCAGCACGACGCGGAGTGTCGAAAGCCGGGATCGCAGCGCGACGGTCCCGTTCTCTTCTTCCGGGCCGTTCCGAACGCGCCCGTTACAGGGGTCCGCTCGCCCGCCATTGTGATCGGTCGTCGTCCGATCGGACCGATTCGTGCCGTCCGGTGGAACTCTGGAGGTCATCGTGGTGTCGATCTCGTCGTCACGGGGCCGAATCGCGCGAACGGCTCGCCGTAGGTTGGTACACGGTCGGGATCTCAACGACTAAAGCGTACCCTCCCGATTATCGCCTCGGAGAAACGCAGCCGGCTGTCGCGGTTCGGCTCGGGCCGAATCGGTAGACTGCGGCGGGATCGCTCCCACGGGCGAGCCCCGAAGAGTTAAGCCCGACCGCGGCCCGGTTCCGATGAGGATGAAGACCTGTCCCCGGTGTGAGTCGTCGATCGACGACGGAGCGCGCTACTGCATCGACTGCGGCGCCCCCCAGACCGAGCCGGCGGCCGAGGAGCTGGACGAGTACGTACAGCGACAGGCCCAGCAGGTGGCCGCCGAGTCCGGAGGTGGAGCCGTCGGGGGTTCCGGCGGGGAGGGACAGACGGGCGGCAACGGCGACAGTTTCGCCTCGATGGCGGAACTCACCGACCGCGAACAGCTCTGGCGACGCGGCTGCTACGTCGCCGGGTACGGAACGATCGTGGTCGCGCTCACGCTGGTCCCTCAAATCGGGGCATTCCCCCTGATACTCGGGGGCATCGCGATCCTCCCGCCGATCCGCCGTCTGACGGCGGAGCCGCTCGGGAGCCCGCTGAAGCGCGAGGTGATGGCCGGGCTGTACGCGATACTCTCCCTGCTCGGCGCGCTGCTGCTGGTCTTTTTATAACCTGTCCTGGTCTCACTCGATCCGGAACCCGCCAGCATCCTCCGCCGCGCTGACGAGGTCGCCGATGCTGTCGCTCGCCGTGAGCCCCTGGCTCGCCGCGAACCGCTTTATGGCGACCGCCGGCAGATCGACGGTCGTCTCGGAGGCGACCAGCAACAGCCCGAGCGCTTCCGGGGTCGGCGAGCTCGGGCCGGCGTTCGACGCGAACCACGAGACGAGAGTGTCGAACGTCGCGGTCACGTCGTTCGAGACCATCCGCTGCCGCGTGGTGTCGCCGTCGACGTGCAGCGTCGCGTCGATCCCGTAGGTGAACCCGTCGTCGTCGAAGGACGTGGCGAGCCACCGGCTCACCGCCTGTCGGTCGACTGTGGCCCCGCCGGCGCTCCCGGCGCCCCGGGCAGTACCCTCGACGGCGCCAGCCCCGGCCGCGTTCGTTCGTGGGTCTCCGCCCGGAGGACGCCGCGCCGCGGGGCTCTCGGGGTCGGCGGCGGTGAAGCCCGTCTCGTCGGCGGGCGAGCCGCTCGGCCGCGCCCGACCGACGTTGGGTCGGCCGTTTGTCCCGACGACGTACCGGCTCTCCCCGATCTCGACGACGGTCTCGTCGTCGGTGAAGTCGAGCTCTTCGGGGTCGGCCGGTGGCACGTCCGGATCGGCCGCCGGTGCGTCGTGGTCACTCATGACGTAGCCGTTATCGCGCGAGAAAATAGGTGTTCCGGGCGGAGCGATTCCGCCGGCACAGTGGTTAGGGGGCTGTTCGAGGCTCGTTAGAGCCGGACCGCTTCACCGCCCTCGTTGAAGAGGTCGGGTGCGCGGAGCTCGACCGTCGTGGTCGCGCCCGAGGGCGAGACGATGTCGAGCGCCGACTGGTCGCCCTGACCAAAGATGTCGCCGTCGTCGCTGCCGAACGGAGCCTCTTCGGGGTTGAAGACGAGCGTGAACCGCTCGTCGTCGTTCAGGACCGCATCGCTTGCAGGGACGAAATTCCCGCTGGAGTTCTGGACGGCGAACTTGCCGGCCTGGATGTCCGTCGCGTTGTTAACCGTCTGGTCGGAGGTGTTCGTGTTGTTGAACACCAGATTCTCCTGTCCGTTCGGACCGACCGCCTGCACCGTCGCGGTACTCAGATCGATCTGATTGGAGCCGGCCGCGCCCGAGACGCCGACGCGGATCGCGGAGAGGTTCGTCGGGTTGTCGCCGTCTTCGGCGATGCCGACGGTGCTCGTCACGTCGATCCGCTCGGACACGAGGTCCGTGCTCTCTTGACCGGTCGCTTCGGCCTGCGACTGCAGGAAGCCGGCCGTATTTATCAGTACGCCCGCCGCGATGGCCGCCACCAGCACCATCGCGATGAACACGATGAGCGTGCCGATACCCACCTGACCGCGGTCGCCGTCGTCGTCAGTAATGAACTCGAACATCGTTAGAGCCTCACCGAGGTCTGGTCGTTGGTCAGCGTCGTCGGGACGCGGATCTCCGCGGTCGTCGTCGCGCCGGATCCCGTGGTGAACGTCACGGACATCCGGTCGCCCTCTGCGAGGGCGCTGTAATCGGGGAGGTCGTCTCCTTCGACGTCGACGGTCACTAGCGCTCGATCGCTGCTGTCGGTCAGTACATCGTCATCGGCGCCGAGGATGTTCTCGACGCTCGTGTTGAGATCCTCAACTTGGATGGTCTCTTGCCCGTCCGATCCGAGGAACTCGATCGTCGTCTGGTTCAGATCAATGAATCCCGAGCCCGGGGCCTTCGCGACCACGAAGTTGAGCTCGTCGACCGTGTTATCGGTCACGTTGCCGGACTGGCTCACGATCTGGATCCGATCGGAGACCTGCGAAGTACTCTCTTGACCCGTCGCTTCCGCCTGCGTCTGCAGAAAGCCGGCCGTATTTATCAGTACACCCGCCGCGATCGCCGCCACCAGGACCATCGCAATGAATACGATGAGGGTCCCGATGCCCACTTGACCGCGGTCGTCGTCGGTAGTTGCGTCGAACATTTGTATCTCGAACGCCCGTGAGGTCCGCTCCCGGGCTCTATTCAGCGAGAGGTCAGACCTGTTGATAAGGTATCGGTCCAAGATATTGGATGTAATAATCGGCAGACGTAGAATAGATATCTCTCAACACTACTGGAAAATGACAATAAATTGTTTCGAATCGAAGCGTTACAGCCGGACCGCTTCGCCGTCCTCGTTGAAGAGGTCGGGTGCGCGGAGCTCGACGGAGGTGGTCGCGCCCGAGGGCGAGACGATGTCGAGCGACGAGGAGTCGCTCTCACCGAAGTACTCATTGGAGTCTACGCCACCACCGAACGGCGCTGTTTCGGGGTTAAACACGACGGTGAATCGCTCTTCGTCATTCAGGACCGCTTCACTCGCGGGGACGAAGTCTCCGCTGGAGTCCTGCACGGCAAACCCTCCGTCCGGGATGTCACTGGTATTGGTCAGGACGGTAGCACCGCTTTCCACGGTCGTGTTAGTCTGGTTTGTCCCGGTGAAGATTAGGTTCTCCTGTCCATTCGGACCGACAGCCTGTATCGTTGCGGAACTCAGATCGATTTGGTTGGATCCCGCGGCGCCGGCGACACCGACGCGGATCTCCGCTAGATTACCGGTGCTGCTGTTGTTCACGATTCCGACTGAGCTCGTTACGTCGATGCGCTCAGAGACGAGATCCGTACTCTCCTGACCCGTCGCTTCTGCCTGCGATTGCAGGAATCCGGCGGTGTTGATCAGCACACCAGCGGCAATGGCGGCGACGAGTACCATCGCGATGAACACGATGAGCGTGCCGATACCCACCTGGCCGCGGTCGCTGTCGTCGTTAGTAATGAATTCGAACATTGTTACAGCCTCACCGATGTTTGGCCTTTCGTCAGCGTCGTCGGGACACGGATTTCGGTCGTAGTCGTCGCGCCGGAAGCTGTAGTGAACGTGGCCGAAACGCGGTCACCAGAGCTGATGTTGCCGTAATCAACTTCACCATCATCGAGATCAACATTAACCTCGGCCCGGTCGCTGCTGTCGGTCAGGACGACGTCGCTGGTGGTGGGGTCCGTGAAGATTGTTACACTACCACCGAGATCATCCAGCTGGAACGCCACCTGTCCGTTCGCTCCGATGAGTTCCACGCTCGTCTGATTCAGGTCGATACTGCCGGCGCCGGGTGCCTTCGCGACGACGAAGTCGATCTCGTCGACACCTTGACTCCCGTTAACGTCCGTAACATTACCGGACTGACTCACGACCTGTATCCGGTCGCTCACCTGACTCGTACTCTCTTCGCCCGTTGCCTCCGCCTGCGTCTGCAGGAAGCCGGCGGTGTTGATCAGGACGCCGGCGGCGATCGCCGCCACCAGCACCATCGCGATGAACACGATGAGTGTCCCGATACCCACCTGACCGCGCTCTTCCTCGTCGGATATGGTTTCGAACATTGTGTGTTGCGTGGGCCCCCGGCCTGCCCGGCGGGCGTTATCGTTAGGGAGTCGAAATTCCCTATTAAAGACACTGTGCTGGTTATCTGATCTGATAAAACTGTGCAGTCATGCGATTATCGGGTTATTTTTACGGCGATAGTTTATATAATTATTAACGACGATTCGACGCGATTCTCGACAGTGAATATTTGGGTGTCGTCGTCGTGACGGGGGCGAAGCGGACGGGGTTGCTCGCCGATCGGTCCGCCGACCGGAGCCGATCGGCGCGGGCTCGGCGCTACCGCTCTTGGAGCCGCGACAGTTCGGAATCCGGGATGACGAACTCCCGCGTGCCGGGTTCGTAGACGGCCAGGCTCCCCGCGACGAGCGCCATCGACGCCGCGATCAGGCCGGTGTTGACGAGCAGCAGCGCCTGCGCGTTGCCGAAGGCGGTCCGGAACGCGGCGACGGGCGTCGCCACGGCGGCGACGACGACCAGCCCGAACCCGACCGCCAGGTACGCCATCGCCGTGCGGCCCGACGACCGATACGCCGACAGCGCGAACGCCAACAGCGTCGCGCTCGCGCCGGCGAGAATGGTGGTCGTCACGAGATACAACCCCTCGATCAGTTCCATACGCACCCTGTTCGGAGTCGAGTTATAAACCCACGGTGGCGGCTATCACCGCCGATAACACGGCGAATCTGCATTCACCGACGATCGAACGGTACGACTCTCGACGCCGTCTCGTGGTGTCTTTTCGGATCCTACGGATCACCGGTATCCTTTTAAGCTGTAAAAATCAACAACGATAACGTGAATGGTGGGGGACGATCTGATCACGGTGCTCGGCAACAAGTACAACACGGACATCCTGACGGCGACGGGGGACGCGAAGTCCGCACAGGACCTGAGCGACGAGCTCGAAGTCCCGATCGCGACGTGTTACCGCCGGATCAACGAGCTTGAAGAGGCCGATCTGCTCGAACTCCACGACCGGCCGCTCTCCGACGAGCATCGCCGCGTGAAGGTGTATCGGCGGAAAGTCGACGGCGTCGGTGTCGACTTCCGCGACGGGCTCACCGTCGAAGTCGAAGAGCGATCCGCCGTGAAAAACCGCCTCGACGACGTGTGGCGCGACCTCTCGTCGGGCCAGTAGCGGTCACGGAGCCGACTCCGGGGCGCCCCGGGCCCACCCAGTCGACTCGATGCTTAAAACGACGGCTCGTCAGATCGCCCCATCATCGAGAACCCGCCGGCCCGCTCGTGGACCGTGATCCCTCCCTCGCCGATCTCCATCGGGAAGATGTCGGTGTCGATGTCCTGTTTCCGCATCTTCGCCACCCACACGTACCGGTTGACGCCGGAGTCGGTCGGCGTCTGGATGAAGTAGATGTTCCCGTCGGTGAGGAAGTTCTCCAGCCCCACCTCGGTGTCGGGGAACACCGCCCCCTGCTCGTTGATAAGCAGCGAGGTCAACCCGTTGGCCTTGAGGATGTCCGAGAACTTCAGCAGGTACGTCCGCTTCTCCTGTTCGGCGTCGAAAAAGAGCTGGAACATCGACAGCGAGTCGAGAACCAGCCGGTCGAAGTCGCCGTCTTCGATGGTGTCGAGCAGCCGGTCGACCGCCGTCGAGAAATCGGTCTCTCTGAGCATCTCGCGTTTGTCCAAGATCACGATATCGCCGTCGTCGACGGCGTCGCCGAAGCCCTCGAGCCCGATCGACTCGGCGGCGCCGCGGATGTCCGTCTCGTCCTCCTCGAAGGAGACGTATACGCCGCGCTCGCCGTGTTCAGTAATGCCGTGGTAGAGGTACTGGATCCCGAAAATGCTCTTTCCGGTCCCGGGGTTCCCGGAGACGAGGACCGTCGACCGCTCCGTGATTCCGCCGGTGAGGATCGAGTCGAGCCCCTCGACCCCGGTGGAGACGAGTTCTGACATTCGTCTCGTCTTTGGCGACGCGAGTATATAAAAGACGATCCGACGGAGCGCCGTCTCGGTCGGCGGCAGTCGCCGACCGATCGCCGGCACGGACGGCGACAGCTTTATTTCTCGACACACTAGCCATCCTGTATGCCCGGTGAAGCGTGTCCCGTCGCGTCCGGCGGTGATCGGCGGTGAGCACTCCGTCCGTCCTCGTCGTGGAAGACGAACCCGACATCGCCGCGCTGTACGCGGGCTTCCTCGAAGAGCGGTACGACGTCGCGACCGCCGAGACCGCCGCCGAGGCGATCGACCGGGTCGACGGCGAGATCGACGTCGTGCTGCTCGACCGACGGCTCCCCGACGGGAGCGGTGACGACGTTCTCGAACACATCCGTGAGTCGGGATACGACTGTCGCGTCGCGATGGTCACCGCCGTCGAGCCCGATTTCGACATCATCGGGATGGGCTTCGATCTGTACCTCACCAAGCCCGTTAGCCGCACGAAGCTGCTGGCGGCGATCGACACCTTGCTGACGCGCAGCGAGTACGACGGCCTCGTGCAAGAGGCCGCGGCGCTCGCGAGCAAGCGCGCGGTTCTCAACTCGCAGAAGCCGGCGGCCCAGCGCGAGGGAAACGAGTCGTACGCCGAACTGGTCGATCGGTTGGCGGCCCTCGACGCCGACATCGACGACCTCGGCGAGTCGCTCTCTTCGGACGACTATCGCGCGATGTTCCGCGACCTCGGCGAGGCCTAAGCCCGAGGCCGCGTTCGCCGCTCGACGTCGCGTTCGCCGCTCGACGCCGGACGTCCCGTCCTCACGACAGCTGTTCGCCGACGAGCCGGTCGGCCGCCTCGACGAACGCGTCGCGTGTGTCGGCCGGAATCGTCGCCCCGGCGGCGACGTCGTGACCCCCGCCGTCGCCGCCGACCGACTGACTCGCCTCGCGCATCACGACCGAGAGGTCGAGTCCCTGTCGGACCAGCGCGTGCGAGCCGCGCGAGGACACTTTCAGTTCCTCGGCGCTCTCTTCGGCGAACGCGATCACCGGCTTGGACCGATCGACGGCCGGCGACCCGATGGCCATCCCGGCGATGATACCCACGATCGTCTCGCGGATCCGCGACCCCGCGTCGAACCACTGGAGGTTGTCCTCGTGAGTGACGCCTTCCGTCTTCACCCACTGGAGCCCCTCCGAGAGGTTCCGCCGGTGCGTGCGAAGGAGTCGCCGCGCCTCGGCGAGCGCGTCGCCCCGATCTCCGAGACACACGGCGAGCCCCACGTCGGCTCGGTCGTAGCGGGCGGTGGCGTTGAGCAACGTGGAGAACTCGCTCACGTCCCGCAGCTCCGTCCCCGGCTCCTCGTCGACGAGCGTGTAGGAGGTGCCGACGAGTGCCTCGATCCGATCTGCGGGGACGCCGGACGCGACGGCGCGACGCATTAACGCAGACGCGAGCGTCCGTCGCTCCTCGCCGTCGAGGTCGACCCAGCGGCGCCACTCGCCGTCGCGTTTCACGTCGATGTCGAGGTCGGTCAGGAACGCGATCGCGCCCGCCTCGTCGTTCGACACGCCGGGGATCTGCACGTCCGACGCGTACTCCAGCAGCTTCGGGAGCGGTCGGGTCTGCCGGCCGTACAGGTCGAGGTCGGTCCGCGTTTCGACGACGGCGGCGTCGACGCCGTCGGCGACGATCGCCTCGTTGGCCCCGACGAGGCCGCCGTCGGAGTCCTGCATGTCGCCGACGGCGCCGACGATCGCCAGCGCGGCGAGGTCGCGGTTGTCGCCGTCGGGGCCTTCGAGCGCCCGGGCGAGGACGTAGCTCGCGCCCGCCCCCGACAGCTCGCTCGCGCCGTTGATCCCCTCCAAGAGCGGGTTGAGGTGGAACTCGGTGTCCGCGTCGGCCGGCTGGTGGTGATCGGCGATGATAGGGGTGAAGTCGCCGGCGGCCTCGCGGTCGGCGATCACGTCGAGCTGTCCGGAGCCGAAGTCGGTGAAAAGCACCGTCTCGAACTCGCGGGCCGCGATCCCGGCGATCGACGCCTCGTCGAGCTGCTTCTCGAAGACGACCTCGTGGTCGATCCCGGCGCGAGCGAGGGCCGTGGAGGCGATCGCGGCGCTGGTGAGCCCGTCCGCGTCGATGTGAGAGGCGAGCAGGACGCGGTCCGCCGACCGGAGTCGGTCGGCGCAGGCGTCGGCGCGCTCAGCGAGGTCGGGTACGGGTGTGCCGGCGGCTGCCATTACCGCTCGTTGGCGCGTCGTGGGGGATAAACTGTCGCTTCGAGCCCTCAGCGCCCGCCGACGAACGCGGCGGTCGCCTCGCGCCACTCCCGGATCACGGCGTCGTCGGACTCCGCGTCCCACGGGTCGATATCGCCCGTCGATTCGAGCGCGTCGGCCGCCCGGCGAACGCCCGTCTCGAAGTCGATCGTGTACGCGAAGCCGAGGTCTCGCTCGGCCTTCGCGTTGTCGAACACGGTGGTGTATCGGAGATGGTCGGCGAGCAGGTCGGTCCGCTCGGGAAGCCGTTCGCAAAGCAGGTCGGTCGGCACGTGGACGAGTTCGGGCTCGGGGGCGTCGAGGGCGCTCGCGACTCGACGGTGGTACTGGTTCCAGGTCATCGGCTCCCCGCTCGTGACGTGGTAGGCCTCGCCGTGGGCGGACGCGTTCCCGACGGCGCCGACGAACGCGCCGGCGACGTCGTCGCGGTGACACGGTCCCCACAGGGCGGTGCCGTCCCCGTGGACGATCACGGGCTTCCCCTCGCGGATCCGGTCGAGGTAGTACGTTCCCGACCCGAGCGTGTGGAGGACGGGGCCCCGGTCGCCGTAGGTGCTCCACGGACGGATCACGGTCGTCGCGAACGCGTCGCCGTGCGCGTCGAAGAAGACGTCCTCGGCGGCGGCCTTGTCGGCGGCGTAGTCGCTGACGGGCGCCGCGTCGGTCTCCGACTCTCGGGGCGCGGACTCCGTGATCGGCTGGTCCGCCGGCGGCCGCCGGTAGACGTCGACCGTCGAACAGAAGACGTACTGGTCGGCGACGCCGGCGAACGCGTCGACGGCGTCGCGGGCGGTCTCGGGGCCGAAACACACCATGTCGATCACGCAGTCCGGGTCGACCTCGGCGGCGACTCGATCGAGATCCTCGCGACGGCTTCTGTCACCGTGTCGGAACCGAACGGCCTCCGGAACGTCCGCGTCGGTGGTTCCGCGGGTGAACGCGACGACCTCGTGGCCGGCCGCGACGAGCTGTCGGGCGATCCCGGTGCTGATGAGTCCGGTTCCGCCAATGATGAGCACGCGCATGATCGCCGTCCGCTCCGGACGAATAAAAAGCGACCACGAGACGCCGACGCCCGCGCGGCCGACAGAGGCATCACTTGCCGTAACTGACGGTTATAGATGTCTGAGGATATATGCACTACACACATGACACGTGGGTTCAACACCCGGAGTCTCCACGCCGGCGCCGAGCCCGATCCGGCGACAGGAGCGCGCGCGACCCCGATTCACCAGACGACCTCCTTCGTCTTCGACGACGCGGACACGGCGGCCGAGCAGTATGCGCTCCGGGCGGAGGGCCACATCTACTCCCGGCTCTCCAACCCGACGGTGAGCGTGCTCGAAGACCGGCTGGCCGACCTGTCGGGCGGGTCCGACGCGGTCGCGACCGGCTCGGGGATGGCGGCGTTCGACGCGATCGCGACGGTGCTCGCGAGCGCGGGCGACAACGTCGTCGCCAGTTCGGAGATGTACGGCGGGACGGCCGCGTACCTCACGAGCATCGCGAGCCGTCGCGGGGTCGAAGCGCGGCTCGTCGACACGCTCGACTACGACGCGTACGCCGACGTGATCGACGAGAACACCGCGTTCGTCCACGTGGAGACGGTCGCGAATCCCTCGCTCGTCACGCCCGACTTCGAGCGGCTCGCCGAGATCGCCCACGAGAACGCCGTCCCGCTCGTCGTCGACAACACCTTCGCGAGCCCGTACCTCTGTCGGCCGTTCGAGCACGGCGCCGACATCGTCTGGGAGTCGACGACGAAGTGGATCACGGGCAACGGGACGACCGTCGGCGGGATCGTCGTCGACGGCGGCCAGTTCCCGTGGGACCACCCCGACGCCGACTACGACGAACTCGACGGCCAGTCCCCCGCCTACCCGATCGACTTCGTCGAGCAGTTCGGCGACGCCGCCTTCGCCAACGTCGCCCGCCAGCGCGGGGTGCGCCCCACCGGCGGCCAACAGTCCCCGTTCGACGCGTGGCAGACGATCCAGGGACTCAACACGCTCCCGCTCCGAATGGACCGGCACTGCGAGAACGCCCGGACCGTCGCCGAGTTCCTCCGGGGCGACGACCGGGTCGACTGGGTGACGTACCCCGGCTTCGAGGACCACCCCACCCACGACAACGCCGCCGAGTACCTCGACGGCTACGGGGGGATGGTCACGTTCGGTGTCGACGGCGGCTACGAGGCCGCCAAGACGTTCTGTGAGGCCGTCGATCTGACGAGCTTCCTCGCGAACATCGGCGACGCGAAGACGCTCGTCATCCACCCCGCGTCCACCACCCACGCGCAGATGGACGAGACCCAACAGCGGCTCGCCGGGGTCTTCCCGGACATGCTCCGGCTCTCCGTCGGGATCGAGGACCCCGACGACGTGATCGCCGACCTGGACCGCGGGCTGGCGGCGGGCGAACGCGCCGCGACGGGCGAGGAGGGGAGATCCGAATGAGCGCGACGCCGTCCGAGGACGGAATCGCCTCGCTCGGCGAGTTCGCCTTCGAGTGCGGGCAGTCGGTCCCCGACTTGGAGGTCGCCTACGAGACGCACGGCGAGTTCGACGGCGACAACGTCGTCTTGGTCTGTCACGCGCTCACCGGCAGCCAGAACGTCGCGCGGTCGCCGTCGCCGGAGCGAGACGCCGGGCAGGCGGGCCAGGCTCGGGCGTGGTGGGACGACATCGTCGGCCCCGGAAAGGCGATCGACACCACGGAGTACTACGTCGTCTGCGCGAACGTCCCCGGCTCCTGTTACGGCACCACGGGACCGACGAGCGAGCGCCCCGCCGACCTCGACCTCTCCGATGCGCCCGACCACGACCGCTGGGGGACCGCCTTCCCGCCGGTCCAGGTCGAAGACTGGGCGCGCGCGCAGCGCCGCCTGCTCGATCACCTCGGCGTGGGGCGGCTCCGGGCGGTCGTCGGCGGGAGCGTCGGCGGGATGAACGCCCTCGAATGGGCCAAGCGGTACCCTGACGACGTCGACCGCGTCGTCGCCATCGCGACCGCCGGCCGTCTCGACGCGCAGTGTCTGGCGCTCGACGCGATCGCCCGTCGGGCGATCCGCGCCGATCAGCACTGGAACGGCGGCGACTACTACGGCCCGGACCGGCCGTCGCCGGACGAGGGGCTCGCCATCGCGAGACAGATCGGCCACGTGATGTACCTCTCGAAGGCGTCGATGGAGCGGAAGTTCGGCCGCCGGTCGGCGGGTCGCGACTCGTTGACCCGCGAAGACGGCGACCTCGGGCTCCCGCCGGAGCCGACGGCGGCGTTCTTCCCGTACCGCGAGGTCGAGTCGTACCTCGACTATCAGGCGGAGGGATTCAGCGACCGCTTCGACGCCAACAGCTACCTCTACCTCACGCGTGCGATGGACGAGTACGACCTGTCGGCCGGTCACGGGAGCGACGCCGACGCGCTCGCCGCCTTCGAGGGCGAGGCGCTGTTGATGAGCTTCACCGCCGACTGGCACTTCACCGTCGAGCAGTCGACGTCGCTGGCGAGCGCCTTCCGCGAGCGCGACGTACCGGTCGCCCACCACGTGATCGACTCGGAACACGGCCACGACGCGTTTCTCGTCGAGCCCGAGCACGTCGGTCCGCCCCTTCGCGACTTCCTCGCCGAGGGGATCGCGGGCCGCACGGTCTCCGACGACGGGAGCGGCGAGACGGACGGCGGGCGGACCGCCCGCCCGAAGCGCGATCACGCACCCGTTCACTCCAGTCTCTTCCGGGGGTAGGTCCGCGCGAGACGGCGCCCTCGCTCCGGACCGGCCGTCGCGAATAGCTCATGATCAACCATGATAACGTTCATTGTTCTCGACCTCGTGGTACGGAAGGTATGCCCGGTGGACACTCACAGACGCTCCGACCGTTCCTGTGGCGCGCGCAACGACTGTACCCCGACACCGAGGTCGTCTCCCGGACCCACGAGGGCCGCACGCGACACACCTACGCCGAGTACGCCGACCGGACGGCCCGACTCGCGAACGCGCTCGACGAGTACGGGATCGAGCGCGGTGACAGGGTAGCGACGTTCTGTTGGAACCACACCCGTCACTTCGAGACGTACTTCGGCGTGCCGAACACCGGCGCGCAGCTCCACACGATCAACCCGCTGCTGCCGGACGAGCACATCCGGTACATCGTCGACGACGCCGCCGACGAGATCGTCTTCGTCGACCCGTCGCTCGCCGGGAAGCTCGCGTCCGCGGCCGAGGGCGCGGAGGAGTTCGCCGACGTCGACTTCGTCGTGATGGGCTCCTCGGAGATCGACGAGATCGACGCGACCCCCTACGAGGCGTTCATCGCCGACCAGCCGACCGAGTACGACTGGCCCGAACTCGACAGTGATCAGCCCGCCGGCCTCTGTTACACCTCCGGAACGACGGGAAAGCCGAAGGGCGTCGAGTACACCCAGTCGATGCTGTGGAGCCACACGATGGCGTCCCAGACGCCGCAGGGGATCCCGATGGAGGACTCCGACGTGGTCATGCCGGTCGTCCCCATGTTCCACGTCAACGCGTGGGGGATGCCGTTCACCGCGACCGCGGCGGGCGCGAAGCACGTGTACCCGGGGCCGTCGCCGGACCCGGCCGACCTCGCGGCGCTGATCGAAGAGGAGGGCGTGACGATCTCGGCGGGCGTCCCCACCGTCTGGCTCGGCCTGCAGGAGTACATCACCGCGGGCAACGACGTCGACCTCTCCTCGCTCGACACCGTGATCGTCGGCGGCGCGGCCGCGCCGCGGTCGCTGATCGAGTGGTACGACGACCGCGGCGTCGAGGTGCTCCACGCGTGGGGGATGACGGAGCTGTCGCCGATCGGCACCGTCTCGCACCTCACCGCCGACCTGCGAGACGCCGACTACGACACGCAGGTCGACAAGCGGTCGAAACAGGGGCTCGTCGTCCCCGGCTTGGAGTTCCGAGTCATCGATGAGGACGGCGAGGAGATCCCGTGGGACGGTGAGGCGTTCGGCGAACTTCGAATTCGCGGGCCGTGGGTCACCAAGGAGTACTTCGCGCGGCCGGACGCCAGCGAGGAGTCGTTCGTCGACGGCTGGCTCAAGACCGGCGACGTGGTCACCGTCGACGAGGACGGCTACCTCCAGCTCGTCGACCGGACGAAAGACGTGATCAAGTCGGGCGGCGAGTGGATCTCCAGCGTCGAGTTGGAGAACGCGATCATGGCGTACGACGGCGTGAGCGAGGCTACCGTCGTCGGCGTCCCCCACGAGCGCTGGCAGGAGCGCCCGGTCGCGTTCGTCGTCGCCGCCGACGGCGTCGACCGCGAGGCGCTCGTCGACGAGATCGAGACCGGCCTCCGCGAGGAGTACCCGAAGTGGTGGGTGCCGGACGCGGTGGAGTTCATCGACGAGGTGCCGAAGACCGCCACCGGGAAGTTCTCGAAGAAGGACCTCCGGGAGCAGTACGCCGACCAGTCGCTCGTCGAGGGATCGGTGCCGGAGTCGGACGCCCCCGAGCAGGAGTAGGCTCGGTCGGCCCCGCTCCGTCCCTCGGTAGCTGACAGTCCCGATTTGGCCGCGGTCAATACAGACACCGCGGCGATCGAGAGCGGGAGTGGGTATATGACTGGGTGGAGGCGGCCATTTATAACTGAGCGAGTGGCGTTGCTGTCGATCGTTTATAAATCGTTACTGGCGCGGTGAACACCTCCAAAAGCCCCAGCCGCGAGGGCGGTGCACGCTCGCTGCGCGCCTCACTCGGTCGCTAGCGCTCTCTCGTTGCGGTGCTTACGTCGCCTGCGCAGCCCTCGCGGCTGGCCCTTTTGAATCCCAACCCGAACCGCTCCGCAACCGCAGCCTCACACCTCCCCAACCTCGCGGCTCCCTGCTCGCGGCTTCGCCGCTCGCCATCGAGGTGCTCACTCCGTTCGCACCTCGCACCGCTCGCCGCGTCCCTCGTGCTCGGATTCGCGCCGCGTTGCGGCGCTCACCGGAGCGCGCCGACCGCGGTTATCTATTTATAAACAATTACCGCCACCGTTCTCGGTTATTTATATACTACGTCGCCGTCTGCGGTCGACAATACTCACTCCCGCTCTCGTTCAGCAGGCCCTTTTCAACGACTCGCTGGTTCAGGCGGAACTGTCTCTGGAGAAGGGTATTCCGACAGAACCGGCCGATCCGATACCGGTCGAGGACGCGTTATTCGGCGCGCTCGCCGACGACCCACTTGTGCGAGTAGCTCTCGCCGCAGGTGCAGTGAGCGTACGCGTGGACCACGTCGCCCTCGGCGTAGAGGCCGCCGACCTCCTCGTTTTGCGCCTCCGCGAAGGCGAAGACGAACCGCACGTCGTGGTCGTCGTCGGGGGCTTCCTCGGCGAACGGGCACTCTCCGCCGTCGAGCGATCGGGCGATCGTCCCCTCGGCGCCCATCGCGGTCTTCGCGAACTCCATCGCGCCCATGCCCGTGCCGGCCTCGAACGCCGACCGACCGGTCTCGCCGTCGAGGATCAGCAGGACGCCGTCGTCGGTCTCGGTACCGACGTTGCGGAGCCGAGAATCGTCGTCGAGGGACGCGTCGCTGAGGAACAAGACGACGTCGTCGAGCCGCTCGCCCGCGAGGAACTCGTCGAGTTTGCTCATGCCGGCCGGAGGCACGTGAGCCCTAAAAGGGGTGCGAGTCGTCGCCGTCCGACGCGCGGATCCCCGTCGCAAGCGCGTCACGCCGCGATCGATGCCGACGCGACTGGAATCGGGGTAAGTGTTAATACGTACCACTGAGATCCGTCCCCTGATGAGCGCGCAATCACCATCCGAAGACCGACTCGTCGAGTGGGCGCGTCTGGTCGACGAGGACGTCCCCGAAGAGCTCCGAGAGGACCGCTCCGCCGAGAGATAACTTTCACCCCGCTTCGCGAAGCCTTTAGGCCGAAGGCGGCGTAGGCCCGCCGATGGCGACCGAGGCCGCCGGAATCGACCGACCCCTGATCGTCGACGACTTCCTACAGCGGCGCCGCTACCAGCTCCAGCTGGCTGACGCCGCGGCCGACGACCACACCCTCGTCTGTCTCCCGACCGGCCTCGGCAAGACGACCGTGAGCCTGCTCGTCACCGCCGAGCGCCTCCACGAGGCCGGCGGGAAGGCCCTCTTTTTGGCCCCCACCAAACCCCTCGTCCAGCAGCACGCGGACTTCTACCGCGAGGCGCTGTCGATCCCGGCCGACGAGATCGTCGTGTTCACCGGGGACGTGAAGCCCGACGACCGCGCCGCGGTGTGGGACGACGCGCGGATCGTGATCGCGACCCCGCAGGTCGTCGAGAACGACCTCGTCGGGAACCGCATCTCGCTCCGGGACGTGACGCACCTGACGTTCGACGAGTGTCACCGCGCGACCGGCGACTACGCGTACGTGTACATCGCCGAGCGGTACCACGCCGACGCCGCCGACCCCCTCGTCACCGGGATGTCCGCCTCGCCCGGCGGCGACACCGAGGAGATCCAAACGGTCTGTGAGAACCTCGGCCTGCGGAACGTGGAGGTGATGACCGAAGCGGACGCCGACGTCGACGAGTACACCCACGACACCGACGTGCGCTGGGAGCAGGTCACCCTCCCCGACGAGGTGATCGTGATCCGCGACGCGCTCAACGAGGTGATCACCGACCGGCTAGAGAAGCTGAAGTCGCTCGGCGTGACGAACAAGACGAGTCCCGACCTCTCCCAGCGCGACCTCAACGAGATGCGCGGGAAGCTCAAGAAGATGATGGACAACGACCAGTCGGACGGCTACAAGGGGATGTCCACCCACGCCGAGGTGATGAAGCTCCGGCGCGCGACGGAGCTGGTCGAGACCCAGTCGGTCGAGTCCGTTCGCCGGTACTTCGAGCGGCAGCGCGAGGCGGCCCGATCGTCGGGCGCGTCGAAGGCGAGCCAGCGGATGGTCGCGGACCCGAAGGTGCGCGAGGCGATGCGGAAGGCGGAGTCGTTCGACGGGCTCCACCCGAAGTTCTCGAAGGCCCGGATCCTCTTGGCGGAGACGCTCGGGATCAACGACGGCGAGCGCGCCATTCTCTTCACTGAGTCCCGCGACACCGCCGAGGCGCTCGTGGAGTTCCTCTCGACCAGCTTCGCCGTCCGGAAGTTCGTCGGACAGGGCGACAAGGAGGGCTCCGACGGGATGAGCCAGAAGCAACAACAGGAGACGCTCGACGAGTTCAAAGCCGGCGCGTTCGAAGTGCTCGTCTCCACCTCGGTCGCGGAGGAGGGGCTTGACGTCCCCGAAGTCGACCTGGTCTGCTTCTACGAGCCCGTTCCCACCGCGATCCGGTCGATCCAGCGGAAGGGGCGGACCGGCCGACAGGCCGAAGGGCAGGTCGTCGTTCTGATGGCCGAAGACACCCGGGACGAGGCGTTCTTCTGGATCTCCCGGCGCCGCGAGAAGAAGATGGCCAACCAGCTCGCGGAGCTGAAAGCCGCCACCGACGACATCGAAGACACCGTCGGCGACGACGGGCAGGCCGGGCTCGACGCGTTCGGCGGGGGATCCGGGAGCGAGAGCGATGCGGAAGCTGACGACAGCCCGGCTGAAAACGCCGACAGCGACACCGAAGTCGATGACGGCGGCGCTGCCGACAGCGACGACCCCGGACTCACCGACTTCGCCGAGGAAGCGCGGGCCAGCGAGGAGAGCGCCGACGATGGCGAGGCGACCGACGAGGCTGAAGCGAGCGAGGGCGACAACGACGCCGACGGCGTCGTCGCCACCGCCGGCGTCGAAGACGGCGTGGAAATCGTCGTCGACCAGCGCGAGCTCGACTCCTCGATCGCGAAGAGCCTCTCGACGCGGGACGGGCTCGTCACCCGGCTGGAAACGCTCGCCGTCGGCGACTACGTGCTCTCTGACCGGGTCGCCGTCGAGCGGAAGTCGGCGGCGGACTTCGTCGACTCGATGCTCGATGCCGACCGGTCGCTGTTCGAGCAGGTCGGCGAACTCTCGCGGGCGTACGCCCGCCCCGTGATGGTCGTCGAGGGGACGAATCTCTACGGTCAGCGCGATATCGATCCCAACGCGATCCGCGGCGCGCTCGCGTCGCTGGCGGTCGATTTCGACGTGAGCGTTCTCCGAACCGAGGGGGAGACCGACACGACCGAACTGCTCGCGACGATCGCCCGCCGCGAGCAGGAGACGCGCGACCGGGAGGTGAGCGTCCACGGCGAGAAGACGACGAAGACCCGCGCGGAACAACAGGAGTACGTCGTCTCCGCCATCGCCGATATCGGCCCCGTCACGGCCCGTACTCTCCTCGAACACTTCGGTTCGGTCGAGGCCGTGATGACGGCACCAGAGGACGACCTATTGGACGTCGACGGCGTCGGCCCGGTGACCGCAGAGCGGATCCGCGAGGTCGTCGGCGCGGACTACGAGTGATCCGCGCGGCGTGAAACGTGTCCGTTAGTCGAATCCGCTTATCAGGGTCACCACCCACTGACCGAGGTCGTACTCAGATCGAACTTCTACCTGCGTCACCCACTTCACCCACTGGAACCCGCGGCGGTCGGGCGCGACGAGCCGGGCCGGTGCGCCGTGGCCGTGACGCAACCGCTCCCCGCCGACGTGGGTCGCGAGCAGGGCCTCCCTCGCCTCGTCGAGCGGGAGACTCCAGCGGTACCCCGTGACCGAGGTGAACCGGACGTAGGCGGCGTCCTCGCCGACGTCGCCGGCGGCGTCGAGGAGGTCGCCGACACGGATCCCGCCCCACTCCTGAACCGTGTACCAGCCGCTGGTGCAGTCGAGCAGCGCCTCCGTCTCGTGACCCGCCGCGAGTTCGTCAGCGGTCAGTTCGACCGGCTCGCTCACGAGTCCGTCCACACGTAGCCGGTAGTCCTCCCGGTCGATCGGGTCCGGATCGTCGGCGACCCACGAGGTGATCGGAAACGAGCCGTTTCCTTCGCCGTCACGGGGCTGCGATCCGGTGAACCGTCGATCCGCACCGGGGGTGTCGAACAGGTCGTTGAGGGCTTCCTGTATCCGGTAGACCACGGCCCCGGCGGCCAGAAGGACGGTGTAGCGCACGGCGGTCCGGCGACGCTCGAAGTCGACTCGTCGGGGAGCCCGAAATCGGGTCGCGGCGTGGGCGACGACGAGCGGGAGGAGTGCGAGTCCGAATCCGACGTGGACGGAGAGCAGGGTCCAGTAGGAGATCCGGACGTCGAGCCCGAACACCCAGACGATCCCCGTGGCGAGCGACCCGAGGGCGGTGACGAGCGTCAGGACCGACAGCGCGGTCGATCGCCGCCACAGGTTCGGGTTCGTGAGGCGGCGACGGACTCGCGCGAGCTTCCACGCGAGCAGCGCGACGATCCCGACCCCGAGCGCGCGGTGCAGCCAGAACAGCGGCCACCCCTCGGGGACGCCCACGGTGAACGAGACGAGTCCGGTCACGACCTCCGCCGAGACGAACAGCAGCAGCGACCAGTCGACGGCGCGCGGCGGCGACTCGAGCCGGTCGAGCGCCGCGCGAAGTCGGGAGTCCGCCTTCATCCCGATCGTGTTATGCGTTACCGAGGTAAAAGTCTCGTCACAGCTCGTACGTCTCGCCGTCGACCGCCAGCGGCTCTTCGAACGCCTCCTCGGGCGGGTAGAAGTGCGCGAGGTGGACGAGCCGCGTCCGGTCGGCGTTCAGCTCGTCGGCGAGCGCCAGCGCCCCCTCTCGGGTCATGTGCTTCGACCCGAACGTGCGGGGGACGCCGTCGGGCCCCTCGTGGCGCCCGCCGATCGGGTGGTGTTCACAGAGCGACGCGGGGACGATGGCGTCGGCCAACAAGAGGTCGGCGTCCGCGAGCGCCTCGCGGGAGGCGGCCGGGATGTCGTAGCTCGTGTCGCCGGTCAGCGAGAGCTTCGCACCCGTCTCCGGGTCCTCGATGACGGCCCCGAAACAGAGCAGCGGCGGGTGGTCGACGGGGACGAATCGGACCTCGAACCCGCACGTCTC
>NZ_AOJI01000028.1 GCF_000336995.1 Halorubrum aidingense JCM 13560 | reverse complement strand
GTCACGAGACCGGCGTCGGGGAGCGGCACGTCGTTATCGAGGAACTGGCTCCGAAAGTCCGGGCTGAAGTCGACGAGCAGCGAGTCGCCGGTCCGCTCGTTTCGCACGTGAACGGAGAACCGCGACCGCGACACGCCTCGCTCGCGGGCCGCGGCGCAGGTGTCACAGTCGCAGCCGGCGGTCGGCGTCCCGGTCGTATCGCCCGTCCCGAGGAGCGTGACCCGCATTCGTCTCCCCGTCCTCGGGCCACGGACTTAGCGTCCGCGGTCGGGGGACCAAACAATCCCGTCGTTATAATTCCGTCCTCGCCCGAGAGGGGTGCATGCACACCAGCCGAACCCTCACGCTCGCCCGCTTGCCCTCCGGCGTTCCGATCCGCACGACCGTTCACGTCTACGGCGAGGGGCGGCTCGTCGACGGCGACTCCGGTCGAGGTCCCCGGCTCGACCTCCCGAGCGACGGCGGCCCGGTCGTGTACGCACAGGCCGCCCAGCACGGACGGGAAGTGAACGGGACCGCGGTCCTCAGGCGGCTCCACGAACGGCTGACGGGCGACTCCGCGGGCGAGGACGACGCGCCGGCCCTCGACGGGACCTTGGTGACGGTCCCGGTCGCGGACCCGCTCACCTTCGACCATGTCTCGTACACCACGCCCGAATCGCTCGACTCGGTCCACTCGAACATGAATCGGTGTTGGCCCGGCGACGAGGACGGAACGCTCCACGAGCGGATGACGGCCCGCCTCTGGGACTTCGCGAGCGCGGCCGACGCGGTCGTCGACCTCCACACCGGGTCGCCGTCGATGCTCACTCACACCGTCTACATGCGCGGCGACGACGAGTGCCGGGCGCTCGCGGAGGCGTTCGGCACGGATCTGCTCCTCGCCGAGGCGGCGGGCGACGACGCCGACACGGAGTGGTCCGAGCGCGGCTTCGCCGGGAAGTTCCGGGTCGCCGCCACCCGCGAGGGGATCCCGACGATCACGCCCGAACTCGCACACAGCCGGGAGGTCGTCGCCGACGCGGTCGACGTCGGTGTCGACGGCATGCTCGGCGTGCTCCGGCACCAGGGGCTCCTCGCGGGCGAGCGAGAGCCGTGGGACGGGACGGTCGCGCGGAACCACCTCGGTCGCGTAACCGCCGCGGAGTCGGGACTGTTCACGCCGGTGCGCGGGCTCTCGATCGGGGACACGGTCGTCGACGGTGAGCGCCTCGGCGCGGTCCACGACCCGACGACGTTCGAGACGCTTCAGACCGCCGCGGCCGACCGCGACGGAATCGTCTACTCGGTCGCCCGCGAGTCGACCGTCACGGCGGGCTCGACGCTCGTCGGCGTCGCGGAGCGGTTGGACGAAGAGTGAGGGATTCGGGCCGGCGGAGGAAGAGGAGGAGGGACCTCGCCGTCCCCTACGGCCGCCGCACGCGGATCGTTCCGTCGGCGTCGACCGTGACGAACAGCCGGTTTCTGACCTCCCGTCCGTGGACCGCGTCGCCGGCGCGGTCGCCGATCGTCTTCATCAAGTCCGGGGCGGTCTGATTCACCTTGACGCCCGCGTCGTCGCACGCGTCGTACACGCGCTTCGGGGCGTCGTACAGATCGGTCCCGGCCTCGATTTCGACGCGGACCGGAGCGGCGAGCGCCTCCGCGAACGCGACGGTCTCGCGGGCGCGCTCGACGTTATCGCGGGCGCTCGCCTCGACGCTGGAGACGTTCGCGCGTGACGTGCCGAGCCGACCGGCGATGTCGGACTGGCGGAGCCCCCGCTCGCGGAGCGCTAACACCTCCGCCTGTCGGTCGGTGAGGACGCTCTCGTCGGCGTCGAACCCCGCCCGTTCCAACAGGGCCGCGGCGTCGACCTCGTCGATGTCGTCGATATCGCCGGGGTCGTCGGCGTCAGGCGGACCGTCGTCTGCGACCATACTCGTCGCGACGGGCCGCTCGCTCAAAAAACGGTGGTTTCGCTGCTCCGCGATCGGTGCGACCGACCCGTTCGTCGCTCGCGTCGCGGATCGGCGGCGTCCGGACTGTCCGTGGGGTGGAGCTCCCCCTGGACGCGCTCACTTGCCCCAGAAGTTTTCGCGGCTGCCGAGCCGTTCGCGGTCCGGGCGGTCGCGGCGCCGATTCCCGTCGTCGTCCGCGCCCTCGGCGTCCTCCTCGCCCTCCGCGTCCGCGTCACCGTCGTCTTCTTCCGGCTCCTCGGGGAGCCGTTCGACGACCTCGCGCGCCGTGGCGTGACTGGACTTCACGCGGTGAATTCGCACCTCGGCGCGCGCCGGGGGGAGGACGCCGTCGACGAGAACGATGAAGCCGTCGTCGGTGCGACCGACGCCGGCGCCGCTCTCGTGGATGTCGTCGACCTCGACGACGACCGCTTCCCCGGGCTGGACCGGCTGCTGTTTCAGTTCGTAAATGGGCATGTCGTAGTGGTTACACCACTCCGCGCCGCCCTTGTTGCCGTAGTGTTGGCACCCCATTCCGTTGATTCGTTCGTCGAAACTGGGGCAATCGTCGGCGAGTGGACAGTCCGCCATACCGTAGGGGAGACCGGCCGCCGTTGTAAACGTTTTCGACTCTCTCGGCGAAAAACGCGGAATATAGCCGTGTTATCCGGCTGAACGGCCGCTGTTTCGCGATACTCGTGGATCCCCGCGGGCGCATCGAGTCCCGTGGACGCATCGGATCCCGCAGACGCACCTCGGACGGCGGACGTTGGACCCCGCAGCCTCAGAGAAACTCGCGGACCTCGGAGTACCACATGTCGTGGTGGTCGACCGCGTCGAGCGCATCGGCGATGTCGACGGCGATCGCGTGCCAGCAGCGCTCGGACGGGTTGTCGGCGTCGAGGTTGTACGTCGCGTCGGCGCAGGTGCACTCGCCCGCCTCGACCACGTACTCGTCGTCGTGGCCGACGACGACGGTGAAATCGCGGTAGCGTTTCACCCGCCCCTCGCCGACCGCCTCGATCGCGCGCGTCCCGCGGTCGCCGTGCTCCTCGACGATGCCGGCGGCGATCGGGCCGGTGAGCTCGCCGGCCGCCGCGATCGCCGTCCGCCAGTCGTCGACCGGCTCCATACCGCCCCGTTCTCGACCGTTCGGTTAAACAGCGTCGGTCAGGACGGCGCGGTCATCGATCGGGCGCGCCGACGGCTCTGTCCCGACGCGTTGGTACCGCATCCCGACGCGTTGGTATCCCGACGCGTGGTTTCGAGCCGGCTCGCTCAGTCGACCGGGTCTGCCGGAGGTTACTCCAGCACGACCAGCACGTCGCCCATGTCGACGCTGTCGCCCTCGCCGACGTGGACGCTCGCGACGGTGCCGCCGCGCTCGGCGACCACGTCGTTTTCCATCTTCATCGCCTCGAGGACGCAGACCACGTCGCCGGCGCTGACCTCGTCGCCCTCGGCCACGTCGACCGAGAGGATCGTCCCCTGCATCTCCGCCGCGACGGCCTCGCCGCCCTCGGCGACGTCGACGCCGCCGTCGTCGCTCTCGCCGTCGTCCGTCGCCTGCGGGGGGCGCTGTTGGCGTCCGCCGGCGCCGCCGGACCCGCCGCCCGGCGTCGGAATCGGCGGGGCGCCGCGCTCTTCGAGGTCGACCTGGAAGCGCTTGCCGTTCACCTCGACGGTGAACTCGCGTTCGGTCACCTCCTCGTCGTCGTCGTCGCTCGCGGCGGCCGACTCGGTGCCCCACTTCGCTTGCGCCTCGGCGATCAGCTCGTCGTCGAGCTCCTCGTCGAGGTACTTCGTCGTGTGCGTCCCGTCGACGAACCGCTGATCGTCGAGCATGAGCCGGTGGAACGGGACGATGGTGACGACGCCGTCCAGCTCGTACTCGGCGAGCGCGCGCTTCGACCGGGCGAGACACTCCTCGCGGTCGGCGCCCCACACGATCAGCTTCGCGATCATCGAGTCGTAGTCGGTGACCAGCTCGTCGCCCTGTCGGAGCGCGTCGTCGACGCGGACGCCGATCCCGCCCGGCGGATCGTACGTGTCGAGGCGCCCCTCGTTGGCGGGCTGGAAGTCCTCGGCGGCGTTCTCGGCGTTGATGCGGAACTCGATCGCGTGGCCGTCGAGTTCGACGTCGTCCTGTGCGATCGAGAGCCCCTCGCCGGCGGCGACCCGGAGCTGCTCTTTGACGATGTCGACGCCCGTCAGCGCCTCCGTGACGGTGTGTTCGACCTGAATCCGGGTGTTGACTTCGAGGAAGTAAAACGGGGTGTCCGGACCGAGCGGCTCGTCGGGGTCGCGGTCGACGTCCTCCTCGACGAGGAACTCGACGGTCCCCGCGTTTGTGTAGTCGGCGGCGGCGACGCCCCGGCGGGCGGACTCGCCGATCTTCTCGCGCAGTTCGTCGGAGAGGGCGGGCGAGGGCCCCTCCTCGATCACTTTCTGATGGCGGCGCTGGAGCGAGCAGTCGCGCTCCCCGAGGTGGACGACCTCGGTGTCGGCGTCCGCGTCGCCCTCGCTGTCGTCCGCGACGATCTGCACCTCGACGTGTCGCGGCGTCTCCAGGTAGCGTTCCAGGTACACGGAGTCGTTCGAGAAGTACGCCTCGCCCTCGCGTTTCGCCGATTCGAGGGCGTCCGCGGCCTCGTCGGCGCTCTCGACGACCTTCATCCCGCGGCCGCCGCCGCCGCCTTCGGCCTTGATCGCGACGGGGTAGCCGTGCTCGTCGCCGAACTCGCGGACCGCCTCGGGATCGGTGACGGGCTCCGTGGTACCGGGAACGATGGGTACGTCCGCCGCGTCCATCACACGCCGGGCGTGGGTCTTCTCGCCGAGCCGCTCCATCGCCTCGCTCGACGGACCGACCCAGGTGATCCCGTCCGCGGCCTCGACGCGCGCGGCGAAGTCGGCGTTCTCCGCGAGGAAGCCGTACCCCGGGTGGATCGCGTCGGCGCCCGCCGCCCGCGCGGCCTCGACCACCGCCTCGCCGTCGAGGTAGGAGTCGGCCGCGCGGGCCGGCCCCACGTTGTACGCTTCGTCCGCGTACCGGACGTGGCCGCCGTGTTTGTCGGCGTCGCTGTACACGGCGACGGTGTCGACACCAAGCTCCGCACAGGCGCGCATCACCCGAACCGCGATCTCTCCGCGGTTCGCGACGAGAACCTTGTCGAACATTCCTGCACGTTCCTTCCACTATGACCCACCTCATTCTATCGGTCCGTCCCGGCGGAGCCGTCGGTCGGTGCCGCCGTGCCCGAGACGGTTAAGTGGGATCCGCACGGCAGATTCGGACATGCTCTCGGCCGGAAACCCCTACGTGTTGCCGTCGGTGCTAATCGCGGCGGGCGCGTACCTCGCGTTGACGCTGCTGACGGACGCGTCTATCCTGATCCGGATCGGCGTGCTCGCGTTCGTCGCCGGCGTCGTCCCGATCGTCGTCAACCGCCTCTTCGGCGGTGCGCCGGACGACGCGACGAACGAATCGACCGACGTCTGACCACTGTCCACAGATATATATTCCGCCGGCCGCATTCTCCGACGCACCCTGTGAAGGGTTCGCGTGGCGGAGCCGCCGCCGGGGGAATGTGCGCGCCCGGACGCAACCTCCAGTCGCGTCCGGGGCCGATCGATGCTCCCAGCGACGGCGCCGGGGATCGAAGCCGGGGACCGCATCGGCCTCGGACGCTCCCGCGGTCAGAACCGCTCGGCGCGCCCGGCCGCGGTCCACGGATCGGTCGGCGCGCTCGCGGGAACGCGGACGGACCGCCCGCTGAGCCGGGCGACCCGCCCGGCGAACGACCATCGCTTTCCGTCGTCGTCCCACCCGTCGCCGCTCGCTTCCGCGGCCGCCGCCGCGGCGAGTTCGCCGTCTCGGAGGTGCGCCGCGACCGCCGCGGCGATGGCGGCGGCCTCGGCGTCGTCGGCGTCGTCCGGGATCGAGAGCCCGTCGGGGAGAGCGAGGACCGCCGTACCGTCGGACGCGTCCCCGACGCTCTCGGCGGTGTCACCGGTTTCCGTGGCTCCCGTCTCGTCGGAACTCGTCGGTCGGTCGGTCGCCATCAGATCGGGATGTTACCGTGTTTCTTCTCCGGCTGTTCGGCGCGTTTCCCCTTCAGCATCTGGAGGTCGTCGATCAGTCGCGAACGGGTCTCGGACGGCTCGATGACGTCGTCGACGAAGCCGCGGTCGGCGGCGGTGTACGGGTTCGCGAACTCCTCGCGGTACTCGTCGATGAGCTCCTGTCTGCGGGCGTCGGGGTCGTCGGCCTCGGCCAGCTCCTCGCGGTAGAGGACGTTGACCGCGCCCTTTGGCCCCATCACCGCGATCTCCGCGGTCGGCCACGCGTAGTTGACGTCGCCGCCGATGTGTTTCGAGGACATCACGCAGTACGCGCCGCCGTACGCCTTCCGGGTGATGACGGTGAGCAGCGGGACGGTCGCCTCGGAGAAGGCGTACAGGAGCTTCGCGCCGTGGCGGATGATCCCGTTGTGCTCCTGATCCGTGCCGGGCATGAACCCGGGCACGTCCTCGAAAGTGAGAATGGGGATGTTGAACGCGTCACAGAAGCGGACGAACCGCGCGCCCTTCTGGCTCGACTCGATGTCGAGCGTGCCGGCGTTCACGCGGGGGTTGTTGGCGACGACACCGATCGAGTGGCCGTCGAGCCGGGCGAACCCGACGACGATGTTCTTGGCAAAGTTCTCTTGCACCTCGAAGAAGGACCCCTCGTCGACGACGCTGCCGATCACGTCTTTCATGTCGTACGGTTTGCGAGGCGCGTCGGGGACGATGTCGCCGAGGCGGTCGTCCGCGCGATCGGGATCGTCCCACGGCTCGACGCGCGGGGGGTCCTCGACGTTGTTCGCGGGGAGGTACGAGAGCAGCCGCGCGATGTCGTCTAACGCGTCCTCCTCGCTCTCCTCGGCGAAGTGCGCGACGCCGGAGGTCGACGAGTGGGTGACCGCGCCGCCGAGCTCCTCGAAGCTCACCTCCTCGCCGGTCACCGTCTCGATGACGTCGGGACCGGTGATGAACATGTGCGAGGTGTCCTTGACCATGAACGTGAAGTCCGTGATGGCCGGGGAGTACACCGCGCCGCCGGCACACGGCCCCATGATCGCCGAGATCTGCGGGACGACGCCGGAGGCCTCCGTGTTGCGACGGAAGATCTCCGCGAAGCCGCCGAGCGAGGCGACGCCCTCCTGAATGCGGGCGCCGGCGGAGTCGTTGAGCCCGACGACGGGCGCGCCCACGTCCATCGCTTTGTCCATCACCTTACACACCTTCTCGGCGAACACCTCGCCGAGCGAGCCGCCGAACACGGTGAAGTCGTGCGCGAAGACGAACGTCTTCCGGCCGTTGACCTCGCCGTACCCCGTCACCACGCCGTCGCCCGGGATCTGCTGTTCTTCCATCCCGAACGTGTGGTTCCGATGGGTTCGGAACCGGTCGAACTCGTGGAACGTCCCGTCGTCGAGGAAGTAGTCGATCCGCTCGCGCGCGGTCATCTTCCCCTTCTCGTGTTGGGACTCGATCCGATCTTCGCCCCCGCCGAGCGACGCCCGTTCGCGGCGTTCGCGGAGGTCCTCGATACGGTCGTCCATCGTCACGCCGGACCACCCTGAGTCATTACCTCGTGGTTGGGAAGCGGCATCAAAAGGGTTCCCCTATCCGACGTTTTCGGATTCGACAGGCGTCGAATTTCGGTTACGGTCGGGTTGCACTCGGCCGATACCCACCGACGGGCTCGACGACCGAGACCGGCCGTATCGCCCCTGTCGGCGGTTCACACGCGGAGGGGCGCTTCGACGCTTTTAAACCTCCGATGGACCACTCTCCGGTGAGACAGGCTTCGCCTGTTTCACTGACCCGTAGGAGCGACCTGCGTACTACGGAGGTGAAAATGGCAGACACAATACAAGAGGCCGTAACCCTCGCACTCGACGATGCGCCCGAGCGGAACTTCCGCGAGACGGTGGACATCGCTATCAACCTGCGAGACCTCGACCTCAACGATCCGTCGAACCGCATCGACGAGTCCGTCGTGCTGCCGGCTGGAACGGGGCAGGAGACACAGATCGTCGTCTTCGCGGAGGGCGAAACCGCCGTCCGCGCCGCGGACGTTGCTGATCAAGTACTTGACAGCGACGACCTCGAAGACTTAGGAGACGACGACGACCGCGCAAAGGACCTCGCCGACGAGACCGACTTCTTCGTCGCCGAGGCCAACCTGATGCAGGACATCGGTCGGTACCTCGGTACCGTCCTCGGTCCGCGCGGGAAGATGCCTACCCCACTGCAGCCGGACGACGACGTCGTCGAGACCGTCAATCGGATGAAGAACACGGTGCAGCTCCGGTCGCGCGACCGGCGCACGTTCCACACCCGCGTCGGCGCCGAGGACATGGGCGCCGAGGCGATCTCGGACAACATCGACGTCATCATCCGACGACTCGAAGCGAACCTCGAGAAGGGACCGCTCAACATCGACGGGATCTACGTGAAGACCACGATGGGTCCCGCGAAGGAGGTGCCCGTATGAGCTCAGTTCGCAAGACCGAGACGATCCCGCAGTGGAAACAGGACGAAGTCGACGAGCTCGTCGAGTTCATCGACTCGTTCAACTCCGTCGGGATCGTCGGCGTCGCCGGCATCCCGAGCCGACAGCTCCAGGCCATGCGCCGCGAGCTGCACGGCTCCGCGGACGTCCGGATGAGCCGCAACACGCTCACCGTCCGCGCGCTGGAGGAGGTCGACGCGGGCGTCGAGGAGCTGACCCAGTACGTCTCGGGTCAGGTCGCGCTCATCGGTACGAACGACAACCCGTTCGGTCTTTTCAAACAGCTGGAAGCCTCGAAGACCCCCGCCCCGATCAGCGCGGGCGAGGTCGCCCCCAACGACGTCGTCATCCCCGAGGGTGACACCGGCGTCGACCCGGGACCGTTCGTCGGTGAACTCCAGACCGTCGGCGCGGCGGCGCGCATCCAGGACGGTTCGATCATGGTCACCGAGGACTCGAAGGTCCTCGAAGAGGGCGAGGTCGTCGACGAGGACCTCGCGAACGTCCTGACCGAACTCGGCATCGAGCCGAAGGAAGTCGGACTCGACCTGAAGGGCGTCTACTCCGAGGGCGTCCTGTTCGAGCCGGACGAGCTCGCCATCGACGTCGACGAGTACCGCGCGGACATCCAGTCCGCCGCGGCCGCCGCGCGCAACCTCTCGGTCAACGCCGCCTACCCGACGGCCGCCACCGCCGGCGCCCTTCTCGCGAAGGCGTCCGGCGAGGCGAAGTCGGTCGGGCTGTTCGCCGAGATCGAGAGCCCGGACGTCGTGCCCGACCTCATCGGGAAGGCCGACGCCCAGCTCCGCGCGCTCGCGGCTCAGATCGACGACGAGGAGGCGCTCCCCGAGGAGCTGCAGGGCGTCGAAGCCGCCCCGGCTCCCGAGACGGACGACGCCGAGGAGGAACAGGCGGACGACAACGACGATACGGACGACGCTGAGGCGGCCGACGACGACGCCGACGATGACGACGGCGACGACGGCGGCGACGGTCTCGGCGCGATGTTCGGATAACACTACGAGGACACACCAATGGAATACGTTTACGCTGCGCTCATCCTGAACGAGACTGGCGAAGAGATCAACGAGGACAACATCACCGGCGTGCTGGAAGCCGCCGGCGTCGACGTCGAGGAATCCCGCGTCAAGGCACTCGTCGCCGCGCTGGAGGACGTCGACATCGAGGAAGCCATCGAGACGGCCGCCGCGGCGCCCGCCGCCGGCGCGGCCGCCGGTGGCGCTGCCGCTGCCGAGGAGTCCGACGACGGCGACGACGAGGCCGACGAGGCCGACGCCGACGACGAGGACGACGAGGAAGAAGAGGACGACGACGGCGGTGAGGGCCTCGGCGAGCTCTTCGGCTAACGCCGGACAGTAACTCCGAGACCGCTCCGACCGCTTCGGCCACCGCGGCCGTTTCGGCCCCTTCGATCGATCCGCATTTTTCAGCCCGTGCCCGCTATCCGGAGTGATAACGCCGGCCGCGTCTTTTTATATCGATCGCCGGAAGAAGCGACCATCCAATGAATATCGTCGATGGCGACAAAATAGAGTGCGCCCGGTGCGAGTCGGTGTTCCCCATCGAGGACGCCTCGCTACTCGAAAAGGAGACGAATCGCGACTACGAGCGCGTGCTCTGTGCGGAGTGTCTCGGCGCCGTCGGCGTCCCCCGAGGGTACACCCTGCGGCGAGATATCTCTCACCTCGCGCAGTAGCACTTTTACCGATTTCTCGTGAGCCGGGAGGCCGGGAACCCGTATCGCTTGGCGTCCCCGACCTCGCGGTCCGGCCGGAGCGAGTCGACGTACACGACCTCGACGACCGGCTCGTGGGCGCCGTACTCGGCGTTCGTGGCGTAGTCGGCGACGGTGCGCCCCTCCTCGGTCCGGTACGCGTCGGCTCGCTGGTCCGTGACCGCGACCACGAGGAGGCGTTCGCCGGTCTCGCGGTCGTGGACGAGCACGCCCGGCTCGAACCCGTGTCGCGCACAGAGCTGCGGCCCCTCGGCGTCGTGCGGGACGAACGCCTCCCCGCCGCAGACCGCGCAGACGGCGACGCGCTCGTCCGGCGCGGGGACCGCTCCCGCGGCCACCTCCATCGCGACGCGACGGAGGTGCTTACACCGGGCGCCGCGGATCGCGTGGTCCGGGCAGGTGCAGGTGCCGTCGTCGAGCGCGACGACGTAGGTGCCGCCCTCGGTCTCGACGACGTACCGACCGTCGCGCAGCGTTCGCACGGTCATCGGCTCTCTGACGGCGCGCGTCGACCGCCCATCGCCGGAGTCGCGGTCCGCCGCAGAGTCGCGGTCCACCACAGAGTCGCGGTCCACCACAGAGTCGCGGTCCGCCGCGGAATCGCGGCTCGATTCGGGGTCGCCACCCGATTCGTCGACCGATCGGTTCTCGATGCCCCGCGGATCCTCGGCGGGCGGCTCCGCGGGCGGCTCCGGCGGCACCGCCGCTCCGAGCGCGATCGGATCCGCAGGTGTCGACGTCGGTGGTGTTCGGGGGTGTCTCATGGGGGCGCGCGAGGCGGCTCCTCGCGTCGGGTCGATATAGGGTTTCAGCCCGCTTAACGTCCTCGCCCGTTGACCAATGTCGGCGCTCGTACGCCAGTCGGACCGCGAGGAGAGTCGTCGCGTCCCGGTTTTCGGCGGCCTCATCGAAGTCCTTTTTTAGCGGCGACGGAAACCCGCGGGCATGGAAATCGACGCGGAGCTCCGTCGGCAGATCACGGTCTCCCTGCTCGCGGCGGCGGTGTTCGTCGCCGGGCTGGTCGGGATCGGGGTCACGTACGGCGGCTCGTCTGAACTCCCCGAGACGGGCGCGATCGCGCTCGTCGGACTGCTGACCGGCTTCGTGCTGCTGATGGCGCTCGTCGGCGCGTACCTCATCCGCGCGAACGACGACGAGTAGGCCGGTTTAGGCCGTTTCGCCGTCCGCCGCAATTCCGTTCTTCTCCCGCCAATCGTCGACCTCGCCGGCGTCCGCCACGCGCTTTTCGTAGTACGCGAGCGGGTCGGCGGCGACCTGCATGTGGTCCTCCTCGTTGTGGCAGATCCCGTAGTTCGACAGCGTCTGACAGGTCGGCGGCGGGTACTGCGTCCCGCGGTCGTCTTTCAGGTACTCGGTCTGGTACCGGATCCCCTCGGCGTCGAGGCTGGTGTCCGCACAGAACGCGACCACCTCGTCGGGGGTCATCCCGATGCCGACGAGAAACGCCATCAGCGCGAACGACTCGGGCGGGGTGAGGTCGACGTCGCGCTCGGCTTTCTCGATCAGGTTCGTCATGCACGGCGGGAACAGGTCGGGGGCGACGACGTCGATCGGTCCGGTGTAGGTCCGCTCGGAGAGCAGCCGTTTGAGGTCCTCGACGCCGGACTCGAGCTCCGCGGCGATCCCCTCACCGGCCGCCAGTTCGAACGGAAGCCCCTCGCGGACGCGCTCTTCGACGGCGGCTTCGAGCGCGTCCAACAGCTCTTCGCGGGAGACGCGCACCTCCCCGTCGGCGAGCGCTCGGTTGACGAGCCGCCACGACGGCCCCCACGACGGCGAGGTGAGCCGGAGGTACGGTCCGACCGCGATCCAGTAGTGGGCGGGATCGCGGTCGGCGGACGACGCGGCGGCCGGCGTGTCACCCGTTGCCGGGCCGGTCGCCTCCGGTCGCACCGCGTCCGCGAGGTCGAACTCGGCGAGCACGTCGTCGAGACCGACTGTCGGCGTCGACAGCGACCGCAGCTCGTCGTCGGTCGCGAGGTCGGCGCGGATCCGATCGACGGCGGTCGCCGCCTCGGCGGCGGCGTACTTCTCGATGGCGGGCGCGGAGTCGAGCAGCGAGACGAGGATCCGCGATATCGGGTACGACAGCAGCTCCGCCTGCGTGTCGTACGCCGACTCGGCGGGGAAGGCTCCGCTCTCCGATTCGACCGTGCCGTCGAGCAGAGCGCGTTCGACGCGCTCGCGGGCGCGCTCAACGGCGGGCGCGTCGGCCGCGACGAGCTCCGGCAGCGACACCGCGGCCTCGGCGACGGCCTCCCGGGCGGTCGCAAAGAACGGGTACTTGGCGTCGAGCGCGTCCATGTTCGGCCCGAGGTAGCAACGGACGGCGAATAAGCGGTGCGGTCCGCGTCGGGCGCTCGCTACGCTTCCGTATCTTCGCCCGCTCCCTCTCCGTCGGCGTCCGGGTCCGGGTCCGGATTCTCGATCGCCGCGCCCGGCGCGTTCGCTTTCACGCTGTTGAGCCCCTGTTTCGCCTTCTGTTTCGAGGCGTACCCCTGTCCGCCGTCGGCGATGATGTTCCCGTTGTCGTGGACGAGCCGCCACCGGTGTTTGTCGGCCGCGTCCCGGAACAGCTCGAAGGTGGCGTCGCTGCCTCCGTCTTCCGGGACCACCGCGTCGCGCGCGGCGTCGATGACGTGTGCGCCGGGGGCGTTCCGCTGGACGCTCTCGATCCCGTTTCGGGCGTCGCGTTTGTCCGCGTATCCCTCGCCGCCGTCGGCGATGATGTTCCCGTTGTCGTGGCGGAGCCGCCAGCGCCACTTGTCGGCGTCGTCCGCGTACAGTTCGAAGGTCGCCCTGCTCGCGGCGGCGTCGGTGTCGATTTCGCCGTCCGCCTCGTCGAACGCCATCTCGACCGCGTAGCGGACCGTTCCGTCGGTGCGTTCGAGCGCCACCTCGACGTCCGGCTCCGCGGCCGGGTCGACCGTGACCGTACCGGCGTCGTCGACGGGGACCGGGTCCCCGCGACCGAGGGCCTTCGCGATGCGTCGGAAGTAGGTCGCGAGCGCCTGTCGGCTCCGCGATCGGCTGGACTCATGGATCGTCTCGTCTGTCATACAGGTTACCGTCACGGCGAGAGAATAAAACCGTATGGCCGGCTGCGCCGTTTCGGGCACCGGGCCACCGAGATGACGGAGCACGAGACCGCGGGGGACCCGACCGCTCGCGCCCGATAGTGTTTAGCGAACGCCGCCGCATTGCCGAGGTGTGAGTCAGTACGATCGGAGCGTCGAAGCGGACGTCGACCCGGACGCTGATCCGGACGTGGACGCAGACGGCGATCGGTCCGCCGATCACGGTGACGGCGACGGTGACGCCTCGCTCGCGCACCGCACCGAGTCCCGCGTGCTCCCCGCCGACGTGTTCTCGACGCTCGGGAACGACACCCGCGTCGCCATCCTCCGGGGCCTCTTAGAGCTCGGCGCCGACGAGCGAGCGGTCAGCTTCACCGACCTGTTCGAGCGCGTCGACATCGACGACAGCGCGAACTTCAGCTATCACCTCCGTCAGCTCACGGGCCACTTCATCAAGCGGAGCGACGACGGCTACGCGTTCCGTTCGCCCGGTCGGAAGGTGGTCAGCGCCATCTTCACCGGGTCGCTGACCGAGCGCGCGCAACTCGGCTTCTTCCCCGTCGACGGGAGCTGTTACGACTGCGGCGGGGACCTCCACGGCTGGTACGTCGACGACGCGCTCACCATCGGCTGTGCCGACTGCGGCGCCGTGCAGGTGAGCTACCCGTTCCCCTCCGGCGGGCTCGACGACCGCACGACCGAGGAGCTGTTGCAGGCGTTCCACCACTACGTCCGACATCACTACTGTCTGGCCGCCGACGGCGTCTGCCCCGAGTGCACCGGCGCCGTCGAGACGACGCTCCGTCGCGACCCCGACGAGGACGACCTCGATCTCGCCGTCGAACACGTCTGTCGGCGCTGTAACTACCGACTTCGCTCGACGGTCGGCGTGACGCTGTTAGACCACGCGGAGACGCTGGTGTTCCACGCCGACCGCGGCGTCGATTTAAATACCGAGCCGTTCTGGCGGTTCGACTGGTGCGTGAGCGACGCGCGGACGACCGTCGTCTCCGACGACCCGCTCCGCGTCAGGCTCGCGCTCCCCTGCGCGGGCGACGAACTCCGCGTGCTGCTCGACGAGACGTGCAGCGTGATCGAAACGACGGTCGTCGAGTGAGTCTCCGTTATAAATAGAAGGGCCGACACTTCCCGCGCACGCATCCGGCGCCGACGAGTGTCGACGCTCGTCGGCCGACGCGGCGGGACCGCAGTGGAATACCTCTCGAGAGCGTGCCGTCAGCGGGACGTTACTCGAAGCGTTCGACGGCCTGCTCGTAGCGGCTCGCGGGCTCGTCCCAGTCGACGACCTCGAAGAAGTTGTCGACGAACTCGCCGCGGGCCGGGCCGTA
>NZ_AOJI01000027.1 GCF_000336995.1 Halorubrum aidingense JCM 13560 | reverse complement strand
GAGCGCCCAGCCGGACGCGCCGGAGGCCGCCGCCTCGAACTCGCCCTTCCAGGCCTCGTACGAGCCGAAGTCCTCCGCGATGCGGTCCGCGAGCGCTCCCTCGGGCTCGTCGCCGCCCTCCGCGCTCATGTTCTGCCAGAACAGGTCGTGGAGGATGTGCCCCGAGGAGTTGTGCGTCACGTTCCGGATCGCGCCCGCCGACGAGGAGAAGTCGCTCTCCTCGCGGTTGGCTTCGAGCGTCTCTTCGGCCGCGTTCCAGCCGTTCACGTAGCCCTGATGGTGGGTGTCGTGATGCCATTCGAGCACCTGCTCGGAGATGTGCGGCTCCAGCGCGTCGTAATCGTACGGCAGCGGATCGAGTTCGTAGCTCATGTCTCCGAGCGGTCGTTTGCCCGCGGGACACATGAACGTTCTCTGTAGCGCTTTTCAGTAAAACAATTGACTCATTTATAAGCCGCTTATACGGGTTTATATCGGTATTCTAGGGGGCCTTTTCTGAGATTTATTACTGCTATCCGACTGTTCATCGCTACCGCTGACGGGTCGCTTATGCGTCCCGAACTACTCGGATCGCGTATGTTCACCGACCCGACGCCGACCGACGCCGACTGGCCGATCGCCGGCGAGACGGTCCGACACGGAACCGGGGTGAACTCGAACCGGGCGTTTCCCACGAGCGGGTTCCCGGCGAACCTCGATCCGTTCGTCCTCTTCGAGCGGTTCTACATCGAGCCCGACACGGGGTTCCCGATGCACCCGCACAAGGGGTTCGAGATCGTCTCGTACATGATCGACGGCGGGATGGACCACGCCGACTCGCTCGGCGTCGAACACACCGCCCGCGAGAACGAGGCGATGCGGATCACGACCGGCGGCGGTATCCGTCACTCCGAGTTCCCCGCCGACGGCGCGGCCTGCAACGGGCTTCAGCTCTGGGTGAACCTCCCGCGCGAGAAGAAGGGGGTCGAGCCCGACTACGTCGACGCGAGCGCCGCCGAGCTCCCCACCCGAGAGCTGGACGGCGCGACGGTCACGACCGTCGTCGGCGACGGTTCGCCGATCGAGTTGCACACGCCGATGACGTATCTCGACGTTCGGGTCGCGGACGGGTGGACGTGGTCGGTACCGGACGGGTGGGCGGGCTTCTGTTACGCCGTCGCCGGAAGCGGGACCGTCGACGGTCGCGCGTTCGGCGAGGGGGACGTCGTCCCGACGCGGTCGGGCGGCGAGTTCGAGGTCGCGACCGACGAGGGGCTCCGTCTCGTCGCGGTCGCCGGGCGCCCGCACAATGAACCGATCCGCCAGCAGGGGCCGTTCGTCTTATAAGGAAACGACGCCGCCGACCGCGGCCGCGGTGCCGCTCACGCTCCTTCGGCGATGATCGTCTCGCCGGCCCGAACCGTGTCGCCCTCGCGAACGAGCAGGTCGGCCTCGTCGACGTCGGCGGGGAGGACCACGTCGGCGCGGGAGCCGAACGAGACGTGACCGACGCGCTCGCCGCGGTCGACGACGTCGCCCGGCTCCACCGCCGGGTGAATCCGGCGGGCGAACCAGCCGGCGATGATCAGGAGTTCGTACTCGCCGAAGTCGATAACGACCTGCTCGTTGCGGTCGGACTCCTTGTCGAACGCGGGTCGGTTCGCGCCCGGCCGGTGTCTGACCTCGCGGACCTCCCCGGCGATCGGGGCGCGGTTCACGTGCACGTCGGTGACGTTCATGAACACGCCGACCCGGATCCGGTTCCCCTCCTCGCGGACGACCGAGACGGTTCCGTCGGCGGGCGCGACGACGATTCCCTCGGCGTCCGGCGGCGAGCGATCGGGGTCGCGGTGGAACCAGAGGATTCCGAGCGCCAGCGCGAGGAGGACGACGCCGACCGGCGGCACGAGCGGAAGCGTCACGGCCGCGCCGAGCGCGGGCACGAGCGCGAGCCGCCACGCCTCGTCGACCACCGAGAACGGGAGTAGACGGGCGAGTGGCGGGTTTCGAGCCATCGTCAGGCCTCCACGGGGTCCCGCAGGGGGGCTCGGAGTTCGGTGCGGCCCGCGGCCCACGCCGCGAGCAGGTGGGTGAGGTGGATCCGGTCGTCGAGCCCGTCGGTGAGGTCGAGGTCGGCCTCGCCGGCGAGGACGTGGAGCCGCGCGAGGTCGGCGCCGCCGTAGTCGGAGCCGGCGCGGGCGACGCGCAGCGTCTCCCGGAGCAGCTCCTCGCCGTCGTATCCGCCCTCGTCGAGCAGGTCGTCGAGCGTCGACCGGGCGTCTTTGAGATCGCCGGCCCGGGCGTCGGCGAGCGCCTCGCGGATCGCGTCGTCGTCGCCGACCTCGCCGAGCGTCTCGTAGGCCGTCGACATGGTGATCTCACCGCCGTCGACCGCTGTCGCCTGCGCGGAGAGGATCGCCTCGCGGAGGTCGCCGCCGGCCGCGCTGGCGACGAACTCCAGTCCGTCGGCGTCGTACGTCACGCCCTCGCGCTCGCAGATCGTCTCCAGCACGTCGATCGTCTCGTCGGTCGTCGGCGCCCGGACGCGGACCGGGAAACAGCGCGACCGGATCGGCGCGATGAGCTTCGACGGCTGCCGGGTGGCGATCACGAACTGCGTCGTCCGGTGGTGCTGTTCCATCACGCGCCGGAGCGCCTGCTGAAAGTCCTCGCGGATCGCTTCGGCGTTGTCCAACAGGACCGTCTTGTACTCGCCGGACATCGGCGCGTACGACGCCGACTCCTTCAGCACGCGGTTGATCATGTCGCGTTTCGCCATCCGACTCCGCCCCTGCAGGAACCCCTCGAAGCGGGGGTCAGTCCGGATCTCCTTTTTCGTCCGCCCGAAGAAGTCGGCGACGTTGATCTCGATCAGGTCGGTCTCGGGGTTCTCGTGGGACGCGCGCGTCAGCGCCCGCGTCGCCGCCGTCTTTCCGACGCCGGGCGGCCCTTGCACCACGAGGTTCATCGGCTCGTCGACCGCCCGCTCCAGCCGCTCTCGGGCCTCGTCCTGACGGATCTCGTCGAGCGCGGGGGCGTGCGTGTCGATCCACAGCGGTCCCTCCATTGTGTCCCATTCGGGGGCGCGCGGTCAAGAATCGGTCGGTCAGAGACCGACGGACCGACCGACGCGAGGTAATTATTTCTGATAAACGAAGTAAGTAAACATCAACCGTTAAGTACACACCCAATAGATCATTATTGTACATGTCACAACACGACCCATCTGACGACGCTGAGCGTCTCACTCGCCGCCACTACGTTGCCGGTGCTGGCGCCATCGCGACCGTGACCCTCGCCGGATGTTCCGACGACGGCGGATCCGGTGACGACGGGTCGAGTGACGACGGGTCCGGAGACGACGGAAGCATGGACGACGGCTCCGACGACGGCTCCGGCGACACGAGCGAACTGGAGATCGTCCACTGGTGGACCGCGGGCGGCGAGCAGGACGCGTTCAACGCGCTGCTCGACGGGTTCCGCGAGGCGAACCCGGACGTCGAAGTCGTCGACAACCCGGCGCCCGGTGGGGCCGGCTCCGCGATCGACGCCGTGATCCAGAACCGCGTGATCGACGGGAACCCGCCGAGCACGTTCCAGATCTGGCCCGGTCAGGCGCTGACGCCGTACACGAACGAGGACCTCTTAGAGGACATCGGCGACTCCGTGTGGGACGACGAGATGCGCGACGCCTACCTCGACGGCGTCGTGGAACTCTCCCAGCCGGCCGGCGACTTGGTCGCGGTTCCGATCAACATCCACCGGCTGAACAACCTGTTTTACAACGTCTCCGTCGTCGAGGACGCCGGCGTCGACCCGAGCACCATCGACAGCCCGCAGGGCCTGCTCGACGCGTTGGAGACGATCGACGCCGAGACCGACGCCACGCCGCTCGCTCACCAGACCCAGAGTCCGTGGTCCTCGCTGCAGCTGTGGGAGAACGTGTTCATCGGCCAGCAGAGCGTCGACGACTACCAGACCCTCCTCGACGGCGACGTCGAAGGGCTCGAAGACGAGGTCCGGTCCGCGCTCGAACTGCTCGCGGACTACCTCGAGTACATCCCCGAGGACGCGGGGTCCATCACGTGGGACCAAGGGAACGACGGGCTGATCGCCGGCGACGCCGCGTTCCTCCACCAGGGCGACTGGGCGGCCGGCCAGTACGAGGGCGCGAGCGACTTCGAGTTCAGCGACGATTGGGACATGGTGCCGTTCCCGGGCACCTCGGGCGTGTACCACTCCGTCATTGACTCGTTCGTCTTCCCGACGAACAACCCGTCGCCGGAGGCGACAGAGCAGTTCCTCAACTACGCGGGCACCGTCGACGCCCAGGAGCGGTTCAACCCGATCAAGGGTTCCATTCCGCCCCGCACCGACGTTCCCATGGACGAGTTCGGCGACTTCCTCACCCGACAGTTCGAGGACTTCCAGAACTCCGACAGCCAGCCGCCGACGATCGCACACGGCACCGGCGTCGCGCCGGCGATCCACTCCGCGCTGGACGAGACCTTCGCCAACTTCAACGGGAACCTCGACGTCGACGCGGCGTACGAAGGGATCCGCGACGCGTTCTAATCCGCGATGTCATCGCGGATCTTTGCGGCGCTGCTGCGCGACACCGACGGGTCACCGGCCACCGAAGGCGAGTCGACCGCGTCCGACGATCCGGAGGTCCGGACCGACGGCGGCGCGGTCGTCGACGGTGCCGACGATCCGTCGTCGTCGACGGACACGGCCGACGCATCCGTGATCACGCGGCTTCGGCGGAGCCGGTTCCTCGAATCGCTCCCGTTTTGGGGGCCGCCGGGGCTGCTCGTGTTCTTCTTCGTCTACGGCGCCATCTCGTGGAACTTCCTCATCTCGCTGACCGGCTGGGAGGGGCTCGGCGCTCCGGACTACTCCTCGCTGTCGACGGCGGCGTACACGGAACTGCTCTCGGACGCCTCGTTCATCGCGGCGTTCCGGAACACGATCGCGCTGCTGGTCGTGTTCACGGCGCTTTCGCTCGTCGTCGGGCTGTTCCTCGCGATCCTCGTCGACCAGCAGATCCGGTTCGAGAACACGTTCCGGACGATCTACCTGCTGCCGATGAGCCTCTCGTTCGTCGTCACGGCGATCTTCTGGTCGTGGATGTACAACCCTCGGATCGGACTGATCAACGTGGCGCTCCGCGGGGTCGGGCTCGACGCGCTCACGCAGGCGTGGCTCTCCGATCCGCGGTTCAAGCTGGCGGCGATCATCTTCGCGCTGATGTGGCAGTTCTCGGGGTACTGCATGGTCGTGTACCTCGCCGGGTTGCGCGCCATTCCGCACGATCAGTACGAGGCGGCCCGGATCGACGGCGCCTCGACCGTCCGGCTCTACCGACGCGTTATCATCCCGCAGCTACGGGCTTCGACGATGTCGGCGGCCGTCGTGCTGGTCGTGTTCGCGCTGAAGGCGTTCGACTTCCTGTTCGTGCTGTTCGGGGTCAACCCCGGCAGCTCCGCGGACATCCTCTCCGTGATGATGTTCCGCGTCGCGTTCGACAGGCTCCAGTGGGCGTACGGCTCGGCGGTCGCGATGGTGCTGTTCTTGATGGCGCTGAGCGTGATCGGTCCGTACCTCTACTTGCAGTACCGGCGGGGTGAGCTATGAGCGCCGACGCGGGCGACGGATCGCTGCTCGACGGCATCGACACGTCCCGAATCGCGCTCTACGCGGTGCTGCTCGCGATGGTCGCGTTCTACCTCGCTCCGCTGGAGTCCGGGCTGACGACCGCCTTCAAGACTCCTGACGGCTTCCGGGCGACGACTCCGTTCGCGCCCCCGCCGGTCGGCGAGTTCACGACCTCCGCGTGGGGAACGGCGTTCGAGCGCCTCTCGGCCGGCCTGCTCAACAGCGCGCTGATGGCGGTGCCGGCGACGGTGCTGTCCGCGCTGTTCGGGTCGCTGGCGGCGTACGGGCTGACGAACCTGCGCTGGCGCGGCCAGATCGCCGTGCTGGTGCTGTTCGTCGCCGGCGTCTTCATCCCGTACCAGGCGGTATTGGTTCCCCTGACGCAGTTCTGGTCGTTCGTCGACCTCGGCGGGCGGATCCCGCTCGCGGTCGTCGACGACTACCAGGGGCTGATCAACTTGAGTATCACCCACGTCGCGTACGGGATCCCGATCTGTACGGTGCTGTTCCGCTCGTACTACGCGACCATCGACGACGAGATGCTGGAGGCGGCGCGGCTGGACGGCGCTTCGGCGGCGACGATCTACCGCCGCATCATCCTCCCGCTGTCGGTGCCCATCTTCGCGGTGACGCTCATCTACCAGTTCACGCAGATATGGAACGACCTCCTGTTCGCCATCGTGCTGGTCAGCGACCCGTCCAATCAGGTCGTGACGGTCGCGCTCAACCAGCTTCAGGGGTCGTTCGTCCAGCAGTTCAACCTTCAGATGGCGGGGGCGTTCGTCGCGGCGTTGCCGACGCTCGTCGTGTACGTCCTCTTCGGTGAACAGTTCGCGAAAGGCGTCGCAGGTGAAACATAATGGCACGACTCGAACTCGACTCGGTGACGAAGCGATTCGGCGAGGGGGACGGCTCCGTCCTCGCCGTAGACGACGTGGACGTCGACATCGCGGACGGGGAATTCCTCGTCCTCGTCGGCCCCTCGGGCTGTGGGAAATCCACGACCCTCCGGATGATCGCCGGGCTCGAATCGATCACGGACGGCGAGATCAGACTCGACGGCCGGCGGATGAACGAGCGCGGTCCGGCCGAGCGGGACATCGCGATGGTGTTCCAGAGCTACGCGCTGTACCCGCATATGACCGTCCGCGAGAACATGCGGTTCGGTCTGGAGGAGTCGACGGACCTCGACGGCGACGAGATGGACCGGCGCGTCGAGGACACCGCGGCGCTCCTCGACATCACCGAGCTGCTCGACCGGAAGCCTGTCTCTTATACACATCTCNATCACCGAGCTGCTCGACCGGAAGCCGGGGGCGCTCTCCGGCGGCCAGCGGCAGCGCGTCGCCCTCGGTCGCGCCATCGTGCGCGAGCCGAAGGCGTTCCTGATGGACGAGCCGCTCAGCAACCTCGACGCGAAGCTCCGGTCGGAGATGCGGACGGAGCTCCAACAGCTCCAGGCCAATCTCGACACGACCACCGTCTACGTCACGCACGACCAGACGGAGGCGATGACGATGGGCGACCGGATAGCGATATTGGACGCCGGAGAGCTTCAGCAGGTGGCGACACCGCTCGAGGCGTACCACCGTCCGGCGAACCGGTTCGTCGCCGGCTTCATCGGGGAGCCGTCGATGAACTTCGTCGACTGCGACGTCGAGGGCGACACGCTCGTCGCCGAGGGGTTCCGATACCCGCTCGCCGAGGCGGCCGCCGACGCGGTCGCCGAGAGCGCAGCGGTCACGCTCGGGATCCGTCCCGAGGACGTCACCGTCGACGTCGAGGGCGCTTCCGACGGCGATCACACCTTCGACGCGACGGTCGACGTCGTCGAGCCGATGGGCGACGAGAACGTGGTCCACCTCTCGATAGCCGACGGGCCGGAGCTGATCGCGACGGTCGACGGCCTCCGACAGATCGAGGCCGGCGCGACAGTCGCCGTCACGCTCCCCGAGAACGCGGTCCACCTGTTCGACGGCGCGTCCGGCGAGGCGGTTCACAGCCGCTCGCTCGACGACGCGGAACTGGACGACTCGCGAGTCTGAGCGAGGGAGTGATCCGCGGATCTACCGCGGATCTACGCGGGTCCACCGCGGACCTACCGCGGGTCCGAATGCGCGCCGGGCGTCATCCGGCGCGTTCAGATCCCTCGCCGCTCCCACGCCCGCCCGGTCGCCTCGCCGATCGCGGCCGCGGCGACGACCTCGACGTAGAACGCGACGAAAAAGCCGAGAGCGACGGCGTTGAGCGCGCCGTACGCCGCCGCCGCGATACCGATCCCGCCGGCGGCGAGCAGCGTCGCGACGAGGTAGCCGGCGTCTCGGGTCGCGACTCCCACGCGGGCGGTGTCGACCGCCGCGCGGAGCGAGCCCTCCCGCGCGACCGCGACGAGCGCGGCCGGGAGCGGGTAACAGATCGCGAACGCGAGCAGCGTCGACACGGTCGTGCCGACGATGAAGAAGATCCCGTCCGTCGTCCCCGTCGGATCGACCGCCTCGAGCGGGCCACCGAGCGTGACGAGCAGGAGCGCGACGGGCACGGCGAGGTAGCCCGCGCACGTCGCGATCAGCCGGAGCCCGTCGAGGAACAGACCGCCGAGGGGACGCCACCCGGGACGGTCGGCGGCCTCGCCGGGACCGGCGGTCGCGGTCGCGGCGAGCACCCGCGCGAGGTAGCCGGCGACCGCGATGAACGGGAGGAGGGGCAGCCAGACGGCCAGCAGGTGGAGACCGCCGCCGACGACGAGGGCGTCGAATCGAGGCGATCCGCGGATCGGGTACGCGAGGACGCCGGAGAGCACGCGAGTCACTCGCGGATCCGCTCTACTTCCCGGCGGATTCCCTCGCGGACGCGGTCCGTGACGTCGTCCGGATTCGCTCCGTCGTCGACGGTCTCCGCGTTCTCGGTCTCCAACAGCCGATCGAGCTTCCGCTCGAACTCGGCCTCGTCGATCTCGCCGCGCGCGTAGCGCCCACGGAGGGCGTCGAGCGCGGGGTCGGTCTCGGCGCTCGCCTCGCCGTCCGATCCGTCGCGGTCCGGGAGGGGCTTCGTCAGCGTGTGTAACACGGGGAGGAGGACGAACAGTCCGAAGAACCAGACGAGCGGGAGCGACCACCACAGCCCAGTGACGAGGGGCGCGGCGACGCCGGCGCCCACGACGAGGAGCGCGAACACCCGTCGCCAGCGGTGGCGGAGGTTCCACGCGATCCGGCGGGAGAGCCCGGTCATGGTCGGGCCGACGGCTGCGAGGGGGAAATCGGTTTCGTCGCCGCGGGGTCGGCGACGGTCACGGTAGCTCGAAGCGGATCCGATCGCCCGGCTCCACGTCGTTGCGCGCGCTCCACCCGCGCGGCACTTCGAGGACGTACCGGCCGGTGCCGCGGTACTCGGTGAGCGGTCGGGACTCCGGCTCCGCCTCGTGGATCTCCGTGACGGTCCCGTCGGGGGCGACGAACACGATGTCGATCGCGAACGCCATGTCCCGCATCACGTAGGCGTACTCGCCCGCCTCGTCGTGGACGAACAGCATCCCCTCGTCGGGACCGATCGACTCCGTCGCCGAGAGGCCGACGTACCGCTTCGCGATCCCGTCGGCGATCCGGACCTCGACGGTCGCGAGCGACTCGTTCGTCTCGCCGTCGACGGCCTCGACGGTCGTCGTGTCGTAATCCCCGACCAGCACCGCCGGGTTGGTCGCGAGGGCGGCGACGACAGCGATCCCGACGATGAGGACGACGAGGGCGGCGGCTCCGGCGGACCCGACCCCCCCGACAGTCAGTCCGAGACGACGGCGGGTCACGGATCGCTGTTGCCGTCGTTGTCGCCCTCACCGTCGTCGCCGTCGACGAACAGCCCCGCGACGATCGTCTCGATGAGGGCGTCCTCGACGGCCTCGTAGTCGGCGGTGCCCCCGGACTCCATGATCGTCTCCCGCGATCGCGTGGTGAACACGAGCGAGCGAATCAAGCCGCTAACGACCGCGGGGTCGTCGAAGCGGAACGCGTCCAGCTCCACCCACCGGTCGGCGTACGAGAGGTCGCTCTCCTGGATGCTCGCCGCAAGCGACTCGCGCTCCGCATCGGAGAGGTGCTCTTGGAGGGCGTGAAGCTCGTTCTCGACGATGAGCCGCGAGATAAGCGGGTTCGATCGGACCTCGCGGAACATGGTCTCGATCAGCGTTCGGACCTCCTCGCGCGGGGTGTTCGCCGTCGCGACCGCCTCGTCGATCCGCGATTCGAGCCGGTCGCGCTCGGCACAGAGCACCTCGACGTACAGCGCCTCCTTGGAGTCGAAGAACCCGTAGAACGTGCTGGTCCCGATGTCGACGGCCTCGGTGACGTCACTGATCCGCGTTCGCTCGAACCCGAACTGCGCGAACAGCTCGCGGCCGGCCTCCACGAGCTGTGACCGGATCCGATCGCGGTCGGCCTCGGAGAACCGACTCATTTCGGTGGGCTACCGGGGCCGAGACGGGCGGGACGAGCGGGACGGGGGAATCGGCCGAGACGAGTGAGTCCGGCGTCGGAACGGGGGGCTGCTCCCGCTCCCGCGTCGGCGGCGGTACGATCGGTGATCGATGTCGCGTCCATACCGCGTTCACGATTTCACGAACGAAAACATTATGGATTCGTGGCCGCAGAGTTAACCAGTGAAGCGAACCGCATCTGTGACGTCGCGCGCCCCGTCCCTTTCGCTCCGGTCGTCGCGGTCGTCATCCCCGTCGAGTCCGTTGTTCGTCCCGAGACCACCGCGCTCTCTGAGACCGCTCTCCCTCTCGGCTCTCGGTCGTTTCGCCGGGTGGCGGTGACCCGATGCGTCCGACACGCGCGACGCTGACGGTTGCCGTCGCCGCCCTCGCACTCTTCGCGCTCCTCGCGCTCGGCGGCGGCGGCGCCGTCGCGCAGGATAACACGACCCAGCAAACGGCGGTGCCGCAGGCCGGCGGCGAGCCCGACATCGACGTGCACGCCCCGAACCCGACGCTCACGCCGGGCGAGACGAACGAGGTCGCGCTCCAGATCTCGAACGACGGCGAACTCGACTACGGCTCTCCCCAACTCCGCGAGGCGGTCACGACCGCCCGCAACGTCCGCGTCGAGGCCGACGCCGACGGCACGCCGCTGACCGTCGAGTCCGGCGAGACCGCCATCGGCGCCGTCACCGAGAGCCGGCCCGGCGAGGTGCCGCTGGCCGTGAGCGTGCCGGCAGACGTGGAGGAGGGGACGTACACCATCGATGTGGAGGTCAGCTACTCGCACACGTACCGCACCGGATCCACGGTCGTCGAGCGGTCGCCCACGGAGACGGTTTCGGTCGATCTCGAAGTCGACTCGGACGCGCGCTTCGAGGTCGTCAACGTGACCACCGACGCGCGGATCGGCGACTCCGGGACGCTCGAAGTCGAACTGGAGAATGTCGGCGCCGACGCCGCCCGCGACGCCAACGTGATCCTCGAATCGTCGAGCGCCGGGCTCGGGTTCGGTGACGGCGCGCGCGACAGCGCGCGGATCGGCGCCATCGAGTCCGGTGAGACCGCCACCGTCCGGTACGACGTCGGCTTCGCGCCGGACGCGCCGGTGCGCGAGTACGCGCTCGACGCCAGCGTCGCCTTCCGGACGCCCGACGGTCTCCAGCGGCTCGACGAGACGCCGACGCTCGGCGTGACGCCGGCGGACCGACAGGAGTTCTCGCTCGGCGACGTCGAGTCCGACCTGTACGTCGGCGAGGAGGGCGACATCCGCGGCACCGTCACCAACGACGGACCGGTCACGGCTCGGAACGTCGTGGTCAGATACGCGGACCAGTCGCCGAACGTGATCCCGATCGAGACCGCCGTTGCGGTCGGCACGCTCGACGCGGGCGAATCCGCCGAGTTCCGGCTCCCGGTCGAGATCAGCGGCGAGGCGGAGGCGGTCGATCGGACCGCCGACGTCGCGGTCCAGTACCGCAACGCGGAGGACGAACGGCGGATCTACGAGGACGTGGAGCTCCTCTTCGGCGTCGAGCCGCAACGCGACCAGTTCGCCCTCGACGTCCAACAACGGCAGGTCGCGGCGGGCGAGTCGCTCGCCCTCGACGTCGAGGTGACGAACAACCTCGACGAGCCCGTCTCGGACGTGGAGGCGCGGCTGTTCGCGGACAGCCCCCTCGAGAGCGACGACGACGAGGCGTTCGCTCAGCGGCTCGAGCCCGGCGAGTCCACGACGATGACGTTCACGCTCACCGCGGAGTCGGCGGCGACCGCCAAGACGTACCCCGTCTCCTTCGACTTCCGCTACGACGACGCCGACGGGAACAGCCAGCTGTCGGACACCACTCGCGTCCCGATCGACGTCACCGACGGCGAGAGCGGCCTCCCGTGGGCGCTCCTCGGCGTCGGTGCGCTCGTCGTGATCGCCGTCGCGGGCGGCGCGACCTACTACGCGCGGGCCCGGTAGATGCGCGGAGCCGGCGAGCGGATCGAGGCGGTCACTCAGCGGGTCAACGAGCGGATCGTCACGCGTCCGCGGGCAGTCGTCGTCGGGTTCCTCGTCATCACCGCGCTGTTCGCCGGCGGGATCCCGGCGATCGAGACCCAGACGGACATCACCGAGGGGTTCACCGAGGGGCTCCCCGAACAGGAGGCGCTCGATTCGATCGACGCCGAGTTCGACGACTCCTTCGAGGCCGACGCCGAGACGACACAGCTGATCCACGTCGGCAACGACGTGCTCACCCGCGAGGAGCTGTTGGCGAGCCTCCGGGTGCTCGAACGCGTCGAAGACCGCGACGACTTGCGGATGGAGTCCGCGACCGGCCCCGCGCCGATCGTCGCGCAGTCACTCGATCCGACGGCGCAGACGGCGGCCGAACAGCGCCGCGCCGTCCAGCGCGCGACCGACTCGGAGGTCCGACGAACGGTCCGCCGACTCGCGGAGGACCCGCGGTTCTCGGCGGTCGTCTCCGACGACTTCAACCCGAACCAGGCGTCCGCGTCCGCGTCGGTCACCGTGATCACCCACGAGGTACCGCCGAGCTTCTCCGCCGACGACCTCGCCGCGATCCAGCAGACGACCGATCAGATCGCCGACGACGAACCGGGCGACATCCGGGCGTTCGGTCAGGGCGTCATCGACAACGAGTTCCAGGCGATCATCGTCGACTCGATGCTCATCGTCATGCCCGTCGTCGTCGTGCTCCTGTTGGGCTTCCTCGTCGTCGCCTACCGGGACCCGATCGACCTCGCGCTCGGGCTGTTCGCGCTGCTGATGACGCTGATCTGGACGTTCGGCTTCCTGGGGTACTCCGGAATCCCGTTCGACCAACAGCAGATCGCCGTTCCCGTGTTGCTGCTGGCTGTCGGCGTCGACTTCGGGATCCACATTATCAATCGATACCGCGAGGAGACGGTCCAGGGGTACGACGCCGTCCCCGCGATGCGGACCGCCGCCAACCAGCTGGCGATCGCGTTCGTCATCGTCACCGTCACAGCGGTGTTCGGGTTCGGCGCGAACGTCACCTCCGCGCTCGACCCCATCCGGAACCTCGGGCTCGTGTCCGCGGTCGGAATCGTGTTCACCTTCTTCATCTTCGGGCTGTTCTTGCCCGCCGCGAAACTGGAGATCGACCGGCTCCGCGAGCGGTACGGCGTCCCGGAGTTCAACTCCTCGCCGATCGCGTCCGAGGGGTCCGCGCTCGGTCGGCTCCTCTCGGTGTCGGCGACGGTGGGGCAGAAAGCGCCCGCGCTGTTCGTCGTGGCGCTGCTGCTCGTCGGGGCCGGATTCGGCGCGTACGGCGCCGGCGTCGACACCACCTTCGAGGAGGAGGACTTCCTGCCGCCCGAAGAGCAGGCGTGGTACGTCGAGTACATCCCCGAGCCGTTCGCGCCGGGCGAGTACACCGTCACGGAGACGATCAACATCCTCTCGGACCGGTTCGAGGCGAACCAAGACGAGTCGATCACGATATTCGTCGAAGGCCCCTTCGAAGAGGACCACGCGCTGGAGGCGCTCGCGGGGCCGAACGACGACCCGCCGGACAGCCTCGCGGTCGGGCAAGGCGGGCAGGCGGACGCGACGAGCATCGTCACCGTGATCCGGTCGCACGCCGAGCGCGACGAGGAGTTCGCGGCGCTCGTCGCCCGGAACGACCGAGACGGCAACGGGGTTCCGGACCGGAACCTCGATCTGATCTACGACGAGCTGTTCGACTCGTCGGCCGGCCCGCGGGCCGAGCAGTACCTCACCGAGGACCGGCGCGGCGCGCAGGTCGAGTACACCGTCGCGGCCGACGCGACGCAGGGCGAGGTGTCCGCGGACGGCGCGGCCCTCGCCGACGAGTTCCGGTACTCGGCGACCGCGACCGGCCAGCTCATCATCTTCGACGCGATCACGTCGGTGATCTTCGCGTCGGCGATCCAGGGGATGGTGCTCGCCGTGGGGCTCACGGGGGTGTTCCTCGTGATCACCTACGCGGTGTTAGAGGGGAAGCCGATGCTCGGGGTCGTGAACGTGTTCCCGATCCTCATCGCGGTCGCGGCGCTGATCGGGACGATGCGGTACCTCGGACTGCCGCTGAACGCCCTGACCGCAACGATCCTCTCGATCGCCATCGGGATCGGGATCGCGTACTCGGTGCACATCACGGCGCGGTTCATCGACGAGTACAACGCGACCGACGACACGCTGCGGTCGCTGCAGACGACGCTGACCGGCACCGGCGGGGCGCTCACCGGGAGCATGTTGACGACGACGCTCGGAACCGGCGCGCTCGCGCTCGCGATCACGCCCGTGCTCGGCGACTTCGGATTCTTAATGGCGATGAGCGTGGCCTACTCGTTCGTCGCCTCGATCGTCGCGCTCCCGCCCGCGCTGTTCCTCTGGGACCGGGTACGCCGCGCGGAGGGATCGAAGCTCGCGGCGCTCGTCGGGACGTAGCGCCGCCGAGACGCGATTCGCTCGAAGTAGTAACGGTTTTCCGCGCACGGGCGGTCAGTTCGTGTGCGGGCTCGTGGTCTAGCTGGTTATGACGCGGCCTTTACAAGGCTGAGGTCGGCGGTTCGAACCCGCCCGAGCCCACTTCCTGCGGCGAGCAATTCGCGAGCCGCAGGCATGGAGGGGCGCGGTTCGAGCCCTATCAGTCGCGCGCAGCGAGCGAAGCGAGCGAGCACGTCTGATTTCGGTTCGAACCCGCCCGAGCCCACTTCTCGCCGTCGCGAGCAGTTTCGCGAGCGACGGCAGCGTGCGTGTTTGAGGGTGGGTTCGAAGCAGGGAGCGGGAGGTGAGCGAGCGCAGCGAGCGAACGGGAGCGACTGAGGTTCGAACCCGCCCGAGCCCACTTCTGGGACTCACGCGTCTCTCCCGGCAGCCACAGCTACCCCGCGGGGGCTCCCGTCGCCCGGCGATCGTGACACACCTATTTGGCCGCGAGGCCGACACGGTCACGTATGGAGGGTCTCGAACTCGTGCTCCGGCTGACCGCCGGTATGCTGCTCATCCTCGCCAACGGCTTTTTCGTCGCGATCGAGTTCGCGCTCACGCGGGTTCGCCAGTATCCCGAGTCCGAGTTCGACGCCCCCGGCCTCCGACGGGCGTGGGAGATGACCCAGGACCTCGAGATCTACCTCACGAGCTGTCAGGTCGGGATCTCCGCGACGAGCATCGCCGTGGGAATCGTCGCTGAGCCGGCGCTGGCGTCGCTGATCGAGCCGTTCATCGAGAACACCCTGCTCGCGTCGATCGGTGCCGGAGGGATCCTCGCGTTCGTGATCATCAATCTGCTCCACTTGACTCACGGCGAGCAGACGCCGACGTACCTCGGCGTCGAGCGCACGAAGTTCGTCGCCCGCTACGGCGCGACCCCGCTGTACTGGTTCGCCAAGCTGCTGTACCCGGTGATCGTCCTCGGCGACGCCGTCGCCAAGTGGACGCTCCGGCGGTTCGGCGTCGAGATGACGGGTGCGTGGCTCGAAGCGGAGACCGATCGCGTGGAGTCCCGCGCGGAGCTGCGTAACCGGCTCGGATCGCTGCTCGCTCGCGGCGACCTCACCGACGAACGCCGCGAGGAGGTCCTCAACGCGCTCACGCTCGGCGAGATCCCGGTCGACGCGATCATGACGGACCGCGAGGACGTGGTCTTCCTCCCGACGAGCGCGAGCGTCGACGCGAATCTCGATCGGATCGGAAACAGCCCGCACACGCGGTTCCCGCTGATCGACGGCGACCCGCGGGACCCGGACAACTTCCGCGGTATCGTGTACGTTCCCGCGGTGGTCGGCGAGATCGACGCGCTCCGCCGCGGCGACGTCACTCTCGCGGACGTCGCCGCTTCGCCGATGACGGTTTCGACCGAGATCAGCGTGAGCGACGCCGTCGATCGGTTCCAAGCAGTTCACCAGGAACTCGCGCTCGTGGTCGACGCCGACGGGCGCGTCGTCGGTCTGCTCACCGCGACCGACGCGCTCGAAGCGATCGTCGGCGAGATCGAAGACCCCCTCGACATCGAACTCGGCGGACGGGCGGAGCTATAAAAAGCCGGCTCACCGCGCCGTCCAGCCGCCGTCGGCAGCGAGCGTCTCGCCGGTGACGAAACTCGCCGCGTCGCTCGCGAGGAAGACGACCGGGCCCGCGATCTCCGTCGGGTCGGCGAACCGCTCCTGCGGCGTCCGGTCGAGGATCGACTGCCGAAGCCGCTCGTTCTCCTGTAGCGTCTCCGTGAGGTCCGTCGCGACGTAGCCGGGCGCGACCGCGTTCACCCGAACGTCCGGCGCCCAGTCCATCGCCGCGCTCTTCGTCAGGCCGACGAGGCCGTGTTTCGAGGCGACGTACGGGTGCTGTTTCGGCAGCCCGACGAGCCCCGCCACGCTGGCGACGTTGACGACGCTCCCGCTCGCCTCTTTTAAGTGCGGGCCGGCGGCCCGGACGGTCCGGAACGCCCCTCGAAGGTTCACGTCCAAGACCGAATCGACGGCGTCGCTCTCCACGTCGGCCGGGTCGCCGAGCGCGTCGCCGGGGTTGAATCCCGCGTTGTTGACCAACACGTCCAGCGAGCCGAACGCGTCGACGGTCTCCTCGACGAGCGCGGTCACGTCGCCGTCGTCGGTCACGTCGGCGGTAATCGCGCGCGCCTCGGCTCCGTGCTCGCGGGCTTCGGCCGCGACCGACTCGACCTCCGCCGCGGTCCGCGCCGAGGGAACGACCGTTGCCCCCGCGGCGGCCATCCCGAGCGCGATCGCCTTCCCGATTCCCCGGCCGCCGCCGGTGACGACGGCGACCCGCCCGGAGAGGTCCGGAAGGGCGTCCTCCGGCGTCAGGGAGGCGTCACCGGTCATTGTCCGTCTCCTCCTCCGGGCGCGTACGGCAGTTCGGGGTCGTCGACGGTCTCCCGGAGCGTCTTCTTGTCGAACTTCCCGGTCGCGGTCTTCGGGATCTCCTCGCGGAACCGCACGTCGTCGGGGAGCCACCACCGCGGGAACTCGTCGGCGAGGAACGATCGGATCCCTTCGACGTCCAGCTCGCGGCCCGCCTTCGGCACGACGAACGCCAGCGGGCGCTCCTGCCAGCGCTCGTGGGCGGCCGCGATCACGACCGCCTCGGCGACGTCCTCGTGGGCCATCAGCGCGTTCTCCAACTCGATGCTGGAGATCCACTCGCCGCCCGACTTGATCACGTCCTTGGCGCGGTCGACGACCTCGATGTACCCGTCTCCGTCGACGGTGGCGATGTCGCCGGTCCGGAGCCACCGCGCCCCGCCGTCGTCGGCCTCGACGAAGTCCGTCGCGTCGGCTTCCGGGCGGTTGTAGTACGACTCGACGACCGAGGGGCCGCGAACGAGCAGTTCGCCGAACGCCTCGCCGTCCCAGTCGACCGGCTCGCCGCCGTCGTCGACGACCCGCATTTCCAGGCCGGGCGAGAGCAGCCCCTGTTTCGCCCGCTTGTCGAGTTTCGCCTCGCGGTCGGTGTCGGCCATCCTCGAGGTCGGTCGGGAGACGGAGCCGATGCTCATCGTCTCGGTCATTCCCCACGCGTGTTCGATCGTCACGTCGTGTTCGTCCTCGTACCGCCGCATCACTTCTCGGGGCGCCGCGCTCCCGCCGACGACGATGCGCTCCAGCGAGGAGAGGTTACCGCCGTGTTCGTCGAGGTGGTCGAGCACGTCGATCCAGACGGTGGGGACGCCCGCGGTGAGCGTTACGCCCTCGGACTCGATCAGTCCGACGAGGTCCGCCGGGTCCGGCGACGGCCCCGGGTACACCTGTTTCGCGCCCGCCATCGTCACGGCGTACGGGAACTCCCAGGAGTTCACGTGGAACATGGGGACGACGGGCATCACCACGTCGTCCTCGGCGATGTCGAGCGCGGCGGGCGTCATCACCATCATTGCGTGGGCGTAGATCATCTTGTGCGTGTACTCGACGCCCTTCGGCTTCCCCGTCGTTCCCGAGGTGTAACACATCCCGGCCGGGTCGTCTTCGGCGAGCGGCGGCCACGACGCCATCGGGTCGGCCGCCGCGATCAGCTCTTCGAACGACGAGAGCGGGAGGTCGGACTCCGTCTCCGGCACCGAGTCACCCATGACGACGACCTCGCGGACGCCGTCGATCCGGTCCCACAGCCGATCGAGCGTTTCGACCGCGTCGCGGTCGACGATCAGCACGTCGTCCGCAGCGTCGTTGACGATGTACTCGACGTGGTCGTCCTGCAAGAGGAGGTTCACCGTGTGTAACTGGGCGCCGGAGAGCGGAACCGCGTAGTACGCCTCGAAGTGGCGGTGGGTGTTCCACCCGAGCGTCCCGACGCGGTCGCCGGGCTCGACGCCCAGGTCCGCGAGCGCGGCCGCGAGCCGCCGGACGCGGTCACCGAAGTCGGCGTACGTGTACCGATCGACTCCGTCGCGGGTGCGCGAGACGACCTCCGTGTCCGGGAACAGCCGGGTCGCCCGCCAGAAGAACGGGCGGAGCGTGAGGTCTTCAGGCATCCGCGCTCCCCACGGAGAGGTACGTTTCGAGGAGGTCGTCGCGCGCCCGGATCTCCTCGACGGTGCCGTCGAAGACGATCTGTCCGGTGTCCATGATGTAGCCGCGCTCCGCGAGGTCGAAGGCGAAGTCCACGTTCTGTTCGGTCAACAGGACGGTAACGTTCTCGTCGACCACGGTCTGAACGATCTCTCGGAGGTCGTCGACGATGACCGGCGCGAGCCCCTCGGTCGGCTCGTCCAACAGCAACACGTCGGGCGACTGCACCAGCGCACGGGCGACCGACACCATCTGCTGTTCGCCGCCGCTGAGGTTCTGCCCGTCGTTTTTCCGCAGCGGGTCGAGCGCCGGAAACAGCTCGTACATCTCCGCGACCGGCCGCGGGTCGCTCGCGAGGTTGTGCGCGAGGCGGAGGTTCTCGTGGACGGTGAGGGTGGGAAACACCCGGCGGTCCTCCGGGACGAGCGAGATCCCGAGCCCGTTGATCTCGTCGGGGGACTTGCCCGCGATCTCCTCGCCGCGGTACGTGATCGACCCGGACCGCGGGGGCGACGCGCCGACGATGGAGCGCATCGTCGTCGTCTTCCCGGCGCCGTTGCGCCCGAGCAGCGTCACCACCTCGCCCTCGTCGACCTCCAGGGAGATCCCGTGGAGGACGTGGCTGTTCCCGTAGTACGTGTCGATGTCGTCGACCGTGAGTATCGTCATACGCTATCACTCCCCAAGTACGCCTCCGTCACCCGTTCGTCCGTCAGCACGTCGTCCGGGGTCCCGTCCGCGAGGATCGAGCCCTCGGCGAGCACGACGATCCGGTCGGAGATGTCGGTGACGACGTCCATGTTGTGTTCGGTCACGACGAAGGTGGCGTCTAAGTCCGCGTCGAGTTCGCGGATCAGCGAGACGATCTCGGTGACCTCCGTGGGATTCATCCCCGCCGTGGGCTCGTCCATCAGGAACACGTCCGGCTCGATGGCGAGCGCCAAGGCGATCTCGACGGTCCGCTTCTCGCCGTGACTCAACGTGTCACAGGGCGTGTCTGCGATGTCGGTCAGCCCCGTGAGCTCCAGCAGCTCCTCGATGTCGGCCTCGATCGCCTCGTCGCCGGTCGCCCGCGAGCGGAAGTCGAGCCGGGTCCGCTCGTGGCTGATCCGCGCGACCCGGACGTTCTCGCGAACGGTGAGCCCCTCGAAGATATTCGTGATCTGGTACGAGCGAGAGAGGCCCGCCTGCGCCACCTCGTGCGGCTCCGCGTCGGTGATCTCCCGGAGGCCGCCACCGTCGTCTGTCGCGCCGTCCCCGCTCCGCAGCCAGATCGACCCGGCGGTCGGCTGAAGCACGCCCGTCAGCAGGTTGTAGAACGTGGTCTTGCCGGCCCCGTTCGGGCCGATGATGCTGGTGATGTCGCCGTCGTCGATCTCGATCGAGACGTCGTCGACGGCGGTCAGTTCGCCGAACTGCTTGCGTAGGGATTCGGTCTTGAGGACGGTCGTCACGAGTCGTCACCTCGGTCGTCGGCTCGGTCACCGCTCGATCCCGGTTCCGCCGCTCCGCCCCCGCCCTGCGTCGGGCCGTCGTCGCCGCCGGCACGCCCCTCGCCGAACAGCCGGTCGCGGAGCAGCAACAGCCCGCCGACGGCGCCGGCCTTGAAGTAGAGCACGACGCCGATGAGCAGCGCGCCGAAGAACAGCTCCCAGTACGCGTCGAGCGTCGGGAAGCGGCTGATCCCCCAGCGGATGTACAGGAAGATGAACGCGCCGACGATCGGCCCCGAGAAGTAAGTCGCACCGCCGATCACGGTCGCGATGACGGCCACCGCGCTCGTCGACCAGTGGGTCAGTCCCGGCGACGCGACGCTCGCGAGTCCCGCGCGCAACACGCCGGCGATCCCGACGATCGCCGCCGAAATGATGAACGTCATCCAGCGGTGGTGTCGCACGTCGATGCCGAGCGCGGCGGCCCGGTCGGGACTCTCGCGGATCGCCTTACAGACGGTGCCGAACGGGGAGTTGACCACTCGCCACACCCCGTATATCGCCGCGAGCACGACGACGACCGTGAGCGCGTAGTACGTCTGTCTCGCGCCGATTCGGAAGCTCTCGCCGCCGACGTCGACGCTCCCGAGCAGGACGATGATCCCGTCGGTCCCGTTCGTGAGCCCGGCCGGGTCCTGGATGATGAGCGAGTAGCCGATCATGCCGAACGCGAGGGTGATCAGCGCGAAGTAGATCTCTTCCAAGCGAACGCTGAGCCACCCGACGGGCACCGCCACGGCGACCACGAGCGCGAGGCCCACCAGCCCGCCGACGACGAACGTGACGAGCGGTGCGACACCGCTTCCCACGACGTCGGCGAACACCGGACCGAGGTCTCGTAACACGATCGCGAGCCCGTAGGCGCCGCCCGCGTAGAACAGCCCGTGGCCGAACGACAGCAGGCCGGTGTACCCGTACAGCAGGTTGAACCCGAGCGCGAACAGCGCGACGACGAGGAAGTCGGTGAACAGGTAGATCTGGAACGACGGGCCGAACGCCAACAGCACCAGCCCGAGCGCCCCGAGGAGGCCGAACCGCTCGCGGGTCCAGCCGTCGGCGACCGCCGAGCCGAACTTGCGGACGCGGCCGCCGGTGTCGGTCGCGCTCATTCGCCGATCCCCCCGAAGAGCCCCTCAGGGCGGAACAGCAACACGATCACCATCGCGAGAAACGGGATGGCGATGCTCCCGGCGCTGATGAACTGCGGCCCCAGACTCTGCATCATGCCGATGAGCATCGCGCCGACGAACGCGCCGGTCATCGAGCCGAGTCCGCCGATGACGACGACGATGAACGCGTCGATGATGACTTGGTCGCCGAGCGCCGGACTCGTCGACTGCAGCGGCGCCGACAGCGCCCCGCCGAGACCGGCGAGCACGCTGCCTAAGAAGAACACGGCGGTGTACAGGCGAGGTACGTCAACGCCGAGCATCGACGCCATCTCGCGGTCCGAGGAGGTCCCGCGTACCAGCGAGCCGAAGTACGTCCGCGTGATGAACAGCCAGAGGCCCGCTAACACCGCGACTGCGAGGCCGATGACGACCAGCCGGTACGCGCCGAAGGTGCTCCCGCCGAGCGAGACCGAGAAGTCGAACAGCGCGGGCGGATCGACCGAGTACGACCCCGACCCCCAGACGAACCGGACCGTCTCGTGGATGATGAGCACGAACCCGAACGTGACGATGAGCTGGTCGAGATCCGCGTCGATCCGATCGTACAGCGGCCGGATCGCCGCGAACTCGATGGCCGCGCCGACGACGCCCACCGCGAGGGCGCCGGCGAGAGCGGCGATCCAGAAGTTGTCGATAACGCCCGTCACGACGGCGAGCGTGACGTACGCGCCGAGCATGTAGAGCCCGCCGTGCGCGAAGTTGAGGACGCCGAGCACGCCGAAGATGAGACTGAGACCGACGGCGATCAGGAACAGCCGGCTCCCGAGGCTCAGCCCGACGACGACGTCGGAGACGCCGATCAGTGGAACGAGGGATGATAGACTCATGGAATCGACGGGGGGTTAGACGCCCGTCGGGAGGTCGGAATCGGCGAGCGCGTCGGCCATCTCGTCGGGGTTCGCGTCGTACACGTTGACGGGGTCGAGCACGTTGCTCTCCCACTCGTCGTCGTACGTGACGGTCCCCCAGATCGCCGGCACCGTCGCTTGGTTCTTCTCGCTGAAACGGTAGTCACCGACGGGACCGGAGTGCTCCATGCCGGTGAACTCGTCGACGATGGCGTCCGGGTCGGTGCCGCCGGCGGACTCGATCGCCTCCTTGTACAGGTAGAGGGCGCGGTACGCCCCCTCGGCGTTGTACGTCGGCAGCGTCTCGTGCTCCTCGTAGTACGTCTCGCGGAAGGAGTTGTTCGCCTCGGTGTCGGGCACGAACGGGTCGTACCGAGTGGAGGCGTACTCGCCTTCCGGCAGCGGGCTCCCGTCGCTCGCGAGGTCCGTCCCCATCCCCACGCTGAACAGCGTGTGATCGATCTGGTCGAACCAGCCGGCGTCCTCGGCCTGCCCGACGAACGTGGTGAGGTCGGCGCCCCACAGCGGCGTGATCACGGCGTCCGGCTCGGCGTCGAGAATCGAACTGATGTACGGCGTGTAATCGCCCGTCGTCAGGGGCGGGAACTGCTCGGCCGTGAACTCGGCGTCGACGCCGAGGCCGGCACAGAAGTCCTGGAAGTAGTCCCACGTCTCGTACCCGAACGCGTAGTCCGGACCGATCGTCGCCCACTCGGTGGCGTCGAGCTCCGCGGCGGTCTGTGCGGCCCCGTACATGTCCTGTGCGAGGTTGTTGGCGTCACGGAACACGTAGTCGTTGCCGACGGAGTTCTCGTGTTCCCCCTCGGGCGACGTGACGAACGGCGTCGCCGCGTGGGTGATCATGTAGGGGATACCGAGCTCCGCCGCCTGCGGCGCGACGGCCTGTGCGACCCCGCTGGAGTCGAGCCCGAACAGCCCGTCGACGTTGTCCTCTTCGACGAGGCTCCGCATCTGCTGGATCGCCGTGTCGGCGCTCGCCTCGGTGTCGCGGACGATCACCTCCACGTCCCGCCCGTCGATGCCGCCGTTGTCGTTGATCTCCGACTGGGCCATTTCGAGGCCTCGCTCGGCCGCCTCGCCGTACAGCGAGGCGAACCCGGACAGGATGTACGTCGCTCCCAGCCGGACCACGTCGTCGCCGCCGCCGCCCGAGCAGCCGGCCAACGCGACGGCCGTCCCGGCGCCGGCGGCCTGCAGGAAGCGCCGCCGACCGACCGACGAGCGGTTTTCCGAACTCATCTCATTACCCACCGTACGGTTACGCTTGTTTTCGTTATTCGAACCTGCAGTTACCATTGTTAACGATTATCCGTGGGCGTCCGCCCTATATAAATATGCGGGTGGATAACACGAACCGCCCTTGCCGTCGACCGCAGTCACGGCCGCGATCGCGGCCGTGGGCCGTCTGCGCACCTGTCGCACGCCGCTCGCGTCGCCGTTCGACCGCTGCCGATCTCGCCGCCTCGGAGGGACGCGAGTCGATCAGCGGAGTCGGCCGAGCAGTTCGTAGTCGTGATCCGGCGTGTACCGACGGAACAGCAGGCTGTTCGACAGCACCGACACGCTGGAGAAGGCCATCGCGCCGGCGGCGAGCACGGGCTGGAGCAGCCCGAGCGACGCCAACGGGATCATCGCCGTGTTGTATCCGAGCGCCCAGACGAGGTTCTGCTTGATCTTCTGGAGCGTCGCGTCCGAGATGCGGATGGCCTTCACCACGTCGAGCGGGTCGTCGCGCATCAGCGTCACGTCCGCCGCTTCGATGGCGACGTCCGTCCCGCTCCCGATGGCGGTTCCGACGTACGCGACCGCGAGCGCTGGCGCGTCGTTGACGCCGTCGCCCACCATCATCGCCTTGCGACCTTCGTCCTGAATGGCCTCGACGGCGTCGGATTTGTCCTCGGGGAGCACCCCCGCGTGGACGTTCTCGGGGTCGATACCGACCTGCTCGGCGACGGCCCGGGCGGTCCGCTCGTTGTCGCCGGTGATCATCATCACGTCGACGCCGCGCTCCCGCAGCTGGCTCACGGCCTCGGCCGCGCTCGCTTTGATCGTGTCGGCGTCAGCGACCACACCGACGAGTTCGCCCGCGTCCGTGCCGCCGGGCACGCGGGCGACGAGCATCGCCGTCTTCCCCTCGTTCTCGAGGCGCTCCATCGTCTCCTGAGCGGGCGAGGGGTCGATCCCGTTGTCGCGGAGGAGCTTTCGGTTCCCGACCAGCACCTCGCTGTCGCCGACGGTCGCTTTGATGCCGTGACCGGGGACGTTCTCGAAGGTCTCGGGGTCGCTCACGTCGATGCCGCGCTCTTTGGCTCCGTCGACGATGGCGCGGGCGAGCGGGTGTTCGCTCCCGCTCTCGGCCGTGGCCGCGAGCCGCAACACGTCGTTTTCGTCGAGGCTGTCACGTGCGGTTAGTTGGCCGCCGTCTGTGAGGGGTCGTCCGTCACCGTCGAACACGACGACGTCGGTCAGTTCCATCTCGCCTTTCGTCAGCGTGCCCGTCTTGTCGAAGACGACGGTGTCGACGTCTTTCGCGCGTTCGAGGATGTCACCGCCCTTGAACAGGACGCCGTTCTGGGCGCCGATCGTCGTCCCGACCATCGTCGCGGCGGGCGTCGCCAACCCCAGCGCACAGGGACAGGCGATCAGCACGGACGACGCGAAGACGATGAGCGCGAACTCGAAGACCGAGACGGTGCCACCGGCCACGGCCGGTCCGCCGGCGACCGCGCCCCAGAGCGGGAGCCAGTCGACGAATCCGGCGAGCGCCGCGGGGAAGAGGAACCACACGGCGCCCCACAGCAACGCGTTCGCGATGACCGCCGGAACGAAGTACGCCGAGATGCGGTCGGCGAGATTCTGGATGTCCGGCTGTCGCGACTGGGCCTCCTTGACCGTCTGAACGATCTGCTGGAGTGCGGTGTCTTTCCCGACCTTCGTCGCCTCGACGACGAGGACGCCGTTCTCGTTGATCGTCGAGCCGACGACCTCGTCGCCCTCGCCTTTCTCGACGGGGACCGACTCGCCGGTGACCATCGACTCGTCGACGGCGCTCTGCCCGTCGACGACGACGCCGTCGGTCGGGATCTGCTCGCCGGGACGGACCTTCATGCGGTCGCCGACGGTGACGTCTTCGAGCGGCACCTCGGTCTCGGTGCCGTCCGCGTCGACGAGGGTGGCCGTCTCGGCCTCCATCTCGAGAAGCTTCCGCAGGGCGTCGCCCGCCTGCCCCTTCGAGCGGGCTTCGAGGTAGTTGCCGAGCGTGATGAACACGAGGATCAACGCGGCGGTGTCGAAGTACAAGCTCCCCGCGATCAGGCCGGCGAGCACCGCGACCGAGTAGAAGTACGCAGTGGACGACCCCAGTGCGATGAGAACGTCCATGTTGGCGCGCCTGTTGTTGACCAGCGCGTTGTACGAGTTCTTGTAGAACGGCCAGCCGAGCACGGCCTGCACCGGCGTCGCCAGCAGGAACTCGACCCACCCGAATTCGACGCCGAACACCGTCTCCGGGAGAATTCCCCCGCCGAGCAGAAACCGCTCTGCGAGGAAAAACAGCAATGGGGCCGACAGCGCGGCTCCGAACAGCGTCAGTCGAAGCTGTTTTCGAATCTCACCCTGCCGGGCAGCGTCCCGCGCGTCTTCGCCCGATTCACCGCTGTCGCCGTCTTCACGGACCGGTGAGTACCCGGCGTCCTCGATCGCGTCGTACAGCGCGTCGAGCGAGGTGTCGGCGGGGTTGTACCTGACCTGCGCCTCGTCGGTGGCGAAGTTCGCCTCGGCCGCAATAACGCCCGGCGTGTTCTCGAGCGCGGTCTCGTTCGTCTGCACACAGTTGGCACAGGTCATGTCGGAGATGCCGATGGTCACCGTATCGGACACCGCACCGTAGCCGGCGTCCTCGATCGCCTCGTAGATCTCCGCGAGCGATACCACGTCGGGGTCGTACTCGACGGAGCCCTCGTCCGTGGCGAAATTGGCGTTCGCCTCGACGACGCCGTCGAGTGACTCCAAGGCCTCCCCAACTGTCCCCGAGCAGTTGGCACAGGTCATCCCCGTGATGTCAAGGTGTGCTGTGCGTGTTTTCATTGGTATACGATAGGGGCTACACCGTTAGGTGAGTTTCTACTTCGAGAGTGGGGCTAACAGACGCCGACTACTTTCGATTCCAAAGCGAGGTAGCGCTACGCGCCGTCTTCGAGACGCTGATGTCGCTCTTCGAAACGACTCCGGCACGATGGACGACAGCGCTGACAGCCGTCTCGAAATCCCCCTCTTCGGACACAAAACAGCGGTCCGCCGAAGACTACGAACGGGGTGATCGCGTCATCTTCGCCACCTATGTCGTCGCTTCGACAGCGAGTGCAACAAAATTCTCGAAGATCCGTTCCGCGGTGACGTCCTCGAACGAGAACGGCTCTTCTTGCCATTCGAAGTGTTCGACGAGCTGGTCGCGGTGTGCTGCCGTAATCTCTGGATGGAACTGAACCGTCCACAGCGGTGCGGTCTCGTGAGCGGTCCCGAACACGCGGGCGTGATCGGCTGACGCGATGATCTCCATGTCTCTCCCCCGTTCGGTCACGGCGTCGCCGTGGAGCGAGACCACGACCGGACCGACACCGTCGAACAGCGGATTGTCAGCGAGGGTCGCCTCGACGAGCGCCGCAGTTGTTCCGACCTTCTCGACGACACCGCCGAGTGCCGTGTTGGCTATCTGGTGCCCGAAACAGACCCCGAGCGTCGGAATCTCTCGCTCGACAAGTTCGCGAACGAACGCTTCCTGTTCGGCGATCCACGGGTGAGCGTCGGACTCGTAAACGCCGGCCGTGCTGCCGGTCAAGATGACGCCGTCCGCATCGTCGAGCGGGACGCGTTCGCCCGCGACGAAATCGACCTCCTCAGCGGTCGGAAACCGCGCCGCCAACGCGTCGCAGTGATACTCAGAGTCTGGATCGACCTCGTTGCGAACCACGTACAAATTTAACGACGCTGTGCCGGATGCAGTCATCTCTTTTAGACTTCTTTCCAGAGGCGATATATCTTGGGGGATGGTAACAGTACAAGACCGTCTGTCCGCCCGTCCTGTGCGTTCCCTCGTTTATCGTCGTGATCGCAACCGGGTCAGAACGTCTCGCCTGGTGCAGATTTTGACGGCGGTGTCGAATCACGACCTCCAGTCAGACTGCACCCGACACTTTTGGCCATCTACTCGATCCTCCTGCTCAACTCTTCTCGAACTCCTTCGTACGAGATCGCCGCGTTACCGCCAAGCACAACCACACACGCTCTGTTGGCTCCCTCCGAATCGACAGACGGCGGCGACCGTCGTCATGGAGCGTGACGAAATCACCCCTCGAAGTGACCCCGAAACATCGCCGATCGCTCCGCTGTCAGGTGGTTTGCTGTGTATCCACGGGAAGAGGCTGTGTGACGGGCGCGACGGGCGCGCGTTCACGCTCGTAACGAATCGACCTTTCAGGCCTATGTGGCCTGATTTCGGACGGCTCAGATCGGGGTCAGATCGTGATTCGCGCTAGCAAACGCGATGAACCTTGAACCAATCGACCCGGAAACAGCCGTAGAACTGTACCTCGCCGACCGCGAAGCCGAGGTGGCCAAGGCGACGCTGTACTCGCACAGCTCTCGTCTCGGTCACTTCGTTCGCTGGTGTGATGAGGAAGAGATAGACAATCTGAACCAGTTGAGTGGCCGGTCGCTCCACGAGTACCGTCTGTGGCGTCGTCGCGAGGGAGATCTCGCACCCGCCACGGAGAAGACCCAGATGGACACGCTACGTGTCTTCATCAAGTGGCTCGAAAGCGTCGATGCCGTCGTCGATGACCTCCACACGAAGGTGCGGTCGCCCGTGCTGCGAGACGGACAGAACGTTCGTGACGTGATGCTCGAGTCCGATCGTGCTGAAGAGATTCTCGAGTTCCTCTCGAAGTACGAGTACGCGTCACGCCCCCACGTTGCGATCACTCTGATGTGGCACACGATGATGCGGACCGGTGCGGTCCACTCACTCGACGTCGACGACTACGACCCAGACGGGCAGTACATCGCCGTCGTCCATCGTCCTGAGACCGAAACGACGATCAAGAACGGAACAGCTGGACAGCGGCTGATAGCGCTGTCTACCGGGGTGTGTCGACTTCTCGATGACTGGATCGCGAATCGTCGGCCCGATGTTGACGATGAGTTCGGGAGGCAACCGCTCGTGTCGACATCGAACGGGCGCGCTCATCGATCAACGCTTCGAGGGGATTGTTATAGATACACAAGGCCCTGTATTTCCACTGGAGAGTGTCCCCACAACCGTGATCCAGATGATTGCGACGCGATGGTGTATACTGCCGCGTTCGACTGCCCCTCAAGCGTCAGTCCACACGCTCTTCGACGTGGTGGAATCACCCACCACCTGAACAATGATGTTCCGAAAGATGTCGTCAGCGATCGTGCGAACGTGACACCGAGCGTTCTCGACGAGCACTACGACCGACGGAGTCAGCATGAGAAAATGGAGCAGCGACGGGAATATCTTAACAATATTTAGACAGGTTTTCGCACCTCACCCGTTGACGATTTTTCGGGAAGTACTAGATATATAGCGTTGATTTCGCGTATTAAAACCCCTCCACTTCACCTCCGCGTCGGGCATTATTTTGATACAGTCAAGAGTCATGCTACCGTGTAAAATTTCTGCTTGCTGTACGCTATTGACCACCGAGGTTTTTCAATGCAAAGAACGGTTCCGATAGCGGTCTGAGATGCAAATCAGATGTAATCCACTAATACAGATAGTGTTATTCTACAGAGAGTATTTATGAGGTTGATATAATTGTGGCGATAGTGTAAGTGCTCAAATGTTACAATCACACGGATGTCGGCGAAATCATCAGGGATGCCAAAGAGGCAGAAAGGTCATTTGTCAATCTCAACTGCATTCAGGTTCGGAGAAAGATCATTTTTAGTATTCGCTCTAACAAAAGTGGATTATGGTTGCCGATTCTACCAACCCATTCGCGACACATCCAAAACAATTCTCAGAGTTTATCTTTGGAGTTTCCTTCATATTTATACCAGTTATTTGGGTATTATTATATTGCTCCCCAGATTTTCAAGAAGCCTTAATGAAACCTGAAATTCTACAGACGCTAATACTGGCTCAAACAACATTGCTTGCGATCATTATTTCTATCACGATCCTTGGAGTTCAGACAACATCGAATTTATTCACAGGACGTATACAAACGGAATTTTTTAGAACTGGGCCATTTCTATTAGCGGTTAGTATTTTTGCAATTTTCACTCTTATTTCCGCGGTTACGCTTATTTTTCAGGATGTAAATCCATCTTGGGGACCATATCTATTTATTACATCATTCTGGTTCTGGTTGTGGTCATTTATCTCTACGTTAGCATATCTGACATTTGTTCCATCTCTCATTGTTCCCTCTACTCTGATTGAGCGTTACGTCAAACAAAGGGTTGGAGAACCCGATAGACTAATAACCGAACATATTGAGCCCTCAAATAAAGAGAAATCTCTGTCCGAATTTACAGACCTCACCATTGATGCAATCCAGTTGGGCGAAAATGATGCAGCAGAAAGTTCCTTACACGGCATATATAATATCGCAGACCTGAAGATGCGGTCCTATAATTATGAACGACAAACTTCAGAAGACCAGATACCAACTCGGGAATTAGTCGATCAAGCCCTCTCTAGACACATCCCTCGTATAATCAATACAGCAAGAGAATCGGATAATAATCAAATCATTCGCTGGACTATAGAAATATATGTAGCAATCTATGCACGATCGCTAACACTGGAAGACGGAAGACTCGCTGCTACCGTTGAGTCAGGTATACTGAATGGGGTTCATGCAGCTGCCGATCAGAGACATCGTAATCTAAATTGGGAATTTCTCGATATCCCGGGTGAGACATCTAAAAAAATACTGCAACAAGAGTTTGAACCAAATCTAAATCTATTAGAAATGATGTTTGGATTACAAAGTAAACTAATGGAAGAATATTCTATCTCAGATGATTCTACTGATTTAATTCATGCTGGCATTAGTTCACTTTCTGGGGGACATGAGGCTTACAAGCTTTTTTGTGAGTTTTATGAAGAGAATAATACAGATATGACCTTTGAGACTCCTACAAAAAGGGTGAGTGACGAAACTCCTCCGACTCTGCGAACTGTAGCGTCTGACCGTCACAAGCGATGTTTGAATAATTACGCACAATTATTATCAAACATACATCAAATATGGGGCCGTAAGATTGACAAGTGGGAATCAGAGCCGCAGACAGAAATGGTTCCTAGTATCCTTGAAAGCTCTCTAACCGAAGCACAGGACCTAAATCAAAGCCAAGCAATCGCTTTCTCTCAATTCTATATTGAAGCTATGTATCTGTTTAGTGATCAAATTAAGCCCGAAGTTTGGCTCTCAGAGCTAAAACAGTGGACGACACAATACGGAGATCGCGATATAATTTTAGTAGCGTTAGATAAGTACAGCACTCCAATACAGCAAACGTATTGGCCATTAGAACCCGAAAATCATGAGATTCCGTTTGAGATCTGGATTGACGCTATCCGGCCGGAGTTTGAAACTTGAAAGCTATGGTTTAGCCAACTACGAGTCTGTTCGCTCGCAAAATCACTCTGAAAGGCTGTCGAGTCGGTATTGAGTAGCTTGTTGTCGTTGGTCCATCGGATCAGTGTCGTACTACATATCTACGATCGCGTAATCTATAATCTTGACCGTCAGAACGCTGCCTTCACCGGAAGCTTCAGGAAGTTGGTCGGCTGGGATGTCAAACTGTTTGATCGCGTCCTTATCATCCTCAATGAACTCGATGTTTTATAATACGCTCTAATTCAATATGGATTGGAAAATTATCAGCCAAGGAACTCACCGAGATCTGCCTGTACACCGCTGTCATCCTGATATTGCTCAATCACGTCCTCCATTGCATCCACTTCTAGAAGGAACGTGATTGATTGGTCCTCGTACTCCTCACTGAGATCATCATATATCGAATCAGGATTTCGCTTTCGCGATTTAAAACGGTACACGGTACTCCCATCTTCTATCTGATCATCCCCACTGGAAACTTCCGCGAGCAGATCAAGATATTTCCACAGTCTAATAACTCTGCCTGAGAGTTGAGATGCTTTATGCGCCGAATCTGGTCCATGGAGCGTATCGCGGTAATAATCTAGAAGTTCTTGTTTTGAAAAGTGTGTATTCGGGATATCGGTGTCAACACGATTGCTGGCCATTTTCGGGATCGTGTGCTCGAGTAGAAGGCTATGATGAGTGTCATAAAAGAAGTCAGGTAGCACATGCGGAGAATCGATAATTTCGGCACCTTTGCTAAGCTCATTTCCCAGTTGTCCCTCATGGTTCCGATCTGCTCCTGAGTTATCGGGGAAATCGGTATATACTTTGATTTTTTCTCCTTGTGGTCCCGCTACCTGCCAGACATAGAACCTCTCGGGCGAATGTAATGAGTCCTCATAATCCTCAATTGCAGTAGCAGTATCGCTTGATCGTTCCGGTTCAATAGCGACAGCGGTCTGAATACGATCATTATGGAAATCAAGTCCAATGTCGTCAGAGAGAGTGCTATTATTATCTCTTATTCCTTGCATCATCTCTGCTGCCTTAGATACACCCGTATCCGGGGTCTGACGGAGGGGTAGGATTATTATTAGTAGAATAGCACCATCAGTTTGGTTACCGATCAAAACGTCTGCAGAGTCTATATCGAGGGTACGGAGAGGAAAGAGACGTTTAAATTCCCAATTAGTCACCCTTTCGAGTGGTCCATTTCGAAGAAATGCAGCCATAAGTGTCGTACGGACCTTTTTGCTGTGCTGTGATTCATCTCTCCGATTCTCGAATTTTACTTCAGCTGCTTCTACGGCATCGTCGTCTTCCTCAAGTTCCTCGAACTGTTCGTTCTTGAGACTGCGATAATGGTCGTTTTCGACCTCATCAAGATAGTATTCCAAAACGTTGAGCTCTTTCTCTGCCGTACTCATTGTGCGATAGAGGGATAATTGATCGGCTCTGCTTCCGCATGCTCGTCTACAGTGGATTGGACAAGTTCAAAGAACCTGAAAAACGTACCAATATCCCTTTCGTCGCTAGGGAAAACACGTATAGCTTCGTCGTCAGCCCTCACATTGAAAAATAGATTGTTCTCCTGATCGTATATTTTACTCGAAAAGTATACAGATCCTCGTTCCACATTTGTATCGATTAGTGCGTAATCACGATCGCGAAGGCTTGTCTCAAGCGGGTCAATATCCTCATATTCCAGATTCAATTGAATTCTTGCAGGGGTAGATTGAGAAACCACGTTGCCTTCCGAGATTTCAATATCTTCCACTTCAGTACTATCATAGGCCTCTTTAATATCTAAACACTGATTAATACATTCGTCTAAGTAATTGAACATCAAGCTTAGTGATCCGCTCTTCAATTTGAAGGAGCCTTCCTTGTCAATTCTGAAATTCAACTCACTTGGGATTGATATCTCTAGAATATGGGGTAAGACGCCATACTTATTCTCAACTTCCCGTAATGTTCGAAGTCCGTCATCACCGTAGTAGTTGATAGTTCTCTCTTTATTTGGACGCTCCTCTGCAGGGATTTCCGTCCCTTTCGTTCTCTTTGCGATGAACTCGGTGACTTTCGCAGATTCATTTTCTTCTGCGATTTGTTCAGTTACTTCTTTTAGTACTCGAGGACTGATGTATAGATAGTGAACTCCACGAATATGCTTCAATAGTGGAACAATCGCCCCATTGATTTCTTCTGTCTTTCGCTGATTCGTATAAAGAAAAAACAGTTGTTTCTCATTGTCAAAGTGGAGGTATGCTTCGGCGCGGTGAGTTGATGAGTATTGACAGCCGATTTTTTTGATACATCCATACTCTTGATCCACCTCCCAATTTCTCTCATCCAACCGTGTCTCAAATTCCGATTGAGAGAGTTCGGTTACTCCAGAAATGATGTACAGATCATCCTTAGAGAGGCTAGAATAATTGTCCGATAGGNTTTCTCTCATCCAACCGTGTCTCAAATTCCGATTGAGAGAGTTCGGTTACTCCAGAAATGATGTACAGATCATCCTTAGAGAGGCTAGAATAATTGTCCGATAGGTATCGGTTGAATTGTTGCCCGTCTTCGAACTCATCAAGAGCAACATCGAAGACTTCCATTGGTATAATAATAATACAGGCAGGCAATAAGTGAATCGCCCTTGACGAAAGTGAAGATGGTTCCGAGAGACCAATAATATAAGTTATTTGCCGATACTCACAGAACAGTGACAGCGTCTCATGAAGCCTGCGGATATACTGAGAATGAGGAGAATATACCTGACGGAATTCCAGCTTTCGCCTGCGAAGAACCCCTCTGGAACGACGAAGAGCGGTGTATTTGGCACTCAGAGATTGATGACAAACCGATAGGAGAACTTGAGAGAGAGTGGGAAACAGCACCTTCCAGAATTGATGGACTTTACCTAGTTGATTCACAAGTCGGAGATCGACTTAATTTTGAGTCTAAGACGCTCTATGCGGCGAATTTTTCAGATTCAGATCTAACTGAAGCCGATTTCCGTGACGCTGAACTAGACTTCGCAGAATTTTCTTATTCGACTCTGAGATCAGCTAGATTCGATACAGAAGATACGACGCTCACGTACGCCAAATTCAAAAAAGCCGAATGTAAAGATACACGCTTTCAGCGAGCAACGCTTCATAATTCGCACTTTGAATCGGCAATCGCTAATTCCGTGAAGATGCAACACGTAGATGCTGCAGACGCTAATTTCTCGGGAGTCACATTCCATGATGCGAAATTAATTGATGCGAATCTTCGGAGTGCAGAATTCACTAACACAGAGTTACATCAAGCAGAGTGCGGAAGAGCTAATCTGGAGAGCGCATGTTTAAAAGGAGCAGATTTGCGAGGGACATCGCTTGTAGATGCTGACTTATACAACGCAGATCTACGAGACGCAGAAATTGACCATGAGACAGATTTTGGTACGAAGATTTTCAGAGAATTCGTCGCCGATAATGAATCTGAAGGAAAGTTGGCCACTAAGCTGACAGATCCTCCGCAGAATACCGATCTGAAGCGTGGTTCATACAATTCCGATTATGTTGGCGAAACCAAGTATACTTCTAACTGGAATAGCTTCGAAGAACAGCTGAGAAGGCGCCATAAATTTGTACGGGCTATTAGTCGATTGATCCATCGTATTCCCGGTCAATCCTCCAGAAAATCTACGAACTTGCTTGAGGAGAGTGAGGAGATATATTCGAATATTAAACAGTTGTGTCGAAGCAATCCAGTGCCACAGAAACAGCGTCATTTCAATATACGTGAAAAAGAGATTAAGCGTAAACGAGCATACTGCGCAGGGTCACTGTCATGGTGCCGATGGAGCAGCCTTCGGTGGAGTATGCTTTACGGGGAGAGTGCGAAGCACGTCATAGTATCTGCGTTGGTAACCATCTTAGTTTGCGCTATATTGTATCCTATTTTTGGTGTTCAAACTACAGATGATCGAACGGTTGAATACAGTATTTCTGGAACAGTTTCTGTTACCGACACTCTAGATATTTTATTCTTCAGTCTTCGAAGATTAATCAGCACATCAAACGGTGGATACGTGCCAATAGGAGCCAGTGAGTGGATTGCGTTGATTCAAACGACAATCGGCGCATTATTAGTTGCAATGTTGGTATTTACCTTAGGTCGAAGAGCAACAACTTAGTCGACCACACTGCCGTTTCGGTCCCACCGGCTCTGCTGATTTCATATTCATCAGACATATTATCGTCTGAAACAGCTGGTCGCTGAAGAGTGCGTATTGACCACTGAGAGTTTGTACTGACATGGATGGCGCGTCACAACATCTATTACGGTGGAGAGAGAATGTAGGGTAAGATGGCCACAAACAACGATAAAATCCAGTTCCGGGGAGAAACTGAGAAGAAGGCGACTCAAATTGTCGATCAGATGCGGCTTGGTGGGATCAACATCAGTGAGCTTGCTCGACAGGGTCTTCAAGAGAAACTCCGGGAAGTCCTCTCGGACGAGGAGAAGATCACTCTCCACCAGCAATACAAGCAGGGAGAGCTTTCTGAAGAAGTTGCAGAGATTCTTCTTGGTGATGCCTTGGAAGAAATTGAGCGGGAGCGGGAGGCCTTCGAGGAGGCTGCGGAGCTTGACACGACTGGAGTTTTCCAGAAGTGAAGATGGTGGACGATGATGTACGCCATCCAGTTATCGTTGATACAGACGCACTAATCGCTGTAGCGAACACGGGACTCTGGTCTCGAATTACGGACAATATACAGCTGACGACGACTAACGTCTGTTTTCACGAACTCAAGCGCCACGTTCGGGAGATGTCTGAGTACGCACCTGAAGGGACGAGAGAGCGGTGGGTTCACGATGGGAGCAAGAAGGCACTTGAGCCGTTCGACGACGAGAAGAAGTCGTTTACGACGGTTCCGTGTGTTCCTCGACCGCATGGAGAGGATGCTGGGGAGAAGTCCGTGAAGATGGAAATCGAACAGCATACAGCGCTGTATCGGTTCGCTATTTTGATGGATACGCACGGGCGTCGGGCTATTAATCGAGTATTCGCTGACGCAGAAGAGACAACTGGGAAGGCGGTTGCTCCCACGTTTTTGCTGTATCTGCTACTAGACGAGGGGGAGTGTACTGTAGCGGAGTTTTGTCAGGCCTGTGGCGAGATGCTTCGAGGGGAAGGCTGGACAGGGTATCAAGCGATTCAGGCAGCATGGGAAGCGGTCCCGGTCGATTGCTCGCAGTATCTCCCGAACGATCTACTTTCATGAATACTCCTGAATAACGAAACCGTATTACCAACCATTGTCAATCTGTGTTGACCGCAACTGGGTCAGCATATACTACTTGCGGAGGATTTCAACAGAGCCTGAACAACAGATACGTAGGTGTTTATTGCTCCTTTGGAACGCTCCAATGATTTAGATTGAGGCGGGTTGGATCTTGAGTAGTAGGTGCCGTTTCTGCATAACTGGGGATTTCCTCTTCATCGGGGAGAAGTCCTTCATCGGTCAAATAATCACGGAACAATTCTATGTGTTCTCGAATGTACCAGTCAGGGGGACGAGTGCCTGTTCCAAAGTATGGTGTTACGAGATCTACACGTGGGTTGGCAAGATCAAGTGAAAGCCCTTCTGCCCGTTCTCTGCTGCTCTTTATAGCGTGTTTTGCTTCTTGCACCAGAATCGGTGGTCGATCCACAGAGTCGTCTGCTTCTCTTATTGTCGTATAGTCTTCATCCAGATCGATTCCATCTAGATCCGTATCGAGTATTTGTTGGAAATACTTCTCAACGAGGAGAAGCTCGTTACCATTGAGCATAAAAATCCGTCTCAGGCGTTCTTCTTCGTCTTTTGGAGGTGCTGTTAGTTGTTGGTTTAGCAGCCCCATGTCACTATCTAGGAGATCCCCCCCTTCGGTACACTCCATTTCATCCAACAGCCTTCCCGCTAGGAAGTCGTCGTTTTGAGCACGCCACTGTAGAGAACTCTCTACACCTGAATTGACTGCATAATTGAATGTCTTTTCTGAGAACCCGTTAAACATGACCGCCATCAATTGTTCTAGAAATCTATTTGTGGCAGCAGAAGTCGACAAATTTGGACCTCCTTCTCTTTCTTCGTACTTAGAGATGGACATTTCGACGATTTCTTCTGCTACCTCTGGACTTAGCTCACGAATGTAGGATAGTTCAGCAAGGTTTTCCGCAAGATGATTCTTGACCGAGTTTTTGTCTTGACTGTTCGATTCTTCCCAATCAGCGATTGTCTCTTTTTGAGAATCTTCTAACACAAATCACTCTACCTGTGGAGGGGCATTTATATTGTCTGAATCACCGCGTGCAGCTATTCTATTATATATACTTTTTGTAAGTCTTGGTTACAGTGATTCAGTACGGTATTTTTCATTCTAGAACTGACGAATATAATGGGGTAGAAAGATGGTAGTATGGCCCCATCAAGGGAAGAAATCCCCGACGGCAAAGCTGTAGACGAACTAGCTCAGGCTCTACTCAACGATTACAACACTCTGAAGCCGATCACACCGGAGCAGGCAGTAGACAAATACCTTGACGCCCGCGAAGACGAACTCACACCCAATACGTTGGCAGGGTACGATCGAAACCTTGGCCACTTCGTCAGGTACTGCGACAAGGTTGACCTCGAAAATCTAAACGAGCTCGGAGGGCGTGAAATAGACGGCTTCGAGAAGTGGCGGCGAAAGGAGTCCTCGGAGAAAGTCGATTCGTTGGCGAACAAGACGATGAAAGACAACCTCCACCTTCTCCAGAATTTCCTCACATACCTTGAGAAAATTGAAGCTGTCCCACGCGGGACCGCTGAAAGAGTCGATATCCCAAAACTGGACGACGGGGAGGGCATTCGAGATGTTGAACTTGCAATCAAACGGCTCAAACGGATTCTTGAACATCTCGAAAAGTACAATTACGCATCGAGGGAGCATGTCGAAATCGCGATCATTGCAGAGTGTGGACGCCGACTCGGTGGTGTTCACTCTCTTGACCTCGAAGACGCCCATCTCGATGGCCCCCGTCCCTATCTCCAGTTCTCACACCACAACGATGGACAGACCCGGTTAAAGAACGATGAGAAGGGTGAAGAGCAAGTCAATATCAGCACCGACCTTGCCGGTCTGCTCAAAGACTACATCAAGATCAACAGAGTTGAGAAAACGATCGATGGTCGAAAACCGTTAATTACGACGTCTAATGGCCGAGTCGGAAAGTCTACGGTCCGATCGGACTTCTACAGTTGGACTCGCCCGTGTAAGATTGACGAGGAATGTCCAGAAGGTCGAAATCCAGCAGAGTGCAACGCTGCCAGTCGTAAAAATAATGCATCAAAATGTCCAGCGAGCGAGGCGCCGCACGCTGCTCGACACGGATACCTCACGGAAATGCTGCGCAAGGGTGTTCCTAAGGAAATTCTGAGTGACCGGTGTGACATCACGAGAGAGATTCTAATAGAACACTACGACGAGCGCACTCCCGAAGAAAAGCGCGACGAGCGCTGGGATGAGCTGAAAGACAAGGGGGCAATCTAATGAGTCCCCAGATATCTCCTAAAAGGGATCCGGGCCCAAGTACTGATACCCCTGCGCAAGAAAACGAAACAGGATTGGAGGATATATCTGTTCATCGCGAGTTGTTACGGAGTATTCGTTGATTATGCCGGAGCTACAGGGTCCAAGGACTTATCAATTTGATAGACACTCTTGAGTTCATAGATGAGCGACAACGGCGATTCTCTCGCTGATATCGTTTTTCAACGCACTCGAACCCAGCAGTTAGTCGCCGAGATTGCTTTTGGACCCGCTCTCGCCTTCGCCGTCGACCAAACCTCTCCAACCGGGATTCAGGGAGCGATTCTAATGTGGCTCATGGCCGCACTCATTGGAATTCCTATTCTTCGATATCTCGTATTTACTGACCGCATCGAACAGTTTGACCGACTTCTAGACCTAACTGTTCGTCCCGTAGAACTCTTCGCTCTCCTTGGTGTGGCACAGGTGTTCAAATTCTTCGGAGTGGAGTTCGTTCAGCCTGCCACCGGGTTTAGTCAAATTGGAGCAACTGCTGTTATCGCTGTACTCGGGGTTCTCGTCTACATCCTTGGTTTCGAGCTGATCTTCCAAAAGTATCGGTTTAGCTGGGGGACGTTGTTCTACGTCAAGCGAGTTGCACTTGAGCCACAGATAGATATTCAGATGGATGATGTTGAAGAGGTGTTTGGAGCGATATTCCAGCATCCTTCTCAGTGGGCTCGCCTCAAGGCTGCAATTGGTTATTTGAAGTTGACTCTGATTCGTGTTACGCTCGCACAGATGGCGTTTCATCTGCTGAAGGACTCAATACCGGACAGAGATGATGAAGCGACGGAGACGCTGAGAGAATACATCCGAATAAATCAAGGTGGGAATTTCCCCGCTGGTTCGGGGGGTCTGTGGTTTGCATTTGGTGTCGCAGCAGTCGTGGTACTTCCGGTGCTCGCAGTGATGGCAGGGCTGATATCGTTGGTGTTCGCGACCTTCGGTTCGATTGTCCTTGTGATGCTCATTATGCGTTTGAGTAAGCACATAGTGGCTCTGTCGTACATCGCGTTTGGAACGATGGAGTACGAGCAGTTCGTGACGACGAACCGGCGGTGGGCGGTAATGACGGTAGGATATACTCTAGCAGTGTATCTGCTCATCTTTTGATTACGCAGCGAAAGCTGAGAGGCAGACAAGTGTTTATTATTTTAACTCGTCTATAAGACGCATGGGAAGCGATATTGAAAATATTCACGACAGGCGGCCTTGTTGTCGTTCTCTAATTCGTTGGTCTATTCTGAACGCTCTTGTGTAGCACATTATTGATGGGCTGCCGTCTTGGGATTTGCGGTTGCATGAATTGAATCGTGAGTCCACGGCAGAGGTACTTAGAAAATCAATTAGCGTTCCTGCTCAGCTAGTGACGACTGTATCAACAATCGCCTACAGAAGAGCGTATCACTTGAGAAGACTCCCAACAGAGCTGGTTTAGACGTTGTTTTCTTTGCCATCATCAAAATTTCATGAAGTTCTACTCTCACCTGAAATTCTGATCGAATCCACCTCAGTGTAGCAATACGACCTCATCTGCGGAGTTATGAAAATCTGTTCCGCAAAATAAGATATAGTATATAAAACTTCCCCCACAATTAATTACAGTATTTCCTTAGAGTAAATTGTACTCTATAATCAACGAATATAATGTGGGGTGTAGCCATTAGTATGGCTCACAAGCCAAACCCCGGCGGCGATGTATCTCCCCAAGAATTAGCACAGGCTCTACTCGAAGATTACATTGAGAACAATCGAATAGAGGAAGCAGATGGTGGTCAAGACCCACTAATCACGAGTCCCAACGTCCGACTCGCAAAATCAACGATTCGCTCCTACTGCTATCGATGGAGCCGTCCGTGTGAGATCGGCAAAGAATGCCCAGAAGGTCGGACCGAGGCAACCTGCGACGCCGCTTGTTCGAAGGATCATGCATCGAAGTACCCAGTGAGTGAGGCGACGCACGCGGGTCGGCATGGGTATCTCACCCGAATGCTTCGTCAGGGAGTTCAAAAAGAAGTGCTGAGCGATCGGTGTGACCTCTCCGAGGGGGTTCTCGAAAAGTACTACGACGAACGTACGGTCGAAGAAAAGAGAGAGAGTCGTCGATCGGCGCTAGAAGATGTGGGGGGGATTAACTGATGTTCCCGCATCAGAATACTGCCTCTACTCGAGGGTACGATTCTTCTCGTAGTTCCCAAGAGATAGGATCCAATTGGGTCAGCACTAGTATAAAAAGGTTATATGCAGAACATAAAAAGAAGATGGTAATCGCAGGTATAGCTCTGTTGTCCATCCCCTATATGTACACCATCTACGCAGAGGGTGGTGGGACCACGGTCACTAATGCGGCATCTCTGATCTACCCCCTTCTTAAGGAAGGGGTCGGACTGCCTCTCTTCGCAGGGCTGCTCAAAAAAGACGAGGTTGATGGAAACCGGGCGCTGATAATAACTCGTGTGAGCACACCCTCTCAAGGGAACAACTCAAGCAAATCCTCTCAGCGGGAAGCACTAGAGAAAGATGCGAAGAAAGACGATCTCGAGATCGTAGATGTACTAGAAGCAGAGGAATCTGGTGCGAAGGTTAACCGAGAACAGCTGAATAAGGCGATTGAGGCCGCCCAGAATGATGAATACGACATCCTCATGGTATACGAGTTTGATCGGCTAAGCCGTGCCGACCCATTAGATACACAGGGTTATCTGCTCGACATACGAGATGCAGGGATCACCCTGTACACTCACGCTGACGGCTACTACGACTGGACAGATCCTCACGATTTCGAAATGCTCAGCAGAGAGGCAGCGTTCTCGCGCCGCTGGCTGAACCGACTACGTGAAGGTGCAGCTGAAGGATGCCGACAGCAACTCAAGAATAGGAAATGGCCCCATGGTAACAGTCCTCCAGTCGGATACAGTATTGATGAAGACGGCAGAATTCATCTCGATGGTGACTACGGACAATTCATTCCGAGGTTCTTCGAGGTCTACGCAGCGACGGAAAACCGGAAGGAAACTCAACGTAGACTCAACTCAACACTAGAAGACAATGGACTGGATAAAGTCAGCTACTCACAAGTGAAGACACTCCTCCAGAACGAACTCTGTATGGGTAAACTCAGCCACAACGGTGAAGTCGTAGCTGAGTACTCCGAGTTAGAAATGGTCGACGAAGATCTCTTCCAAAAAGTACAGTCAATTCTCTCTGGACAGAACAGAGGTACATCGTCATCCGATATTCCAGATTTCATCGGAGAAGCAGCCCAAAAGTACGGAATTGATTTCGTGATGAACCTCTTCGAGTCGTTCAAGCCCTTCCGCTGTCGCCAGTGTGACGGTGACCTCGAGCGTAAGGGGACGAAAGAACTCTGGGGTGTGAAGTTCCCCAAGTACGAATGCCAATCCTGTGAATATCAGGGGCCGCTCGTCACTGAAGAGGAGCTGAAAAAGATCCACCAAACACTCCCGCTACGGTGTCCGTTCTGCAGTGCTACCGAAGACTTCGAGACCACTCATCTTAGGGAGATGGGAACGAAGTTCGATTACGCTTACAACTGTAAGAACTGTGGACTGTCGTTTGCCTGCGACCTTGGGCCGGATCGGATTGTCCGACGCTTCAAGTACCCGAATCTCGGCTTTGAACTCGATGAGGAAGATGATGACGACGAAGATGATGACGACGATGACCCGCAGTCGGCTATCGGTGACTTTGGCGATCCCTGAGTGACTTCGCACGTCTCCAAACAGTCTCTTTCGTAGAGCCTGCTGCATCCCCCGCCGAATTGAATGTGATCGATTCCCCTCGAGGCTTTGCAACGAGGTAAAGAGCCGCCGCTGCGGTAGTTGCCGGGTCGCCACGGATTGTCTCGGGCTGGTCTAATATCCTCTCAGCAGCTACAATTGCTTCCTCGTCTAGGTTCAGCTTCATCCCGATGAAAGACAGGTACTGTGTAGCTAGAGGAGGTCTGAGAGACAGAGACATCTCCCGCAGAATTTTCTTAGTCGTTCGCTGGAGGGAAACGCGCTCGACACCAAGTGTAGTAGCGATCAATCCGACCGGTCGTGGACTCTCAAGTTCTCTGAGGGCGATTATCAGTACCGCACCGATAACATTCTCCTTCTTACGTCCGTGTAGGAGGTTCTTCTCCCAAACCTCGACGAGAAGCTCTGAGGAACGATCTAGTTCTGCCTTCGATAAGAGAAGATCAGAAGCGTACTTATCAAGGTCAGCTAGAAGTCCAACCAGAGCTTCCTCAGACGAGTCACGAGCCTTGGCGATCCATTCTTCCTGAGTGTCGGCATCATGTGGCGCTGCCTCGTCGTCAGGCGCGTCCATCGGCACGGATTCGGTAGTAGCCACAAAACCACACTGACCACAGAGTCTGCCAGCCACGTCGAAACGGGTATCGAACCCGGTCTCAGGTGCGCCACAGTTCGGGCAAGAGATCTCTACTGATGACATCTACAACCCTCGCCACTCCCTGTATTCCGAGAGGATTCTCTTCGCCTTCTCCTTCTTCCGAGACTTCTCCATCCGTCCCTTCTGGTGGCGGTAGCGGTACCTCGTGTCGACAACTTCAGTGAACAACTCGTCAGTCAAGATTCGATACTCATCCACGTAGTCCTCGAAGTCTGCTACTCGGTATTTTCCTATGTAGATCTCGTTCGCGAGTACCTTCCTAACTGACTGTTTACACCACGCTTTGTCCTCTTTAGTTCTCAGTCCACTTTCGTCGAGAAGGTGAGCTACCCGAGGCATGGATTTTTCTCGAAGGTAGAGCTGAAATATCGTCCTCACTACCGAGGCTTCGTCCTCAAGAACTCGGAGTTTCCCATCGGACGTCTTCTCGTAGCCCAGTGGCGGCATGGCGTTCGGCCACTTATGTTCTTTCGCAAGACCATGCATCCCCATCCGGACTCGTTGACTGGTGAGGTCGCTCTCAAGTTCCGCTGCAGACGCAAGGTTCCTGAAATTGAACCGTCCGACCGGTGACGTCGTGTCGATATATTCGGTGACACTCTGTAGGCTCACTTCCCACTCGTTCAGCTGTTCTTCTGTCTTCACGAGATCGACAAGTGACCTGCAGAAGCGGTCAAGCTTCCAGAAGACGACGACATCGAAACACCCCACACGCGCTCGGTCCAACATCTCTTGGAACTTGGGTCGATCAGTGTTTCGGCCTGACTCCGCTTCGTCGGTGAAGACGTACGTCACGGTCCACTCCATCTGCTCGCACTGTCTCACACATCTGTCGACCTGTTCTCCGATCGAGTAACCGAACCTCTGACTCGACGACGATGTACGGGCGTAGACTGCCGCACGCTCGATGGCTTCCTCATCCTCCGTCTGAGGGGCACTTGTCGAGCGTGAGATCCCAGAGGGGAGACGGCTATCAAGACTCATGAGTTTTCACCTCCGTCGCTCGGGACACAGTGAGCGGATGGCCAAGGCTCGGTCAACTCGGCGAGTCGTCCGTCACAGGCACAGACAACACAGAGTGGCGGCTCACTAGCCTCTCCACCCCACTCAACCTCTGTGTGGTCGAAGCGCTCATCACACGTCTCACAGCGCCACTGAGCAACTGCGTGTTGCTCAGCAAGTTCTGGGTATGCTCTCGCCAAAGTGGGAGTGAGAGCTACGCCTGAATATGCCGCAAGATGCTCGGCAACTTGTGGACGCGGATACTCCGTGAACGGGAGGAACCCCTCCTGACCCCGATCAGCGACCGGGAGTTCTCCCTTCCCGCAGCGCTCACGGTAGGCGCAGAAGTCGCACTCCCACCCAAAACGTGAGTCTGCTGGCGGGAGTTCGTCGGCGAGTCGATACTCTGTGTGTGTGGACGCCCACTCAATGACTGTGTCTCGCCAGAACTCCTCGTCAAACTCGACATCAAACACCTTGAGATCGAACGAGTCGCGACCCCCGTAGATAAGGCACCCACGCTTCACGTCGACGTCGTATTTCTCGGAGAGCCCGACCATGTAGGCGTGCAGCTGCGCCTTGTGGTGTTCGTTCGGTTCGTCGAGGTACTCGAGGGAGCTCTTCGTCTTCACCTCCGTGGGTAGGACGGGCGTGCCGTCGGCATCGACGACGACCGGGTCGGTTGACCCCTTCACGCTAAGGTCGCCGGCCTCGCTCTTTAGTTTGAAGTCGACGTACAGCGAGTTTGTGACAAACAGCCCGTCGTCGGCGACGGCATCGCGTAGGTACGGGAGAACAATATCTTCCTCAAAACGAGAACCGACCCACAAGATGCCGTGAGCCATCTCGCTCTCCGCTGGTGCGTTCTCTTTCCGGTACACGAGCTTTCTGTGGCACTGCAGCAAGCTGCTGGGCGTGTGCTTTTCGGGAGGTGGTACGGGGCTCGGATCGTTGTAGTACGCCCGGCCCTCCTCGATATTCTTTCGCTCTTCAGTCGTCTGTCGCCATATACGGAAGCTTCTCGAATCGATCCCAGCGAGTGCCGTGGCTGGTCCGATCTCCACTGACGTGGATGACTGAAGAGTTCCGTTTCGCCGGTGAGGTTGGGATTCCACTATACTTCCTACGTCGGAATCAATATAACACTTCCGTTGGTGGAATAAATAGATTTAGCCCCTCACGTCTCGCGTTTTGAATCGAATGGGTAGCGATGGCCCCGGTCGCAAGCCGACGGTATCCGATGAGGAGATACTAGCGGTTTTTGTAAATGCCGATGACCCCGTGTTGATGGCAGATGAGGTCGCAGAGTCTCTTCCTATCGGGCGTAGAGCAGTGTACAATCGTCTTCGTTCATTAGAGGAGCAAGGAACTCTCAAGTCGAAGAAGACGGGTGCAAGGAGCACAGTCTGGTGGTATCCGGGCTACACAGGAACGGAAGGAGGCTCGTAGCTTCAATTTGTACTGTTAAACCAAGCCTATCTTGTACACATTTTTGCACGCTGGGTCAGAGCACAACAGAAGCTATGAGAAAAGTGCGCGATATCGGTCATGGACCGGTATAATACAGTCGTACACACAGAATCATTTCAGAAAATGTGTGCTGTGGGAGATTTTCGACTCATAATAAAATCCCACCTGCAACACGGTACGGGTGGTCAATAGATTTATTCGGGCAGTTGTTTAGATTACTCTATTCAAATGACGGATGATGACCTATTCACCTCACTGAACATTCCACGTGTTATTGATACGTCCGATGTCAACTTTGTTGATGAGTTCTACAATCCGCTTTTATCACGATCTGTCGAATATAAGCGTGGTGTCGGATATTTCACGACGAATTGGCTTCGTTCTGCATCCAGAGGAGTTGCCAAACTTGCGGAGAACGGAGGCACCGCGAAATGGATTATGAGTCCTATATTAGAACAAGAGGATTGGGAGGCACTCAAATTGGGTCAGGAAGCGAAACACGATGAGGTGCTTCAGCAACAGTTAGCCGATACTGTACGCGATTTACAATATGATCTTGAGTACCAAACCCGGAATGCTATCGCGTGGATGATCGCTGACGGGCTGCTGGAAATTCGATTTGCGATCCCGAAAGACGACCTACATGGCGATTTTCATGACAAATTTGGCATTTTCCGTGATTCAGAGGGGAACCAGCTTGCATTCCACGGGTCAAAAAACGACAGCGCCCATTCATTCGAGAATTATGAAGCATACACTGTTGATTGCGGTTGGTTGAGCGATCGAGATGCAGAAGGGGTAGCACTGCAGGAAAAGCGGTTTGATGAGATTTGGTCTGGTTCAAAAGAGAACGTCGAGGTGGTTTCGCTTCCAGAGGGAATCAGGCAAGATATCGCGAGTCTCCGAGATCATGAACATCGTCCATATACCGATCCAGAACAATCTGACAATGGCATTACCCTCAGGCCTTATCAGCGAGAGGCCGTCGATAACTGGTTTGCAAACCAGAGACAAGGGCTCTTCCGAATGGCTACCGGCACGGGAAAAACGTTCACAGCCCTCGGTGCTATGGATGAGTTTCTTGAATCAAGATCTACTCCAACACTCGTAGTTATCGCGGTTCCGTACACTCACCTCGCAGACCAATGGAAGAATGAGATTGCCAAATTCGGCTACAATAACCCGAAGTTCCTCTATGGTTCAGCGAATACACAGTGGAAAGAGGATCTGTCGCGTATTCTTTCAGATCTTACCCTTGGAATGGGATCCGACCAATTGATAATAACAACTCACACGACGCTTGCAAATGAGTACTTCCGAGATCAGATTAAACGATCAAACTGTGACGCATTGTTAATCGCTGATGAGGTTCACGGTCTCGGATCCGAGCACCAACGCAAAGCTCTACTGAAAGAATATGAGTACCGAATTGGCTTGTCGGCGACTCCTAAACGACACTACGACGAGGAAGGGTCAGAACATATTCTTGATTACTTTGGAGGGATCGTTTTCGAGTACACATTAGGGGAAGCAATCCCAGAATTTCTTACTCCGTACGATTACTACCCAACTATTGTTGAGTTAACAGAAGAAGAGCTCGAGGACTATAATAATCTCTCAAAGCGTCTCGCAACTGCGGCCGCTAGTGATGATGCTGATGAGGAATTAGTAAATCGCCTAGCGATGAAGCGAGCAAATATCATTAAGAGTGCTGAGAATAAATATGTGAGTCTCCGGTCGGTCTTAAGTAGGATTGGTGAACCCGACCACCTGCTTGTGTACACAAATTCGGGACAGATTGATCACGTTCAAGATATTTTGAATGAGATAGGTATTCGCCAGCACAAATTCACATATCGCGAGGACAACGACGAACGGCAACGGTTACTCAGCAATTTTGATAAGGGTGAAATAGACGCTCTCGTCGCGATGCGGTGTTTAGATGAAGGTGTTGACGTCCCATCAACCAAACAGGCGATACTCATGTCGAATACAGGGAACCCGATGCAATTCATTCAACGACGCGGTCGAGTACTACGGAAATACCCGGGCAAAGAAAAGGCAATTATTTACGACTTTATCGTTGTGCCGACCATGAATCCAACAGAAAGTATCGCTGAGTCCGAAAGGGGCATTCTTCGTAAAGAACTTCGACGTTTCGAAGAATTTGCAGAAAACGCTCGTAACGAGCACAGTGCTCGAAACAAGATCGAAGGGATACGGATGGAATACGGCATCGTTGAAGATAACGATGAGGACACCGACAGCGAGAGATCTTCTTAAGAAGAAGACATTTAAGTGGTATACTCCGGATCATTCTATTAGATATCAATGAACAAGTCCGACGTCAATAGTCTCATCTTGGAGCATGTCGACAAGATTGAAGACGATAAGAAACGTCAATTCATTAATGATATCCTGACCTTTGAGCGATCAAAGATGGATCGAGAGCGTCCACACTTCAAGGATGAATACGACGACCTCATTGAAGAATACATGGACACAGACGAATGACAAATTTACAGATCTTATCGATCACTCTGAAGGATTATCGTCAGTACAAGGGAGAGCAGACGATAGATCTCCGAAAACGCGGTGAACGCCATATCAACGTCATTGAAGGGCAAAATGGCGCAGGAAAATCCAATATTCTAAATTCAATTACTTTCTGTTTCTACGGGACCGAAGAGCATCTGAAGGAAGAGAAAGAAGGTGGACTAGAGACCTTCCCACTGGTGAATCGTGATCGACTTGAGGATCTCAACGATGGCGGGAAGGCAACGGGCTACGTCGAGATCGAACTTGGTGAAACCGAGCCAGAGTATGTTTTCAAACGCGAGTTTACTACGGTAAAGACTGATGGGGGCTTCAACAGCGTTGTCGGGGACCTCAATCTTCAACGTCGGGTCAACCGTGATTGGAAGCCAGTAGATAACCCGAACACGTATCTGAATGAGATATTACCGACTCGGGTTCATGAATACTTTTTATTCGATGGTGAGCGCCTCCACAAGTTCTTCGAGGAAGGCTACCCTGAACGGGTCCGCACTGCCATCCTTGACGTGTCACATATTGAGCTGCTAAATCGAGCGCTAGAGCATCTCGACAAGATGGACACGGAGATTGGTCGCAAAGCGTCTAACTTCAAAGGTGAGGCGAAGCGGCTGAAAGAAGAACTTGATGAAACAAAGCGGAAGCACGAACGAAAAGAAAAGCGGATCGATGAGCTTGAACGGGATATTGCAGAAGCCCAATCAAATATTGACCGGATCGATGGAAAGCTGCGTGACAGCAGCGATGCCGCAGTTCGTGAAAAACAGGAAAGAAGAAAGTATCTCAATCAGCGTCTAGACCAGCTAAATGATGAAATCAGTGAGCTGAAAGATGAAACCACCGAGGAAATGGTGGATGCAGGACCTATCGTCTATAATTTGAAAGCGTTGGACTTCACCCACCAGCAGTTCGCAGAACTCGCCCAAGCGGGTCAGCTTCCCCCAAAAATACAAGATTGGTTCGTTCAAGAGCTGCTCGAAAGTGGTGAATGTATTTGTGGAGCTGATCTGGATTCAGACGAAGAAAAACGCCGTCATCTTGCAGAGCTTGAGCAGGAGATGTCCTTAGTGATGCAGGAGAATCTCGAAGGAAAAGCCGAGATTCCTCGGGTCATAGACGATGGAAAGGATCTAGTTGAAGATATTATTTCCAATCGGAAGAAAATCTCCGAAAAGCAAGATGAGCTGGGGGAGGTTGATAGAGAGCTTCGAGATATCTCAAACGAACTCAAGAGTTACGACCTCCCTGAAGATGTCGATGTGAGCAGTCTTGAATCCCAGCGTAGCGAAATTGAGGGAAGAATCAGCGAAATGCGTCAAGAAATTGGAAGGGTTGAACACGAGATTGAAACACTGGATGAGCGGGTCAATGAACTCGATAATAAATGGCGCGAGGAAGCCGCCAAGGAAACCAAACACCGGACGATGATGAGGAAGTTGGATTTCGTTGAGGAAGCTCATGAAGAGTTGACTGAAATCAAGAGTACGATTCTCGCACAGATTAGGGAAAACACCGAGGAGAATATGAATCGATATTTCAATGACCTCATCTGGAAAAATGAGGATTACACCGTTGAGCTAGGAGACGATTATACTGTTAGTGTCTATGGTAGACATGGTGATAATAAGATCGGATCGCTGTCTGCTGGTGAGAAGCAAGTACTTGCTCTCTCGTTTATGTCTGCGCTGACTAAGATTAGTGGATTCAATGCTCCCATCGTGATTGATACACCACTTGGGCGTATTTCGAGCAAACCAAAGAAGCGCATTGCTCAGAATCTTCCGTCCTATTTGGTGGACACTCAAATTACCTTCCTCATGACTGACGAGGAGTATACTGACGAAGTACGTGCACATCTTCAAAACAGTGTGGCGAACGAATATCTACTCGATTATTCAAATGAAATCACAGAGGTGAAAGAAAGATGAGTGACCAGAGTCCTGAAGCTGGATACGAAAAAACAAAAGCTGGCCGCGACGTCGTGGTGGATCAACAGGCACGAGANGAAAGAAAGATGAGTGACCAGAGTCCTGAAGCTGGATACGAAAAAACAAAAGCTGGCCGCGACGTCGTGGTGGATCAACAGGCACGAGATTACTTCGATACTCTGGTCGGAGAAGAGGACTCCCCGTTTTACGGCGTACAGCGAATCGACTTATTCATGTTCGCGCTTGGATACGGACGAAAACGGTCGGGCCGAATAGAACTAGGGTCTGGACGCCATGCCTTGTTTAATCGTCCATCACTCTCCGATCAACAGGAATGGATTATCAAATCGATTGCCGCGTACGAAGAGAGAGACCCTCAGGTTCTTCGGGACGAAAAGAGGGTCTATAAGATTGCGCAAGAGTATGCCCGGGGTGGCATCGAGGAACTGCACAGCCTCTACGTTCGTCCGGGAGACGGGTTCAGCGAACTCACAACCGATATTGTTCAATTAGGGCAAGAGTTCTACGATTTTGACGACTGATCTCTGGAATTCCTACTGAATACTGATCATTCTATCGAACTAAACTCTGTTTTATTCTATTACTTCCAGAGCGTTATCGACAGACCCGAATACCTCCTCAAAATAAGACTCAGGGTACCGAGCGAATGTTCGAATATCGGCGGTCGTAGTCCGTCCTGCCACTGCCTCATCAACCCATTCTACTTCTGCTTGAAGCGTTTCAGCATCTGGGAGTTTATACTCCTCCCATAGCTTGCGGATCTCGGAATTATCTAGATTACTGACTCCTGCTCTCTCTAGGGCAACCTCCCACCCTCCAATATGGTTTTTAACTGTTTGAGAGGTCATGTCCGCAATATTGTCGAAATCTCTTGAGGCCGGAACTGCTCCGATCCGGATCGTAACTCGGCGAATTTCTTCGAGCAGTTCTTCTTTTGTGTATCCCTGCGCTGACTCCTCGTCGTCAATCGCGGCTTCAGGGTTATAACCCGCTTCTTGTAGTGCAGTTAGCCACGTACCGAAGGATTCCCTGACTGTTACTACTGAGAGAATCGATTCCCGCTCAAAATCAGACGGACTCGGCGGATCAGATGGGGGCTCACCTATCCGCTTCATTTCGTGAATAACGCCACTGTCATCAGGTGAAACGTCGACACCGTCATCGTCCGACTGGTCTGAGTGTTTATCAAACGCATCATCGGTAATGCCAGATAGATCAAAAGCCGTTCCGAGGCTTCCGAAACGATCATCGACAGTCATCGCGTAAAGATCGGTATTTTGCCAGACATCAATTGGCTCAGGAACCTCACCAGCTTTTGCAGCGTATTCCACCAATTTATCAAGTATTTCAACTCGTGTGAATTTCCTATTGGATCGCTTTTCCCAATCAACTAATGGAAGATTTGCTGCGTCTATTACCTCATTCCACGATGTAAAACGCCTTTTGTAGGCCTCAATTGGATACGAGCCATAGTCGCGTACAAACTGTTCTGATGGCGGTTCCCCAAACAGTTTGTCTAATTTACGGATATAATCCAATAGCTCTTCAGTGGTATACTCTCCTGCGTTGGTTTGCGTTGGTTCCTGTTGCTCGTTGTCTACCGATTGCTCAACAGGAGGGTTCCAAACGAATTTAGACTCGGATTGAGATGTGTTTTCTACCCCTTTCGATTGCTGTGAGGCTACCGTCTCTGAGGCTTCAAAATCATCAAGACGCTCCTTCGCGGTACTCCATTGTCCAAAATATCGAGCATACATGCTGTGGCTATATTTTCCAAGAGAGTTCACCTCTGATTGAGTGGGCTTCTTTCCAAGCTCATCTGTGACGCGTTGAAGTTCGGCAAGGAGTTCTTCCTCTTTGTCAATACCCGCTACATCAAGGGCTTCGTCCCATGGGCCAAATTCATTCTGAAACTTAGCAGCAGAATAATTGGTCATCTCTGAAACGTCAGAGGGATACGGTATTCGGTCTAGAGCCGAGTCCAGCCGCAGCAACTCTTCTATTAATTCCTTTCGAGAGGGTGATTCAGATGCCTTCCTTTCCCCGGATTCCTGTTCGGGTTCCCCCTTCACTATTCCAAATTTGTAGGTCCGATTAGAAAACCCTTGCCCGAACATTATTTGCCCACGGACTCCGGTGCAGTCGTACTTCAAAGGGCAAGCGTACGCCACAATGACTCCAACTAGATCCATAGATTAAACTCCGATAAGAGAGAGAAGCAAGCAAAGAGCAACGATGAAGATAGATATTGAATTTACGGGTGAAGGCTTCCACTCATGAATAGCGAAACGTGTGAGTCTGCGGTAGAACTGGAAATGTTGGCCTCCGGGATGGCGAAGCAGCACGAAAATTTTCTGGATGCCGCTCAAGAACTCATTGATAACTCAGTTGCTGCGGTCGTTGACGGAGAGAACTACTTTGATGAGCCAGATGAACAAATTAATATCTCCATTTCGTTTGTTCGTGGAGAAGAGACAGTAACTACGTATATCTCTGATAACGGTCCCGGAATTACAAGAGAAGACCTCCAGAACCACGTTTTTCGAACGGGCAATAAGGAAATATCTGAAGGAATACTCAATAACGTTGGATGGGGGCTGAAGGCGAGTTTAGCTTGGTTTGAGGAGTCTCTCAAACAGCGCGATATTGAAGCTGACACTCACTGTTTTTCGTTAGTAACTCAGACAGCTGATAGTGATTGTCTACGTGTTGATGGTCCAATAACTGGAGACTTGCCGATAGTCGACGCGACAGAACGTCATTGGAAGATTGGGGTTCCGGAAGCCGTTGATTCACTATTACAAGCTGACCACGGAACCCGCATACATGCGACGTGTGCCCGTTCACAGTTTGATTCCGACGTCTGGCCGTCCGCTAACTCTCTTGGAACGAAAATCCAATACGTACGTGAGCGGCTCGGCGTTCTGTTTCGGCGCTTGCTCTCTGCTCGCGATGACAATCAAATAGTTCTACATTATCACGACTTACCCTCGAACGAGCAGGGAACGTTTGAGGTACCTTCTATCAGTCCTTCGTATACCGATGAAACGGAACAGAAGTCTCGCCAATTTTGCGTGTCGACCCCTCAAGGAGATCAATACCAAGTGCAGTATGAGGCTGGTACTCTGGATATTGATTCTATGACTAAGTGGGCAGAGAAGGAACATCCAAACCTGCTCACCCAAAGTGGAAAATTCAGATATCGATATCGGCCGAGTCAGAATCGGCAAGGTGTCGACATTTATGCAAACGGCCGAGTACTGATGACCTCAGTATTTGAGGACCTATTTGATTTGACGCGTAATAACCAATATAATTACTTCGGCGGCACGCTCCGGATCTTCCCGATCGGCGATACTGATGAAGTTCCGACTGACAATAAGAAGACACGGCTGGATACGAACAGCGAAATCTGGCGTAAAATAAGAGAAGAACTCTCTGACGAGGAATTGCTTCCAGAAGGAAGAGAGTACGGTAAGCGAGTCTCGTCGGGTGGCGCGTCGACAACCAGTCAAATACAAGAAGAGGAGGAGTCGGCAGAAGAACTTGCAAGCACACCCACATTTGACTCGAACTCAGATATTTTTGGTCTCCACCACGGTGATGCGAAGTCGATCATTCCAGCAATAAGAGACCATGCAGCAGACACACTAAACGAACAAGCGGAGTTCGTTGATACGACAATCACCTCCCCGCCGTACTACGACCTCAAGGAATACGGTTCAAGCGAGGAAAATGAAATAGGACAACATGGATCCTATGTCGAATATCTACAAGAGCTCCAAAACCTCTTCTCCGAGGTATACTCGGTCACCAGAGACGACGGCTCACTTTGGGTTGTCGTGAATACTTTCCGACGTAATCGCGAAATCGTCCAGCTTCCATTCGACATCGCACGTGTGTGTCAGAACCTCGATCAAGGGTTAGAGTGTTCAAATTGTGAGAATACGATACTAAGAGGTGTTGAGGAGCTAGATAGCCGACAGACAGCGTGCCCTCACTGTGGTCACACGACGGATAACGATGAGTCGTGGATCCTCCAAGACATCGTCATCTGGAATAAGAACCGCGCTCTTCCGTATACGAAAGAGGGAAGACTACGGAACGTATTCGAATATGTCCTCTGTTTCAGCAAAAACCCTAATTTTGAACTGCAGATGGATCGTATCCGAGAATCGGATCCCGATCAATTCAAGAAATGGTGGGCTGATTTCCCTGAGCGTTACCATCCACTCGGGAAGCTTCCTGAAAATATCTGGGAGTTTGAACCACCGACACGAGGGTCATTTACTGGAGAGGTAGACGTGTTTGATCACCCCGCAGCGTTCCCTCCAGAGCTAATCGAACAGATTCTCACACTCTCTACAGAGAGTGGTGACATTGTACTAGATCCCTTCGCTGGCTCTGGCGTCGTGCTAGGACAATCAGAGCTGATGGATCGAAGACCGATCGGCGTTGAGCTAAACAAAAAATACTGCGATGCCTATCCTGCTCTGAGGGAATATCTGGAGGATCAGCATGAAGAGCAGGATCAGGTTGCGTCACAGGAGGATCTGGCTCAGATCATCTGCGGATTACGCCAAACGAAGTATGCGCGAGAATTGCTCCGAACAATGGCGGGAGAACTCGGCCTCTCAAGCCCCTCGCAATTGGACGTACATACTGCCTTCCTCGTGAGTAGAGAACTCGGATACCAGTCGGTGGAAAATGATGTCCACGGGCAGATAGATCTAATTCTTCTTGTTGATGATGAGACGACCGCTCGACAGGCGCTAGACTACGACGAAAAGGCGGAAGAAGTCACGACGATCCAACCTTGCTCTGGATTCGGGATTCGTGCTCGGACGTTAGTTTTGACAGTAGAAGAGTTCATCAACGAAATCGCTAATGATACCTATACACATCTACCAGAGGAACTCTTCATTTACGAGGATGGTAGACATTACGTGTATTCAGAAGATATCTCATACGACAAATGGCGAAAGCTGAATGACGGCTCTGATCAGTGGACGGAGCGGTATTCTGATGACAAGATCCCTCCAATTGTCTCTAACATCGGGGTGGAAATAAACCACCCAAAGCACTCCATGGAAACTGTCTCAAGAGAGTTGTCTGGGAACCATGAGATGCAATTACACAAAGCCGGAGGAGGTCATCGTAAACACATAATCCGAAGAAGCTGAGCATCAGGACCCACAAAGCGAATTAAATCCTATCGTCGATAGATATGGAAGTGTCCGAAGGATATAATTTCAACGGAGCCGCTTATTACAATCCGTTATGGGAAGAAGCCGAGCTACCGACGGTGGGAGATCAAAGGTATCCTCGCGATTGCAACTGGTTTTTCGCATCCTCTAGATCAATTTGGATATCGACGATCTCATCATTTGAGTTGAATACGACCTCACCAACATCGATCGGTGGATGCGAGTAGTCACCTTCGACGGGGAGATGATCCGTTATCACTCCGTCATCCTGTCGATCAGCCTCAAAGAACTTCGCCTCGATGCGTTCGAGTTCCTCAAAGAATATCTCAGGAACTCCTTCCTCATCAGAAACCCAGCAGTGGTACTGGTCCGAGTCCGTACGGTGTGCTGTAACAGTAAACTTCTGTTTTGATTTCTTGTTGCTCATGTTGACTCTGTGGCCCTCGTACTGCATATCATCTTCTGTCAGAGTGGATTGAGAACATACAAGGGTTAAACATAATTTCCTAAATCCTGTTGTTGCTGGTTATCAGTCGGTACGTTTGTAATAATCACTTCCGCCACGTCATCGCGATTGTCTGCATCACTGTTCACCATTCTCGTTGCGCCGACGATATCTATCGTAAATCCGGACACGTTCTCGTAAAGTTCGCCAACTGGAGGTGAGTTCGAGATTACGACGTACACCCCGTTTTTACTAAGTTTGACAGCGATATCGCGTAGTCGTCGCTGGTCGTCTTTGTCAAACCCATCTGACTGGTACTGGGTAAAATCCGCAGTCTGAGACACGGGTTGATAGGGTGGATCGAAGTAGACGAGATCGCCCTCCTCAGCGTCGTCTACGACGTAGTCGAAGTCCTGATTATGAATCTCGATGTCGTCGAGTATGTCGCTCGCTTTCCGAATTTGTCGTTCCCGAATGAAATCTGGATTTGAGTGTCGACCAAATGGAACGTTGAATCCCCCAGATTGGTTCTCCCGGTATAGTCCATTGTATCCGGTTCGATTTAGGTAGAGCATCAAGCTCGCCTCCTCTACTTGCTGTTCGAGGGAACGGTCGTCGAGCTTGTGAAGTTCATTGAATCGGTCGCGAGCATCGTAATAGTACTCTTCCTCATACTCGTGGCGGTGGTTCTCTTTGATTAATTGTTCGGGGCGATCGCGGATGACTTCATAAAATGTAATCAATCGTCGATTGAGGTCATTTATTGTTCCTTTGGAGGGTTCGATATCAAAAAAGACCGCACCGCCGCCGATGAACGGCTCATGATATTTATCATACGAGATGGGAAATCGCGAGTGAAGCTCCTGAAGGAGCTGTCGCTTCCCTCCAACCCACTTGAGAATCGGCTCAGCCATCTACCGATTTTATCGGTCGTTGGGTGATAAACCCCAAGGGATTCGACAAAGACTGATCGTCGACTCCAAATGGCACCTTGCGATGTCTAGTGGATAATGAACTGTGGGAGCGGATCAATACTGCTGGAGACAATGATTAAGACAATTCATACTCATCACTCGCATAATGGCTAGTACTGAAGACGAGTTCCTGACGCAGGATATCTACGAGGAAAAGGCGATGCTCATTGTCGAACAGCTGCTCGAGAAGGGAACAATTGAAATGAAGCACGACGAGCCGGTACTACATCACGTTCCCTCGGGAACACGGTTTGAGTCGGCAGTGAATATGGCCCACTTCCACAAAGGCTGGGAGGCGCGGGGAGAGGAGTCTCAGTAGCTTAATCAAAACTGCTGAAATCTACCTGATGCCCCTCGGCGTCCGGCTTACGTTTGTCCATTGGGTTTTCAGCCTGAATATGCATATTCGAGATTAGCGGCGGCCTGCTCTTTGACCAGTATCGCTTCCAGTCTCCGTCCTCAACGAGCGCCTTCCAAGCAGCTGGCGTAAAACTGTGCTCTGCCCAGTTGTGAGCACCGTCGATGTACAGATGGTACTCATCTTCTAGGTCAATGTCGCGTCCCGGGAGACGCTCGCTGAGATAATCGTGGAGGGTGATGAACTCAGGATCAAATTCAACTCCGTAGTAATCACCGGAGCCTTTGTTTTCCGACAACATTCCTTCCCTCGCGGCATCAACATCAACGTTCTCGAAATCAGACTCAGATTCGCACACATAGAGCAGTTCGGCTTCGGGTTCATCGGCCTCACCAAACTGTGCCGAGTCGCTGACGGCGTGAATAAACTCGATCTGCCCTTCACGAATATCGTGTTCTTCTGAGTTCACAAACTCTTTGTACAGTTCGAGCGCGTACTTGTGAACTCGGAGAGTGTAGATTTTCCGCGCGAGCTCGGCCTGCTCATCACGAAGCGTCGACTGGACGGTCCCAACCTCACGTTTTGCGGTCGGACGGACATGTTCTTCGTAATAGTCGATATACTCCTCGTTCAACTCAAACCCGAGCGGCTTTCGATCGAGGGCCTCCGCAATAGCGAGTGTCGTCCCAATTCCGGCGAAGGGATCGAATACGACGTCGCCGGGATCGGAAGCGAGGCGAACAATCCGCTCTACAAGCCCTTCCGGGAACGGGCTCGGGTGGAAACTCTTCTTCGGCCCCCACTGCCCCTGCTTCGGGATTGGGAACTCCCAAACGTTGCTCGGGACGATTCCCTTCGGATTGTATCGTTCGGGGTAATTCACCCACCACTGCTCAAACTCGTCGGTATTGGTGATTCGAATCGCGTCTTTGTTGTACTTGAAGTCGTCTGTCTTGGAGAACATCGTCACGTGCTCGTACACGTTGCGTAGACGACCTTTCTGGTGCCACGGACGTGTCCGGAGCTTGTCCCAGATGATATTGTCCTCCATCCGCCACGACTCTGGGAGCGGATCATAGACCTCTCCACACGTCCTACAAATCAGCGTCCCATCTGCACGATTGCGACGAAGAGCCCCCTCGCAGCTCTCCTCTAGACAGGTTTCGTAGTTTGATAGGTTTTCTAGTTCGTCCGCGATATCGAACGGCAGGCGGACAACACGGCCTCCAGTCTTGTACGTATCAGTGACTATCCAGAGCGTACAATCGTCCGAGGCGATATCATAACACTGTCTGTAGATTTCGCGAATGTCGTCAAGAAAGTCCTCATAACTCTGTTTACCGACCTGTTCCTCTTGATTGCCATAGTCGACGAGATCGGCGTAAGGGGGGGAGGTGATGATTGTATCGACAAGTCCGTTGACACTGCCGAACTCGTCCATCAACTTCGATTTTAGACCTCGCGAGTCATGTTGGTAGATTCGAAAGCGAGAGTCGGAATCATCGCTCATTACTTGATAATAGTTGTGGCGGTGTTCGGCATAAAGGAGTTGGTAGTAAATGGCATTCAATAGATGGACTTAGAAACCTCCAACAGGATGCAGCTTCTAGTTTGAGGCGAACACTCAGACATACTACCACGACGGATCTGTTATACCCTATTTGTACCCATCAGTGTGGTTGATTTAATCTGTGGCTGTATGTTGCTTGGAGCCCGAATATTCCATAGTCGTAACCCCAACAGTCTCATATGATATTATGACTCAAGTGGGATGGTCATATCTATCAAACTGTGGCAACTTCGAGATAGAATATAGCTGTGAACTCCTATGAGGATACCAGTACGTCGTTAACTCATCTGTTAGAACAACTTATTTAGAGGAGTTATCTAATAATGTATAAACAGTAGCTATTGGCACAAATCACATGAGGGGAATGAATCCAGTAGATATGACTTGCAAGCTTTATGGAGTATTTGAGTGACTAGCGACGACAATTGTCGAGCAGAACTCGATAGTGGGGAGAGAGATATCGAATGCACTCATGAAACGTACGGAGGTCACGACAAGTGTATCTGGCACCTCCACCCCGAAAAAAAGAGTTCCGCTGATGTCGAGGATGCTCTCACTGCTCTTTCCGGAAATGTCTATGGCGCCCAACTAGCAGGGATGGATATCTCGGATGTCGATATCAGTGGGGTAACTTTTGAGAATGCTGACTTCTATAATGGATCGCTGCGGGACGTTACCTTTCAGAACACAGCACTCGACGATTCAACGTTCGATGAGCAAACGTCCGTCAACGTTGATTTCAAGGATTGCAGTCTAAACGGTGTGACATTTAATGGCTCGGGGACAAGAATAAAAAATTCAACATTTGCAGGTAATGACCATCGCAAACTGGAATTTCGAGAAGCTAAATTCGAGAATACATCGTTCAGGGACATTGGCATGGTCGATGGCTCATTTTTCGATGCTGTTTTTCATAGTGGTGATCTCTCTGGGTTGTCAATAAATAAAGGAGAGATGAGTCTTGCTACGTTTCGCTACACTGATTTAATCAATTGCCGCTTCGTAAATGTAGTAGCTAACTCGGTTGAGTTCAATCACGGATCGTTCGCGGATGTGGAAATTCAGAGCAGGGATGAGAAACCAGATATGACATTTGATTCAGTTGAAGAACTCGACTTGGAAATCACCGGAAAAGAAGCAAAAGAGGTCGAGATTATTGGATGCTCTGGCTGTGTACTCTCTATTTCAGTAAACCGTCTGGATAGGCTGGATATCACTGATAGCGATGGGGAGCAGTGTGATATTTCGTCAAAATCGATAGAGAAACTCTCTGTCGATGATTTCGATATTGGTCGGTTTCGTATCCGCAGTGACCGCATAGAAAACGCCGATATTGACGGAATTGATGTTGAAGAAAGAGGTGAACTAGAGGGAGTATCAATTGACGGCGAGCAGTTCTCAGACGTATCACTCGGTGATGGCGAGATGAGTGGTTGTGAGTTTGAAAATATCCCCTTTACAAAGGTGAGCCTTCAGAATGGATCAATAACCGATACTGATTTTAGAAATGTTGATTTTGAAGATGCTGTTTTTGTCGAATCCAAGTTTAAGGACATCTCTATTGTTGATTCCGATCTCAGTGGCTCAGTGCTTACCCATGCCAAATTTTTGGGCAACCTCTCTTTCGATGATGTCTCGTTATCTGGTTGTGATCTACGCCATGCGGAGCTCAACGGAGTCAAATTGGCACACTCAAATCTTGAGTCTTCTGTACTCAGTAACGCGGATCTCCGGGAAGTTGATCTCCGAGGTGCGCAGCTGTATGATATAAAGCTACACTCAACCCGAATCAATGAGGACACTCAGTTAGGTGACATTTCTGTCTATGAGCACGTAGCAGATCAAATTGCCGAAAAAGGAATCAATCCAGACGGAAGCCAGAGCCACCACGACTACAAGGAATTTAAAATCGATCGCCTTGATTCAGGATTCAACAGAAAGAATCATTGGACTCAACCCCTCTTGACTATATCGAGCGCAATTAAAAGATTCAAGACCCGGGCAACTGCCTCGGAAAAATGGCGGGAGAATCACAGCGATACGTTAGCAAATTCGTCCCGGGTATATCGGGCGTACCAAGACTTACTCCGTGAAAATGGACTGCCCGGAGATATTCACTACTATCGGATCCGTGAGAAGAACGCCCGTCGAAAGAGAGCTTTTGTCGATCGGGACATACCGACGTGGATTAGATTAGTTTTTCTCCGTTGGTCAATTGGATACGGTGAACGATACAGGAATGTCCTTATCAACTCTTTCCTGATTATCCTCGGCTGTGCAATTCTGTATACCGGAGGAATTACGGAACTCCAGCATTCGAACGGAGGTATTCCAAATTGGATTGCGAACAATATTATTAACTCACAAATGCCTCAAAGAATGTTCAGTGGGCTCTATTTCAGCGTTACTACGTTTACTACTCTTGGTTTTGGTGACATCTATCCAGCAAATGATTTTACAAGAGTTATCGCCGGATTACAATCGTTAGTTGGAACAGCTCTTACAGCGGTCCTAGTCTATATCCTTGGACGGAGAGCAACTTGGTAGAAAGAATCAGTCATTTTCGTAGAAGTCGTAGAGATACGAGGACCAGTTACGACGCTCACGCTCATAGAATTTTTTTATATTATCATTCTGGTAAGAATCGTCCTCGCCCTTTGCGAGAGAGATAAATAACAGATCTATATATTCTTTGATATCTGTCTTGTCTATTTCAGCATCACTACTGGAAAGTGGTGGTGTTTTGTCCGTCAGATGCTTGTAAAATTCTTCGTAGAAGATATGACTTGGATTAATCTTGACTCTGACACACTTTCCTTTCCATTCTATGTCGTAGAAGGTCCCTGTGCGCGGTATTTCCGTATCAACTTCAAAATACTGATCGTTTTCGATAATCTGAGTCAGTTTCTCTTTTAGCATCTCTTTCTGATCTTCGGACAGTTCTTCGTCTTCTTCGAGTTCTTGTAACGCTTCCTTAGCTTCCTGTTCTTGTTCTTGGACCTCAGACTCATCTGGAGTGTAGCCACTTCTAGGGAGCCAGCTTTGTTTTTTATTAGCTTTAGATTCTGCAGGCGACATTCCTTTTTTAGCCGAATATTTACTCTTCGCTGCTGATCGCTCTTGAGAGATAGATGATTTAATCTCAGATATCTGGGGTTTTAGTCGGTCTTCCATTCTGCGGCGAATATCATTATCCAAAGAGAATCGGCTTTTGTTCGTTTGGACACCAAATTTCTCGTCAAGTTCTGAAGGAAACTCAATTTTGGCTCTGAAATAATTTAAATTATTGTGACGGGTGAAGAGGTTCAGAGTAAGTGAATTTCCAATCTCCCTATTTTCTCGAATGATATAGAATCCTTGTTTGTTTATCCCAATATCAAGTTCATCATTAAGTTCACGACTAATAATTTCATCAATTGGTAGTTTGTAGAGGTAGACCTGAAAAGTTGGAGGATCATCTCCTTCGTATTCAACGTCCTCACATGGGAACTCGATAGGCTCTCCACCCCATAATTCGGACTTCTTTCCTACCATGTTCACCTGTTCTGAATCTTCAATTCTAACAAGAGGGTCGCTTATTTTGATCGTATCCCCGTTAATGTGTATCTGCCTGCCATCTGCTAATATTTCTCGTTGTACCCTTGACAGATTCTCTCCGAGATGATTGCTTAGAGAGGATGGACGCTTGCGGTCAGGATCTCTTAAATGAGGAATAATAATTGCGGTCCCGTGGTTGGAATTGTTATTTAGATGCAGATCATATTTATCAGTTGGTAGATTTCGCTGTTCGGTATTTAGTAACCCTACCTCATCCATATTCTCCAGTTCGCTCACGTCCAATCGGTTATAGAAGAATTCGTCTTGATCTGCCGACTTAGAATATACATGGGTTGCATCTGATTGGCAGAACGCGGCGGAGGGGAGTCCAAATCCAAATTTACCAGTCGTTTCTCTATCTCGTTCAAGCTTACCACCAAACTTGAGAACTTCTACTAGTTTGTCTTGAGGGATTCCCTCGCCGTCGTCTTCAACGATCATCGTAAGGCCGCCACGATCATTAGACGTGAGAGTTATCCAAACGTTCTCTGCGGCAGCATCAAAGCTATTATCGACGAATTCGTTTACTGCGTCAGTCGTATCAAGACCGAGGTCACGAACACTCCGTACGAAGAGACGCGGAGATATCAAACTGTGTTGACTTTCAGAACTTGCCATACTTTCCTCCCAGATATCTGCAGTTGTTCTCAGACATCTTCTAAATGTACCATCTAATTTGTTAATAAAATTCGGCCTTGTTTAGAGGCCTGTGGTATCAATCTCAGAAATATTTCCCATGTAGGAATTAAAATCGACCAATTCAATACCTCTCACCACCGTTTGGATGTACGCGAATCGCATGAAGGCTCCGACCCCCGTTACGTGACGTAACGAAATCACTCGCAGACCGCAGTTGTCCTTTATAAGGAGTGTACTGCCGTCTGTCGGATTTGGACCGTTACGAAATGGAACGGGCGCGACGGGATTTGAACCCGCGGCATCTTGGTCCGGAACCAAGTGCTCTGTCCGCTGAGCTACGCGCCCTCACAATCGCGTATCCGCGGAGACCGTTTAACGCTTCTGACTCGGATCCTCTCGGGGCGGACGACGCCAATCGCGCTCGCCGATTCTCCCCGGTGATGGCGTCTGCGGTCTCGCCGTCTGCGAACTCCACCGCGATTCCTGTGGTTGATAATCGCGGCGCGCAGCTTTATCCGTCCCCGTTCGTAGCGCTTCGTGAACGAGCGTGACTCTTCGTCCAACCGACCCGGCGTCGTCGCCCGCCCGCGACCCGCGTACCGACGGGGACCGTACCGACGGGAACCGGCGGGGTCGACCGCGGAAGCGTCCCGCCGACGACTCGGCGCCTGTGGACGCCGGTGCAGACCGCTTCGTCGCGGCGGTCGCCGTCGACGGCGAGGTGCTGTTCGCCGGGCCGTCGGTGCCGGCGGTGTTGGGGATCGCCCGCGACGCGCTGCTCGGCGACGACCTGCTGGAGCACGTCCACCCGAACGACCGCGACCCCGTTTCGGACGCGCTCTCCGCGGTCGCTCGCGACCGCACTGTCACCCACCGGCTCCGCCACGCGAGCGGCGGGTTCGTCTGGGTGGAATCGACCGTCGACGAGGCGTTCGCTCCCGAGTTCGGCGGGCGGGTCGTCACCGCGCGCCGCGTCGACGCCGACCGGACGTTCCCCGAGCGATTCCGCGAGTTCCTGGAGTACGGTACCGATATCGTCACCGTCGTCGACGCGGACGGCCGGGTCCGGTACGAGAGCCCCTCCGTCGAGGAGGTCCTCGGCTACGAACAGGGGTCGATGGTCGGTCGATCGCCGCTCGGCTACGTCCATCCCGACGACCGCGAGCGCGTGACGGAGCGCTTCTACCGCGCGCTCAACGACCCCGACGCGGCCCCGACGCTGGAGTACCGGTATCGCACGGCCGACGGCGACTGGGCCTGGTTAGAGTCGCAGACGCGATCGCTCCCCGCGGACGTCGCGGTCGGCCGGCTGCTGATCAACTCCCGAGACGTGAGCGACCGAAAAGAGCGCGAGCGACGACTCACCGACCGCAACGAGCGGCTCGACCGGTTCGCGAGCATCGTCTCGCACGACCTCCGGAATCCGCTCTCCGTGATCCGGGCGTCGATGGAGATGGCCCGCCTCAAAGACGACACCGAACCGCTGGAACGCGGCGAGCGCGCCGCCGACCGGATCGACCAACTGGTGTCGGAGCTGCTGACGCTCGCCCGCCAAGGATCGGGGATCGACGAGCCGACGGAGTTCGACCTCGCCGGCGTCGTCCGAGAGGCGTGGGGGACCGCCGGGAGCGAGGACGCGACCCTCGTCCTCGGCGAGGACGCCCGGGTCCGCGGCGACCGCGGCCGGCTCCGACAGGCGTTCGAGAACCTGTTCAGAAATGCGGTCGAACACGCGGCCGGTGACGGCCACGACCGCGGCGATGGCGTCGACTCTCTCACCGTCGTGGTGAGCGCCACGGACGAGGGATTCGTCGTGGCCGACGACGGGCCGGGGGTCGCTCCCGAACACCGTGAAGACGTCTTCGCGCCGGGGTTCACCACCCGCGAGGACGGCACGGGATACGGGCTCGACATCGTTCGCGAAATCGTCGAATCACACGGGTGGGAAATCGATCTCTGCGGCGACGGTTGCGATGTCGCCTCCCCGCCGACGGGGTCGGTTCCCGACGGGGCGCGCTTCGTGGTCCGAGCGCCCGATTCCGGGGCCGCCGACGGGACCGAGCCGTGGATCGGCGGCTGACGGGACCGAGCCGTGGATCGATCGATGACGGAGACTCGTGGCTAACCGGGCTGTCGCCGGGCGGCCGCGGCGTTTATTTTTCCGGACCGCGAATCCGACTCGTGACTCCCGTCGACGTGACCGTTCGGCCCGCCGAGCGCGCCGACCTGCTCGCGGTGGTGCGGATCGAGCGGGCCTGCTTCGCCGACCCGTGGCCGTACGACGCCTTCGAGCGGCTGGTCGACGAACCGGCGTTCCTGATCGCCGAACGCGAGGGTGCAGTCGTCGGCTACGTCGTCGCTGACCGCACGCCCAACCACGGTCGGGATATCGGACACGTGAAAGACCTCGCGGTCCACCCCGACGCCCGCGGTGAGGGGACCGGCCGCGCCCTCCTCCGGTCGGCGCTCGCGCGGCTCCGCACGCTCGGCGTTACGGTCGTTCGCCTCGAAGTCCGCGAGAGCAACGCGCCGGCCAGATCGCTGTACGCCGGGGAGGGGTTCCAACCGATCCGCCGCGCCTCGCGGTACTACCGTGACGGCGAAGACGCGCTCGTGCTCGTCGTCGACCTCGCGGAGTGGGCGGCGGGCAGGTGAGGGCGGTACTGCGTCGGCGGCAGGCAGGTGAGGGCGGTTCTGTGTCGACGCCGCGTCGGCGCCGGCCGGTCTCCCGTCCCTCGTGAGGCCGCTCGCGTTTCCGCTTTTAATAAGCCTTAGTGTCCGGGGGGCCAACCGTTCGGTATGAGTTCGGTTCCCGAACGGTCCGATATCGACGAGGCGTACAAGTGGGACCTCCAGAGCGTCTACGCGGACGACGAGGAGTGGGAGGCCGCCTACGAGACGGTCGCCGACCGGATCGACGAGCTGCGCGCGTACGAGGGCCGCGTCACCGACGACGCCGCGACGCTCCTCGAACTCCTCGAGCTCCGCGAGGACGTGTTCCGTGACCTCCAGCAGGTGCTGACGTACGCCCGGCTCCGGAGTTCTGAAGACACCCGCGATCAGGCGTACCAGGCGATGTCTGCGAGGGCCTCCTCGCTCGGGTCCGAGGCGTCGAGCGCGGCGTCGTACCTCGAGCCGGAGCTGCAGTCGCTCACCGAGCGCGACGTCGAGGCGTTCCTCGACGACGAGCCGGCGCTGGCCGAGTACGAACACTACCTCGACGACGTGCTGCGGATGAAACCGCACACGCGCTCCGCGGAGGTCGAGGAGGTGCTCGCGGACCTGTCGGAGGTCACGAGCGCTCCGAGCGAGATCTACTCGATGCTGACGAACGCCGACATGAGCTACGGCGTCGTTGAGGACCCCGACGGCGAGTCGGTCGAGATCACGCAGGCGAACTTCACGAAACTCCAGACGAACCCGGACCGCGCGTTCCGTCAGCGCGTCCACGAGACGTTCTACGACGAGTGGGAGGGGGTCCGCAACACGGTCGGGACCTCCCTCGAAAAGGCCGTGCGCGAGCACGTGACGAGCGCCGAGATCCGGGACTACGACTCCGCCCGCGCGGCCGCGCTCAACGGCTCGAACGTCCCCGTCGAGGTGTACGACACGCTCGTCGACACCGTCGGCGACAACCTCGACGTGCTCCACCGACACGCGGAGTTAAAAGAGCGGGCGCTCGGCGTCGACCAGCTGGAGAGCCACGACCTGTACATGTCGCTGACCGGCGATCAGGGGCCGGACGTCGAGTACGATCAGGCCCGCGAGTGGGTGGTCGAGGCGGTCGCGCCGCTCGGCGAGGCGTACCAGGAGCGGATGGCCGAGGGGCTCGACTCGCGGTGGGTCGACGTGTACGAGAACCGCGGGAAGCGCTCGGGCGCGTTCTCTTCCGGGACGTACGACACCCAGCCGTACATCATGATGAACTACCAGGACGACATCGCCTCGATGTTCACGCTCGCACACGAGCTTGGTCACTCGATGCACTCGGAGCTGGCCGGCGACGCCCAGCCGTGGCACGACGCGAGCTACGAGATCTTCGTCGCCGAGATCGCCTCCACGGTCAACGAGACGCTGCTCACGCACTACCTCCTCGACACCGTCGAGGACGACGCGCTGCGGACCCATGTCCTCGACGAGTACCTCGAACGCTTTCGTTCGACCCTGTTCCGGCAGACGATGTTCGCCGCCTTCGAACAGGAGATCCACGAGCGCGTGGAGGCCGGCGACGCGCTCACCCCCGACGCCTTCGACGAGATGTACGCCGACCTGAAGGGCGACTACTACGCGCCCGCCGAGCTGACCGGCGGCATCGAGCGCGAGTGGGAGCGCATCCCCCACTTCTACTACGACTTCTACGTCTACCAGTACGCTACCGGTATCTCGGCCGCCGCCGCGATCGTCGAGCGCGTCCTCGACGAGGGCGAGCCCGCGGCCGCCGACTACCGCGAGATGCTCGCCGCCGGCGGCTCCGACTACCCGCTCGACGTCGTCGAACTCGCCGGCATCGACATGGCCTCGCCGGAGCCGATCGAGTCCGCCGTCGGGATCTACGACGAGTACCTCGACGAGATCGCGGCGCTGCTCGACCTGGATTAGTCCGTTCGACCGCGATCTGATGGACGTTCTCTTTTATAACTGAAACTGCGGTGGCGCGTGCCGACGAGCGGCCGCAGGCCGCGAGGCTGGGGAGGCGTGAGGTGTTGTGCGGGACGGTGCGGTGTGGGGCGGGGAGAGACCCAAAGGGGAAGCCGGCGCTGCGCGCCGGCGACCGGCGACTCGGACGTGTGCGCCGCAGCGAAACCGCCCATCCACTTATAAATAACCGTCCACAGCGCCCCAACGACGATCGGCGTGCCGGCACCGATTTATCGCTCCCCCGCGACGCACCGAGTATCATGGACGAACGCGTACGCGAGCACGCCGCGGTGCTCGTCGACTGGAGCGCACGGATCGAGGCCGGGGACGACGTCGTCGTGAGCGTCGCCGAGGACGCCCACGACCTCGGCGTCGCCGTCGCCGAGGCGCTCGGCGAGCGCGGGGCGAACGTCACGACGCTGTACGGCTCCGACGAACTCTCCCGCGCGTATTTAAAAGGCGCCGAGGCGGGTTCCGAGGGTGACGGCGACGACGGCAGCGACGCCAGCGACGATGGCGACGCCAGCGACGATGGCGACACCAGCGACGACGGTAGCGACGCCAGCGACGGCGCCGCCCCCGTCTTCGACGACGATCCGGCGGTCGATCGCGCGATCTTCGAGGCCGCCGACGCCTACCTCCGGATCGGCGGCGGACGCAACACCACCGCGACCGCCGACGTCGACCGCGAGACCCGCCGAGCCTACGCGACGGCCCGCAAGGGCGTCCGCGAGGCCCGGATGGACACCGACTGGGTGTCGACGGTCCACCCGACCCGCTCGCTCGCCCAACAGGCCGGCATGGCCTACGAGGAGTACCAGGACTTCGTCTACGACGCCGTCCTCCGGGACTGGGCGGCGCTCGCCGACGAGATGGCCCACATGAAAGACGTTCTCGACGCCGGCGACGAGGTCCGGATCGTCACCGAGCGCGACGACGCCCCCGACACCGACGTGACGATGTCGATAGCGGGCCGGACCGCGGTCAACTCCGCCGCGTCCGTCGCGTACGACTCGCACAACCTCCCCTCCGGCGAGGTGTTCACCGCGCCGTACGACACCGCCGGTGAGGCGTTCTTCGACGTGCCGATGACGATCGACGCGACCCGCGTCCGGAACGTCCACCTCGTCTTCGAGGACGGTGAGGTCGTCGACTTCTCGGCCGAGACCGGCGAGGACGCCCTCGAGAGCGTGCTGGACACCGACGCGGGCGCCCGCCGACTCGGCGAGCTCGGGATCGGGATGAACCGCGGTATCGATCGGTTCACCGACTCGATCCTCTTCGACGAGAAGATGGGCGACACGGTCCACATGGCGGTCGGGCGCGCCTACGACGCCTGTCTGCCAGACGGTGAGTCGGGCAACGACAGCGCCGTCCACGTCGACATGATAAGCGACGTGAGTGAGAATTCCCGGATGGAGGTCGACGGCGAGGTCGTGCAGCGCGACGGGACGTTCCGGTGGGAGGCGGGATTCGAGGCGGACGAATAGGGACGCACCGACCCGTCCCCGATCAGCACCGACTCCTCAACCCCCGATTACCGAAGCGCGTCGAGGTCGAACTCGAAGGCGGCGACGGGCACCTCCAGGTCGTGTTCGACGAGCACCGCGGGGTGCACCTCGCCGATCACGCCGACTCGCTCGCCGTCGATCACGACCGCGGCGGTCCGCCCGTCGATGAACGAGGGGTGGTCCGTGCGCGGCGTCTCCAGTTCGGCGTCGAAGTCGTCACACACCGACTGCAGTCGTCCCTTCGCGGCCTCGTAGGAGGCGTCGCGCCGGGCGACCGCGCCGGCGACGTGACGGCGCTCGGCGACGTTCGTGTTCTCCGTCTCGTCGCGCTCGGCGACGAAGCCGATCTCCGAGACGTCCTGTGGGTACGCGTTGTGGGTGTTCCGTTCGAGCAGCATGATCAGCGAGGGGATCGCCCACGTCCGGAGTTGGGTGTACTCCTCGCTGTACGGCTCCGTGATCTCGACGGGGTCGCCGCCGCCGACGACGCCGACGCCCGCGAGCGGCGGTCGCGCTCCAGATTCGGCGTCTTCCTCGGCGACTGCGGCGCCGCCGGTTCCCGGCTCGACGTTCATCCGGTCGAAGTTCTCCGTCCCGCTCGTCATGTGGAAGTTCAGCAGGTCCTCGAAGCCGAGGCCGACGAGGCTCGTTCGGACCGCGTCCTCCAGCCGCGAGCGCTCGTGACGGCCGCCGACGGTCCCCACGTCGGGGTATCGCGGCTCCAGGTTGTCGAACCCGTACGCGCGTCCCACGTCGTCGACCAGGTCGAGCGGGTGAAGCACGTCGACGCGGTACGGCGGGATCTCGACCTCGTAGCGCACCTCGTCGCCGAGGGTGTAGCTCGCGTCGAGCCCGGCGCGCTCGAAGCAGTCGACGATCTCCTCGGGCTCGAACTCGACGCCGAGCAGCGTCTCGATCCGGTCGTGGCTCACCGTCTTCTCGTCGGTGTCGAGGTTCGGACGAACCAGCTCTGCGCCGTACTCGCTCGGGTGGGTCGCGCCGTCGGCGTAGTTCACTTCGACCTCCTCGATCGTCGCACCGCGCGCCGACAGGGCGTAACAGATGATGTTGCACATCCGGTCGATGGTCCACTGGTCGGTGCCGGTCAGCTCGACGAACAGGTCGCGAGAGCCGGTCGTCACCTCGGTCCGCTTCCCGTTGATCACGGGCGGGAACGAGAACAGCCCGAGCTCGTCGTAGATGGCCGGGTACCGGTCGAGGCCCGCGACGAGGTCGGCGTACGCGCGGCCCGTGTCGTGTTCCGCCAGCACCTCGTTCGGCGTCAGCTCGTCGTTCGCGTCCAGCGGGACGAACGACACCCCGTCGGGGTCGACGCCGCGATACGTTATCGACGGCTCGGCGCCCTCCTGCAGGGGCGCGCCCTTGATCATCGCCAAGTCGTGAATCCCGATCGCGCCCTTCGCGCGGCCGCGACCCATCGTGGCGTGGAGCTTCTCCTGTAGCTGGATCAGCGAGTCGAGCGCGCCCTCGTCGAGGTCGACGCCGCGGATCACGGCGCCGGTGACGTAGGGGCGCTCGTCGGGGACCGACTCGTCGACCTCGATCGTCCACTCGGGGTCGTTCGTTTCGGGGACGTACACGCCGCGGTCGTCGCCGTAGTGGTAGCGCAGCGAGCGGGCGACCCCTTCGACCGAGAGCCGATCGAGCCGGTCCGGGGCGAACTCGAACTGGAGGAGACCGTCGTCGGTCTCTCCCTCGAACTCGAGCCCGAGCCCGAACAGGTCCGTTTTGAACTCCTCGTCGTCCATCTCGTCGTGGCCCGTCAGTCCGCGCAGCTCGTCGGTGTCGATGTCGACGACGGGCATCAGTAGCTCACCTCCGCGTTCCGCAGGAACTCGATGTCTGCCAAGGTCCCGTGGAGGTCACGGATGTCCTCCGCGCCGGTCGTCAGCATGGCGAGCCGCTCTAAGGCGAGCCCCCACGCCATCACGTCGCAGTCGACGCCGAGCGGCCCCGTGACCTCCTCGCGGAAGACGCCGGAGTTGCCGATCTCGATCTCCTCGCCCGTCTCGGGGTGCTCGCCGAACAGCTCGAAGGACGGCTCCGTGTACGGGTTGTAGTGGGGCTTGAACCGAATGTCGGTGATCCCGAACTGCCGGTAGAACTCCTCGAAGGTGCCCATCAGGTCGCGCACCGAGAGGTCCTCGGCCATCACCCACCCCTCGATCTGGTAGAACTCCAGCAGGTGTGTCGGGTCGAGCGTGTCGTTGCGGTACACCTTCTCGACGGAGAAGTAGCGCTGCGGCGGCTCCAACTCCGCGCCGGCGATACCCGAGAGGTACCGCATCGATAGCGACGTGGTGTGTCCGCGCAAGGCGATCTCACGGGCGAACTCCTCGGACCACGGCGAGTGGTAGCCGTCGCCGTCGACCCCCCAGCCGTCGCGGTGGGCCGCCTCGACCCGCCGGATCAGCTCGTCCGGTATCTCCTCCATCGGCGGGACGTCCAGCGCGAACCGGTCCCAGTGCGTCCGCGCCGGGTGGTCCTGCGGCATGAACAGGCAGTCGTTGATCCAGAAGTCGCTGTCGGCGTGAGGCCCCTCCATCTCCTGAAAACCCATGCCGACGAGCACGTCTTTCACGCGGTCGGCGGTCCGACGGAGCACGTGTTTCCGTCCGCCGGAGACCGTCGGCGCGTCCGCCTCCACGTTGTACTCGGAGAACTCCACGTCGCGCCACTCGCCGCTGGCGAGCAGCTCCGGCGTGACCTGCGCGACCGTCTCCGTCGCCTCGACGCCCGTCATCAGCGCGTCGACGCCGGCGTCGGTGAGCGTCACCGAGCGGGTGACCGACTCGCCGACGGCCACGAGCCCACGCGAGTCGAGCTGGTCGATCACGCGCTCGTCGACGTCGGGCGCCTCGCCGGCGGCGAGCGCGGTGAGCGCGGCCGCTTCGGGGTCGGTGTCGGGGTCGGCGTCACCGTCGACCGAAAGCTCGCCCGAGTCGATCCCGCCGAATCCCTTGCGCGCGAAGTTCGACAGCGCGATGTCGACTTCGGGGCCGTTCAGGTCCGCCTCCCCGATGACTCGCCCCATCGAGACCGGTTCGGCGTCGGCGTCGAGCGCGAGGCCGGCGCGGTAGAGCCGCGTCTCCGGGAGACCGGCGTCGACGTACTCGCGCCCCTCGTCGGTGAGGTCGAGGGTCTCGTCGGCCGTCTCGCCGACGACGAGGAGCCCCTCGTCGCGGAGGTCGAAGGCGGCTCCGACGACCGTCTCGGGCTTCAGGCCCGTCTCCGCCGCGATCTCGTCTATCGTCCGTTCGTCCGTCGCGCTCGCGGCTTCGAGGACCGCGAGCTGTCGTTCCGGGAGTCGCATTCGAGTTGTATGCATACGGGTGTGGGTGGTTGGTAACGGTTCCGGCACGTCGCCGTCGCGGATCGTCGCGGATCGTCGCGGATCGTCGTCACGGATCGTCGTCGCCGTTGTGGAGAGCGCCGCGCGTCGTCGCCGTTGTGGGCGTCGTCATGGGCGGCTCTCACCGGTCATCGCCACCGCAACACACCGAATGCCCTGAATTATCATTTTTGATTAACAACTGGGTGGGTTTATATACTCCCCCCGCCACCGGGGCGTATGAGTAGCGCTACGGTGGATCTTGGTGACAACGAACCGGCCGTTGAGACGGTTCGCGTCGAACACGGCGGCGACGACCGATCGCCAAGCCTCGCCGTCGTGAAGGCGATCGCCGACCTCGCCGGCGTCGAGCCGGCCGATCTCGCGACCGAGGCGAATGTCGTGCTGTACGACCACGTCGACCCCGACGCGCTCGACGCGCTCGTCGCCGGCCGCTCGGACGCCACCGTCGACGTCTCGCTCACGGTCGCGGGTTACCACGTCGATATCGACGCGACTGACGTCGTCGTCCGCCGAATCGAGGAGTAGGGTCGGCGGGGAAACAGCGGCGCCTCGCTGTCGTTCCGTGCACGCCGTTGAGCCGCTATCGTTCTGTGGTCACCGCTCCACCGTTCCGTCGTTTTCGTTCCGCAATCACCGCTCCGTCGTTTCCGCCGCCGCTCGCTCACGAAGCGCCGCGATCCGATCCCCGAGCGGCGGTTGGACCTCGAACCACGTCGACCAGTCGCCCGTCTCCGGTTCGACGCCGCGTTCCGCGGCGACGCGCTCGAACGCGTCGGCGACCCGCGTCGCTCCCACCGCGTCCGCCGCGCGGTCGTCGGCCGCGTACTGCACCCGACGGCCGACCCAGAACGCCGCGAGACCGAGTGCGATGACCGAGGCGAATCCCGCCTCGAACGGGACCGTGGCTGTCACGATCGCCGCCAGCACGCCGAGTACGACCGCGACGGCGACCGCCCGGAACTCCCCGTAGTAGGTCTCGACACGGCCGGCCTCGGCCGCGAGCAGCCCGACGACGACGTCTTCGTCCAGACCGTCGAGCACGCGCTCGGTGAGAAAGAGCACCCGCCGACGCGGCGGCCCGCGAACCGCCACGTCGATCGATCCGGAATCGGCGGCGGGATCGGTGGCGGAATCGGCGGCACCGGGACCGTCGGCGTCGCGGCCCTCGTCCGATTCGATTATCGCGACCCGATCCACGTCGAGGCCGGCCGCCGCGCGGAGCGCGTCGAGAGCGGCTCGCTCGGGACCCGCCGGCTCCCTGAGATCGCGGACGCGATCGGTGACGTACAACGGGCCGATCTCGACCGCGAGGAAGGCGATGACGGCGACGCCGACGAGGAACGCGACCGTGAGCATGGGTCCCGGTCGGCTCCGGACCGAATAAAACGACGCGATGTCCCCTGAGCGCCGAAGCGCGGGTCACCGCGGCACGCGACGACCGAGGTCTCGGATCGCCGCGGCGGCGTCGCCGTCCGGTGCGGCGTCCACGACGGGTCGTTCGTCCGTGACCGACCGGCCGACGCGCGGGTCCGCCGGAACGATGGCGACGGGCGCGCCGAGCGCGTCGGCGATCGCCTCTTTCGGCGGTTCCGCAGTCACCCGATTCACCGCGCAGCCGACGAGCCCGGCGTCGAGTTCGCGAGCGAGCTCCCGAGTGCGGATCGCGTCGGCCAGCGCGAACGCGCGCGGCGACACGACGAGCAGGCACGCGTCGGCGATCGCCAGCGGGACGCCGGCGTCCGCCCGACGCCCCGCCGGACAGTCGAGCACGACGGTTCCGAACGCGCGTTCGACCGCCGCCACCGCTCCCTCTAGGGCCGACAGATCGGAAGCGCGGGCGCCCGCGAGAGTCCGACCGCAGGGGACGATGTCGACCGGTCCGGGACGGAGCGCCTCGACCGGGTCTGCGCCGCCGGCGAGCACGTCGTGGAGGTCCGGGCCGCGGTCTCTCGGTAGGTCGGCCATCCCGAGGTCGGCGTCCACCGCGACCGCGTCGAGGGCGGCCGCGAGATTGTACGCGAGCGTCGTCTTCCCGACGCCGCCTTTCCCGCCGGCGACCGCGAGGATCACGCCAGCCGCTCCAGCGCTTCGATCGGCGCATCGGTCGCCTCGGCTCGCGCCGCCAGGGACGACGCGCGCTCGCTCAGGTCGCGGAGCCGCTCCGCGTCGTCGGTCAGGCGCGCGTCGAGCGCCGCAACGCCCTCGACGCCGCCGGCCGTCTCCACGACCGCCGTCGCCGTCGCGAGGTCCGCGTCGGTCAGCCGTTCGGCGCGTTCGAGCCGTCGTTCGATCGCGTCGAACCACTCGTCGAGTGTGTCGCTCTCCGACGACCCGATCGCGGTTCGAGCCCGGCCCTGCTCCTCGGCGTCGCCGTCGGACTCGGCACCGCTCACGTTGACGTCGCTTTCGGTGGTGTCCCCCTCTCCGGTGTCGTCCCCGTCGGTTCTCTCGGCGGCGGCTCCGTCGCTGTTGACGACCGCATCGCCGTCGACCGCCGCCCTCGGCGGTCGGTGGTCGGCGAGGTCGCGAAGCGCCTCGGCGACGGCCGTTCCCGATTCTTCCTCGGCGGTCGAATCGGTCGCTGTCGACCCGACTGCCGTTGAATCGACCACCTCCACCGGCGGCTCGGTCGACGACGTCGGCGAGGCGTCCTTCGACGGCGATGGATCCGTCGCCGCCGGTACGGCGAAGCCGATCGCTCGGCGTCCGCCCGGTTCCAGCTCAAGCGTGACTCCGGACGCGTCCCACCCGGGCTCGGGGATTCCGCTCCGCCGTGGCGGGAGGACGGGACCGTCGAGCCGGCTCTCGATCCGAACCCGCTGTCGGACCGCACCGTCGTTGTGCACGCGACAGCGTACTAGCGACACGCCACCGTCGCGTTCGACGGTCCACGTCAAGTCCATACGGCGGATGCCGCGGAATCGCATTTAAACATCGGGACGCCTATCGTCGCTCTGCCCCGGTTGCGCGGGGGACCGGTCGCCCCCTCGCTCCTCGGTATCGGCCTTCACCTCTCGCACAACCACCGGTACGGTCCCCTCTCGATCGTCGATCCACGACGCGGCCGCCTCGCCGAGCGTCACGGGACCGTCGACGTCTGCGACCGCCACCGCCGCGAGCGACGCCGCTATCGCGGGGCCCTCGTACTCCGACGGCGTCCCGTTCGCGTGTGTCTCGTCCCCGCCCGGTACCTCGGTGAGCGCATCGCGAAACGCCGGATACATCTCTCTCGCGAGCTCTCGGCGCGCATCGCGTCGTCGGTTGCGAAGGCGATCTCGGAGCCGAAGCCGGCGCTCGCGCTCGTCTCTGGTGCGGGCGACTCTGTCGCGCGCCCGTTCGAACGCCTGCTCGGCCGCGATCCGCTCCGTCTGGGCGCTCGACAGCTCCGCCGCTGTCGATTCGAGGTCACCGAGCGTCTCGTCGGTCGCCGCGTCGACTGCGCGGCGGGCGCGGACGTCGCCGCGGAGCGCGGCGATCCGCTCTTTCAACCGCGCTTCTTCGCCGGTCGCCGCCGCCACCCGCCGACGAGCGGTCTCGACGTCGACCGGCTCGATCGCTATCTCGTCGAGCGCCTCGCGAAGCTCGGCCAACTCGCTCGCGACCGCCGGCGTTCGCCCCCGCGACCGCGCGGCCGCCGCGAGCTCCGTGCGGAGACTCGCTCCGGTCGGTATCTGTCCCAGCACGTCTGCCGGCCGCGGGACGCAGACGTCGCCGGGCGCGGACTCCGATCGCCGGCCGTCGCCGCTCACAGATCCTCGCCTCGCATCGTCTCGGGGTCCGGGTGGTCCGTTCCGGCGGCGAACGCGGCGTACGGGGTGGACTTCGACTCTCGGTTCGCGTACGCGACCGCGGCCTCTCGTACCGGTTCTTCGAGCGCGACGAACTCGTTGAACGGTTCGGTCCGCTCGATCTGCACGTCCCCGCCGTGTGCTTCCTGGAGACGGACAGCGAGAAAGGCGGCGTATTCCGTCGAATCGAGCAGCGCTGCCCGCCCGAACCGACGCACGACCGGATCCTCGTGGCGACGACACAGGTTCCGGAGCCCCGTACGCGCCGCCGCCGAATACGTCACGACCAACAACACGAGCACGGCTGGTCGGTTCCGAAACTTAGCCCTTCCGAACCGGTACGAAAATCACACTCGTTCGACGTCGAATTCGGGTACTCCGTCGCCTTCGACTGTGGTCAGATCGTCAGAGTTGTTTCGGGACTCTGACTTCTCTCGATCGCTCGATTCGGCGCGGGCGTTCGGATCGAGCCCGGAGAGCGCGAGCACGCGTTCCCGCGCCGCCGGCGCCGAGGGTGCGACGACGACCTGCCCGTCGACCGGCTCCTCGCCGATCGCCCGAAACACGTCGTCTTCGCCGTCGAACTCGGTCGCGTACGTTCGGAGGACCGCGGCCACGCGCCGTTCCGTGTCGCCGAGGTCGGCGTCGCCGCTCTCGAACGCGCGGAGGGCGTCCTCGACGTTTCGGATGGCGGAGATGCGGTCCATCTACGTCGTCCGCAGGTGTCCCTGCTTCGGCTCGTACACCTCGCCTTTCGTGCGGAGCTTCTCGATCTCCTGTTCGGCCTTCCCGGGGTCCATCCCGATCTCGCCGGCGCGGTCGAGCACCTCCTCGACGGGCGCGCCCTCCTCGTACTCGTCTTCGATGTCCGCGATGAGTCCCTTGATGTTCTTGATGCGGTCGCGCTGGCTCTTCGACGTGCCCGTCTCGACGACGTCGGCGTCGAACTGCCCCGTCTCCGGGTCGACGCCGATGTCTTTCAGACACGACTCGACGATGTCGGTCGCGCGGTCCGCGTCCTCGCGGTCGACGGTGTCCGAGAGCCGCACCCGCGCGCTCGCCTCCGAGAGCCGAACCAGCGCCTCCAGCTTCCGGGCGGTGACGGGAACCGGCGCGTCCTCGTCCGCCCCCTTCGAGCGCAGGTCGACGTAGAATTCCTCGATGAGGCTCTTGGCTTCCTCCGTCATCGTCGGGAAACAGGACCGCTTCGAGTGGGCGATGTACTTCCGGAGCAGTTCGGCGTCGATCTCCGGGGCGACCTCCTGGGTCACCTCCGCGACCTGCTCGGAGGTGAACTCCGAACTCGCCAGCTCCGTCCGCTGGGTGTTGAGCTCGCCGGCGTAGTTCGTCTTGATGATGTGTTTCGCCAGCCGGGAGTCGTGTTCCGGATCCGGGCTGTCCGTCACCGTGAAGATCAGGTCGAACCGCGAGATGAGCGCGGGCTCTAAGTCGATCTGCTCGCCGATCGGCTCGTACTGGTCGAACCGCCCGTACTTCGGGTTCGCGGCGCCCAGGAGGGAACACCGCGCTTTGAGCGTCGCGTTGATCCCCGCCTTCGAGACGGAGATCTTCTGCTGTTCGAGCCCCTCGTGCATCGCGGAGCGGTCCGACGCCTCCATCTTATCGAGTTCGTCGACTGCGGCGATCCCTTTGTCGGCGAGGACGAGCGCGCCGGCTTCGAGCGACCACTGCTGGCCGTCGCCGAAGTCATCTCTCACAGCTGCGGCCGTATTGTGCGTCACGATTCCGTTTCCGAGGAAGTTGTGGGTGTCCGGGACCGTGAGGTCGAACACCTCTTTTTTTCCGGTGTGTTCGGCGTCAACGACTTCGTCCCAGACGAGATCGGCGTCGGCAACCTCCTTGACCTCCCCGCCGATCGCGCCGAGATCGAGACTATCCACGATGGCTTTCGCCCGGGAACGACTTGGGTTCTGCCCCTTTACGAAATTCTGGCGGTATGCTGTAGACCCGCCGTCTGCCCGTGCGAGTGCGCTCCCCACCGGAAGCCGTTCACCACGCCGAGGCACGTCGCGGACGATGCTGCGTAGTGCCCGTGATTTTGCAGTCGACCGGAATCCGATCTGATCGGCGAACGCGTCGAGTTCCTTCCCGTAAATGGCAAGGTGCGTTTGGATCGAAGTCGATTCGATTTCGTGTCCGTCCGCCCGTGTGTAGGTCCCGCGGCGGTCACGCTCACGGGTTCGTGAACGGACGCCGTACGTCTCCAACATCAGTTGGACTTGCTCCGCGAGTTCGCCGCAGACGGTCGAGAACTGGACGCTCGATCCGCCGTCGTCACGTCCGCAAACTGACCCGTCCGCATCGAACAGGCCCCGGAGGAATGAGTCGGCGTGTTCCGCCGTCGTGAGTCCCGGATCGAGACGGATGTCGTCTTTCGGCGATTCAACGCCAACGTTGGCGAAAAAGCGGGCGACGGTCGCGCTGTGAAGACGAATGCAGGGGACACGCTCGTCCTGGTACTCGACCCGGACGGACCTCCCGAATTTGGCTTCGATGATATCGGCGGCCTGTTTCAGCAGGTCCGTGTTCGAGTTCGAGATCCGGACGTGACCGCGGTTGCCCCCTCGACGCGACACCATCACGTCGCCGTCACCGAAGACGAGTCCGATCAGATACATCAAATCCGCGTCGAATTTCTCGGGGATCGTCACACCGCTTCCGTGCCGAAGCATCGCCCGTTCGAGGCCGATGTCGTCGAGATGTACGTTGAGTGCATCGAGGACCGTATCGAGCTTTTCGCGTGGAATGTGACGGTTCGAGAGCGTGTCGTAAATAAAGTCCTCCGAGAGATCGAGTTCGGCGGCCGCGTTACGAAGCGTCCCGAACTCCTCGCAGAGACGAGTGCGGAGGCGTTCGATCGACTCGTCCGTCGGTTTCAGTTTTTCACCCGTGAACTCGACGTACTCACGAACTGACGGCGATGACCGGTCGATCCCGGTGTACCGGGGAACCGCAACGTGGTCGCCAACGCCTATCTCCGAAATCTCGCGCCACTCGATGCCGTGCTCGTCGCAGACGAGAACCGGCGTATTGACCGACGCTTCGAGATCCTTTCCGTGTGCCGTCTCGATCCGCCGACAGGACTTCTCGGGCATTCGCCACACGTGGGAACTCTCCGCGAGATCGATCGAGCCGTTGGAACGGTCGAACGTGTACAGATCGCGCGTCGATTCTGCGGCTGTTTCGATCTCGACCGGATCGGGGTGCTGGTCTGTGGCGATCTCCCGAATCGGGACGAACCCGTCGCTCGTGTGAATCTTCGTGTCACCAACTACGCAGAGCCCTGCAGCGGATGATCCTTTTCCTGATGTATAAACTGATCGTGGGGCAATATTTTCAACATAACTGATCATCTGACTTTTTCCGGTACCCGGGTCTCCGATCAGAAGCATATGCAGGTCCCCGCGGATCCGCGAGCCGTCGGGGAGGTGCTTGGTGACGCCGGAGAACAGCTGGAGGATCATCGCGAGCTTCTCCTCTTCGTAGCCGTAGATGGCGGGCGCGATGGAGTCGACCATCGCCTCGTAGATGTCGTCGCGCTCGGAGAGCTCGATGATCTCGCGTTTGTCCGCCTCGGTGATGTCCATGTCCTCGAACTCCTCGTCTTCGATGCCGATGGCGACGCCGTCCATGTACAGGTCGAAGATGGCGGACTTCTCGTTGCCCTGTTCGACCTGTTCGATGTGGAGGATGCCGACGGCGGTGACGTGGTCGCCGGGACTCACCTTGCCGGTGATGTCGTCGACGATGTCGACGTCGAGCGACTGGGGCGTTTCGCCGCCGCGGAGCCCCTCGGGAGACTCCTGGATGCGGAGCTTCTGAGAGTCGATAAACTCCGACTGGTCGAAGTTGACGCGGAAGGGGCCCTGCCGCTCACAGCCCTGACACTCGTGTGGTTCCTGGAAGCCGCCGTCGCTCTGGGGGATGTACGTCATCGTCCCGCAGCGCTGGCACTCGAAGGCGGCCTCGGTCACCTTGGGGCGGACGTCGGTCGCCTTGCGGACGATGCCCTTGACCGAGACGAGCTTGCCGATGTGGTCGTCGTGGACGCGGATCCCGCGGATGTCGATGCTCTCGGGGAGATTCTCGATCCGAACGTGCGCGCGGCCGAGGCTGACGTCGGCGGGGAGGTCGTAGAGCCGGAGCGCCTCCTCGGCGTACTCGCGCATCTGGTCGGGCTTCGTGCGGAAGTCCTCTGCGAGGTCGCGGTCGAACTGAAAGAGATCGTCGTAATCGACGTACAGGGAGCGCTGTTCGTTGGGGTAGTTCTGTGCGAGGGTGCCGATCTCCTCGCGGTAGTAGTTGCGGTAAAACTGAATGAACCGCTCCGTGAGGTCCTGATTCCCGGCCTGAGCCATTACGACGGCCCTTCGTCGGCATCACGTATGAACCTCATGCTCGGAGCGGAGGTGAACGGCCTCGCCGACTTCGGCACGCGATTTCGCGATCAGCGCGACCGGTGATCTCGCGACGAGTTTGTCCTACGCCTTCGTGACGAAGGTCGCGTCCGCGGAGGTACGGCCCTCGTTGAACGAGAGCACCTTCGCGCGGATCACGTCGCCTTTGCTGATCCCGTTCGGGATGTCTTCGGTGAAGACGACGAACCCCTCGACTTTGCCGACGGCGACTTCCGTACCGGAGTGGTGGTCCGTGAGTTCGGTGACGCCGAACTCGTAGGTCTCGCCGATCGAGACGGGCGGATCGCGCTCCTGTGCGGCGTCGTGGGCGCGTTTCGACTCGCGCGCGTCCGCCGACGGCCCGCGGATGCGGCGGACGATGACCAACAGTCCGAGCAGGACGACGACGGCGGCGATTCCCGCGGCGACCGGCGACGACGGTATCATACCGGCCGGTCGACCCGCGGTCACCTAAATACTCGGAGTTGCTGATGAGCGTCGTCTGGGGAGCCGTCGGCCGCGCCGACCGCATGAGAAACGCCTTTGCCCTCGAAGCCCCCGTCTCGATCCAATGCGAATCAGCCGCGGTCGCCGTCGACTCGTCCACGGGTGTGGTGCACCGTGAAGGTCGCGGACGCGGTGCCGGAGTTCGCCGACGCGTTCGGGTTCGAGGAGTTCAACCGGATGCAACGCGAGGCGCTGCCCGGCATCTTGGAGTCCGATCACAACGTCGTCGCGTCCGCGCCGACGGCGTCCGGCAAGACCGCGCTCGCCGAGCTCGCGATCTGCAAGACGCTCGCTGCGGGCGGGACCGCCCTCTTCATCGCGCCGCTTCGCGCGCTCACGAACGAGAAGGAAAGCGAGTGGGAGCGCTTCGAGGAGCTCGGCTACTCGGTGTACGTCGTCTCCGGCGAGCGCGACCTGAACCCGCGTCGCGCCGAGCGCGCGGACGTGCTCGTGACGACCCCCGAGAAGGCGGACAGCGCGACGCGGAAACACGACTCCGCTCGGTACTCGTTTATCACCGACGTCGACTGCGTCGTGATCGACGAGGTCCACCTGCTCGACTCCGAGAAGCGCGGCGCGGTGCTCGAAGTCACGGTCTCGCGGCTCCGTCGGCTACAGGAGCCGCGCGTCGTCGCGCTCTCGGCGACCATGCCGAACATCGACGACGTCGCCGAGTGGCTCGACGCGCCCGCGGAGACGACCTACGAGTTCGGGGACGCCTACCGCCCGGTCGATCTGGAGACCGGCGTGAAGACGTACTCGCACGGCTCGAACGCCTTCGCCGACAAGTACCGGCGGCTCTACCGCGCGCTCGACCTGGCCGAGCCGCACGTCCGCGAGGACGGGCAGGCGCTCGTGTTCGTCTCCTCGCGGCAGGACACGGTGCAGGCGGCGAAGAAGGCCCGCGACGAGATCACCGAACGGGACATTCCGATCGACTCTCGGGGCGACTACGACTACCACAACGAGGCGAAAGAGCTCACCAACGACACCCTTCGGCAATCCGTCACCGACGGCGTCGGCTTCCACCACGCCGGGCTCGGAAAGGACGACCGCGACCGCGTCGAGGAGTGGTTCAAACAGGGGAAGATCAAGCTGCTCTTCTCGACGTCGACGCTCGCGTGGGGCGTCAACCTCCCGGCGCGCTGTGTCGTCATTCGCGACACGAAGTACCACGACCCGTTGGAGGGCGAGACGGACATCTCTCCGCTCGACGTGCTCCAGATGCTCGGGCGGGCGGGCCGGCCCGGCTACGACGACGTCGGCTACGGCTGGGTGGTGTGTGACCACGCGGACGCCGATAAGTACCGGACGCTGCTGAAGGAGGGGAAACCGATCGAGTCACGGCTCGCCGGCGAGCTCGAGTCCCATCTCAACGCGGAGATCGCGATGGGCACTATCCGCGGGCTCGGCGACGTGATGGACTGGCTGGAGACGACGTTCTACTACGTCCGCGCGGGGTCGAAGCCCGACGAGTACGACTTCGGGACCCTCCGCGACCGCGTGCGCGACACCCTCGAATCGCTCGTCGACGACGGGTTCGTCGCGGCCGACGACGACCTCGCGATCGAGCCGTCGGCGCTCGGACGGCTCGCCTCGAAGTACTACCTCCGGCTCGACACCGCCCGCCGGTTCCGCCGGCTCGCCGACCGGGAGACGCTGACGGTCGACCGGATCCTGGAGACGGTCGCGGCCGCCGGCGAGTTCGACTCCGTCTCCGCGCGCTCGGCCGAAGCGGACGCGATCGATCGCATCCTCGACGGCCGCGACACCGAGCTGGCGGACGGCCACCGCAAGGTGTTCGCCATCCTGCTCGCGGGGATGGCCGACTCGATCCCCGCCGACCTCCGCTCGGACGCGTGGGTGATCCGGCAGAACGCACTCCGCCTGCTCGCCGCGCTCTCGGAGTTCCTCGACCGGTTCGCCGGCCCCCGCGCCGCCAACCTCGCGTGTCGCGTCGAGGCGCGCGTCGAACACGGCGTCTCCCGGGAGGCCGTCGCGCTCACCGCGATCGACGGCGTGGGGTCCGGGCGGGCGGAGCGGCTCGCGACTGCCGGGCTCACCTCACCCGCCGACGTGGTCGACGCCGGCGCGAGCGCGCTGGAAAACGCCGGTATGAGCGGCTCCGTCGCCGAGCGGATCGTCGAGGCGGCGCGTGACTGTCCGCGGATCGACGTCGACTGGGGCGCGTTCCCCGACTCGATCGCCGTCGGCGAAAACGAGCTGTGCGAGGTCGCGATCGCGACCGTCTCCGGACGCGCTCGAACGGGCATCCGCGTCACCGTCAACGACGTGGAGATGTCCGAGACCACGACGTACCTCGACGGAGAGACGACCGTGCCGATCGGGGTGTTCGGACCGCAAGACGCCGACGAGCTGGAGTTCGTCGTCGAGGTCGTCTTCCCCGATCTGCCGCTGATGCCGGTTCGGGCGACGCGAACGGTTCGCGTGGCGTAAGTCACGCTTCGCGCTCCCGTTTTGTGACGTCCACGCGGTAGCCGTCGAGGACGTCTCGACCGAGGAGGACGGGGTAATTCATGTGGCTCCGGTTCTCGATGCTCGCGGTCACGGTCTGCCACCGGTTACCGATTTTGACGTCGATCTCGACGAGCGGGCGCTTCTTTCGTCCGGTTTGCGATCCGGACTTCACGTGGACCGTGTCGATGATCGGGCCGGCGCCGATCTCCGCGGCGATATCGAAATCGATGCTCGTTCGCCGGGCGCCGGTGTCTGATTTGGCGACCACGTCGACCGCTCGTTGGCCCGCGCTCACCGTCACGCGCTCGGTGTAGCCGATCATCGTCAACTCCTCCGGCTCCGGATCGAGAGCCGGCTTACACTCCGGGACCGAGTCGTCGAGCACCGTCGAGAGCGCCGCGACGCGGTCGGAGTCGACCCGGCCGCCGGCGCTCTCGATCGCGAGGCCGGCGATGTGCGGCGCGGGGCTGATCCCCGTCGCCTCGAAGAGCCCTTTGAACCCCGCGGTCACGTTCACCTCGAGGACGTACCACGCGCCGTCACGGCACAGCAGGTCTACCCCGGCGTAATCGAGGTCGAGCACGTCGGCGGCCTCCCGCGAGAGCCGCGCCGCCTCCGCGGGGAGGTCGTCGGTGAAATCCTCGACCGCGCCGCCGACGGCGACGTTCGTGCGCCACTCGTCCGCCGGCGCGTACCGCTTCATCGCGGCGACGACCCGATCGCCGACGACGTACGCGCGGACGTCGAATGGTCGCTCCGCGTCGGTGTCGATAAACTCCTGTAGGAACGCCCGACGACGGGCGATGAGCGGAGAGACGGTGTCGTCCGCGTCGACGACCGTCATCCGGTCCCCGTTCGTCCCGATCGCGGACTTGTGGACCGCTTTCTCACTCGTGAGGCGGTTGCCCTCGTTTATCGTCCGGTGCGTGAAGGCGATGTAGGCGTCCGGAACCGGGATACCGGCCGCGGTGAGCGTCGCCGCGGCGCCGTACTTGTGCATGGTTCGGACGACGACCGGCGGCGGGTTCAACACGGGTCGCAAAGCGGCGTAGCTCGTTGCGATCCCGAGGTCGTCGAGCGGTTGTGCGGCCTTCGTCGTCAGCAGGCGGTTCGCGACGACGTCGACGTCGGGGTCGAAGCGGAGGCTCCCGGCCTCGATCCAGGACCGCGCGTTCTCCTCGCGGAGCCAGACCGGTTCGTGTCCCAGCGCGTGAACGGCATTGAGGATCGCTTTGGTCTCTTTGCTGTTGTGAAAACTCAGCACTCCGACCCGAACGGAGTCGGTCGAGCCTGACGTTCTCGACGGATCCGCACTGGGGGTCTCGCTCATATGTAGCCCTACGGAAACGATCTTGTTAAACTAATCACACGTTTTCCGTCTCCATGGATCGCGGACGCGTCGTTCGCGGGCCGGTCTCGCCGCCGACTTCTTAAATCCGAGAGCGGGGCAACCCCGCGGTATGCCGGAACGACTCCGCGTGCTCGCAGGCGACTGTCAGGTGACCGAACGCGGCGACCGCACCCGCACCCACCGCGGACGCGTCGTCGTCATCATCAAACCCGACGACACCACGCTCGTCCACGACGCCGACGGCTACCAGCCCGTCGCGTGGCTCACTCGCCCCGAGAGCGTCGTCGTCGAGGGCGACGGCGAGGGGTTCTCCGTCACCGCCCGCGACGGCGCCCGTCGACTCCGGATCGTCGCCGAGGAGGCGACCGCCAGCCGCGCGCTCCCGGTCACGGAGGCCGGCGTGCCGGTCGGGACCTGTCCCGACGACGGCGGGGCACTCGTGCGCTCGCGCGGCGACGTGGTCTGTCTAGCCTGCGAGCGGCGCCGGGGACTCCCGGCCGGCGCGAGCGTCACCGACGGGATCTGTGACGACTGCGGACTCCCGAAAATCCGCGTCGAGCGCGGGGAGCCGTTCCACCTGTGTCTCGACGCCGCCTGTGATCCCCTCGAAGACGCCGTCCGCGATCGGTTCGACCGCGTCTGGAACTGTCCGGACTGCAGGGGCGATCTCACGGTCGAGGCCGCACCCGGGCGGGTCTTCCTCGGGTGCGAACAGTATCCCGACTGCGAGACGACGTTCTCGATCCCCTCGGGAGTCGTCGTCGACGAGTGCGAGTGCGGGCTTCCCGTCTTCGAGACGGCGACCGGCCGCAGCTGTCTCGACGGAGGCTGCGAACACGGGGGCCACACGGCGGGCGAGGCGTGAACGGTAAGTGAAAAACGGTGTGCTCTACAGGCGGTTCACTCGGCCAACTGCTCGCGGCCCGGTGCGATGAGTCGGTCGAGGTACTCGGCGAGCGCGCCCTTCGCGTCGGCGGGGTGTAGCTCGCCGGACTCGAGATCGGCTTCGAGGTCGTCGTAGGCGTCGTACTCCAAGTCGCCGCCGTACTCCTCCGGCCGCTCGACGACGACCGTCTCGAACCGCGGGAACACGTGGTACTCGAACACCTGTAGGACGGGGTTCTCGCGCTCCGCGCCGTCGTCGGTCGGCTCGGGGTCCGCGGTCGGCGGACAGTACGCCTTGTTCACCTTCGACTCGATGTCCTCGCGGGAGTCCTCCATCGAGATGGTGACGCCCGTACTGGAGGACATCTTCCCGTGACCGGTACTGAGGTCGGCGATAAGCGGAGTGTGGAGACTCGTCGGCGGTTCGCGGTCGATGCTCGGGAGCACGTCGCGCGCGAGCATGTGGACCTTGCGCTGTTCCATCCCGCCGACCGCCAGATCGACGCCGAGATACGGAATGTCGAGCGCCTGCATCAGCGGGTACACCGCCTGCGACACCTTCACCGAGTCGCTCGAGGTGATCTCGGCCATCGCGCGCTCGGCCCGCGCGAGCGTCGTCTCCAGCTCTAAGGAGTGCAGGTCCAGCGTGTAGTCGTCGTCGAGCTGGAAGTCGGAGCCGAGCACGAACTGCGTGCTCGACTCGTCGAGCCCGTAGGCGATGAACTGGTCGCGCATCCGCTCTGCGGTGTGACGGATCTCCTCGAACGAGCCCTTGTCGTTGAGGTACGCGTGCACGTCGGCGAGCAGCACCGTCACCTCGAACCCGGCCTCCTGCAGGTCGATGAGCTTGTTCGCGGTGAGCATGTGCCCGATGTGGAGGACGCCGGAGGGCTCGTAGCCGACGTACGCCCGCTTCCCGTCGGGGTCGTCGGCCAGCGCCTCGATCTCCTCCTCGGTGACCACCTCGGCCGCGTTCCGGGTGATCCGCTCGTAGGCATCCATACTCCCGACTGTGCGGTTGTCGGACATATGACTTCTGGATGCGTGCGGACGCGTGGCGACGTGAAGCGGGGAGCCGGGCGGTCAGTACGCAGGCAGCTCCGGCGGCCTCTCGCTCCGTTCGCGGGTCTCGACCTCGTCGGCGAGCTCGCGCATGAACGGGTGGACGGTGTTCGCCATGAACATCACCGGCTGGTCGGTCGCGAGCAGCCGGTCGAGCACCGTCTCCGCGTCGGTCGCGTCCGTGTCGTGTTCGGTCGCCGGTCCGTCGACCCGTCGGGCGAACACGCCCGTGTACGCGCCTCCGACGTGGACCCGGTCGATGAGTCCGCGCTCGAACAGGATGTCGATATACTCCACGAACGAAGCCGTCCGACCCCGCCGGTCCCGCCGCAGGAACACGAACGGACAGACGAGCTCCGCGTCGTCACCCGTTCCGGCGAGCTGGCGGCGGAACAGCTCCGTGCTCTCGATCTCGTTGACCTTCGCCGCGTTGAACACCCGTCCGTCCGGCAGGTCCGTCCACTCCGGTTGGATGGCGTCGAGCATGGAGTGGAGCTCTGCGTCGTCGATCCGCGGCTCCCCGAGGTGATCGAGGACGTGGTTGAGCATGTGGACGGTCTCCGCCCCGGTGAGGTGGCGGTGTCGCTCGGGCACGTCGACCTGCTCGATCGTCGCCCCGCGCGCCTCGATCTCCTCCTTGAGGTAGTCGTGGATGGCGCCGTGCTGCTCGTCGCTGATGACGTGACACCCCTCAGGGACCGAGCGGGCGAACGAGCGAGCGATGTCCTGTCGCGTCTCGCCCAGCGTGTCGTTGTGGTCCTGGCGCACGTTACAGAACAGGAGGACGTTCGGCCGGAGGAACCGCTCGTTGACCATCCGCATCGTGTACTCGGTGATCGCCTGGTTCTCCATGACGATGGCGTCCTCCGGCTCCGTCTCGGTGAGCTGCGGGACGAACTCCCGGAGCAGGTTCAGGTTCTCGTACAGCGTCACCCGCGGCCCCCGGCGCTGGATCGGGATCGTTCGACCGTTGTGGTACGAGGTGGGATGGTCGCCGGTGATCTTCGTGTAGGTGTCGTACCCGCGCTCGGTCAGTACGGACCCCAGTCGCTTCGCGGTCGACGACTTCCCGCGGATCCCCGAGACGCCGATCCGGACCTCGGTCTCGTCGAGGTGGGCTTGGTGGGATCGCCCGCGGCCGAACAGCTCGCGAGCACGGTCCACGATCGACGGCTTCTCGAGGGGCGTCCCTCCGTATGACAGCCCCTTGCCCCGGTCGAACGGCCACATCAGCCGTCACCTCCTGAGAGGACGGACGCCGAGAGCACCGCCTCGTCGTCCGGCGACTCGATCCGCCAGCGGTACGCGACCGCGAGGCACGCGGCGACGACGACGACGCCGACGAGCGCGACAAGCGGCGTGAGCTCCTGGAGGACGCCCCGCTGGTACGGGTCGACGACGGTGCGAACGAGCAGGAGCATCCCGACGAAGGCGGCGACGGCGAGGAACGGCTGCTGGCGGCGCTCGAGCGGCGGCGTCACGTGGACCGCGTAGGCGTCGACGCCGGCGATGACGCCGACGAACAGCGCCGACAGCCCGCGGATGATGGGGAGCTGCGTCGTGAACGCGAGCGCCGCGAGCGTGCCGACGCCGCAGCCGATGCTGATGAGCACGCGGCCGTACAAGAGCGTCGTCCGGTGGACCGCCCAGGTGGCGACCAGGGAGACGACGAACGAGAGGAGAAACAGCGCGAGGAGCCAGCGGCTGACGAGCGCGAACAGCGCCAACAGCGCCATCGACACGATGCCGATCCGAACGCCGAACTCCCGGCGGACCAGCTCCGAGACCGCCATCCCGACGGCGAGGAACGCGGTGATGGTCGTTCGGATCTCGATGTTCGGTGCCAGGTACCCGTCGACGACGGCTCCCCTGAGAACGGCCACGTCGGCCGTCCGGGCGAACAGGACGAGTGGGGTGAGATCCCCCAGGAGGCTGGCGGTCCGCGGTCCGACGAGAACGATCCCGAGGAGCCAGAGCCCGAGGACCAGTCCGGTCGTGTACAGCAGGTCCTGCCGTCGGTACTCCGGTTTGGTCTGGGCGACGTTGTACGCGGCGAGCCCCGGGAGGATGCTGCCGACGAGGAGGATGGGGTTTACGTCGAAGAGGCCCGGCGCGACCGTAGCGACGACGAGGTAGCCGACGATGGGAACGACCGCGCCGGCCGCGAGCGCCACGAGGAACTCGTCGCGACCGTACATCAGCGTCCGCTCTTTCGCCTGCCATAACAGCAGGTAGGCCACGACGGCGCTCACGAGGAACACGGGGAGCGTCAGGAACTCCGTGAGCGCGTACACGACCAGCGTCGGTACCAGGATCGCCCCGCCGAGCCGGAGTCCCTTCGTCTGCGTCACAGCCGCCGTCGAAAAGAAGCCGATCGCCGAGAGCAGCGATGCGATTATCACGGTAGGTAGCGACTACCTGTCCTTCCACGCACATAAACGCTGGCTGTCGAGTCGGACGATCCGACCGTGTCATCCGTCGGGTCAGACGACCCGAGGTCTACTCCTCGGTCTCCGGCAGCGTCCGCCCCGCCCGGTGCTCCGAGATGATCCGGTCGAGATGCTCCTGTTTCTCGGCTTTCCGCCGACGCTCGGCCCGGCTTTCCCAGTCGTCGATGGCGGCTTCGAGGGTCGCCTCGTCCGCGACCGCCAGTTCGTCGACCTCGCGGACGGGGACCGCGTCGACCGGGACGACCGGCACGTCGTGGTCGAACAGCACCTGATCGGCCACCTCCGAGAGGTTCCCGTCGCGGATCACCGCCCGCGGGTCCGTTTCGGCCAGCCGCTCGGCGGTGCGCCGGCCGGCCCCGGAGGCGTCGCGGAGGTACACCACGTCGCCGGCGACGAGTCCGTAGGCCTCGTCGGCCGCCTCCAGCGCGTCGAGGGTGAACTGCTCCGCGACCTTCACGCTCGCGAGCCCCCGGTCGGCGGCGACGTGCTCGAAGTTGGAGTGGTCGAGCCGCCACAGCTCCTTGAGCGTCTCCACTTTCCCCTCCAGTTCGTCCGCCCGTTCCCTGGCCTCGTCGCGCTCGCGCTCCAGTCGGTCGGTCTCACGTTCGAGTCGGGAGACCGCCCGGCGGGTGCGCGCTTCGATCCGCTCCTCGCGTTTCGCCTCCTCCAGTTTCCCCTCCAGGTCGGCGATCCGGTCGTCGCGCTCGTCGAGGTCGGCCTCCAGCGACGCCGCGTGCGACTCCAGCCGATCGACGCGCTCGCGGAGCCGCCGGATCGTCTCCTCCTCCTCGGTGCGTTCGGGCTCGGTCGGATCGGTCGCCGACTCGCCGTCCGCCTCCCCGTTCCCGCTTCCGTTTCTGTCGTCTTCGCTCAGGTCCTCGACGACGGCCTCGACGGAGGCGCCGCCGGCGACGACGCCCGCGATCACCGCCTCGCGGTCGAGTCGGGGCGGCGTCTTCGCGGCGATCCGCTCGAACTGGTCTTCGTGGTCGTCGTAGGCGTACAGCGCGGCCGCCAGCGCGTCGCGCTCGTGATCGTTCGCGTAGTTCGTCTCGCGGGTCCGGTGGAGCTTCTCGTCGACGGGCAGATCCGTCGTCGGTCGCCACCCCGCCGCGTCGAACGAGCGCCGGAATTTCTCGACGGTCTCCGGCATCGGCTCCACGTCGGCGGCGACGATGATCGGCCGCCCCTGCTCGATTATCCACTCGGTCACGTCGGCGGTGTCGGCGGTCCGCGAGGAGAACAGGTCGTGGACCGTCCCGTCGAGCCCGACGACGGCGGCCGCGGTGGTGGTTCCGGGGTCGATCCCGACGATCACCCGGTCGCGCCGCTGGACGAGCGGCTCGTACTCGATCCCGTCTCGTCGCTCTCGCTCGACCTCGACGCGCACGTCGCCGGCCCGCGAGTTCGACACCGGGATCTCCTCCGGCCGGGCCTCGACGGTGAACGTCGCGTTCGCGTAGCCGCCGTACTTCTCGGTCACGTCGCGCTCGAAGTCGAGGTTCGCCTCCTTCAGCTTCGACTGGACCTGTCGCGTCCGCTTCCTGACGTTCCCGTGGATTCGTCGGGTGTAGCGGTCCTGACTCCACCCGCCCTTCCCGGTCGACCGGCCGCGAGACACCTTCACTCTCGTCTCATTGGTGAACGCGGTCACCTCGTGGCCGACGTTGGCCGCGGCCAGCCGGGCCGACGCCTCCGCTTCCTTCATCGGCTCTTTCCCGTACGGGATCCCGTGGCGCGAGGCGACCCGCGAGAGCGGCTCCGGGCGCTCCGCGCCGGTCACCTGCACCAGTCGGGTGCCGTCGGGAAGCGATCGGAGGAACCCGACGAGTTCGTTTTTGTTCGCCGCCAGCTCGTAGGCGTTGTCGGTGGCGACGTACAGCGGGTTTCGGTCGTCGATCAGCCGGCAGAGCTTCCGGAACGAGACGACGTCGCGGGTGACGCGAGCGAGCGGGCCGTCGACGTCGGGCGCGTCCGGATCGTCGTCGTCGACCGGATCGAGAATCACGAGGGCGTAGGAGGGGTCGTCGCCGCGAACGTCGCCGCTGTGGACGTCGACGCCGAACACCGGCCGGTCGCGGGCGCGGATGGTCCGGGTTGTCACGTACTCACGTAGGCCGTTGGCGCGTATATACCCCACGCCGGGTGTGGCGGTTTCGACCTCGGTATCGTCATTGTCGATGCGTTATTCACTATCTACTCAGGAAATCAAACGAGCAGCTCAGGCCCGAAAACCCACTAGTTCACGCTTTTGGACAACTCGGCTCCCGCTTTGAATTTGACCACGTTCTTCGCCGCGCTCTTGATCTCTTTTCCTGTCTGCGGGTTGCGCCCGGTTCGGGCAGACCGCTTCGAGATGCTGAACGAGCCGAACCCGATCAGCTCCACGGTTTCGCCTTCGTTAAGCGCGTTTGTTGTGGCGCTGATAAATCCGTCAAGTGCCTTCTTCGCGTCGGCCTTCGAGAGGCCCTTGCCTGTCTCGGCCACGACGCGGTCTGCATCGATGACGACATCCGCAGAGCGGCATTTGGACCCGGCCTCGTTTCGGCGCTGATCACCGTTTCCGGGGTTGAGATCGAGTGCGGCGCCGAACGCCGGACAGACGTCGAAATCGACTGCAGACTCGTCTCTCGCGGTGTTTCCGTTGGCGTTTCGGACGCGGCTGGAGACGGAGAACATCCCGAAGTCGGGGAGCGCCACGCGGTCGCCGTTCGCCAGCGCTTTGGTGGTGGCCTCGGCGAACCCCTCGAGTGCGCGCTTGGCGTCGGCTTTGCTGATTCCGGCTTGGCTTGCTATCGCCTCAACGAGTTCTGCCTTGTCTGCTGCAACCGATCCCGGAACAGTGGCGATGCCGAGTCCGAGGAGGATTGAGAGGGTGCTGCCGTTGTAGAGAACGTCTCGGCGCGAGTGAGTCGATTGGTGTTGGCTACCGGATCTCATGAATAATCAGGTATTACAGAGCACGCAGAAGCTTAAGCTATCTGTAATTATATTTTACAGTACATATGGTGGCAGCGTTGTGACCAGCTCTCCCGCACTCGCCGCACTCGAGTCAGCACGTGCCTCGTCGAGCGGTTCGACAGCGCCGGCTCAGTACAAGTCCCCGAGGTCCGCCTCGACGTGCGAGTGCTCGTCGGCCGGGAACTCCCCGCTCGCGACGGCGTCCCGGTACGCCTCGACCGCCTCGGTCATCTCCGCCCGAACGTCCCCGAACTGCCGCGAGAAGGGCGGCGACCACTCGCCGAGACCGACGACGTCGTTGATGACGAGCACCTGTCCGTCGCAGTCGGGGCCGGCGCCGATGCCGATCGTCGGGATGTCGAGCGCCTCCGTGACGGCCGCGGCGAGGTTCGCCGGGACGTGTTCCAAGACGAGCGCGAACGCGCCGGCCTCGGCGTGGGCCCCGGCGAGGTCGATTATCTCCTCGGCGGCGTCCTGGTCGGTCCCCTGTCTCGTGTACCCGCCGAGGCGGTTGACGTGCTGAGGGGTCAAGCCGAGGTGCGCCATCACCGGGATTCCCACGTCGGCCATGCGGCGCGTGGTCTCGACGGTGTGGGGGCCGCTCTCGATTTTCACCGCGTCGGCGTCGGCCTCCTTCAGGAGCTCGCCGGCGTTGCGCACCGACTCCGCCTCGTCGACGCCGAACGAGAGGAACGGCATGTCGGCGACGACCAGCGCGTCCTCGGTCGCGCGGGCGACCGCCGCGGTCCGGCTCTTGACCTCCGCCATCGTCACGGGGAGCGTGGAGTCGTAGCCCAGGGCCGCGTTGCCCATGCTGTCGCCGACGAGCACGACGTCGATACCGGCCTCGTCGACGATCGCCGCCGTCGGGGCGTCGTAGGCGGTCAGCATCGTGATCGGCGCCTCGCGATCCCGGAGTCCCCGCGTCGTTGTCATACCTCGAAGCGTCCCCCCGCGAGCGGTTAAACTCGCCGGGATCCGGAAACGCGGACCGCCACCGATTTGTCGATTCGCGACGGAGAGCCGTCCGTGCAACCTGTCGAGCGGGCCGAGTACGACGGCGTCGACTACGCCTGGGTGATGCAGACGACGTTCGTCGTCACCATCCTCGTCGGCGCGCCGACCGTCGCGATCCTCTCCGGCTTCGTCACGCTCGACACGTGGGGCGCCCGCGCGGCGTTCGCGATCCGCGTCGGCGCGCCGATCTGGTTTCTCACCGCCGTCGTCGTCGCCGCCTACGCGAAGCGGACCGAGGCCGGCGACGGCGGCGGAACGACCGACGACAGCGAGAGCGGCGACGCCGGAGCCGACAAAGCGCCCGACTGCGGGGAGTGACCGGCCGCTCCGAGGGTTCCGTTACACCGTCTCAGCGAGCAGCGCCGATACCCACGCGTAGTCGACGCCGGCGCGCTCGGCCGTCACGGCGTCTCGTTCCGAGTCGCCGACGAAAAGCGTCCGATCCGGATCGGCGCCGAGCCGGTCGATCGCCGCGAGCAGCGACTCCGGCTCCGGCTTGTGCGTCTCGACCGTGTCGCGGCCGACGATCGCGTCCGCGTCGATCGCGGCGCCGAGCCCGTGCGTTTCGACCGCGATCCGACAGGCGTCCTCGCAGTTGAGCGAACACACGCCGACCGATATCGGTCCGTCAACCGCGCCGTCCGCCGCGGTCGGCTCGCTCGTCCCTCCGTCCGTCTCCTCTCGGTTGCTCGCCGCGACGAGCCGTTCGCCCAGCGGGAGCAGCAGCGACTCCTGGGCGCCCGACCGCTCGTGGAGCGCGATCGCCTCCTCGACGGGCTCGCCGACACCGTACTCCTCGGCGGCTTCGAGGAGCCCCCACAGGTCGTCCGTCGGCGGGATGATCGCGTGTTCCGCGTACACGTCGAGGACGCGGTCGGCGACCTCGGCCCAATCGACCGCGAGTTCGACGAGCGTGCCGTCGAGGTCGTAGACGATCGCGTCGTAAGCGCTGTCTCTTATACACATCTC
>NZ_AOJI01000026.1 GCF_000336995.1 Halorubrum aidingense JCM 13560 | reverse complement strand
CCGCTCGACGTCGAAGTCCGTCGTGTAGCCGTAGCCGCCGTGGATCTGGACGGCCTCGTTCGTCACCGACATCGCGGTCTCGCTGGCGCGCAGCTTCGCCTGCGAGGCGGCGACGCGGTTGTCCTCGCCGGCCTCGGCCTGCCGGCACGCCTCGCGGACGAGCAGGCGGGCGGCGGCGATGTCCGTCGCCATCTCCGCGACCTTGTGTCGGACGGTCTGGATCTCGGCGATCGGCGCGCCGAACTGCTCGCGCTCCGCGGCGTACGCCGTCGCCTCGTCGAGCGCGGCCTGCGCGAGCCCCACCGCCTGCGCCGCGATCCCGATCCGGCCGCCGGTGAGCGTTCGGAAGGCCGCCGAGAGCCCCGCTCCTTCCTCGGTGAGCCGGTTCTCGGCCGGGATCCGGCAGTCGGTAAGCGAGATGCCGGTCGTGTCCGAGGCGCGCAGCCCGAGCTTCTCCTCCTTCTTGCCGACCTCGAACCCCTCGGTGTCGGCCGGCACGAGGAACTGCGTGATCGACCTCCCGTCGCCGTCGTCGTCCTCCTCGCCGTCGGGGTCGACGGCCTTCGCGAAGACGATCGCGACCCCGCCGCGCTTTCCGTTCGTGATCCACTGCTTCTCGCCGTTTAAGACGTACTCGTCCGCCTCCGAGTCGTACTCGGCGGTCGTCGACATCTCCGCCGGGTTCGACCCCGCGTGCGGCTCGGAGAGACAGAACATCCCGACGGGTCTCCCGTCGGTCGCCATCTCCGGGAGCCACCGCTCCCGCTGGGCCTCGCTCCCGAACTCGCCGATACAGGAGGTGGCGAGACAGTGGACCGAAAGCGCCGTCGCGACCGCGAGGTGGCCGTGCGCCAGCTCCTCGTTGACGATCGCGTACGTCGTCTCGTCGGCGTCGAAGCCGCCGTACGCCTCGGGGACCGTCAGGCCGGTGAGCCCCAGATCGGCGAGGGCGTCCCAGACGTCCTCCGGGAACGTCTCCGTCTCGTCGGCCTCGGCGGCGCCGGGCCGGACCTCCTCGGCCGCGAACTCCCGAACGAGATCCCGGACCGCCTCCTGTTCGTCGGTCAGCGACGAGCCGACGCGTGCGCCAGTCATAGCGCCTCGTTCGATCTCACACGGAAAAAGGTGAGCGATCGGGGGTGGGGATCACTCGCCCTCCCACAGCGGGTACAGCTCGTCGCGCGGCGCCTCGGCGAGCCGCTCGCCGTCGACGAGGACGCGTCCGTCCCCGCCGGAGCCCGCCCGTACGTCGCCGATCACGCCGGCGTCGATCCCGGCCGCCTCCAGCGCGTCGGTCGCCTCGTCGACGCGCTCGGGCGGGACCGACGCGAGCAGCGCGCCGGAGCCGAACGTCGCCAGCGGGTCGACGCCCAGCGCCTCACAGCAGGCCCGCGTCTCGGGTCGCACCGGAACGCGATCGCGTTCGACCGCCAGTTCGGTTCCGCTCGCGGTCGCGGTCTCGACCAGCGCGGTCAACAGCCCGCCCTCGGTCGGATCGTGGAGCGCGTTCGCGTGATCTCGGACCGCGGCCGCGTCGGAGACGACGCTCACGTCGTCGAGGAATTCGGCGGCGGCGTCGAGCGTGTCCGTCGGAACGCCGGCCGCCGCGCACTCCTCGCGGAAGTCGGTCGCGAGGATCGCGGTCGCCTCGATGCCGGCGCCTTTCGTCAGGAGCAGGCGGTCGCCGGGGGCGGCCCCGCCGCTCGACACGAACCGATCGGTGGTGCCGAGCGCGGTCATCGAGCAGAGCGGGCGCTCCAGCGACCCCAGCACCTCCGTGTGGCCCCCGACGATCGCGACGCCCAGCTCCGCGGCGGTCTCGTCCACCTGCCGGGTGACCGTCCGCCGGCGCGCCGGATCGGCGTCGGGCAGAAAGAGGGTGTGCGTGAGCCACCGCGGGTCCGCGCCGCTGGCGGCCACGTCGTTGCAGGCGACGTGAACGGCCAGCTCGCCGACCGCGTCCGCCGCCAGCGACAGCGGGTCCGCGGCGACGACGAGCGTCTCGTCCGCGCCCGAGAGGTCGATCGCGGCCGCGTCCTCGCCGTACGTCGGGCCGACGGTGACCGCCGGGTCGTCCGCGCCCGTCGCCGCGAGCACCTCCGCGAGCGCCTCCGGGCCGAGTTTGCCGGTCATCGCTCGCGGAGCCACGAAACGATCGCGTCGGGATCGGCGTCGAGACCCCCGCCCTGCGCGAACGTCGGACCGCCGCCGCCGCCGCCACCGAACTCGTCGGTGATCGCGTCGACGACCGCGCCGGCGTCGATACCGGCCGACGGATCGCCGACCGCGACGACCACGAACGGCGCGTCGCCGGCGCCGACCGCCGCGATCGCATCGGGGGCGCTCTCGCCGTCACCGCCCGCGAGCACCGTCTCCGCCGGCTCCCGAAGGTCGTTCGGGGCCGCGTCTGCGACCGTGTCGATCGCCCACGTCGCGCCGTCGACCTCGGTCGTCGGGAACTCGCGCAGGCGGGCCGCGAGCAGGTCCGCGGTGGCCGCGCGGAGTTCGGCTTCGAGTCGATCGTTCTCCTCGCGGAGCCGACCGATCTCGTCTGGCAGTTCGGCGATCCGCGTGTCGAGGCTCGTCGCGGCCGAGAGCGCCGCCGCGTGGACCGCCGCGTCGTGGTCGATCGCGGTCGGGCCGACCGCGAACTCGACGCGGGTGACGCCCTCGCCCGGATTCGATCGAGCGAGCACCGATATCGGCCCGATCTCGGCGGTGTTGTCGACGTGGGTGCCGCCGCAGGCGGCGACGTCCCACGGGGTGGCGTCCGGCCCGTCGTCGCCGATCGTCACGACTCGAACTGCTTCCCCTCCGCTCATCGCGCCCTCCTCCGTCTTCGTGTTGAACGCGATGCCGTCGACCCCCCGCGCCTCGGACTCGGTGAGCGTCTCCCACGAGACCGGCAGCGAGTCCCAGACGGCCCGGTTGGCGAGCCGCTCCAACTCGACGAGGTCGCCGTCGTCGAGCGGCTCGGCGGTCGTCAGGTCGACGCGTACCTTCTCCGGTGCGATGTCGAAGCCGGCGTATCCGAGGTCCTCACAGGTCCGGCGAGCGGCGCCGTAGAGCACGTGCGAGGCGGTGTGCGCCCGGGTGCAGTACGTTCGGAACGCGTCGTCGACGATCGCCGTGACGGTCTCGCCGGGCGCGAGCGACGGTCCGGAGTCCTCCTCAAGGACGTGGACTACCTCCCCGTCGCGCTCGGTGACGGTGTCGACGAGCGCCCCGTCGATCGTGCCGCGGTCCGCGGGCTGGCCCCCGGACTCCGCGTAGAAGTACGTCTCGTCGAGGACGACCTCGCGCCCGTCGACGCGCTCGACCGTCGCCTCGAACTCCCGGACCTCGGGCTCCGCCGGCGCGCGTGAAGCGGTCATTGGCGGTCCGTGGTGGCGGGCGAATATATATGTGGGCGACGCGGCGGCGTTCGCTTATAAACGGACCGCGGTGGCGTCGCCGGCGCGGAGCGCCGGCTGCAAGCGAGAGCTTTGCTCTCGCCCTGCGCTCCGGTGAGCGCCGCAACGCGGCGCGAATCCGAGCGCGAGGGAGTCGCTGGCGCCCCGAGCGAAGCGACGGGCGACCGACGAGGCTGGGGAGGCGTGAGGTGCGGTCACGCGCGGGACCGAGCGATGTGGGGGACCGAGCGACGCGGAGGACCGAGCGATGTGGGGGACCGAGCGGGCGCACGGTCCACAGGCCCGCAGGTTCACGACCCCGCGATAACGCCGCGGGGAAAGCGACGGCACGGCCGAGCCGTCGAAACCGCCCGCCTCGCCGGCGATCATTTATACGCGACCGGTTGTCCGCTGATCGTCCCACGACCGTCCACTGACCGTCCCACGACCGCCCCACGACCGTCCACCGACCGTCCACTGTCAGTCGACGCCGACATCGTGCCACATTCAAAAAGAACGCTCGCACGGCCGCTCCGACGGCCCGGATCTCTCCGGCCGCTTCGGCCGCTTCAGTCTTGCAGTTCGAACGCGACCTCGACTTCGGCCTGGTACTCTCGGTCGGCCGCTCCCTGCAACTCGACGCCGAACTCCTCCACCTCCGCCCAGTACACGTTTTCGAGGGTGTTCTCGGCGCGGTCGATCGCGTCGTCCGCGGCGGCGTCGAAGCTCTCCTCGCTCGTTCCGATCAGCGTGATCTTTTTGAAAACCATGTGTAGTCACCACCCGGCGCACGGCATCGCGCGCCCGGCGAACGTGTCATCTCCCCGTGAGCTATTATACGTTCGGTACAGGACGACTACGAGAGTCGGTACACTCGCGCCTCGTACGGTCGCAGGGCGATCGAACTGAGATCGGTTCCGGGGTCGTCGTAGTTGCACGCCAGCACCGATTCGACCGTCCCCGCGGATCCGAGGTCGACTCTCGACGTCCGACCGGCCCAGTTCACCGCGATCAAGACCACTTCGTCGCCGGTCCGGCGGGTGTACGCCCACACGCGCGGGTGGTCGTCGGTCAGGAGGTCGTAGACGCCGTATCGGAGCGCCTCCGTGTCATCTCGGACGTCGATCAGGTCGCTGTAAAAGCGGAATATCGAGTCGTCGCGGTCGCGGTCAGCTGCGACGTTGACGCGGTCGTGGTCCGGATTGACCGGTATCCACGGCTCGCCATCGGTGAAGCCGGCGTGTTCCCCGTCGGTCCACTGCACCGGCGTGCGGGCGTTGTCGCGCGAGCGGTAGCGGACCACGCCCTCGGCCTCCGCGAACGACTCGATCGCTCCGGACTCGATAGCGGTGTCCACGCGGTTGGTCGCGTCGGCGTCGCGCATCTCCTCGCGGGCGGACCACGGGTAGTTCGCCATCCCGATCTCGTCGCCTTGAAACAGGAACGGCGTCGCCGGCATCGTCAGCAGGACCGTCGCCAGAAGCGTCGCGGACTCGTAGCGATAGCGGTCGTCGTTGCCGAACCGGGAGACGATACGCGGGGTGTCGTGGGTCCCGAGGTACACCGTGTTCCACGCGTCGGTCAGCTCCAGCGCCCGAGCCCAGTCGCTGAGGACGGATCGCACCTCCGAGACCTCCCAGTCGACGACGTCCCACCAGCCGTCCTCGCCGACGTCCAACGAGGTGTGGCCGTAGTGATACGTCATGCTGAGTCCGTCGCCGGACGGGCCGCAGTACCGCTTCGCGTCCCGCGGCGAGAGATCCATCCCCTCGCCGACCGTCATGGCGTCGTACTCCGACAGGACGTCCTCGGACAGGCCGCGGAGGTACTCGTGGATCCGCGGACCGTTGGCGAAGTGCTCGATCCCGACCCACTCCTCCTCCGGGTCGCCGTCGGGGTACCCCTCGGGCTTCGACATGACGTTGAACACGTCGAGCCGAAACCCGTCGACGCCCTTCTCGAGCCAGAAGCGGACCTCCTCGTGCATCATCTCGCGGACCGCGGGGGTCCGCCAGTTGAGGTCCGGTTGCTTCTCGTCGAAGAGGTGGAGGTACCACGCGCCTCGCACCTCGTCGTAGGTCCACGCCGAACCGCCGAACCCGGTCGTCCAGTTGTTCGGCGGCTCGTCGGGCTCGCCGTCGACCCAGTGGTAAAACGACTCGTAGCCGTCTTTCTCACGGCGCGATCGCTGGAACCACTCGTGTTCGTCGGAGGTGTGGTTGAGGACGATATCGAGGACGACTCGGATGTCCCGGTCGTGGAGTTCGGCCAGCAGCGCTTCGAAGTCGGCCATCGTCCCGAACTCCTCGAGGATCGACCGGTAGTCGCGCACGTCGTAGCCGTTATCGGCGTGCGGGGAGTCGTATATCGGCGTCAGCCACACGGCGTCGACGCCGAGGTCGTCGAGGTAGTCGACCTTCTCTGCGATCCCCTGCAGGTCGCCGATCCCGTCGCCGTCGCTGTCGTTGAAGCTCTGCGGATATATCTCGTATACAACGGCCTCCTGCCACCACTCCCGACCCGCGTCGCCCGGAAGGACTGTCTCCTCGACGGATGTCTCCTCGACCATGCACGCACCCACTTCGGAGCGACGCAAAAACCGTTGGGAATCGCGATGCGGTGGCGGACCGTTGGAGGGGAGCGACGCCGTCGCGCTCAGGGGCTCCCCGGCGCGCCCTCCATCACCGCGAAGTCGCTGCCGTCGGCCTCGATACCGATCACCGCCCAGTCGTACGGGGGTTTCCGCGAGACGAGCTGATCGCGGAGGTCCTCGGCGCGCTCGCGCCACGTGACGAAACACCGGAGCCGCGGGGCGTCGCCGCCGTCGGCGAGATACGGGTCGATGTCGTCGCTCTCGAGACACAGCACGGTGACGAGCACGCGCCGCCACTTGCGCTCCGCGACGAACTCTCGACCGCCCTCTGAGACGGTGTACCCGAGCTCGCGAAAGACGTTTCTGGCCTCCGTCGTCGGTGGGATGCTCGCAGGGGCCATCTATCCGACCGTTGATCGTCTTTTGTGTTAAACTTTCTCACGATTCCGGCCCGGCGCGAGCCGGCTTCCGCGATCCGCTCACTCGTGAGCCGCGTCCCACTCGTCGGGCTTCCGGAAGTTCCCGCACTCGGTACACTGGATGCGTCCCATGGTGTCCATCGCGGTGTCGAACGACTCGCAGTTGCCACAGCGGAACCCCCAGCGCGCCGATCCCTCGGCGTCGGCGAACACGACGTAGAACGGGCCGTCGGTCCCTCGCTCGACGTGCGTTCGATCGGTGTACCCCCGCTCGCCGTCGGCCGTCGTCGCTGCGTCGAGACTCATACGGGTCCGTATCCGTTGGAGCGGTTTAAAAACGTGACTCGCCGATCGCTCGACCGCACCGCGGATCGCGCCGGGGGTGACGACGTTCGGGACGACTTACGTGCGGAACGACTTACGTGCGGAACGACTCGCCGCAGCCGCATTCGGAGACGACGTTCGGGTTCTCGACCTCGAAGCCGGCGGCCTGCAGGCCGTGCTCGTAGTCGAGTTTGCTCCCGCCGATGTAGTTCCGGCTCGCCGGATCGACGAAGACCCGGAGCCCGTGGTGTTCGACGACCAAGTCGTCCGACTCGGGCTCGGTGTCGAACCGCATCCCGTAGGAGAGTCCCGCACACCCTCCCTGCTGTACGAACAGCCGCAGTCCGGCCTCCTCCGTGTCGAGCCCCTCGCCCTCCAACAGCGAAAGCGCCTCCTCGGCGGCATCGACGGTTACCTCGATCGCCGGGTCGCCACCCGTTTCGACCGTTTCCGTGCTCATGCGAACACGTTCCGCTCGAACGGTAAAAACCCTGCCGGCGCCCCCGACCGCGGCGTGATTGAAGACGGTTACGTCGGCGAGGTGAGACGGTCCCGTCGCCGTCCGCGTCGGCCGCGCGCTGTGGTTCGAGCGGCGGGCGCGGACGACACGGTTTTGACTCGGTACCGAGTGAGTGTTCGTATGACGGAGTTGTCGTCCCGCGTCGGCGTGCTCACCGACGGCGATCTATCCGACGAGCAGCGCGCGGTCGTCGACTGGCTCGCCGCGCACGACGGAGTCGCCGTCGAGCCGGTCCCGTTCGACCTCCTCGCTGAGACCGACGCCGCACCGACCGCTACGGCCGCCGTCGACCCCGCGTCCGATGTCGCACCGGACGCGGCGTCGGACGCGACCTCCCTCGGCGGGTCCTACCCCGGACCGGGCGTGGGCGACAGCGCCGACACGCTCCACCGGTTCGACGTCCTCTGGTGGCACCGAGCGGCGCCGTGTCCCGACACCGACCCGCTCGGCGAGGCGGCGCCCGCGATCGAGGCGTTCCTCGCGGACGGCGGCGGGCTGTTCTTGACGCTGCACGCGCTGGCGTCGGTCGACAGCCTCTCGATCGAATCGATCGCGCCCGACCGGGTCGACGAGGAAGCGCTCGTTGAGCCGACGGGCGTGCTGTGGCGGTCGCTGTACGCCGACCACCCCGCCCTCGAGTCGCTCGACGGGCTCCGCCACCCCCTCCGCGCGCACGGCGTCGCGCCCGCGGTCCGCTACGAGCGGGTGCTCCCCGCGAACGGCGAGGTGCTCGCCTCGACCGTCCGCGGTGACACCGAGGTGCCCGGCCAGATGACCGCCGTCTCGTGGACCGCCGGCGATGGAGCGGTGCTCGGCCTCGGTGCGCCCGTTCTCTTCGCCGATCGGCCGGCGCCGGAGGGCCCCGACGCCGCCGCGCTCGCCGAGACGCGTGACCGACTCGTCGCCGGCTGTCTCCGGAGTCTCACGGTTCGAGACGGCACGCCCGGTCGCCCGACGACCGGAGACGACCTGCGCCGCCTCCGCGACCGGACCGCCGAAAGCGGGGAGTCCGGCGTCGGCGGCCGGCCCAAGTACCACCTCACGCCGCCCGCGAACTGGCTGAACGACCCGAACGGGCTGATCCGCTGGAACGGCCGGTACCACGTCTTCTACCAGTACAACCCCGCCGGCCCCTTCCACAACACGATCCACTGGGGGCACGCGGTGAGCGACGACCTCGTCACGTGGCGCGACGAGCCGGTCGCGCTCACCCCCTCCCCGGACGGTCCCGACCGCGACGGCTGTTGGTCGGGCTGTGCCGTCGACGACGACGGGACGGCGAGCCTGCTGTACACGGGCGGTGACGGCCGCGACCAACTCCCCTGTCTCGCGACCACGGACGACCCCGGGCTCCGGACGTGGGACAAGTACGACGGGAACCCCGTGATCGCGTCGCCGCCGGCGGATCTAGACGTCTTGGAGACCGACCACTGGCGCGCCGAGTTCCGCGACCACAACGTCTGGCGCGAGAACGGGCGCTGGTACCACCTGGTCGGCACCGGGCTCGAAGACGGCGGGGGCGCGGCGCTGTTGTACACCTCCGAGACGCTCACCGAGTGGACCTACGAGGGGCTGCTCCTCGCCGGCGGCCCGGACGCCGGCGCCGTCTGGGAGTGCCCCGAGCTACTCGATCTGGGCGACCGGCGGCTGTTGCACGTCTCCGACTACGAGAACGTCGTCTACTTCCTCGGCTCCTTCGTCGACGACGAGTTCACGGTCGAGTCGCGCGGCCTCCTCGACCACGGCGACTTCTACGCCCCCCAGTCGCTCGACGACGGCGATCGGACCCTCACGTGGGGGTGGCTCCCCGAGGCGCGCGACGTCGAGGGGCAGTGGAACGCCGGTTGGTCCGGCGCCATGTCGCTCCCGCGCGTGATCGAGGCCGGTCCCGACGGCGGACTCCGACAGCGACCCGCTGCGGAGGTGACGGAGCTTCGGACCGAACGGATCGCCGCGGCGACCGACGTCGCCCTCGCACCCGGCGACCGCCGTCGACTCGACGTCGAGGGAGCGGCGATCGAACTCGAGATCGAGATCGCGCTCGACGACGCCGAAGCTGTGGAGCTGTCGGTGTTCGAGACGCCGGACCGGGCGGAGCACACGCCGATCCGCTACGAGAAAGACGGCACTCTCTCGGTCGATCGGGCGCCGTCGAGCGGCGATCCGCACGCCTTCGCCGACACCCAGTCGATGTCGGTGCCGCCGTACGACGAGCCGCTCTCCCTCCGGATCTTCCTCGACCGCTCCGTGATCGAGATCTACGCGAACGAGCGGCACTGCCTGACGAGTCGGGTGTACCCGACTCGCGACGACGCGGTCGGCGTCTCCGCGGTCGCCGAGGGCGGTCGCGCCGCGCTCACGTCGCTGTCGGCGTGGACGCTCGGCGAGGCGATGCCGACGGACGACTCCTGATAAACCGCTGCCGATAGATCTTATAAACCGTCGACGGTGGAGTCGACATCGCCGCCATCGCCGCGCGTGCCGTCGTCGTCGCCGTCCGTCTCAGCGCCCCCGTCCGCCCCGCTCGGGCCGAGAATATACCCGCCGATGGCGCCGCGCTCGCGGATCTCCCCGCCGAGTTCCGCGTCGGTCGGCAGCGACGAGCCGTCCGCCGGCGGCAGCGGCTCGTCCGGCGTCGGGATGTGCCACGCGTCGAGCGTTCCGAGCAGTCGCGTTCGGTCCCCCTCGACCGCGAGTCGGAGCGTCGGCGCGAGCGTCCCGCCGAACCGCTCGCGCTGGTCGGTCTCGGGAAGGTCCGCGATCGCATCGAGCGAGTCCCCGGCGAAGTCGTAGTAGTTGAGGAAGCTCTGCACGAGCACCTCCTCGTCGTGCGCGAACGCCATCCACGAGTACGCCTGGAACGGGGCCGACGGCGGGTTCGTGGCGACCAGCCCGGAGCCGTTCAGCGCTCGGAACTCGCCGTCGAACGCGTCGGCGACGAACCCGTACAACGCGTCGGGGCCGGTGACCCCCGGCGCGAACGTGTGGACGTGGCTGCAGACGAACAGGTAGTACCGGCCGTCCGCGACGACGACGTGCGGGCGTTCGAGCTCCTGGTTCACCTCGACCGCGTCGAGCAGCGGGGGACGGAGCTCCCACGAGAGCGGGTCGCCGGACTCCGAGACGGCCACGCCGATACACCCGTTGAACTCGCGCCGCCGATCGGTCTCGGCGTCGTCGCCCGGCCGCGCCGGCGCGGGGGCGTTCCCCTCGAACAAGAGGTACGTCTCGCCGGTCGCGGGGTCCTCGAAGAACCAGGGGTCACGGAAGGTGTAGATCATGCCCCGAGACTGGTCTTCGGTCTCGTACCACTCGCCGTCCGGCGTCAACAGCGTCTCGTGAGTCCACGGCCCGGAGAGCTCGACCCCTTCGTCGGACGCGGTCACCGTCCCGCCGTGAGCGACCGCGATCCGCTGGGTGTACGTCATCTCCGCGGCGGTCTCGTCGCCGGCGGCGGTGTAATAGAGGTACAGGTCGCCGTCGTCGTACAGCGCGGAGCCCGCCCACTGTCGCTGGCCGAGCGCGCCGTCGTCGAAGACCGGCCCGGCGTCGTGCCACCGCGTCCCGTCTGCGGAGTAGAAACACCGTATCTCGGCGACGTCGTGTCGCTTCCCCGGGAGGAGATCGGCGGGCGCCGTCAGCGAGAAGGCGAGTCGCCAGCCGTTGACGTCGGCGATCTCGCCGTGTCGGTCGCGGAGCAGCCACGTGTCCCAGATGTGGATGTCGGGGAACGGATCGACCGTCGGCGGACCGGCCGGCGGCGCGACGTTCCCGTGTCGGCGCTCGATCGACGCCGCCTGCTCTCTGGTCCACCGCGACCGCCCTCGACCGCCGTCGGCCTTGGCGGTGTTACCCTCGTCGTCGCCCCCGACGCCGTCGGCCCCGATAGTGTCGTTCCCGGACGTTTCGTGCATACGCGCACTGCACGACGGACCGAATAAAGCCTTTTCAGTCGTGACGACAGAACGCGTCTCTCCGGGCCGCGCGGCTGTCCACGGCCCGCACGGCGCCTCGCGGCCCGGCGGGGCCAGCACGGAAATAAAACGTTTTATCACAGCCGTGGTAGTCCAAAACATGGTAATAGATCGGTCCAAACACGCGGAGACGAGCGCCGTGGCGCGGCACTCGAACGGGACGAAGGGGTAATCGTGGACCGCGATGACCTCACGGAGACGCTCAAAGACGCCGGCCTCTCGCCGTATCAGGCCGACGCGTACGTGACCGTGCTCGAACTCGGTGCCGCGCCGGTCACCCGCGTCGCCGACGCGAGCGGAGTCCCCGACCCGCGGATCTACGACGTGTTGCGCGATTTGGAGAGCGCCGGCTACATCGAGACGTACAAACAGGAGTCGCTGTACGCCCGCGCCAACAGCCTCGATGAGATCACCGACGACCTCCTGACGCGAGCGAGCCGGTTCACCGAGGCGACCGAGGAGATCGAGCGGCGCTGGAACGAGCCGTCGGTCGAACAGTCGACCGTCAGCATCGTCACCCGCTTCGAGACGGTGATCAAAAACGCCGACGAGTTCATCCGCGAGGCGGAGATGCAGGTGAACGTCTCGCTCGGCGTCGAACACTTCGAGCGCCTCCGACCGGCCCTGCAGGCGGCGACGGAGCGCGGCGTCCGCGTCAACCTCTCCATTCACACGCCGGACGGGAGCACCGCATCGCTTCCCAGCCCCGACGAGCTCGCCGACGTCTGTTCGGAGGCCCGCCACCGCCGGCTCCCGTCGCCGTTCGTCGTGATCGTCGACCGAACGAAAACGTGTTTCGCGCCCCACACCGGCTCGACCAACGAGTACGGCGTGCTCGTCGACGATCGGACCCACACGTACGTGTTCCACTGGTACTTTTTGACGACCCAGTGGGACACGTGGAAACCGATCTACACCGCCCTCGACGAGGAGCCCCCTATCGACTACATCGACATCCGCTACTGCGTCCGCGACGTCGCGCCGCTCCTCGACAGCGCGGCTGTCCGGGTTCGTATCGAGGGTACGGACACCGAGACGGGTTCCGACTGCGTGATCGAGGGCGTTCTCTCCGAGGTCGTCGTCACCGACGCCGACGACCCGGTCGGCTCGGAAACCATCGCGAGCTACGGCGGGCGAGTCGGGCTCGTCGTCGAGACCGAGGACGGTCCGGTCGAGGTCGGCGGCTGGGGAGCGATGGTCGAGGCCATCGAAGCCCACCGGATCACCGTCCTCGGCATCGACTGACTCGCAGATCCGAGGTCCGTCGGCGACGAGTACCCCGCAGTAACGCTCGTCGCGATATGCAGGCCGAAGAAGGGATCTGCAGAGCGGTCGGTCGCGGTGCCCGAACGGGAATCCGCCTCGGTCGCCCCGAACGTGCGCCCGAACCGATCACTCGTGCGAGCAAGCGACGCGCCGCCTACTCCAGCGAGTGAGTGATCGCGTCGCCGCTCGCCCGGTCGAAGAGGTGGATGTTCTCGCGGTCCATCACGACTCGGATATCGTCGCCCTCCGCGATGTCCGTGTCGGGTGCGAGATTGATGAGGAGCTGACCCTCACCGCGCCCCTCGGCGCTCGCCTCGACGTCGCGGTTGAACAGCAGATAGGCGTTGACCTCCTTCCCCATCGGCTCGATGACGTCGACGACGGCGTCGAACGCCTTCGTCGGCGAGGCCGCCTTCCTGGCGTCCTCCTCTAGGAACACGTCCTCGGGGCGGATGCCGACCGTGATATCCTGTCCCGGTGTGACCCCGTGGGTCTCGGGGTCGAAGTCGATCTGCGTGTACTGGGACTGGAAGCCGTCGTCGATGACCTCTCCCTCGATGAAGTTCATCGCGGGCGATCCGATGAAGCCGGCGACGAACAGGTTCGCCGGCTCGTTGTAACACTCCAGCGGCGGCGCCACCTGCTGGAGCACGCCGCCGTTGATGACGGCGATTCGGTCAGACATGGTCATCGCCTGCGCTTGGTCGTGCGTGACGTAGATGATCGTCGTGTCGAGCTCGCGGTGGAGCCGCTGGAGCTGTGTGCGCATGTGGACGCGCAGCTCCGCGTCGAGGTTCGCTAACGGCTCGTCCATCAGGAACACCTCCGGCTCGCGGACGATGGCGCGGGCGATGGCGACGCGCTGCCGCTGCCCGCCGGACATCTCTTTCGGCATCCGGTCCATCATCCCCTCTAGCTGGACGACGTCGGCCGCCTCCTCGACGCGGCGGTCGATCTCCTCCTGGTCGTACTTCCGGAGCCGGAGCCCGAAGGAGATGTTCTCGTAGACGTCCATGTGCGGGAACAGTGCGATGTTCTGGAACACCATGGAGATGCCCCGGTCCTTCGGCGGCAGGTCCGTGACGTCCCGCTCGCCGATGCTGATCGTCCCCTCGGTCGGCAGGGTGAGGCCAGCGATCGTTTCCATCGTCGTCGACTTCCCGCACCCCGAGGGTCCGACGAAGGTGATGAACTCACCGTCGCGGATCTCGAGGTTCATGTCGTCGACAGCTGTTACGTCCTCGTACTGTTTCGTGATCTCTTGCAGTGTTACGGATGCCATGGTTTACTCTTTGACCGCCCCCGCGGTCAGTCCGCTGACGATCTTCTCTTGTGCGACGATGACGAGTATCGCGACCGGCAACACCGCCACGATACTGGCCGCTGCCATGAGGTTAAACAGCACCTCGAACTCGCCTTGGAAGCGTAAGATTCCCTCCAACATCGGGGCCCAGCTCTGTGGCCGTCCGTCCGTCATCAACGAGGAGAAGAAGTACTCGTTGTAGACGGTGATGAACGTCAACACGCCGGCGGTCGCCACGCCCGGCGCCGACAGCGGCACGATGATTCGGAAGAGCGCGCCGAGACGCGTCGTCCCCTCGACCCGAGCGGCGTCCTCGAGCCCGTCGGGGATCTGTGAGTAGAACGTCATCAGAATAAAAATCGACAGTGGCAGGTACAGCGCCGACAGCGGGATGAAGATCGCGTACGGCGTGTTGTACAGCGATCCGTCCTGCATCAGCGGCCGCAGGATGTCGATGTTCCGGTTGAACAGTCGGTTCAGCGGCACGAAGAAGGCCGCGGGCGGGAAGAACGACGTGACGAGCACGCTGAGCAACAGCACGTTCTTCGCGCGGAACCGTAGTCGTCCGAAGACGTACCCGGCGAGACTCGCGACGAGCAACACGATGACGGTCGCGACGACCGCGATCAGGAAGCTGTTGAAGATGTACCGGTGGAACGGCAGCCGGGTGAAGATCTCGACGAACGCCCCCGGGTTGAACCCGCCGGGCGTGAGGACGCCGACGCTGCTGAGCCTGTTCCGCGGCGTCAGCGCCACCATCAGCAGCCAGTAGAACGGGAACAGCGTGGTGACCAGGAAGAATATCGTCGCGACGTAGAACGTCGCTCTGTACGCCCGGTCGGGGTTCGATATCATCTTTGCAGCCCACGCCTCCACTATCCCGCGGTCGAGGTCGGGCTCGTCTGTGCGTTCCATCGCCGCTAGGTCAGCTTGGTCTTTCTCGCTCATGTCACACCGGCCTCCGTATCGCGCAGACTAACCAGATACAGCAGGACTAAGACGGCGATGACGACGGCCGTCAAGAATGCGACCGCGGACGCGGTCGCCCAGCGTCGCGTGTTCTGCAGCGCAGTGATAACCAGACAGCTCATCGAGGGGACGGTCTGACAGCCGGCCGTCGCGTCGATGAGACCGTAGATACGCATCGCGTCCATCGTCCGGAACAGCATCGCGACGAGTAGCGCCGGTGCGATGAGCGGGAGCGTGATGTACTTGAACTGCTGCCACGGCGAGGCCCCGGAGACGCGCGCGACGTCGTAGAGCCCGCGGTCGATGCTCTGGAGCCCGGCCAGGATGAGCAGCGCCATAAACGCCGACGTCTTCCAGATGTCGGCCACCAGCACGATGATAAAGGAGTCGGTGGCGTTCGTCAGCGGGTTGCTCCCGAAGACGCCGATGCCCTGCATGAAATCCGCCGCGAAGCCGACGGTCGGGTTGAACATGAGGTAGAAGATCATCGCCTGAATGACGATGGGGATGGCGTACGGGATGATGATCGCGACGCGAACCCAGCGTCGTCCGTAGAAGTCCTGGTCGAGAACGATCGCCTGTCCGAAGCCGATCAGCGTCTCGAAGAGCACGCTGAGGATCGCGAACGCGAGCGTCACGAAGAGCGCCTGCTGGAGTATCGGCGTCGCGAACGACGGATCGAGGAACTGCTGTGGCAGCAGCGCCTCGCCCGTCAGCAGGGCGACGTAGTTGTCGAACCCGACGAATTCGCCGAACGGGGTCGCCGCCGCCGTCTGGTCGGCCAGCAACGAGAACGAGAACGTCCGTATCAGCGGGAAAAACGCGATGACGGCCAAGAGCAGAAACGCCGGGGCCAGCAGGATGTAAGCGAACGTCGCCTCGCTCTGGGTTTCGAGCCAGTTCAGCGGTCGCATGAGCAGCCGCGTGTCGGTGTCTTGTTTCGTTGTCACGGTTGTCTCCGGTCGTTACTGCCCTTCGTTCTCTATGCTGGCGAGCTCTTCTTCGAGGTCAGCCATGGCGTCCTCCGGCGACTTCTCGCCGCGGTACGCGTCGCTGACCTCGCCCGAGATGAGCGGCGACTCGTCGGGCCACGCCGTCGTCACCGGCCGCGGCACCGTGTTGTCGGCGGCGACGGCGAACGTGTCGAGGAAGTTCGCCAGGTCGCCGACCTGGTCTTCCGTGGCCTCCTGCGTGACGGAGGCAACCGGCGGCAGGTTGCCCAGCTCTTCGAAGACGGTCAGCATCACGTCCTCGTTGGCGAACGCCTCCAGCACCGCGATCGCGTCGTCGAGGCGCTGGCTGTTCGGGTTGACGGTGAGGTGCCACCCGCCGAGCGCGTGGCTCGTTCCGCCGGTTCCCTCGTAGTTCCCCTCGCCCTCCTCGACGCCGTACGGCATCGGCATCACGTCGTAGTCCTCACCGGCCGAGAACCCTTCGTCGAGGTTGATGTTGATCGCGTACGGCCAGTTACGCATAAACACGGCGTTGCCGCCCGTGAACGGCTCCCGCGAGGGCTCCTCGGTGAACTCCACGAGGTCGCTGTTGCTGATCTGCGGGATGTCCGGGTTGGTGTTCTCCTCGTCCGGCCCGTACATGAACGAGCGCATCATCCTGATGGTCTCGTGGAGGGGCTCCTCGTCGACCGTGATCGGCCGATCGCCGACCGGCCCGAACAGGTTCTCGTGGTCGCCGAAGTAGGCGCCGCCCATCGAGGTCATCATCTCGTTGAACGTACAACAGGCGGTGCCCTCGTAGTCGCCTCCCTGCGTGGTGAACCCGTACTCGATGTCGGGGTTCTGCTCGAGGACGTCGGCGGCCACATCGGCGAATTCGCTCCACGTCATCGGCTCCGTGCTCCAGTTGGAGGTGTCGTAGCCGGCATCCTCGACGAGGTCCTTTCGGTAGTGCATCACCGGGTAGTCAGGGAACACCGGCAGCCCGTACAGATCGCCTGACTCGGGGTGACTCGCGGTGCTGACCGCCGCGGAGAGGTAGTCGCTCTGGACGAAGTCCAGCGTGTCCGAGGACAGCTCCTCGCTGAGGTTGACCAGCTGTTCGCGGACGATGAACGGAATCGTCCAGCCGGAGTCCATCATGAAGATGTCGGGACTCGATCGCCCGGCGTCCAGCGCCGACGTGAAGTCCGTCTGTCGCGCGCCCGTCTCGAAGTCGCCCGGAAGGAACTCGACCTCTATATCCTCGCTGAGCCCGGCGTCGTACAGCGCCTCGATGATCGGATCCTGTGCATCGGCCCACTCGCCGTCCATCGACATCTGGATGGGCTGATCGCCGTCACCGCCGCCGTCGCCGCCGCCGAGACAACCGGCGACGCCCATTGCGGCACCCGTGCCCGTAGCACCGAGGAACTTCCGTCTCGAAACTCCACTCTCACCTTTGTCTGGATCTGGATGAACCATTACAGGTGTGGTTAATTCTCATCATTAATATAACTAATGGGAACAACTCGGACGGGAATAAATATAACACAACAGGGTGTACGGCCGAGAAGCGGCCGTTAAGGCCCTCTAACTGGATTATAGAGGTCGTTTGGAATAATTCGGTCATCTAGGACAGAAATAAATCTGACGGTAACGATTCGTTTAACGATGCCGTCATGCCCGTGTTTCACAACCCTATTTTCAACTAGCAGACATGCTACCCACGTGATGTAACCAGGTCGGAACGGAGCGATCTCGAACGACATTTGGAGCGGTCTACCCGCCACTACTGAGACCGTACTCGACACACCAGCGCGGTGAACGCGACTGCGAGAAGCGTTCGTCCTGCGCCTGTCGGGTGAGTGCGTCTCGAAACACCTGCGCGTACGTTGTCGCGTCAGCAACTTCCGGCTGGCGGACACACCGGATGAGACCCGACGACACCGAGGGAGGAGTACCGATGGCCGGCACCGTCCCCAGAGCGCGCTGGGCTCTGGTCGAGTTCCGCTGCGAAGCGGTGTCGGAGTCGTCGAACGACTTATCATTCTGCGGTTGAAACCCACGCCGACTAACGATGAGTGGATGGTACACGCGGTTCTTCGACTGGCTGGAGGGTATCTTCTTCGGCGGCATGGAACTCTCTTTTCTCTCGTCGCCGGGGTTCGCCCTCGTGGTGGTCTTTCAGGACGTGTATCCCGACGCGGTGTCGCTGGCGGGGTTACTCGCTATCGGCACCGGGAGCGTCGCGCTCGCCGAGTTCCGAAACCGAACCATCGACGTCGGCGCGTGGCCGCAACGGAGCGAGTTGACTTCGCTTCCGCTTCGAGTCGGGTACTTCAGTCTCCTGTTTCTCGCGTCGTCGATGGGGGTCGCAGCCGTCGTTACCGCCGTCGACAACTGGTGGCTCACGCTGCTCGGCGCCGTCGTGCAGGTGGGCGGTCTCGCCGCATTCCCGACCGCGTACCACCTCGTTTACGGCGAGCCGCTCGGCGACAGCGCGCTCCGCGCCTGATCGCTCGCTCGTCCCGGAGATTTATCCCGCCGCGACCCACAACTCGACCGATGACCGGATTCGAGTCGCTTCGCCGGACCGCCGACCGTCTCCGACGGCCGGAGTACACCGGCGAAAACCGATGTCTTCCGTGTACCGTTCTCAACGCCGCCATCGTCGGCGTCGCCGCGATAGCGCTCTCCCGCCGAAACCGTCCGCTCGGAGTGCTCGCGCTCGTGGCCGGCGCCGCACTCATCTCGCTCCGCGGATACGTCGTCCCGGGGACGCCGCAGTTCGCCCCCGCGCTCGTCGAGCCGCTTCCCGTGGAGGTCGGCCACGAATCGCCTGCGGGCGTCGAGTCGGGATCTCTCGCGGACGACCGCGATCCAGAAGCCATGATGGCGGCGCTCGTCGAGGCCGATGTCATTGTTCCCGACGGCGACCAACTGTACCTCGACGACGCGTTCCAGACGGCCTGGGAAGAGCGGATGGCCGAACTCCGGGACCTCTCGGGAGCGGAGCTCGCCGCTCGTACGGCGGCGGTCTCTCACGACTCGGTCGAGGGCTCGTACCACGACGGTCGCGTGCTGTTGGCCGGGAACCGAGACGCGTGGCTGAGTCAGGCGGTCGCGATCGCCGAGACCGCTGCCGTCGAGACGCTGGCAGACCGAGGTCTCTCACACGAGGTGCGGGTGCAGGCGGCCGAGCCCCTTCGCACCTTCGTCCGCACCTGTCCGGTCTGCGGCGGCGACGTCACCGACACGACCCTGCGGAACTGCTGTGGGGGTCCCGGCGGCGTCAGCGGCAACCCCGAGCGTCCCGTCAGGGCCTGCGCCGACTGCGACGCCGTCGTCTTCGCCGACCTGTCCTGAGCGAGCCCGCCGCGAGCGTTCTCCTGCACCTCGGTCCGTCGGCCTAGCCGCTCACGCCGGCGGTACCGACGACAGCTACAATCTCCTTCGATCCGATGGAATGGTATGGGTATCGGTAGCACGGCTGAGCTCGCGTTCCGGCTCGCGGTCGCCGCGGTCGCGATCGGCGGCCCGACGGTCCTGTACCTCGGGCTCTGGCGCTTCCTCGCGTGGCTCCGCGACGACGCGCTGATCGATCGACTCGCGGCGCAGGGGGTGGTCGAAGAGCCCCGACCGGCGCCGGTCGACGTGCTCGCGTCCGCGACTGCGGGCATCGACGGCCGGCGCTGCTCGGCGTGCGGGACCCGGGTGGTCGCCGGCGGGGCACGGTGTCCACGCTGTCGAAGGGATCTCGGTTCGGACGATAAACGGTGACCCTCGCGGGACACGCGCCCGCTTCGAGGGCGATCAGCGCCCGCGAACGAGCGGGACGAGCTCGTGGAGACTACCGATCTCGACGGTCGGCTCCACGTCGAGCTCCAGCGAGGCGTTGTGCTCTCTGCGGACGAACACGCCGTCGAGGCCGGCGCGTTCGGCGGCGATGATGTCGGTGGCGCGGTCGCCCACGTAGAGGCCGCCGGACGCGTCGAGCGCCTCCAGCGCCTCGTTCAGGTAGTGCGGGTTCGGCTTGCGTCGGCGGAACCCGGCCGCCCCGAGGTCGCGACCGCGGACGAAAGAGAACGCGTCGAGCCGGAAGTGGTCGACGACGAAGGCGACGGTCGGGTCGTAGTTGTTGCTCACGAGGCCGACCGACGCGTGCTCGGTCAGCTCGTCGAGCGCATCGACGTCCGGACAGAGGCGCCGGGTTCCGGCCGCCAGCCGCTCGACCGACCGCTTCGCGCTGCGCTCCTCGCGCGCTCGATAGAACGCCGCCGGATCGACGCCGAGCTCCTCGCAGGCGGCCCGGAAGTCGTCGTCGTACTCGTGGGTCTCGAGCGGGCGTCGGAGGTCGCCGGTCACCCGCATGTCGCGCTCGTCGAGGACGTCCTCGAGCGCGCGGCTGTGAACCACGGCTTCCGTCCCCCAGCCTTCGAGGATCACGCCGTCCATGTCGAACAGCAGCACCTCGTCGTTCGTCCGATCGATGCGAGCGTCGGTGTCGTGAACCGTCGTCATGTGTATCTCCGTGTTCCGCGCCGCGTCGTCCGTTCCGAGCCGCTCGGATCCGTTTCGTGCCGCGTCGTTCTTCTCCCTGTCCGTCGTCGGGGTGCGCTCGCCGTGTCAGCGCACCTTCCGGCGCGCGTACGCCGAGATCCCCTCGCTCACCAGCACGACCGCGAGAATGGCGAACAACAGCGCCGACACCGTTCGCCAGGCGAACGAGTCGATCGCCTCGAACAGCTGGACGCCGATACCGCCGGCGCCGACGAAGCCGAGGATCGTCGCCGCGCGCACGTTGATGTCCCACCGGTACACGGTCAGCCCGACGAGCGCGGGCTTGATCTGCGGGACGATCCCGTAGATCAGCAGCTGGGCGGGGCTCGCACCGACCGCCCGGATCCCCTCTACTTGCCCGAAGTTGATCTCCTCGATCTCCTCGCCGAGCAGCTTCGCGAGGAACCCGATCGACCGGACCGCGGTCGCGACGGTGCCCGCGAGCGCGCCCGGCCCGAACATCACGACGAACAGCAGCGCCCACACGATCGTGTGGACCGACCGCGACACCGTGACGATGAGCTTCCCGAGCGCGTACGTCGCCCGGTTCGGCGTCGTGTTCTCGGCGGTGATGTACGCGACTGGCGCCGCCATCGCCACCGCCGCGATCGTTCCGACGACGGCGATCTGGATCGTCTCGGCGAGCGGTCCGACCGCGTTCGGCAGGTACCCCCAGTCCGGTGGATACATTCGACCGAGGAGGTCGCCGACCTGCGCCGGCGCGGTGGTCACGTACTGCAGGCTCATGTCGAGCCACTCCCACGAGGCGACCACGACGGCGACGGCGACGAGCGCACCGCCGATCCGGAAGAGCCGCTCTCGCGCGTCAAATCGACTCCACTCGCGCGTGGCACCCGCCATCACTGGACCCTCCGTCTGACGACGGCGCTCACGAACTCGGCGACCAGGACCACGGCGATGATCGCGACGAGGATCGCCGCCACGTAGTCGTACTCGTACCGGGAGTAGGCCCGCTGGAGGAGCACGCCGACCCCGCCGGCCCCGACGATCCCGACGATCGTTGACGACCGGATGTTGATGTCCCAGCGGTACACGGCGAGCCCGGCGAAGCGGGGGACGACTTGCGGGACGACCCCGTAGACGAGCGTCTGAAAGCGGGAGGCGCCGGTCGCCTCCACCGCCTCGACGCCGCCCATGTCGATGTCCTCTAGGTCCTCGGCGAACAGCTTCGAGAAGAAGCCGATCGTCTTGAAGCTGATCGCGACGATCCCCGCGAGCGGGCCGAACCCCAGCGCGATGACGGCGACGATCGCGACGATCAGTCCGTCGATCGCCCGCGAGACGCTGATGATCCCGCGGCTGAGGTAGTAGGTCGGTCGCGGCGAGATGTTCTCGGCCGCCCCGAACGCCACCGGGAGGCTCATCCCGATCCCCGCGACGGTCGCGACCATCGCCATCGCGATCGTCTCGACCATCCGGTCCGCCAGCCGAAGGAGGTTCTCTTGGCCGGTCTCGGGCGGCAGCATCGAGTTGATCAGTTCGTAGCCGTACCCGAACCCGGAGAGGAAGCGGCCCGGCGTGATCCGGAGGCTCGTGACCGACCACGCGATCACCGCGAGCACGATGCCGTACACCAGCCACTTGACCCGGCGGCTCCGGAACGCGGTCGGGCGCTGCCACGTCCGTCGGTCCGCCGCGCCCGCCGATCCGGTCGGCGAAGACGACTCGGTCGCCACGGTCAGTCCTCCGCCGGCACGCGATCGGAGCCGGCGTTCGACCCGTTCCGCGAGCTCGATTCGTCGCTCGCCCCCGACAGCCAGTCCGGGTCGGTCGCCGCCGACTCCGGCGGCTCCTCGCCGCGGTAGATGACGCCCTTCGACTCCTCGGTGAGGTCGCTCGCCGGCCCGTCGAAGACGAGCTCGCCGGCGTGGAGGCCGAGGATTCGGTCCGCGTACGCCTCCGCGAGGTCGACCTCGTGGATGTTGATCAGCACGGGCACGTCGCGGTCCTCGGCGATGTCGGTGAGCAGCTCCATCACGTCGCGGGAGGTTTCGGGGTCGAGGCTCGAGGTCGGTTCGTCGGCCAACAGGATCTTCGGCTCCTGGACGACCGCCCGGGCGATCCCCACTCGCTGTCGCTGGCCGCCGGAGAGCTCGTCCACTCGCTTGTTCTCCATGTCGTCGAGTCCGACGAGATCTAACAGCTCGTAGGCCCGCTCAACATCTTCCGGGGGGAAATTCCGCCGGAGCGCGGCCCAGTTCGAGACGTAGCCGAGTCGCCCGGAGAGCACGTTCTCCATCACGGTGAGCCGCTCGACGAGGTTGTACTCCTGGAACACCATCCCGATGTTCCGGCGCGCGTCCCGCAGCTCGTCGTCGTCCAGCGCGGTCAGCTCCGTGTCGTCGAGGCGGACGCTTCCCGTCGTCGGCTCGACCAGCCGGTTGATACACCGGACGAACGTGCTCTTGCCGGCCCCGCTCGGGCCGATCATCGCGACGACTTCGCGGCCGTCGATCCGCACGGAGACGTCCCGGAGCGCCTCGTCGCCGGTCGGGTACGTCTTTCCGAGCTTCTCCGTTTCGAGCATCGTTACAGGTTCCCGCTCTCGTACTCGACGCCGTTGTACCGCTGGATGACCATGATGTCGTTGAAGACGGTCTTGTAGTCGATCGGGACGTACTCGGCCTCGCCGGTCGCCTCCGCGTAGTCGGTCCCCGTCCAGTCGGTCTCGATGTAGGCCTCCTTGATCCCCTCGACGAGGTCCGGGTGGAGGTTGTAGCGGTGGACGACCGGCCCCGGCGGGAACGGGTTGCTGGCCCAGACCACTTTGAAGTCGTCGTAGTCCATGTCGTCGTTCGCCTGGATGAGGTCGTCCACGCACGTACTACAGATCGGGCCGCAGTCGTAGTCGCCCACGGAGATCCCGCGCCCGGACTGGTCGTGGCCGCCCGAGAACTCCACCTCGTAGTCCTCCCCGGGGGTCACGTCGAAGTACTGATCGAACAGCGCCGACGGCGCCTGATTCCCGGAGTTCGACGCCGGCTCCGTGTGGGCGACGTCGTAGTCCGGGAAGTCCTCGACCGACTGGATCTCGTCCATGTCGGCGCGGGTGATCGCCAGCAGTCGGTACCCGAACTGGCCCGTGGGGCTGATGGGGTCCGCGAACGGAACGGCGCCGCCGAGATTGACCGCGAACGCCGTCGTCCCCGTCGAGACGTTCCCCAGGTGGGCGCGCCCAGACCGGAGCGCTTCGACCGACGCCGCGTTAGAGTCGACGGGCTGCCACCTGACCGACCGGCCCGTCGTCTCCTCGATCCGGTCCAGCATCGGCTGGATCGTCTCCTGGAACTGCGCCTCCCCGGACTCGCCGGGTTTGTCGACGAACACGAGCTCGTCGGGATCGACCCAGTCGCTCTCGTCCTCGGGCAGCTCCCGCGGCGGCTCACCGTGGGCGACCTCGTCGATGTCGCGGTTCTGCATGTTCTCCAGGTCCGTCGAGCTCCCCTGGAAGTAGTCGTTCTCCGCGATGGCCGTCATCAGGTAGTTGTTTTCTTCCCAGTTGGGCTCCGCGGGATCGAACTCCGAGGCGTCCGTGAGCATCGGGTCGCCCGACCCGCCGTCGTCACCGTCGCCGCCGTCGCTACCATCGCCGCCGTCCTCGCTGCTCGACTCCAGACCCGCGCCGGCCCCGTCGCCGCCGGCCCCGTCGCCGCCGCCACCGGTACAGCCCGCTACCCCGGCGATTCCGACGGCCCCGCCGGCCAGGATGAATCGGCGTCTCGAACTCGTTTCCGTCCGTTCGCCGGTGTGTTCCACCATTACGACCGTACGATCTCTATTTTTGTGTAAGAAGGCTGCTATGAGGTGTATTTTGGGGATCTAACTAGTCAGTACCGGACCGAGAGTCCACGTATCTGTATGTGCCGATCGATCCGGTACATATCGATCCAGAGCGCTCCTGATCGGCTCCGTGTCTTCACTCGAACCGCTTGCGGACGCTCTCGGCGTGCGCCTCCAACCCCTCCGCCTCCGCGAGCGTCGTGATCGTGTCCGAGAGGTCGGCGAGCGCGTCGCGGTCGAGCCGCTGGACCGTCGACGAGCGGAGGAAGGTGTCGACCGAGAGCCCGCCGTAGCGCTTCGCACCGCCGTTCGTCGGCAACACGTGGTTCGTCCCGGTCGCGTAGTCGCCCGCGGCGACCGGCGAGTGCGGCCCGAGGAACACGGAGCCGGCGTTCGTGATTCGGTTTAATAATGCCTCGTCGTCGTCGGCCATGATCGAGAGGTGCTCGGCGGCGTACTCCTCGGCGAACAGCACCGCCTCGGGCATCGATCGGGCGTGAAGGACCCCGGAGGCGTCGTTGCCGAGCGCCGCCCGGATCGTCTCCTCGCGCTCGCGCTCGCCGGCCTGCGCCTCGACCGCCTCGGCGACCGCGGCGGCGAGGTCGGTGTCGTCGGTGACCGCGACCACGGACGCGTTCGGGTCGTGTTCGGCCTGCGCGACGAGTTCGCTCGCGACGAGTTCGGGGTCGGCGGTGCCGTCGGCGAGCACGAGCACCTCGCTCGGCCCGGCGAGGAAGTCGATCTCCACGTCGCCCTGCACGACCGCCTTCGCGGCGGTCACCCACTTGTTGCCCGGCCCCACGACCTTCTGCGCGTTGGTGACGGTCTCCGTCCCGTACGCGAGCGCCGCGATCGCCTGCGCGCCGCCGACCTGGTACACCGCGTCGGCGCCCGCTTCGTGGATCGCCGCGAGCGTGACGGGATTGATCTCGTCGGCCGGCGGGGTCGCGACCGAGACGTGGTCGACGCCCGCCACGGTCGCGGGGATCACGCCCATCAGCGCGCTGGAGGGGTACGCCGCCGCCCCGCCGGGCACGTACACTCCGGCGCGGTCGATCGGGCGGAAGCGCCGCCCCAGCTCCCGGCCGTCGAAGTCGTCGCGCCAGTCCTCGGGGCGCTGTCGCTCGTGGAACTCGCGCACGTTGGCGGCCGCGTCGCGGACCGCGTCGAGCACCGGGTCGTTCGCGTCGTCGAGCTCGGCGTGGGCGCGCTCGGCGTCGTCGGTGATGTCGATGTTGCCGACGGCGACCCCGTCGAACTCCTCGGAGAACTCTCGGAGCGCGACGTCGCCCTCCGTCCGGACCCGGTCGACGATCCCGCTCACGTCGTCGCGGACCGCGTCGACGCCGGCGTCGCGCTCGAAGAAGGCGTGACGCTCGGCGGGCGAGAGGTCGGCGACGGTTCGTACGTCCATGCACCCTCTCTGCGCCGCGGTCAAAAGGGCGTTCCGACTTGCTCACTCCGGCGAGCGGCCTCGACCGCTTCTCCGGATCGTTCACGTGCAAAACAGCCGGTCGTTGGCGGCCACTGCGTGAACGATGGCAAGAGTACGTGAATCGACCCGGTGGAGCGGCTATTTATAAGCGAAGCAGTGGTGTTGCTGGCGGCCGCTTATAAACCACTGAACGAGGGGCGAACGGTGACAATGGCTCACCTGCGCCACACAGCCCCGCACCTCACGCCTCCCCAGCCTCGTCACCGGCGCCACGCGCCGGTTGCAAGCGAGAGCTTGCTCTCGCCCTGTCGCTGGCGCTTATAAACGCCGAGCCGACTCCAGCGAGAATCGGAGATTCTCTGGCAGCCGGCGCAAAGCGCCGGCGACCTCGCGCTCGGATTCGCGCCCGATGGGCGCTCACCGGAGCGCGCCACCGCCGTATCTGTTTATAAATGGTCATCGCCGCCGCGACAGAGTTCAACAGCGCAGGTTACTCCAGCCGACGGATCCCGGTCACGTCGAGTGCCGCGAGCACGACGAGCGCGGCCAACAGCCCGGCGGCGGCGAAGAGAATCGGCGCGGACAGCGCGACCGCCAGTTCGTAGGGCGCGAGAAGTCGGGTCGTGCCGCGGACGACGAACGAGAGGAACACGAGCCCGAACGCGAGCAGCGCGAGACCGACGAAGCGGGAGCGGTTCATCTGGGGTGCGAGAGACGCCATCTCGGGTACGAGAAACGGTTCATCGGTGGCGACGGGGCACGTCGCACTCAGTCCGACTGGGCGACGCCCGGGCCGTGCGGCCCGTGCTCGCGGTGCTCCCGGCTGCCGTCGAAGCCGTGGCACATCTCGTAGAACACGGCTTCGGGGTCCTTGTTCCACTGCCACTTCCACCGGGTCCGGACGAGCAGCGAGATTTTGCGGGTGAACGACAGCTCCGGGGTCGTCGACACCGTGTCGTAGTCGAGGTTCCGGATGAGCCGGTGGTGGTCGGCGTACAGCACGGCCGCGAGCAACACCGCTAGCTGGCAGTCCTCCGGGAGGTACTTGATGCCCGCGACCCCCTCCTCGTAGAGCCGCTCGGTGCGGGCGAGCTCCTCGCGGATCGCCGCCGCGACGTTCGCGTCGAACTCCAACTCGAGGATCTGCTCCTCGCTCACGTCGTGTCGCCGGAGGGTCTCCAAGGGGAGGTACACCCGGTCGCGCTCGATCACGTCCTCGCGAACGTCGCGGAGGAAGTTCGTCATCTGGAACGCCTCACCGAGCCTCGTCGCGTGCGGGAGCGCCGCGGCCTCGGCCGCCTCGTCGAGCTCCATGATCGCCGTCATCATCCGCCCGACGGCGGCGGCGGAGCCGTCCATGTACGTCTCCAACTGGTCGTAAGTCTCGTACCGGTCGGTGTCGATGTCGCTCGCCATCGCGTCGACGAACGAGTGAACGTCGTCGTCGGCGATGCCGTGCTCCTCGCGAACCGCGGCGAACGCGTCCAACACCGGATCGTCGGTCGGCTTTTCGCCGAGTGCGGCGTCGCGGAGCCGGTTCAGCTCGGCGCGCTGTTCGTCGGGCGGCGCGGTCTCTTCGGCGTCGACGACCTCGTCGGCGATCCGGAAGAACCCGTACAGCACGTACGTCGGGTGACGGATCCGCTTCGGCAGCAGCCGGGTGGCAACGTGGAAGGTCTTCCCGGTGCGGCGCTGGATCCGCTTGCTCCGGGCAACCTGTGTCTTCTCTACCATGCGGACCTCGTGAGGTCGGCAGGGAGGATTGCGAGCGGGTCGCCCATCATGGAGAAAAAGTCGGCCTCCAACAACATAACAGTTCGCACATCAGTTGTTGTTTTCACTTCGTGGGCGGTTGATTTCGCACCGCTCAGAGAAACCCGAAGTCGCCCCTCGACGCGACTCGCCGCGGTCTCGGTACCGCGATCTCGCCCCGGAATTTCCCGCCGCGATCGATCAGTAAAACGTGTCGCTGCAGTCGTAGACGACGCCGTGTTCCGGACAGACGTATTTGCAGTGTCTGTGGTACATCGGCGTCTCACAGAGCGGACAGGGGCGACCCCCACCGTCCGCCTGCGATCCGCCGTCCGCTCGGTCCGCGGTGTCGCTCATGCTCGCCTCGACGGTCGCCCGCGTAATAATCGCTCTCCATCGATCCCGGATCGGCTTACCCCCCCTCCGTCGATCAGGCGTCGTCCGCCGCCAGCGACGCGTACACGTCCTCGGCGACTGAGGCCTGTTGAAACGGGAGCGTCAACACGCCGCCCCACTCCGCGTCGGTGAGCGCGTCGACCGTCGCGTCGTCCAGCTCGACGCGTCTGACCTCGATTCCGTCGAGCGTCATCGACACGGCGAACCCCGTCGGATCGTCGGTCGCGCCGGCGTCGGCGAGCCGCGACTGGAACGCGTCCACCCCGTCGTCGCCGAGCGCGACGTACACGAGATGTTCGCTCTCCTCGGAGATGACGCCCTGCACTCGGGCCAAGTCGCTCGCGTCGAACAGCCGCCGGTCGTCGTCGCCCTCGCGGCGCAGCCGCGCCTCGAACGGCGCGTCCGGATCGGCCGCAACCGACCCCCCGTCGGCGCTACCGTCTCCGCTGCTTCCGCCTGCGTCACCGCCGAACGCGCCGTCACCGGCATCACCTCCACCGCCGCCATCGGGTCCGTCGTCGGTCACCGAAGCCGCCCCGGCGAATCCGACGACCCCGAGCGCACACGCGCTCCCGAGTCCGCCCAGCATCTCGCGTCGAGAGAGTTCCATACGCGACGGTTCCGGCCGGTATTCAAAAGGCTTACACGCCGATTCACGCGCCTGATAATCGTCTCCGACGTCTCTCGTCCGGTCTCGGGTCGGTGCCGGCACGGCGCCGTGCCGGCACCGTGCCGGCGGTTCGCTCATCCCTCGAACGCGACGGCCTCGCGGGTCGTCGTCTCGCCGAACAGCCAGTCGGCGTGGTCGACGGCGTACTCCCGGTGGTCCTCGGTGATGTAGCCGAGCGCGTCCTCGACGACGACGGGCCGGTAGTCGCGGAGCCCGGCGCTGCCGGCGGTGTGGAGCACGCAGACGTTCGCGAGCGTTCCGCAGATCAGCAGGTCGGTCACCCCGTGCGCGTCGAGGTACCCCTCCAGCCCCGTCTGGTAGAAGGCGTCGTAGGTGTGTTTCTCGACGACGCGGTCGCGGTCGCGCACGTCGAGTTCGGACACGAACTCGGCGTCCCACGACCCCTCGCGGACGTGTTCGCCCCAGCGGTCGAACTCGTCGTAGTAGTGGGCGTCCTCGAACTGCTCGGGCGGGTGGACGTCGCGGGTGTACACGATCCGCGCACCGGCCTCGCGAGCCCGGTCGACGAGCGCTGTCACCGGCTCGATCGCCGCCTCGCTCGGTCCCGCGTGGAGGCTCCCGTCGGGGTGACAGAACCCGTTTTGCATGTCGACGACGATCACCGCGGTCTCGGTCGGGTCGTACGCCATGACGGGCCGTTCGTGGCCGAGCGTGAAAAATCCGAATCAGGGTCGTGACGCTTCCACACCGGCAAACTACTTACCGGGCCGGCCGTAATCGACGGTATGCGACGGGCTCTCATTCCCCCGCTCGTGGTCGCCACACTCGCCCTCCTCCTGGTCGCTCCGGGCGGCGCCATCGCCGCTCCGGGCGCCGCCACCGCCGTCTCGGGCGCCGATGCACCGACCGCTGCTTCCTTCGACGCGCCGGCCAGCGCGACCGCGGCCGAGTGCGACACCGGCGACGGCACCGAGCTGGTCGGCTGTTGGAACGGCACGCACTACGAGGACGAACTCGCGTTCAACCAGAGCGACGGGCTGACCGACGCCGAGCTCGAAGCGCTGACGGACCTGACGATGGCCCGCGTCGAACACGTCCGCGAGCGACCGTTCCGCGAGGACGTGCCCGTCGAGACGGTCACGCGCGAGGAGTTCATCAACGACACCGCCGGAGGCGCGTCGGGGCCCGACGCGGGCGACGACGACTCCGACGCCGAGTTCCAGCGCTGGAACGATCAGGTGTGGAAGGCGCTGTTCGTCGTCGGCGAAGACGAGGCGAGCGGCGACGCCATCGACACGGTGTTCGGCGGTGCAGTCTCCGGCTTCTACTCGCCGTCCGAGGATCGGATCGTCCTCGTGATCCCGGAGGGCGAAGCGGTGCAGATCAGCCCGTCGACGCTCGCTCACGAGCTCGTTCACGGCATGCAAGACCAGTATCACGATCTCACGCGACCGCGGTACGTCGGCGCCACGCAGGACGGGGACCTCGCCGTCGACGGCATCGTCGAGGGCGAGGCCGTTCACGTCGAGGAGCGGTACGACGCGCGCTGCGCGGACGAGTGGCGGTGTCTCGACGAGCCCGACGCCGACGGTGGCGGCGGCGGGTCGGCGGCCGACTACAACTTCGGGATCCTGCAGACCGTACTCCAGCCCTACTCCGACGGCGCGCTCTACGTCGAGGAACTCGTCGAAACGGAGGGGTGGGTGGCGGTCGACGCGGCGATGGAATCGCCGCCGGAGTCGACCGCGGAGGTCATCCATCGGAACCCCGACTACGAGACCCGCGAGGTCGACTTCGAGGACGAGGCGACCGGCGGCTGGGAGACGTATCCCGAGCAGGGCGTCGACGGCGCGGAGACGACGGGCGAGGCCTCGATGTTCGTCATGTTCTGGTACCAGAGCTTCGCGTACGAGTACCCGGTTCTCGACCCGTCGGCGAGCGTCCGCGAAAACGTCCGCATCCACACCCGGCCCGACGAAGAGCTCCGGACCCGCGCGAACTACAACTACGCTCACGAGGCGACGGACGGGTGGGCGGGCGACGAACTCTACCCGTACCGGAACACCGAGGCCGAGGGAGACGACGCCGGCGACACCCGCGACGGCTACGTCTGGGTGACCGAGTGGCAGACCGCGGGGGACGCGGCCGACTTCCACGAGGCGTACCTCCGGATGGTGACCGCCCACGGCGACGGGGGGTACGAAGCCGGAACGGTGTACGAGGTCGAAGACGGCGACTTCCGCGGGGCGTACGGCATCGAGCGCGACGGCACGACCGTGACCGTCGCTCACGCACCCGAGCCGGCCGGCGTGCTCGAACTCCGTCCCGACGCCGACCTCGAACTTCCCTCGACCGACGACGGGATCGGGACGGACGACGATGCAAACGAGACGGACGGCGACGTGTCCGACGACGACCCGGCGAACGGGGAGAACGACTCGGAGAATGACTCGACGAACGGCTCGGATGACGACGGCGGCCAGACGACCGACGACGCGTCCACCGGCGAGGCGCCCGGATTCGGTATCGCCGTCGCGGTCGCGGGGCTGCTCGCGGCGTCGCTGCTCGCGCGGCGATCTCGACCCTGACCCACGTCCCCAATTTCTCTCCCGATCGATGGGGCGACGAGACGCGGGCGGCGCCGGCCGACCCGGTTGGCTTTTCGTCCCCGGCGGGCGTACCCCGTGTATGACCGAGTTCGACATCGTCGACGCGGCCGCGATCCGGGACGGTCGCGCGACCGACGCGTACTTCGAGCGGACCGAGGCCGCCCTGGCGGCGGCCGGAAAGAACCCGCACGTCGTCGCCGAGGTGACCGCCGACCAGTTCCCCGACGGCGACTTCGAGCTGTTCGCCGGGCTGGAGAACGCGGTCGCGCTTCTGGAAGGCCGCGACGTCGACGTCGACGCCGTCCCCGAGGGGCGGCTGTTCGACGGCGGCCCAGTGATGCGGATAACGGGACCCTACCGGTCGTTCGCGCGGTTCGAGACGTCGCTCTTAGGCTTCCTCTCGCACGCGTCCGGAATCGCGACCGCCGGGCTGGACTGTCGGGTCGCCGCGCCCGACTCGCAGGTGCTCTCGTTCGGCGCCCGGCACGTCCACCCCGCGATGGCGGCCACGGTCGAGCGCTCGGCCTTGGTGGCGGGCTTCGACGGCTTCTCGCACGTCGCCGCCGGGGACCTGATCGGCCGGGAGGCGTCGGGAACGATGCCGCACGCGCTCGCGATCTGCTTCGGCCGCGGCAACCAAGAGGCCGCGTGGCGCGCCTTCGACGAGGGCGTCGACGAGGCGGTCCCGCGGATCGCTCTCTGTGACACCTACTCCGACGAGGTCGACGAGGTGTTACGCGCCGTCGAGGCCCTCGGCGATCGGCTCGACGGCGTCCGGCTCGACACCACGGGCTCGCGGCGCGGCGACTTCCGGCACATCGTCCGCGAGGTCCAGTGGGAGCTCGACGCCCGCGGACACGAGGACGTGGACGTGTACGTCTCCGGCGGCCTCGGGCCGGCCGATCTCCGCGAGCTCCGCGACGTGGTCGACGGGTTCGGCGTCGGCGGGTACGTCTCGAACGCCGAACCCGTCGACTTCGCGCTCGACATCGTCGCGGTCGACGACGAGCCGGCCGCCAAGCGCGGCAAGCTCTCCGGGGCGAAGGCCGTGTACCGCACGGCCGACGGCGCACACGCGGTCGGGCTGGCCGACCGGTCGGGTCCCGACGGGGCCGAGTCGCTCATGGAACCGGTGATCCGCGGCGGCGAGGTCGTCAGCGAGACGCCGTTCGACCTCGACGCCGCGACGGACCGGGCGCTTGCGGATGCGGACGCGGTCGGATACGGGACGGAGTCGGAGTAGGCTCGGAATAGAGGGTTCGAGGCGGACGATTGGGCCCGCCTCGCGGTGCTGACGAGTCGGGAAAAGTGCGGACGGTTCGAGGTCGGGATTCGAGAATCGCGGCGACTACAGCTCTTCGACGGCGCCGCCGTCGGCGCGCTCTCGGAACACCTGTCCCTCGATGAGCGTCACCATCGTCTCGTCGTCGTCCCACGCGTTCGGGGGCAGCTTCGCCTTCCGGCAGGCGCGCGAGAGGAACTCGGCGCCGGACCAGCCGTTCTCGACGGGGACCGTCGGGTACAGCCAGCCGTGGGAGTTCCCGCCGTCGACGGCGACGCCGTGGGTGCCGATTTCGAGGTCGGCGAGCGGATCGTTGGTGAGCACCGTGTTCGAGACGACGAACACGGAGACCGTGATGTTGTCGAGCTCTTTGGGCTCTACCTCGGAGCCGCAGGAGTCGCCCGAGGCGGCCTTGATGGCGGCCTCGACGATGGCGTGACCCAGCTGGTCGGACGTGTCCCACGCGCCGGCGCAGCCGCGAAGGCGACCGCGGCCACGGGTGGATTCGAGCCGGACGAAGGCGCCCGTTCGGGCGTAGAACGCCTCGCGCATGCTCCCTGGTTGTTCACGTTGTCCGTGTCGGACGAACGACTCGACCGCCTCCCGCGCGAGTTCGACCGCTCGTGCACCGTCGTCGTACGACAGCTGAACGGTCTGAGCCTCGGACATGATAGTCCCTTACGTTGCTGTCGACTTGAACGCTTCCCTTACGAAGCCACTATTCCCGCCTCTCGGCGGGGGTAAGTTCCGGACTAACGGGACCCGGTAGAGTATATGTTGCTTGAACAACAATAACGTCCCGAGGACCACGTCGCCGACCGAACCGCTTATTCCCGGCGGCGGGCAAGCCGAATCCGGACAGAGGGAGCCCGACTCCCGTGCCTCTGGCATGAGGAAAGTCCCCCCACCGGCCGGACAGGCGACCGGGCACACGCCCGGAGTTGGAGACGGCTGGCTCTGGAACAGCAACGACACCCCCCGCCCCGATCGATGAGACGCGTTCGGTCGCTTCGGCGACCGACGGCGGTCGCGGGGTCACCCGCGAACGCGCGAACCGACCCGCAAGGGAAGGGAGTTAACCCGTCGAGAGCCGACGGGCGGGAACGGATGGAACGGCGAATCCTCGCCGGTGCAAGTCCGCGCCACAAGGTAGTCCGGCCACGGCGCGGACGCTTAGCCGAATGTCGGGATGAACCGAAGGGGGCTTACTCCCCTCAGTCCGCTCGTACCGCTGAGTGGGTACGCCGTCGGGGATCGCCCGTCGCGGCTCACCTCACAGCCCGAGCAGCGCCGCGCCCGCTTGCGCCGACTCCTCCAGTTCGGGACCGTAGGTGATCGCGATGTAGCCGATGGTCAGGAGGAAGCTGTTGTACAGCCCGTGCATCAGCGCGACGACGACGAGATTTCCGGTGTACTCGTACACCGCGCCGAAGATGAGCGCCGGCACGAACAGGATGCTGACCGTCGTCAGCATCGCCGTGAGGCCGCCCGCGAGCGAGACGACGTGGAGCGGCGCGAACACGGCCGCGGCGAGGAAGATCGCAGGAGCGGCGGAGAACGTCTCTCGCGCCCGGTTCTGGATGACGCCGCGGAACAGGAACTCCTCGCAGGGCCCGACGACGAGCAGCATGGCCGCGATCATGATCGGGATGATCGAGGGGTTCTCCAGCGCCGTCTGTGCCCCCTGGTTCTGTGCCGGCTCCGGGGCGAACAGCAGCACGATGGACCCGACGGTGAGCGCGGTGAACAGCACCACGACCGGCCCGAAGACGCCGATCACGAACTCCAGCGCGCTCGGTCGGCGGAGACCGAGGTACTCGACGATGTCACGCCGGTCGAATCCCCGCCAGCGTAGGTACGCGAGGCCGACGCCGAGGAACGCGACGATCTGGCTCATGACGAACGGGAGGACGAACGAGACGGCCAGCGACGGCTGCTGACCGGTGATCGTGGCGACGAGGAAGACGGCGCCTCCGACGACGGTGGCGACGGCGAGGAGCACGAGGATTCCCAATATGCCGAGCCCGAACGCGGCGCCGACCGCTCTCAGCGCCGAACCGCCGCCGGGCCCGTCCGACGGTCGAGCACCGACCGAATCGACCGTGCCGGTGCCCGTGTCGTCTGGATCGCGGCCGCCGCCGGTCGGGTCGTTTCCGGTCGAATGGCCGGCCGGATCGGCGCTCGAGTCGGTGTGCGCTGCGGCGCCGCCGTCGGTGCCGGCGTCGGGAGGATCGCTCATTGGCCTCGATACGGGCCGTTCGCTGAAAGGCTTGTCCCGTTACCCCGGCGGCCGTCGGCTTCCCCGGCTCACCGGTACAGCAGTTCGTACCACAGCACGGCGGTCACCGCTCGCCCGTCTCGGAGCCCGTCGTCGACGACGGCTTCGAGCAGGTCGTCGTACGGGACGGTCTCGACCGCGATCGACTCGTTGTGATCGAGGTCGCGCTCGGCGGTCGGCTCACAGCCCCGCGCGAGGAAGTGGTGGTGGACCGCGTTCGCCATCCCGTTCGCCGGCTCGACCGTCGTCAGGCGCTCGAAGGTGTCGGCCTCGTAGCCGGTCTCTTCGGCCAGTTCGCGGGCGGCGGCCGCTTTCAGGTCGTCACCGTCGTCCGGTTCGATCGTCCCGGCCGGGAGCCCGCGGTTGGTCCGTCCGACCGCCTGTCGCCACTCGTCGATGACGACGACGTCGCCGCCGGGGGTCAGCGGGAGCACCACGACCGCGGGCGGCTCGTCGACGTAGTGGAACCCGTCGGTCTCGCCGTCCGGGAACCGCACCTCGTCGCGGCGCACGTCGAACCCGGGACAGCGGTAGTCGATGGCGGTGTCGAGCGTCTCCCACGAGAGATCGTCCATACCTCGGACTCCGCGGTCGATTACCTAAAAGTGCGGGCTCGACGCCGGCGATGCGTTTCGCCTCACCGCGGCGGCCTCGACGACTAGGACCAGTCTCCGAGCGACGCCTGTCCGCCGCCGGGCCGCCGCGACCGGCGGTCCGGGGTTCCGCCGCCCGTTTCGTCGTCGCCCTCGTCGCCCTCGCCCCCGCTCTCGGCGCCCTCGTCGCCCTCGCCCCCGCTCTCGGCGCTCCCGTGCGTCGGCTCCTCACCGACCCAGTCGGTGAGCTTCCCGCCGTCCCTGTGGCCGCCGCCGTCGTCAGGTGCGATCGACCGGGATCTGGACCCGCGGTCGCGCTCCACGCCGTCCGTGTCCGCCGGATCGAACCCCGTCAGCGTCGCCTGATCGGTCTCGGCGAAGTCGAGGTTCGAGACGCGGACGCCGAGTTTGCGGACCCGATCGCCGGCGAACTCCGCCAGGAGGTCGAGGGCGACCGACTCCACGAGGTCCGGGTCGTCGACGGGCCCCGAGAGGCTCCGCGCTCGGGTGTTGACCTCGAACGGGGGCTCGACCGCCTTGATCCCGATGGTGCGGTAGAGACAGCCCCGCTCGCGAGCGCGCCGGGCCACGTCGGCCGCGAGCGCCGCCACCGTCTCCCGCTTCGTCTCGTCGTCGCCGGTCGCCGGGAGTGACGACTCTCGCGAGAGGCTCTTGGGGAGTCCCGTCGGGGTCACCTCCCGCTCGTCGTCGCCGCGCGCTCGTCGGAACAGCTCCACCCCTCGATCCCCGAGTTCGTCGCCGAGGCGGTCGGGATCGGCCGCGGCGAGGTCGCCGGCGGTCTCGATACCCAGTTCGGCGAGGGTGCGTTCCGTCACCGGCCCGACGCCGTGGATCTCGGCGGTCGGCAGCGGCGCGAGGAACGACTCGACGGCGCCCGGCGGGACCACGACGAGCCCGTCGGGCTTGTCCGCGTCGCTGGCGACCTTCGCGGTCGACATGTTCGGCGCGACGCCGACGCTCGCCGGTACCCCCGCCTCGCGTTCGATCCGCTCTTTGACGTACCGGGCGTACCCCTCCGCGAGGGTTCGGGCCTCCGCGGGACCGGCCGCGGCGCTCGGCGGGGGATCGGCTTCCTCCCCCACCACGTCCCACGCGGTCCGGTCGGTGACGTCGAGGTACGCTTCGTCGATGCTCACCTCTCGCAGGACGTCGGCCGCGTCGCGGAGCACCGCTTTCACGTCGCTCGCGACGTCTTTGTAAAAGTCGAGGTCGACCGGAAGGTAGCGTCCGGTCTCGGTGGGATCGGGGGCGTCCGGATCCGTCGGGTCCGCGTTCGTGCGCCGCGGAAGCAGCTCCAGCGCCTCGGAGATGGGCATCGCGCTCTCGACGCCGAACGCGCGGGCCTCGTAGCTCGCGGTCGCGACCGCGCCGATCGTCTCGCCCGCCTCGTACCCCATCCCGACCACGAGGGGCTCGCCCGCGAGTTCGGGTCGGCGGAGGCGCTCGCAGGAGGCGTAAAAGCAGTCCATGTCCACGTGAAACACGACGCGGTCGCTCCCGTCGGCGTCGTCGTTCGCCGTCGTCCCGGGGAGCGTCTCGCCCGCCATCGTCGGACCGTCCGCGCGCGACGCCCTTAAGAATCAGCCACGCGCGGTGGGAGTGAAACTCCCCTCGGCTAATCTCCCCGTTCCCTCCGTTGATCGGCTGCACGCCCGGATCCAGAACCGATAGCTAGGCCGGTATCCGTTTATGCTGTGCGAGAGTATCGACCGCTATGTCCGAGCAGATCGGCGTGTTACACGTCGACGACGACCCCTCCGTGTTGGACCTGACGGAGGCGTACCTCGAACGCGAACTGGACGCGGTTGCGGTGACGAGCGTAACGGACCCGTCGGCGGCGCTCGAGCGCCTCGACGAGACGGCCTTCGACTGCGTCGTCAGCGACTACGACATGCCCGGGATGGACGGGTTGTCCTTTTTCGAGACGCTCCGTGAGCGACACCGCACGATCCCGTTCGTGTTGTACACCGGTAAGGGGAGCGAGGAGATCGCCAGCCAGGCGCTCAACGCGGGCGTCACCGGCTACTTCCAGAAGGGCGGCCCCGAGCAGCTCCGGCGGCTCGCGAACCGCGTCGATCAGGCGGTCGACGAGCACCGAACTCGGGAGATCGCCGACCGGTACTCGACGGTGATCGAGGCGCTCGGGTACCCGGTGTACGTCGTCGACGACGTCGGCACGTTCCGGTTCGTCAACGAGCCGTTCGCCGAGCTGACGGGGTACGACCGCGAGGAGATCGTCGGCAGCACGCCCGAACTGATCAAAGACGAGACGGCGGTCCGCGAGGCGGAGAGCCGCCTCGGCACCATCCTCTCCGGCTCCGGGCCGGACGTCCAGCACTTCGCCGTCGACATCGTCCCGAAGGACGGCGAGCCGATCCCGTGCCGCGACCACATGGCCGCCCTGCCGTACGAGGGGCCGTCGTTCGAGGGTAGCGTCGGGATCCTCCGCGACGTCACACACGAGCGCGAGCAGCGCGCCGAGTTGGAGACGAAGACGCGGGCGCTCGACGAGGCGCCGGTCGGGATCACGATCACCGACCCGACCCGTCCGGACAACCCGATGGTCTACGTTAACGATCGGTTCGTCGAGATGACGGGCTACGACCGCGAGGACGCGGTCGGCGTCAACTGCCGGTTCCTCCAGGGGCCCGACACCGATGAGGAACCCGTCGAACGGCTCCGCGAATCGATCGCGGCCGCGGAGCCGACCAGCGTCGAACTGCTGAACTACCGGCGCGACGGGACGGAGTTCTGGAACCGGGTGAGCGTCGCCCCGATCCGCGACGACGACGGTCGCCCCATCCAGTGGGTCGGCTTCCAAGAGGACATCTCCGCGTTCAAAGAGCGGGAGGCGGCGCTCGAACGTCAGAACGAGCGGCTCGACTCCTTCGCCGGGATCGTCTCACACGACCTGCGGAACCCCCTCAACGTCGCCCAGGGTCGCGTCGAACTGGCGCGCGAAGCGGGCGCGGCCGACGAGCACCTCGCCGCCGCCGCCGACGCGCTCGACCGGATCGAGTCGATAGTCGAGCACACGCTCACGCTCGCCAGGGAGGGCGAGACGGTGGGCGACGCGGAGCCGGTCGCGCTCGCGTCGGTCGCCGCCGACAGCTGGGAGACCGTCGACACGGAGTCGGCGTCGCTCGCGATCGAGACGGACCGCGAGGCGCTCGCCGACCCCGACCGCCTCCGCAACCTGTTCGAGAACCTCGTCCGAAACGCGGTGGAACACGCCGGCGACGACGTGACGATCCGCGTCGGCGACCTCGAGGACGGGTTTTACGTCGCCGACGACGGTCACGGCATCCCGCCCGCCGTCAGGGACGACCTCTTCGAACCGGGACAGAGCACCGCCGAGGGGAACACCGGATTCGGGCTGGCCATCGTCCAGGAGATCGCCACCGCGCACGGCTGGACCGTCACGGCGGTCGACGCGGCCGACGGCGGCGCGCGCTTCGAGATCCGAGGGATCGAGCGGCCGCCCGATCCGGTGCCGGAGCCGTAGCGACGCGCTCGCGGCCCATCTCGAACCGGGTTCGTTCTCCGCCGACCGTCCCGAATCCGGCCCGTTCTCCGCCGATCGCCTCGAAACCGGAACGACTCCCGCCGTTCGCAAACGCCTTTGTGCTCGCGGGCGAATCGGGAGGTAGATGGGGTTGCTCTCGGGCGTCGTCGACACCGACCGCCGAGTCATCGTGCTCGCGCTGGCACGGATGGTCGGGGCGCTCGGCAACTCGTTTCTGATCGTCGTCTTACCGCTGTACATCGCCAGCGACCTCGTCGATATCGACGCGTTGCTCGGCACCGCCGTCGGCGTCGGCGCGGCCTCGGTCACGCTGACGGAGCCGCTTCTCATCGGCGTCGTCCTCTCGCTTTTCGGCTTCCTCAACAGTCTCTCCCAACCGTTCACCGGCCGGCTCTCCGACCGGATGGGCGTCAGGCGGCCGTTCGTCCTCTTCGGAATCCTCCTGCTCGGGACCGCGAGCGGACTCTACACGATCGCGGACTCCTACTGGCTGCTCGTCGCCCTCCGGGCCGCGCAAGGGTTCGGCGCGGCGCTCATTATCCCCGCGACCGTCGCGCTCGTCAACGAGTACGCCGCCAGCGACGCCGACCGCGGCGGCAACTTCGGCGTGTACAACACGTTCCGGCTGATCGGGTTCGGCTTCGGCCCGGTCCTCGCCGGCGTCGTCGTCGAGGCCGGACCGTACGACCTCTCCCCGGTCGGCCTGCCGGTCGTCGACGGGTTCGACGCCGCGTTCGTCGTCGCCGCCGCCGGCGCGTACCTCAGCTTCGCGCTCGTGTACCTCCTCGTGCAGGACGCCGCCGAGTCGAGCGAGGCGAGCGACGACCTCTCGATCCGCGTCCGCGGCGAGGACCGCCTGCTCGACCCCGTCTTCGCGCTCGGGCTGGCGACCGTGTCGATGGGGCTGTGTATCGCGCTGTACGCGACGCTCCAGAACCAGGTGAACGTGCGACTCGACCAGGCGCCGGTGTGGTTCGGGCTCCAGTTCGCGGCCGTCACCATCGCGAACGTCCTCCTGCAGGTGCCCGTCGGACAGGCCAGCGACCGGATCGGCCGACGGCCGTTCCTGCTGGCCGGCTTCGTGCTGCTCGCGCCGACGACGCTGTTGCAGGGAATCGTCACCGACCCGGTAGTGATGACGCTCGTTCGACTGGGCCAGGGCGTCGCCGTCGCGTTCGTGTTCGCGCCGTCGCTCGCGCTCGCCGGCGACCTCGCGCGGGAGGGCGAGTCCGGGACGACGCTGTCAGTGCTCACGATGGGGTTCGGCTTCGGCGTCGCGCTCGGGCCGCTGGCGTCCGGGTGGCTCGTCGGCTTCGGGTTCGTCGTCCCCTTCGCCGTCGGCGCGGTGCTGGCGGTCGTCGCGCTCGTCGGCGTCGTGACGCAGGTCGAGGAGACGCTCGGAGCGGGTGACGGCGCCGCGGACGCGGCGGCGGCGGACTGAGGCCGCCGTCGATTGAAGTGTATAAGTTCTCGACGCCCGAACCGTCGGGCGTGTCTCGCGACCGCGTGTACTGCGTCGACTGCGGAGAGCCCGTCCCGAGCGACGCCCGCATCTGTCCGCACTGCGAGGCTGTCCAGCCGTCGCCGCTCGTCGACGTCGGCGTCGCCGTCGCCGGCGTGTTTTCGTTCGTGTTCGGGGCGGTTCTCGCGCTGATGACGCTGGGGACGACCCGCATGCTCGGCTTCGTCCTGATCGTGCTCGGCTTCGGCCTCGCCGTCGGCGGCTACACCCGACACATCGACCGGCAGGCGGGACGGCGGGCGCGGTAGGAATCGGTTACCCGGTGCGGTCGGTCGAACGGATCGCCGATCGCTCCCGCGGCCATTTATAAGGGACGAGGGGAAACGAGGGCGCATGCTCTCTCCGCTCTCCGTCGGACTGGTTCTCGCCGGCCTCCTCCTCGCGTTCGTCGGCGCCGCGGTCTCCGTGTACGCCGTCACGCTGACCGGGCTCCTGATCGGCGCCGGCGCGGGGTACCTCGCCGCGCCGAATCTCGCCGGGCTGATCGCGGTCGACGGGGTGGTCCTCACCGGAATCGCCGTCGTCTTGGGCAGCGCGGTCGGCGGCTTCCTCGCGTACGCCGGGCTCTCGTTCGCGGTGCTCGCCATCGGCGGAGTCGTCGGCGGGTTCGTCGGCAGGTTCGCGGTCGGACCGCTGTACGCGGCCGACGCGGCCGGGATCGAGGGAACGCTGCTGCTCGTCGGGGCGACCCTCGCCGGCGTCGCCGTCGGCGCGCTGTTCGGGTTCGTGTTGAGCCGGACGACGCTTGTCCTCTCGACCGCCTTCATCGGCGCGGCGTTCGCGTCGCGGTCGATCACGTCCGCGACGTTCGAGGCGGCCGCCGCCGAGACGGCGTTCGAACCGCTGCTGTTCGACGTCACGGCCCCGGCGTTCCTCGCGGTGTTCGCTCTCGGCGCGCTCTCGCAGTTCGGGCTGTTCAAGTTCGGCTACGTGACGAAACTCGTCGGTGTCCTGCCCGGCGCACGGCGCTGGACGGCGAACGACGACCGCGGCGCGAAAGGTAGTTAAAAGGGTAGCCGACTGCCGTCGTTTTCGCTTATAAATACGGCGTAACGGCTCGCGCGCGGACCGCCCGTCCGCACGCTGACTCGTCGTCCGCGCGCTACTTGTACTCGTAGAACCCGCGTCCAGTCTTCTTCCCGAGGTCGCCGGCCTCGACCTTTCGCTTGACCAGATACGCCGGCTTGTACCGATCGCCGAGCTCGGCGTGCAGCGTCTCGCTGGCGTCCAACACCACGTCGAGCCCGATGTGGTCGGCGAGTTCGAGCGGGCCCATCGGGACGTTCGTCCCGAGCTTCATCCCGCGGTCGATGTCGGCTTTGTCGGCGACGCCCTCGTCGTACGCGCGGACGCCCTCGTTGATCCACGGCATCAGGATCCGGTTGGTGACGAACCCCGGCTTGTCGTCGGACTCCCACGTCTCTTTCCCCAGCTTCTCGGCGAAGTCGTGCGCGAAGTCGGCGACGGCGTCGGCGGTGTGCTCCCCGACGACGACCTCGACGCCCGCCATGATCGGCACCGGATTCATGAAGTGGAGCCCGATCACGTCGCTCGCGCGGTCGGTGGCGCTCGCGATGGTCGTAATCGACAGCGTCGAGGTGTTCGTCGCGAGCACCACGTCGTCGTCGGTCACCTCGTCGAGGTCGGCGAAGATGTCGCGTTTCACGTCCATGTTCTCCACCGCGGCCTCGACGACCACGTCAGCAGTCGCGAGGTCGTCGAGGTCGGTGGTCCCCTCGATCCGGTCGCGGATCGCCTCGGGCTCCTCGTCGAGCCGGTCCTTCGCCGCCAACCGATCGAGGCTCTCCGCGACGCTGTCGAGCCCCCGTTCGACGTACTCCGTCTCGATGTCCCGCATCACGACGTCGTAGCCCGCCGTCGCGGCGACCTGTGCGATCCCGTTGCCCATCGTTCCCGCCCCGACGACGCCGACGACGCTGATTTCGGATAGCTCGCGCATGTGAGTCGCTGCCGCGCCGCGCGTGGTAAGTATTGCGACTCCGACGGTGGAGCAGGCGGCGAAACGCGGCCGGACTGCGGTCGGACCGCGACCGAATCACAGCCGGACTGCGGTCGGACCGCCGTCGACTCGCAACCGAACCGCCTGCAACCCCGCGACGTTTCGGACCGCCAATAATTAACTATTTGAGTAGTAAGTATGTACGTCTGTAAATCGCTCGTAAACCCGGGACATACGCGCGGATCAGGTAGAATTCGTTTTGTTACGATCGGTTCACTGACCACAGCGTTTTTTATTGATGTAACGGGAGTATGAACTGATGATTCCTCATGCCGACGACTCGATCTCGCGGGACGGGAAAACGCTGATCCTCGCGTACGACCACGGGATCGAACACGGCCCGGTCGACTTCGAGCCGAATCCCGAGACGGCCGACCCGGAACGGCTGTTCGAGCTGGCGAGCCACGAGGCGGTCACCGCGCTGGCCGTCCAGAAGGGGATCGCCGAGGCGTACTACCCGGACTACGAGGACGAGGTCAACCTGCTGTTGAAGCTCAACGGGACCTCGAACCTCTGGATGGGCGAGCCGAACAGCGCGGTCAACTGCTCGGCCGAGTACGCGGCCGAACTGGGCGCTGACGCCATCGGATTCACCGTCTACGGCGGGTCGAACCACGAGGTCGAGATGGCCGAGGAGTTCCGCGAGGCACAGGAGGGCGCCCGCGAACACGACATGGGCGTCGTCATGTGGTCGTACCCGCGCGGGCAGGGACTGCGAAACGACGGCAGTCCGGATGTGATCTCCTACGGCGCGCGACTCGGACTGGAACTCGGCGCCGACGTCGTCAAGGTGAAGTACCCCGGTTCCCCCGAGGCGATGGGCCACGCCGTCGAGATGGCAGGTCCCGCGAAGGTCGTGATGTCCGGCGGGACGATGCGCGACGACAAGGAGTTCCTCCGGAACGTCGCGAACGCCATCGACGCCGGCGCGACCGGGCTCGCGGTCGGCCGGAACGTCTTCCAGCGCGACGACCCCGAGCGCATCCTCGACGCGCTCGAAGCCGTGGTCTTCCAGGAGGTCGACCCGGACGAGGCGCTCGCGATCGCCGAGAGCGACGACTGATGACCGATCCCGACCCTGTCGTCGAGGCGGTCTTCGACGCGGTCGCGGCGACGGCCCCCGAGATCCGCGCCGCGCTTCCCGGTCGTCGCGTCGAGAGCGGGACGGACAACCCCTCCGGCGAGAGCGTCATGGCCGGCGACTTGTACGCCGACGAGCTGCTCGGCGACGCCATCACCGCCGTCGACGGGGTCGGCTCCTTCGTCAGCGAGGAGCGCGAGGCCGCCGTCGACGCCGGCGGCGCGGTCGGTGACGGCGCGTACGCGGTCGCTATCGACCCCCTCGACGGCTCCTCGAACCTCCGGTCGAACAACGCGATGGGCACCGTAGTCGGCGTCTACGACGCGCCGCTGCCGGCGACCGGCCGCGATCTCGTCGCCGCCGGGTACGTCCTCTACGGGCCGATCACGACGATGGTGGTCGCCGACGAGTCGGGCGTGCGCGAGGAGGTAATCGAGCGGGAATCCATCGGTGACGACGACGGCGGCCGCGCAGTCTCCCGATCGGTCGTCGAGGCGGACCTCCGGCTCCCCGAGGACCCCCTGGTGTACGGGTTCGGCGGGCGGGTTCCGGACTGGCCGGACGACTTCACCGCCTACGCCCGCGAGATCGAAGACGAACTGAAGCTCCGGTACGGCGGCGCCATGGTAGGCGACGTGAACCAGGTGCTCACCTACGGCGGGATCTTCGCGTACCCCGCCCTCGTGGACGCGCCGGACGGGAAGCTCCGGCTCTCCTTCGAGGCGAACCCGATCGCGTACATCGTCGAGAAAGCAGGCGGGGCGGCCTCGAACGGCGAGATAGATATCCTCGACGTCGAGCCCGAGGGCGTCCACGACCGCGTCCCGCTCTACGTGGGTAACGGGGAACTGGTCGAGCGGTTGGAGACGGCGCTCGACTGATCGGCGCTCGACCGATCGGCGCTCGGCCCGGCGCGAGTCGACCCGGCGTCTCGATCCGACGTCGCGGGACGGACAAACCCGCATGGAAAACTGTTTAGGACTCTCCGCAAATCTTGCGCCTATGAAAGTCCACGTCGGCGCGGCGGCGACGCCCGAGGAGGCCGAAGCGATCGCGAAGTCGCTCGCGGAACACCTCGGCGTCGACGTCGACGTCCACGTCGGCGAGAGCGACGAGCCCGCGGCGAGCGCCGAGCCGCCAGCGGTGGAATACCCGCTCGACGACGACCTCGGCCCCACCGACCGCGAGCGCGCTCTCCAGGCCGAGATCGACGACATCCTGCAGGGCGGTCCGGAGAAGTACCGCGAGCGGCTTCCCGAGCAGGGGAAGCTGTTCGTCCGCGACCGGCTCGACCTCTGGTTCGGCGGCGAGGGCGGGACTCGCGGCGCGGGCGACGCGAGCGCGGCGGACGGCGATCCGACCGGAATACACTTCGAGGACGGGAAGTTCGCCGCGTTCGACGACTGGCACCCGAACGCGCCCGGGCGAACGAGTGAGGACGGTGACGCAGACGGCGAGGGCGATCGCCTTCCCGGCGACGGCCTCCTCACCGGCGCGGCCGCCTTCGAGGGGCGCGACGTCCACTTCATGGCCAACGACTTCACCGTGAAGGCGGGGTCGATGGCGGCGAAAGGCGTCGAGAAGTTCCTCCGGATGCAACAGCGCGCCCTGAAGACGGGCAAGCCCGTGCTCTACCTGATGGACTCCTCCGGCGGGCGGATCGACCAGCAGAGCGGCTTCTTCGCCAACCGCGAGGGGATCGGGAAGTACTACTACAACCACTCGATGCTCTCGGGCGCGGTCCCGCAGATCTGCGTGCTGTACGGCCCCTGCATCGCGGGCGCCGCCTACACGCCCGTCTTCGCCGACTTCACCGTGATGGTCGAGGGGATGTCCGCGATGGCGATCGCCTCGCCGCGGATGGTGAAGATGGTCACCGGCGAGGAGATCGAGATGGCGGATCTGGGCGGCCCGCGCGTCCACGCCGAGGAGTCCGGCTCGGCGGACCTCGTCGCCCGCGACGAGGAGCACGCCCGGGAGCTCGTCGCCGATCTGATCGGCTACCTGCCCGATCAAGCCGGAGAGAAACCACCGAAAGCCGAGACGAAGCCGCCCAAGTACCCGACGGCGGGGATCGACGAGCTGATCCCGGAGTCGCCGAACCGGCCCTACGACGTGCGCGACCTGCTCGACCGGATCGCGGACGCGGAGTCCGTCTTCGAGCTGAAGGAGGGGTACGGCCCGGAGATCGTCACGGCGTTCTGCCGGATCGACGGTCGCCCCGTCGGCGTCGTCGCCAATCAGCCGACGGAGCGGTCGGGGGCGATATTCCCGGACGCGGCCGAGAAGGCCGCCGAGTTCATCTGGACCTGCGACGCCTACGAGATCCCCCTCCTCTACCTCTGTGACACGCCCGGATTCATGGCCGGCTCGCAGGTCGAGAAGGACGCGATCTTAGAGAAGGGCAAGAAGATGATCTACGCCACCTCCTCGGCGACGGTCCCGAAACAGACCGTCGTCACCCGGAAGGCGTACGGCGCGGGCATCTACGCGATGGGCGGGCCCGCGTACGACCCCGAGAGCGTGATCGGGCTCCCCTCCGGTGAGATCGGTATCATGGGCCCCGAGGCCGCGATCAACGCCGTGTACGCCCGGAAGCTCGCCGCGATCGACGACCCCGAAGAGCGCGCCGAGACCGAGGCGCGGCTCCGCGAGGAGTACCGCGAGGACATCGACATCCACCGCATGGCGAGCGAGGTCGTCATCGACGAGATCGTCGCCCCGTCGGCGCTTCGCGAGGAACTGGCCGCCCGGTTCGCGTTCTACGAGGACGTCGAGAAGGACCTGCCGGACAAGAAACACGGGACGGTCATCTAAAATTCGGGCGAACGCGGAGGTGACCGGCCGCTACAGCGCCGCGACGTCCTCGGCACCGAGGAGTCCGAGGGCGCCCCCGAACCCGAGCGCCACCGCGACGCCGACCGCGAGCAGTGCGCCGACGTACGCTGTCGACCCGATTAGCGACGCGACGGCGAACCGCGGCGCGGAAACGGACGAGGCGTTTGCGGTCGGGACGGCGAGCCACCCGCGCGTGCCGGGAACCGCGTTCGAGGCCGCCACCGCCGGGAGGCCCCACCGGTCGAACCAGCGTCCCGCACCGTCGAGCCGCTTCTCGTCGACCGGAACGAGAGGGAGTGACGTGGGGTCCACGCCGAACCGGCGGACGGCCACGAAGACGGCCGACTGACCGACCGTCGCGCCGATCACAGCCGCGGCGAACACCGGCAGCACCGCGATCGCCTCGACGCCGACGGCGACGACCGACGCGACGAACAGCGTCCGCGCCGGGAGCACCTTCCCGACGAGGGCGCCCTCAAGCGCGAACACGGCGAAGACCGCGACGGCGCCGTAGGTATCCACGAGGGCGAGCGCGGTCGCGGCGTCGAGACCAAACACGCGTTCTCTCGGTCGGCCACACGTATATCTCTTACACCGTGAGCAGTGCTTTCAGATATCATCGCGGTATCTGATGCCGTTATTCGAAATCAGTCTCACGTCGGACTCGGGCCGTGTCGTCGGAGGTGGGTATTTACGCGTCACGCGCACAGCGTCATCCATGATCGATCTCGGCGTCAAAGCGCCCGACTTCATCGCCCCCGCGGTCTCCGAGGGACGCGGCGTCGAGCTGGAGCTGTTCCGACTCGTCGAGCAGCACGAGGCCGTCGTCCTCTCGTTTGCGCCCGCCGACTTCGTTCCCACCTGCACCGCGGTGTTCGCCGCGGTTCGCGACGCGGGCTGGCACGACCGCGAGGACCTCGCCGTCGTCGCGCTCACCGGCGATTCGCTGTTCGCGGGGTTCGCGTACGCAGACCGGTTCGAGTTTCCGTTCCCGATCGTCTCGGACTTCCACGGCGGGATCGCCGAGTCGTACGACCTCCTCGCCGAATCGTGGGAGGGCCACTCGCAGATCCCGCGGCGCGCGACCGTCGTGATCGACGGCGACTGGACCGTCCGGTTCGCGGAGGCGACGACCGACGCGCTCGACCGCCCGGCGCCCTCGCCGGTCCAGAACGCGACGGCGACGCTCCGTGAGATCGGACTCGACGTCGACCGTCCGCGCGTGAACTACGACGGCCCGTGGTGACCGACGGCTCGCCGTACGCGACGGCCCGTGATAAGCGGCGCTGGCACCACCATTTATAAATAGAATCCGGCGACTGTGGTGCGTGATTATACCCCAACCTCGCTGTCGGCGTCGCCCGCACCGTGCGTCGGCTGCAAGCGAGAGCGAAGCGCTCGTCCTGTACGTCGATGAGTGTCCGGCGGTGGCGCGCTCCGGTGAGCGCCCACAGGGCGCGAGCCCGAGCGCGAGGGAGTCGGCGCGGCGCTTATAAGCGTCGCGCCGACGAGGCTGGGGAGGCGTGAGGTGCGGTGCGGTCTCTGAACGGGCACTGAGTGACGCGCAACTGGTGGAGCGTCTGCTAACCAAAGCGAACGCTCTCTGAGGAAGATCGGTTCGAGAAATGCACCGGCCGAGATTTGAACTCGGGTTGCAACCATGGCAAGGTTGCGTGATACCACTACACTACCGGTGCGTGCTTCGCATCTGGACATAGCCCGAGTCGAAGATATAAGGGTTCCGAACGACGGCGGCCCGGGACCACTCGCACCGTCCTCGCCCCCTCCCCGTCGCGCCGTCCCCGCCGGAAGTGTCATCGGGCTCCCGGCCGTCGTACCGACTCGATCCAACGCCATGACGCCACCCATCGCACCCGGTACTGACAGACGCACCGTGCTCCGAGCGACGGGCGGCCTCGCGGCGGTCTCGCTCGGCGGCTGTCTCGGCGACAGCAGGGCGAACGACGACGCCGACTCCGGAGCCGACGACGACGGGGATTCCGGAGCCGACGACGACGGGGATTCCGACACGTCGCCAGACGACGGCGCCGACGTCGACTACGCGGTCGAACGCGTCGCGGACGGATTCGACCGACCGTGGGGACTCGCCTTCCTCCCCGACGACGGTCGACTCCTCGTGACGGAGCGTCCCGGTCGCCTCTCGCTCGTCGATCCCGAGGGCGGCTCTCGCTCGCCCGTCGAGGGGGTGCCCGACGTTCACGCCGCCGGGCAGGGCGGCCTGCTCGACGTCGCCGTGCACCCCGCCTTCCCGGACGACTCGCGCGTGTACCTCACGTACGCGGCGACGGACGGCTCGGACCGGTCGGCGACGCACGTCGGGAGCGGGCGGCTCTCACTCGCCGACCCCGAGGCGCCCGCGCTCGACGGGTTCGAGGCGATCCACGTCGCGGAGCCGTTCTTATCCTCCGACAACCACTACGGCTCCCGGGCGACGTTCGGCCCGGACGGCGCGCTGTTCGTCACGGCCGGCGACCGCCGCGACACCGATTTCGGTCCCGACCACGTTTCGCAGGACCGATCGGTCGAACCCGGGTCCACCCTTCGGCTCACGCCCGCGGGCGACGCGCACCCGGACAACCCCTTCGTCGACGAGGCGGGCGCCGCGGACGCGATATACAGCTACGGCCATCGAAATCCCCAGGCGATGGCCGTGCGCGGCGACACCGGTGCGATCTGGCAGTGCGAGCACGGCGAACGCGACGGCGACGAGATCAACGTCGTCGAGCACGGCGGGAACTACGGGTGGCCGATCGCCAGCGAGTCCTGTCGGTACGGGAGCGACGAGCGCGTCGCCCCGAGCCACCGCGAGCGCGGCGACGTGGTCGCCCCCGTCCACTACTGGCCCTGCGGCTCCGGGGGGTTCCCGCCGAGCGGGGCCGTCTTCTACGACGGCGACGCCTTTCCGGCCTGGCGGGGTGACCTGTTCGCCGGGACGCTCGCCGCGGAGTATCTCGGGCGGTTCACCGTCGACGGGGCGGGGCCGCAGGAGGCGAACGTGACCGAGCGCGACCCGCTCCTCGCCGACCGCGGGTGGCGAATCCGGGCACTCGCCGTCGATCCGGGGACGGGACACCTCTACGCCGCTGTCGACGATACCGATGCACCGGTGGTGCGGATCGTTCCGAGTTGAGGCGCCGTCGAACCGCCCGACCGTGTGAGTGGTTCACTCGACTGTCGGAGTAAAACCCCCGCGAAACCCCGTGTGAACGCCCCACAGCCCGAAAGCGGGACCGCTATCCTTTTACCCCGCCGTCCGGAATCGAGGGGTACAGTCTCGCCACGATGCGTACCGAAGATGGACTCACGATCTGTGTTCCGTCTTCGGTCGTCCGGGAGGCCGAGGACGCTCGCGAGGCGACTCGCAAACTCGGCTACGTTGCCCGTGCGGCAGCGGTATTCCGGGCGGATCGACTGGTCGTCTTCCCCGACAGGGAAGGCGAACGGCGACGGGGCGGTGAGTACGTCCGCACCGTACTGGGGTACGCCGCGACCCCGCCGGAGCTCCGAAAGGACCTCTGGGGGGAACGCGACGAACTCCGGTACGCCGGCGTGCTCCCGCCGCTCCGCGTGCCGTGGCGGACCGGCTCGACCCCTAGCGGGGAAGAGTCGAAAACACAGGGACTCGTGACCGAGGTCGGACCTGAAGGCCGCGTCCGGGTCAATTCCCCGCTGCGGGAACACCCGATCTCCCTGCTCGTGCCCTCCGGAATGGAGGTCGAGCAGGGGGAGCGCGTCACCATCAGGGTCTCTTCGAGAGAACCGGTCCGCGCCCGCATCACCGGGAAGCCCGAGGAGGGTTTCCAGGTCGTGGGTGCGGACCTGTCGGAAGCGCTCGCCGGCGACGGCTTGGCCGTCGCGACGTCGCGGCACGGAGAAGAGCTCTCCGTCTCGCGGCTCGGCGACCTCGTCTCGGACGCACGGAAGGCCGGTGGCTACGTCATCGCCTTCGGTGCGCCCGAACGAGGGCTTCCGGAGATGCTCGGGCTTTCGCCCGACGGCATTCGGGCGGCCGTCGCCGACGGCCGTCCGGTCGAACCCGATCCGGGGTTCGACCTCTGGCTGAACACGATCCCGGCACAGAGCAGCGAGGTCGTCCGAACGGAGGAGGCTCTGTTCGTGACTCTCGGCTCGCTCACACTCACGGAGTAAACACATGCCACAACCAAGCCGACCACGAAAAGGCTCGCTGGGCTACGGCCCACGCACCCGCGCCGACCGAGAGGTCCCGCGCATCCGCTCGTGGCCAGACGACGACGGAGCCCCCGCACTGCAGGGGTTCGCCGGCTACAAGGCCGGAATGACGCACGTCGTGATGGTCAACGACGAGGCCAACTCGCCGCGTGAAGGGATGGAAGAGTCCGTCCCCGTCACGGTCGTCGAGACCCCGCCGATGTACGCGGTGGCCCTGCGCGCCTACGAACAGACGCCGTACGGTATGAAGCCGGTCGAAGAGGTCTGGGCGACCGAGTTCCACGAGGAGCTCGACCGCGCGCTCGACCTCCCGGCGGAAGACACCTTCGAGGAAGACGCCGAGGAGCTTCGCGCGTTGCTCGACGACGATGTCGTCGACGACGTCCGCGTCATCACTCACACCGTCCCCTCGGAGCTCGCGAACGTGCCCAAAAAGAAGCCCGACGTGATGGAGACCCGAGTCGGCGGCGGCTCCTTCGAGGAGCGCGTCGACTTCGGGCTCGACCTCGTCGCGGAGGGCGGCGCCCACGAATTCGGCGACGTCTTCCGCGCGGGGCAGTACACCGACGTCTCGGGCATCACGAAGGGGAAGGGGACGCAGGGTCCCGTCAAGCGCTGGGGCGTCCAGAAGCGGAAGGGCAAACACGCCCGCCAGGGATGGCGGCGCCGGATCGGCAATCTCGGTCCGTGGAACCCCTCCCGCGTTCGCTCCACCGTGCCCCAGCAGGGGCAGACCGGCTACCACCAGCGCACCGAACTCAACAAGCGCCTCATCGACTTCGGCGAGGGCGACGACGCCAGCGTCGACGGCGGCTTCGTCAACTACGGCGAGGTCGACGGCGAGTACGCGCTCATCAAGGGTTCGCTGCCGGGTCCGGACAAGCGCCTGCTTCGGTTCCGCCCGGCCATCCGGCCGAACGACCAGCCGCGCCTCGACCCCGAGGTCCGGTACGTATCCACCGCATCCAACCAGGGATAATTCATGAACGCAACAGTACACGACCTGGACGGCGGGGACGCGGGCAGCGTCGAGCTGCCGGCGATCTTCGAGACCGCGTTCCGACCGGACCTCATCGGTCGGGCGGTCTCCGCCGCACAGGCTAACCGGAAACAGGCCTACGGTGCCGACGAGTTCGCCGGGCTGCGAACCCCCGCGGAGTCGTTCGGCTCCGGACGCGGGCTCGCACACATCCCGCGCTCCGAAAACGTCGCCCGACGCGTCCCGAGCGCGGTCTCGGGCCGTCGCGCGCACCCGCCGAAGGCCGAGAAGGACCAGACGAAGAAACTGAACGACAAGGAACGACAGCTCGCCGTCCGGTCGGCCATCGCGGCCACCGCCGACGCCGAACTCGTCGCCGAGCGCGGTCACGCGTTCGACGAGGACCTCGCTCTGCCGCTCGTCGTCTCCGACGAGTTCGAGGACCTCGAAAAGACCCAGGAGGCCCTGGGCGTCCTCGAGGCCGTCGGCGTCGCCGCCGACATCGAGCGCGCCGAGGAGGGTCGCTCCGTCCGCGCGGGCCAGGGGAAGGCCCGCGGGCGGAAGTACAGCCAGCCGAAGTCCGTGCTCGTCGTCACCAGCGAGGAGCCGTCCCGCGCCGCCCGAAATCTCTCGGGCGTCGACGTCGCGACCGCCGGCGAGGTCAACGCGGAAGACCTCGCGCCGGGGACGCACCCGGGTCGACTCACGCTGTGGACTGAAAGCGCTATCGCCGAGGTGGCCGACCGATGAACTCGATCATCGAGCACCCGCTCGTCACCGAGCAGGCGATGAACGAGATGGACTTCAAAAACAAGCTGCTGTTCATCGTCGACGTCGACGCGACGAAGCCCGAGATCCGCGACGAGGTTCAGGAGCGCTACGACGTCGTCGTCGACGACGTGAACACGCAGGTGACCTCGAAGGGCAAAAAGAAGGCGACGGTCACGCTCTCGGCCGACGACGACGCGACCGAGATTGCCTCGCGCATCGGGGTGTTCTGATATGGGACGACGAATTCAAGGACAGCGGCGTGGACGGGGCGGCCCGACGTTCCGGGCTCCCTCCCACCGCTACAAGGCCGAACTGTCGCACAAGAAGCTCGAAGACGTGGACACGATCTCCGGCGAAATCGTCGGGATCGAACACGACCCCGCCCGCTCGGCTCCGCTCGCGGAGATCGAGTTCGAGGACGACGACCGTCGGCTCGTGCTCGCGCCGGAAGGCGTGCGCGTGGGCGACACGATTCAGGTCGGCGTCTCCGCGGAGATCAAGCCCGGGAACACGCTCCCGCTGGCCGAGATCCCCGAGGGTGTTCCGGTCTGTAACGTCGAGAGTAACCGCGGGGACGGCGGGAAGTTCGCGCGCGCCTCCGGCGTGTCGGCGACGCTTCTCACCCACGACCGCGACGTCGCGGTCGTCCAACTTCCCAGCGGGGAAGTCAAGCGGCTCGACCCGCAGTGCCGCGCCACGATTGGCGTGGTCGCCGGCGGCGGTCGGACGGAGAAGCCGTTCGTCAAGGCCGGCAACAAGTACCACAAGATGAAGGCGCGCGGGACGAAGTACCCGCGCGTCCGCGGCGTCGCGATGAACGCCGTGGACCACCCCTTCGGTGGGGGCGGTCGCCAACACCCCGGCCAGCCGAAGTCGGTCTCGCGGGACGCCCCGCCGGGACGGAAGGTCGGTGACATCGCATCCAAGCGCACCGGACGAGGTGGCAACAAATGAGTTCCAACTACCGAACCGGCCGCGAAGGCAAGGAGTTCGCCTACCGCGGTCACTCGCTCGACGAGCTGCAGGAGATGGACGTTGACGAAGTCGCGGAACTGCTCCCCGCACGCCAGCGGCGAAGCATCGTTCGCGGACTGACCACCGAACAGCAGAAGCTGCTCGAGAAGACCCGGAGCCGCGACAAGGAGACGACGGCGGACGACCCGATCCGGACGCACCTGCGCGACATGCCGGTTCTGCCGGAGTTCGTCGGCGTCACGTTCTCCGTGTACAACGGACACAGCTTCGAGCGCGTGCAGGTCGAGCCCCAGATGATCGGTCACTACCTGGGCGAGTTCCACCTCACCCGAAGCACCGTCGAACACGGTCAGGCCGGCATCGGCGCGACCCGGTCCTCGAAGTTCGTGCCCCTCAAGTAATCCATGGGAATCAATTACAGCGTCGAGGCCGATCCGGAGACCACCGCCAAGGGGATGCTCCGCGACCGGCCCATCAGCGTGAAGGACAGCAAGGAGATCTCTCGGGAGATCAAAGGCGAGACCGTCGCCGACGCCGAGGAGTTCCTCCAGGCCGTCATCGACGAGGAGACGTCGGTGCCGATGCGCCAGCACAACGCCGGCGCGGGCCACCGCTCCGACATCGACGGCTGGGACGCCGGCCGCTACCCGGCGAAGGCCGCCAAGGACTTCCTCAAGCTCTTAGAGAACGTCAAGCACAACGCGGACGAACAGGGCTTCGACGGCGACGAGATGGTCATCAAACACGTCGCCCCCCACAAGGTCGGCGAACGACCGGGTCGGAACCCGCGTGCCGCGGGCGCCACCCAGTGGAACACCACGCTCGCCGACGTCGAGCTCATCATCGAGGACCCGGAGGCTGACGAATAATGGCTGACGAACACCAATTCATCGAGGACGGCCTGCGCCGTTCACAGATCAACGAGTTCTTCGCGGATGAGCTCGGCCGAGCCGGCTACGGCGGCATGGACGTCGCCAAAACGCCGATGGGCACGCAGATCGTCCTGAAGGCCGAAAAGCCCGGGATGGTCATCGGGAAGGGCGGGAAAAACATCCGGAAGATCACCTCGGAGCTCGAGGACCGCTTCGGAATGGACGACCCCCAGATCGACGTTCAGGAAGTCGACGAGCCCGACCTGAACGCGCAGATCGTCGCCGATCGACTCGCGAACGCGCTCGAACGCGGCTGGTACTTCCGGAAGGCCGGCCACACGACGATCGACCGGATCATGGACGCGGGCGCGCTCGGCGCCGAGATCGTCCTCTCCGGGAAGGTCACCGGTGCGCGGTCGCGCGTCGAGAAGTTCAACCGCGGCTACATCAAACACAACGGCGAGCCGGCCCAGGAAGTGGTCGACCACGGACAGGGCGTCGCCGTGATGAAACTCGGGACGATCGGCGTCACCGTGAAGATCATTCCGCCGGGAGCGAAGCTCCCCGACGACTTCGACATCCGCGAGGACGCCGAGGTCCCGGAGGTCGAACAGGCCACGGTCGGCGCGGACGCCGACGAGGGCGTCGAATCGCTCCTCGAAGAAGAGCCCGAAGAGGTTCCTGACGTCGGTGCTGACGACGACGTCGAGGTCCCGGACGAAGACCCCGCCGACGTCATCGACGAGGAGGTCGTCGAAGAGGTCGTCGAGGAGAGTCAGGACGCGGCTGCGGAGGCGACCGACGTCGCCGCCGAGGAGCCGGTCGACGAAGACGTCGACGCCGACGAGTTGGACGACCTCGACGAGGAGATCGAATCGGAGGCCGCTGACCTCGTTGCGGAGATGGAAGCGGCGGACGAAGACGAGGAGGACGAGTAACAATGGCTATCCTCTACACCGACGAGATCCGCGACATGACCGCCGCAGAGCGGCAGGTCGAACTCGAGGAACTCGAGACGGAACTGCTGAACTCGAAGGCGCAGCGGGCCGCCGGCGGCATGCCGGAGAGCCCCGGTCGCGTCAAGGAGATGAAAAAGACGATCGCCCGGATCAAGACGATCCAGGCGGAAGAAGGCGACTTCGACGACGAATAACGATGATAACCCCTGATCAGCTCGTCCGGCACGAACTCATCGGCCTCCCCGTTCGGGTGGCCGATGCCGACAGCGACGCCCACGTGGGCATCGCCGGTCGCGTGCTGTCAGAGACGTTCGGCACCCTCGTGGTCCGAACGCGATCGGGGGACAAACGCGTGCCCAAGTCGGGCGCGACGTTCGAGTTCGGGATCGTCGATGTTCCAACCGCGCGCACAGATGAAGCCGCCGGCGACGGCCAGTCGTCGGGGTCCACGTCCCAACTCGGGTCGGATACTACGGGGGTCCGCCCCCGTCAGTCTGGCCCGTCCGGGTCCACGAGCGCCGTCGACAGTGACGGTGCGGGTCCGGCGAGCCGACGAGGCGAGTGCAAAGACGTGGTCTACGTAACGGTGGATGGCACGCGGTTGCGGCATCGACCCGCCGAACGCACCGAACAAGGTGTCACACAATGGCGATAGGAATCGACGTACCCACGCCTCCGGAGCCAGACAACCCGGAGGATTACGACTACGAGAAGTGCCCGTTTTACGGGCAGCTCTCCGTCCGCGGCCAGACCCGTGAGGGAACGGTCGTGTCGACGGATATGGAAAAGACCGTCATCGTCGAGCGAGAATACGACGTGTTCGTACCGAAATACGACCGGTACATGAAGCGTCGCTCGCGCATCCCGGCTCACGTGCCGGGCGTGCTCGACTCGCTCGAAGTCGGTGACGAAGTGAAAATCGCGGAGACGCGACCGCTCTCGAAGACGAAGTCCCACGTCGTCGTCGAGAACCTGTCGGGTGATCAGTGATGGAGGCGCTCAAGGCCGACGTCACGCAGGGGCTCTCGAAGGGCTCGCTTATCACGTGCGCCGACAACACCGGCGCACGTGAGCTGAAGGTAATCTCGGTGGCCGGCTACTCCGGCACCAAGAACCGCCACCCGAAAGCAGGTATCGGCGACAAAGTGACCGTCTCGGTCACGAAAGGGACCCCGGAGATGCGGCGACAGGTGCTGGAGGCGGTCGTCGTCCGCCAGCGCAAGTCGATCCGCCGTCCGAACGGCACGCGCGTGAAGTTCGAGGACAACGCGGCCGTCATCATCGACGACCTCGAGGAGCCGCGGGGCACGGAGATCAAAGGCCCCGTCGCTCGCGAGGTTGCCGAACGATTCGGGAGCATCGCCTCGACCGCGACGATGATCGTCTAATCATGACGAAACAGCCACGCAAACAACGAAAACGGTCGGAGACCGCGCCGCTTCACGAGCGGCAGAACCAGGTTCGGGCTACGCTCACGGAAGACCTCCGCGAGGAGTACGACCAGCGGAACGTCCGCGTCAACGCCGGCGACACCGTCGAGGTGCTTCGCGGCGACGCGGCCGGCACGGAGGCCGAAGTCATTTCGGTCGACCTGTCCGCAGAGCGGATCACCGTCGAGGACGTCACCGTCGAGAAGGCGGACGGGGAGGAAGTTCCCCGCCCGATTCCGGCGAGCAACGTCCGGGTGACCGATCTCGACCTGGAAGACGACCGCCGAGAGGCGCGGCTCCAGGAGGATAACGAATGACGCGACATCAGAAGCGACTGGCAGTACCGAACTCCTGGCCGGTCGAGCGAAAGACGAACACGTTCACCGTCAAGGCCGGCGCCGGCCCGCACGGTGAGGCGGGCGTTCCGCTCGTCGTCCTGCTGCGGGACGTGCTCGGCTACGTCGACTCGACGAAGGAGGCGCGCTACGCGCTGAACAACGACTCGGTCCTCGTCAACGGGGACGCCATCTCGGACGAACAGCGTCCGATCGGGATGTTCGACATCGTGGCGTTCCCCGAGCGCGGCGAGTTCTTCCGCGTCTTCCCCGACGAGGGCGGTCGGCTCGCGCTGACCCCCGTCGACGAGGACGCCGCCGGAAGCCGTCTCGGCAAGATCACGAACAAGGCCGTCGTCCCCGGCGGAGACGTCCAGTTGACGCTCCACGACGGGACGAACGTCCGCGTCGACGCCGACACGCCGTACGACACCAAAGACTCGATCATCATCGACAACGAGTCGAAAGAGGTCGTCGCCCACTTCGAGTACGAAGAGGGCGCGCTCGTCACCGCCGTCGCCGGCCAGCACGCCGGCCGCATCGGCGAAGTTGACGACATCGACGTGACGCTCGGGTCCGGATCCAACACCGTGTCCGTCGCCGCCGACGGCGACGGCTACGAGACGGTCGAGGAGTACCTCGTCGTCATCGACGAGAACTTCACCGGCGACGACGCCGACGAGACGGGTGATTCGGATGAGTGAATCCGAGAGCGCCGCTCACGAGATGCGCGAACCGTACCTCGAGAAGGTCGTCGTCCACATGGGCGTCGGGCAGGGCGGTGAACCCCTCGCCGACGCCGAGGAGATCATCGAGGAGATCACGGGCCAGCAGTCGGTCCGGACCACCTCGAAGCGCACCATCGCCGAGTTCGGGATCCGCAAGGGCGACCCGATCGGTGTCAAGGTGACGCTGCGGGGCGAGGACGCACACGCGTTCCTCGAGACCGCACTGGAACTCGTCGATATCGCCGAGAGCCAGTTCGACGACACGGGTAACCTGAGCTTCGGGGTCGAAGACCACACCGACTTCCCGAGCCAGGAGTACAGCCCGAACATCGGTATCTACGGGCTCGACGTGACGACGACGATCGTCCGCCCCGGCTACCGCGTGTCGAAACGGGACAAGGGGACCGCCTCGATCCCGGCGAAACACCGGATGACCGCCGAGGACGCGGCTGCGTTCCTCGAAACGAACTTCGACGTTGAGGTAACGGCATGAGCGAAGCGAACAACGACACGGGCGAACACGCGGCGAAACGCACCGACTCCCGGCACACGTGCCGGCGGTGCGACCGCGAGCAGGGGCTTGTCGGCAAGTACGACATCAACCTCTGTCGACAGTGTTTCCGCGAAGTCGCCCGAGACATGGGATTTGAGAAGTACAGCTGATCATGACAGGAAACGATCCATTCACCAACGCACTCGCCGGCATGGACAACGCCGAGAGCGTTGGCCACCTGTCGTACACGGTTGAGCCCGCCTCCAACATCATCGGCTCCGTCCTCGAGGTCCTCTACGACCGCGGGTACGTCGACGGCTTCGAATACGTCGACGACGGGAAAGCCGGGAAGTTCGAGGTTGAACTGAAAGGCGCGATCAACGAATGTGGCGCCGTCAAGCCCCGCTACTCCGCGGGGGCCGACGAGTTCGAGAAGTGGGAGAAGCGATTCCTCCCCGCCCGTGACTACGGGACGCTCATCGTCACGACGAGCCACGGCGTCATGAGCCACTACGAGGCCCGCGAAGAGGGCATCGGCGGCCAAGTGATCGCATACGTCTACTAACAATGAACAGAGTCGAAATCGAAATTCCGGACGACGTCTCCGCCGAGACCGACCACCTCGAACTCACCGTCGAGGGTCCCAACGGAAGCGTTACGCGACGCCTCTGGTACCCCGACATCGAGGTCACGGTCGAAGACGGTGTCGTCGCTATCGCCTCCGAGAACGAGGACGCGAAGACGAACGCCACGGTTGGCACCTTCGAGAGCCACGTCGCCAACATGATCCACGGCGTCACCGACGGATGGGAGTACACGATGGAAGTGTACTACGCCCACTTCCCGATGCAGGTGTCCGTGGAGGGCGACGAGGTCGTCATCGAGAACTTCCTCGGCGAGCGCGCGCAGCGACGCACCCCGATCCGCGGGGACACGGACGTACAGGTCGACGGCGAGACGGTCACGCTTTCGGGCTCCGACAAGGAGGCCGTCGGGCAGACCGCCGCCGACATCGAACAGCTGACGAAGGTGACCGACAAGGACACGCGTGTCTTCCAGGACGGCGTGTACATCGTCGAGAAACCCACCGGAGGTGCCTAACACATGGCCGAAGAACTCGAAGACATCAGCGGTGTCGGTCCCTCGAAGGCGGACGCCCTTCGCGAGGCCGGCTACGAGACGGTCGAGGACGTGAAGGCCGCCTCCCAGTCGGAGCTCTCCGAGGTCGACGGCGTCGGGAACGCGCTCGCTGCGCGTATCAAAGCCGACGTCGGCGGTCTGGAGGTCGACGAGGAGGCGGACGCGGAGATCGAAGACGAGACGGACGAGGAGGAAGAGGCCGACGAGGCCGACGCCGACGAGGACGTCGAGACGGAGCTTCGCCCCCGTGGTCACGCCGATAAGACGCCGGAACTGGACGACGAAACCGCTCGCGCGCTCGCACAGAAGCACCGCGAGGGGAAGCCCCAGTTCAACCGGCAGGATTACCACAAGAAAAAGCGCATCCCGACGTCGTGGCGCAAGCCGCGCGGCGGGCTCTCCAAGCAGCGCCGGCGCATGAAGGCCAAGGGACCCGTCGTCGAGGCGGGCTTCCGTTCGCCGACGGCGTCGCGCGACCTGCACCCGAGCGGCTTCGAGGAAGTCCACGTGCACAACACGGACGACCTCGAGGGCGTCGACGGGGACACGCAGGCGGTGCGGATCGCCGGCTCCGTCGGCGGCCGCAAGCGCGAACTGATCGAAGACGAGGCGGAAGAGCGCGAGATTCGCGTGCTGAACCCGACCTACGTCGAAGTGGAGGTCGACAACGATGAGTGACCTGAAGGCACAAAAGCGGCTCGCAGCGGACGAGCTGGACGTCGGCAAGGGCCGCGTCTGGCTCGACCCCGAGGCACAGGAGGAGATCGAGGACGCGATCACCCGCGAGGACGTTCGCGAACTCATCGATCAGGGAACGATCCGCGCGAAGGACGCGAAGACGAACTCCCGCGGTCGAGCCCGCGAGCGCGCCGAAAAGCGCTCGTACGGTCACAAGTCCGGCGCCGGGACCCGGAAGGGGAAGTCCGGTGCACGGCAGAACACCAAAGACGACTGGAAGGCGCGGATCCGCGCGCAGCGCGCCCGCCTGAAGGAACTCCGCGACGAGGCTGACGTGCTCGACGCCACCGAGTACCGCACGCTGTACAACAAAGCGAGCGGTGGCGAGTTCGAGGACGTCGCCCGGCTGGAGGCGTACATCCAGACGCAGTACGGTTACGAGGTGACGAACTAATGGCGACAGGACCACGATACAAGGTGCCGATGCGGCGCCGCCGTGAGGTCCGAACGGATTACCATCAGAGGTTGCGCCTGCTGAAATCGGGCAAGCCTCGCCTGGTCGCCCGGGTGAGCAACGCTCACGTCAGGGCGCAGCTGGTAACTCCCGGACCCGACGGCGATGAGACCCACGCGGCTGCCTCCAGCGAGGACCTCGCGGAGTACGGCTGGGACGCCCCCACGGGCAACCTCCCCAGCGCGTACCTCACGGGGTACCTCGCGGGCGCCCGCGCCGTCGACGCCGGCCTCGACGAGGCCGTCCTCGACATCGGGCTCAACACGGCGACGCCCGGCAACAAGACGTTCGCAGTACAGGAAGGAGCGATCGACGCCGGCCTCGAAATCCCGCACAACGACGACGTGCTGGCCGACTGGTCGCGCACGCGTGGCGAGCACATCGCCGCGTACGCCGAGCAGCTCGACGAGCCGCTCTACAGCGGCGATTTCGACGCGGCCGACCTACCCGAGCACTTCGACGACGTGCTCACCACGATCCAGGAGGACCATGAGTAGACACAACGACGGCTGGGAACCGCGGACGCGACTCGGCCGCAAGGTACAGGACGGCGACATCTCGTCGATGGAACAGGCGCTCGACTCCGGCCTCCCGCTGAAGGAGGCGGAGATCGTCGACCAGCTCCTCCCGGGGCTCGAAGACGAAGTGCTGGACATCAACATGGTCCAGCGCATGACCGACTCCGGTCGCCGCGTGAAGTTCCGCTGTGTGGTCGCCGTGGGGAACCGCGACGGCTACCTCGGCTACGCGCAGGCCCGCGACGATCAGGTCGGCGGTGCGATCCAGAAGGCCATCGACGTCGCGAAGCTGAACATCATCAAGGTCGACCGCGGCTCGGGGTCGTGGGAGGACCAGCCCGGCGGCACGAACTCCCTGACTCGGACGGCAGAGGGGAAGGCCGGCTCCGTCACCGTCGAGATCAAGCCCGCCCCGCAGGGGCTCGGTCTCGCGGCCGCGGAGACGGTCCGCAACATCCTGGAGCTCGCCGGCGTCGAGGACGCTTGGACGAACTCCGACGGCAACACGCGGACGACGGTGAACCTCGCGAAAGCGACGTTCAACGCCCTGGAGAACGCGGCGCAGTCCCGCACCCCCCAGCACGCGCGTGAGGTCCACTACGACGAGGTGAGCAAGTGATGCAAGCGATCGTGCAGCTCCGCGGCGACGTGAACCTCGAATACGGCGTCGAGGACACGCTCGACATGCTGAACATCGGGCGCGTCAACCACGCGACGTTCGTCCCGGAGACGGACTCGTACCGCGGCATGATCACGAAGGTCAACGACGTCGTCGCGTTCGGGGAACCGAGCGTCGACGCCGTCGCGACCACTGTCGCGCGACGCGGCGAGCCCCTCGAAGGCTCCGCCGATATCGACGACGAGTGGATCGACGACAACACCGACTACGCCGACCTCGAGGCGCTGGCCGAGGCGCTCGTCGCGGAAGAGACGACCCTGCGCGAGCAGGGGCTCTCCCCGACGCTGCGACTCCACGCGCCCCGCGGCGGTCACGACGGTATCAAGCACCCGGTGATCGAGGGCGGTGAACTCGGTCGCCACACGACGGCGGAGATCGACAGTCTCCTGGAGGCAATGCGATGACGAGCAAGAAACGTCGACAGCGCGGATCCCGGACGCACGGCGGCGGTACGCACAAGAATCGGCGCGGCGCCGGCCACCGCGGCGGTCGCGGTGCCGCGGGTCGCGCGAAACACGAGTTCCACAACTACGGCCCGCTCGGTAAGTACGGGTTCAAACGCCCCGCGGACTCCAAGACTGAGGTCCTCGAGGTCAAGGTCCAGAAGCTCGACGAGGACGCGGCGCTGTACGCTGCCGACGACCTCGCGACGGAAGACGGCGACGCGTACGTTATCGACGCGCGCGACGTCGTGGACGACGGCTACGACGCCGACGTCGTGAAGGTGCTCGGTGGCGGACAGGTCCGTCGCGAGCTCCGCGTCACGGCCGATGCGTTCACTGCCGGTGCGGTCGAGCTCATCGAGGAGGCCGGCGGCGAGGCGACGCTCTCCGAGCGCGCCGAAGAAGCCGCTTCGGAAGCCGAAACCGACTCGGACGACGAAAATAACGAGGCGTAACGATGAGTTGGAAGGAGGTCGCCGAACCGGTGCTCACGCGGATGCCCGTCGTGGAACGACCCGCGGGTCACGTTCCGTTCCGACGGAAGCTCACGTGGACGGCCGGTATCCTGATCGTCTACTTCTTCTTGACCAATATCAACCCCTTCGGGTTGGCGACCGGCGGGTCGGACTTCTTCGGACAGTTCCGGTCGGTGCTTGCCGGCTCGTCCGGCTCGCTGTTGCAGGTCGGTATCGGACCGATCGTCACGGCGTCCATCGTCCTCCAGCTGTTGGGCGGTGCGAATCTGCTGGGGCTCGACACCGATGACCCGCGCGATCAGGTCCTGTACCAGGGCCTCCAGAAGCTGCTGGTGATCATCGTCACGGCGCTAACGGCCGCGCCGATGGTGTTCACCGGCGAGTTCCTGCCCGCGGATCCGGCTGTCGGACAGGCGCTCGGCATCGGAACGTTTGGCGTCGAGGCGCTGATCTTCGTACAGATCTTCATCGGTGGCGTCCTCCTTCTGTTCATGGACGAGATCGTGAGCAAGTGGGGCGTCGGCTCCGGTGTCGGTCTGTTCATCATCGCCGCGGTGAGCCAGCAGATCGTCGGCGGGTTCTTCAGCTTCTCGGCGCTCGGCGCGTCCGGCTTCTTCGCGAGCTGGTACGGGCTCATCTTTGGCGACGTTCCGGTGTCGCTGTCGCCGTTCACGGCCGAGGGGCTTCAGAACCTCCTGTTCGATCCGGGGAATATCCTCGCGCTGTTCACGACCGTGTTCATCTTCGGGATCGTCGTGTACGCGGAGTCCGTCCGCGTCGAGATCCCGCTGTCGCACGCTCGTGTGAAGGGTGCGCGCGGACGCTTCCCGGTAAAGCTCATCTACGCGTCCGTCCTGCCGATGATCCTCGTTCGCGCGCTGCAGGCGAACGTTCAGTTCCTCGGACAGATCCTCTCCTCGCAGTGGGCGGGGATGCCGGGATGGCTCGGGACGTACAGCGAACAGGGACAGCCCATCTCCGGGCTGTTCTACTACCTGAACCCGATCCAGTCGCGGACGGAGTGGATGTGGTTCCTCGGTGAGATCCCGGCGTCGGTTGAGCCGTGGATGATCGCGGTTCGGCTCGTCATCGACCTGACGTTCATGGTCGTTGGCGGGGCGATCTTCGCGATCTTCTGGGTCGAAACCACCGGGATGGGTCCCGAAGCGACCGCCAAACAGATTCAGGGATCCGGAATGCAGATCCCTGGCTTCCGCCGGAACCCGCAGGTCGTCGAGAAGGTCATGGAGCGGTACATCCCGCAGGTGACCGTCATCGGCGGTGCCCTCGTCGGGCTGCTCGCCGTCCTCGCGAACCTGCTCGGCACCATCGGACAGGTCTCCGGGACCGGACTGCTGCTCGCGGTCTCCATCACGTACAAGCTGTACGAGGAGATCGCCGAAGAGCAGCTGATGGAGATGCATCCGATGATGCGCCAGATGTTCGGCAACGAGTAGCGAACGGCTGCGATTCGGCGCCCGCGTTTTCGGTGCGGTCCGCGGCGGTCCGCACCATATTTATTCTTTCCTCGAGCGGAGCCGCTCGCGGATCGGCTCACGATCGAGTCGATCGAGGCCCCTCGAGATCGCTTCCTCGTTGACCGGGCCGATCGCACCCGTTTGAGCGCGCCGACACCGGCGCTTCCCATCCGGGGGCTGGTCGCCGCGGTGTTCGCGAGGGCGTCCGCCCGCCGGTCGGCGGTGTCCCTGTGGGTGATCTCGGACCGCATCGAGCGGCTCGCTACCTCGTCGAATTCCCCTGCGGCGGGGCGAGAAGCCGAGTCCGAGAACTCTGTGAGTAAGCCATATTACGATCCGGTGGGTAGTCTCACCTATGAAAATAAGCGGATCGTGCGCCCACACGACGGTTCGAATCCGAGCCGCCGGTCGCCGCCGAAGCTCCCGCGCCGGTCCACGGCCGCGGAGGTGGTCATGAGCCACCATCTCGACGAGATTGATCGACGGATTCTCCACGCGTTGACGTCTGATGCGCGAAACACGTCGGCCCCGATGATCGCCGAGGATTTGAACGTGTCTGCGGGGACGATCCGAAACCGCATCGAACGTCTCGAGGAGGCGGGTGTCATCCGCGGGTACACGGCGATTATCGATTTCGAGCAGGCTGATGGCCGGCTCACCTCCGTATTTATGTGCACCGTCCCGGCCGACGAGCGCGAACGCCTGGCGCTGGCGGCGCGGTCGATACCCGGCGTGATCAACGTCAGGGTGCTGATGGCGGGTCGACGGGACCTCCAGATCGTCGCGGTCGGTGAGGAAACGAGCGATCTCAGGGAGATCGCGAGGACGATATCTGGACTCGATATCCGTATCGAGGACGAAGAGCTCCTCCAGACGGAGCTTTACACCCCCTACTCGGGGTTCCTCTCCGACGACGCCCGGCAGTCGGTGGTCACCGACACCGTCACGCTAGCGGACGGAACCGCTGTGGTCGAGGTGTGCGTCACCGACGATGCTCCGATCGTCGGTCTCTCACCGTCGGAGGCCCGCGCCGACGGGCTCTTATCGAGCACGGCAATTGTGACGTCGATCGAGCGCGACGGGTCGATCATCCACCCGGTCGACGACACGACGATCCGACCGAACGACGTCGTGACTGTCCTCCCGAAAGAGTCGTCCGATGAGGATGTTCTCGGCGCGTTCCTCGTCGACGGGGACGAGCCGCAGTCGGCGACGTCGTAGCCTTCCGTTTATCATTCCGGGTGTCCAATCGTGAGCCATGGCAGACACGATCCTCGTTCCGCTGGAACTCCCTGACCCGGAGCCGTTGTCGCCGATATTGATCGAGGACCTCTCCTCGCTCACGGTCGTGGTGCTCGGCCACTACGACCTCCCCGAGCAGACGCCGGCCAGTTCGGCGCGTGAGCAGTTCGGTGAGACGGCACAGGCGACGCTCGACGAGGTTGCCGAGGCGTTTGCCGACGCCGGCGCCACTGTCCGGACACGGCTGGTGTTCGGGAAGGACCGAGCGGCCGCGATCCAACAGATCGCAACCGAGGAGGGGTGCGTCGCCGAACTCGATCCCGCTCCGACCGAGGGGATCAACAGAATACTCGTGCCGCTCCCGGATGTCGCCGAACTCGACCGACTCCCGAGGTTTATCCGGCTGCTGAGCGAGGACTCGACCCAGCGGATCACCCTGTTCCACGTCGTCGAGGGGGAGGAATCCCGCGAGCGCGGCGAGGCCGTCGTCGCTGAGACGCGGGAGCACCTGATCGAGGACGGATTCGGTCCCGATGCCGTCGACACGTTGGTCGTTGAAGGTGACGAGCACGACGAGGAGATTCTCCGAACTGCGGCCGACTACGACGCGGTCGTGATGTACGAGCCAGAACCGCGCCTCGGTGACCGCGTCTTCGGGACGCTTGCGGACCGGATCGCCGACGAGACCGGCGATCCGGTAATCGTCGTCAGCCGCGACTACTGACCGTCACTCGCGTTACCGTCTTCTGAAAGCCGTTTTTTTGAACCCCGCACTCCGTGTGCCGTTTTCCGAACGCCTTCCCGATCGGTGTGGTGTCGTCACTCCGGTTCCGTTGCGGCGATCCCGTCGTCTTCCTCGCCCCGGCGGGCCCGGAGGATCGTCCCGATTGCACCGGTTCGGTCCGTTCTGGGCCGCCCGTACGCGACGTACACAAGCGCGCTCCCGAGGATGATCCCGACTGCGCCGAGGATGGGTACCGTTCCCATCTGCGTGAGCAGGGCGATACCGGCAACGAAGCCGAACACCTGGACGAACGGATACCCGGGCGCTTTGAACTCCGGCTCGTACGAGGGCACGTCAGCCACGCGGAAGGCGACCAGCGCCATATTCTCGAACGAGAAGACGAGGATCTGGAACGCGCTCGCCAGCTTTGCCAACTCGATCACCGGCACGAACGCGATGAGCAGCAACAGCACGACGCCGGTGAGCAGCACGGCGTTCCGCGGGGTCTTGAACCGCGCGTCGATGGTCTGAAGCGATGACGGCAGGAGATCGTCGCGACTCATCGCGAGCGGGAACCGCGAGGAGGAGAGCACGCCGGCGTTGGCCATGCTCGTGAGCGCGACGACGGCGATCACCGAGATGAACAGCACTCCGGCCCCGCCGAGGAGTGCGCCCGCCCCGTCGGCCATCGGCGTGAGCGACGCCGTTCCGCCTGGTCCGCCCGTCTTCAACACCTCCGGGTCGCTCAGGCCGATGATCGCGCCGACCACCCCGATGTAAAGGAGCGTCATGATAGCCATCGATCCGAGCATCGCGCGCGGGAGGTTCTTTCCCGGGTCCTTCACCTCCTCCGCGACGCTCGCGATCTTCGTGACGCCCGCGTACGACACGAAGACGAATGCGGCGGCCGTGATAATTCCGCTGCCCCCGTGCGTCGTAAAGGGAGCGTACCGGCCGGCGTCGGCGACAAATCCCGCGTTGACGACGTACGCCAGCAGCCCCGCGACGACCAGCGTGACGATGACCGCCTGTATCTGGCCGCTCATCTTCGTCCCCGAGACGTTCAGGGCGACGACGAGGACCGCCAGCGCCAGCGCGACGTACACCACAGCGCCCTGCGAGATCGGGGCGAAGAGGAGGAGGTACGCGCCGAGGCCGACGAGCGCGAATGAGCTTTTAAACACGAGCGAAAACCACGCACCGATCCCGGCGATCGTCCCGAACAACGGTCCGAGCGCGCGGTCGATGTAGAGGTAGGTCCCGCCCGATTCCGGCATTGCCGTGGCCATTTCCGCTTTCGAAAGCGCGGCCGGCAACACGACGGCGGCGGCCACGAGATATGCGAGAATCACCGCCGGTCCCGCTTTTTTGTAGCCTAAGGCAGGAAGGACGAAGATTCCGCTCCCGATCATCGCCCCCATACTAATCATCATTGTCGGGTATAACCCGAGACTCCGATCCAGGTCGTGTCCGGCCATGTTCTCAACCCAATTTACTATCCTTGATCTGATATACTCTTCGGATTGCGGAATATATGGGCATCCAAACTACTTATTACTCATCGAAGTGTAGCCAAGACTGGTGAGTAAAGTAATGTCATCGATAACCGTTCGCAACCGCACCGATCTGAAACGATCGCTTCCTGTCGGTCTCATCGGTCTCGTGGGGCTGACACTCGCGGGATTGGCGTTCCAGTACCTGATCACGCATCCGGACCCCGCGCTCCGATGGGAGCTCGAGTTTCTCGTCGTCGCCGTTGTGTCGGCGACGATCGTAATCGGCGCGTGGCGGCTCTTCGAGAGCACGTACGACGGAAACGACCTCTGGGCGATCCTCAGCTGGAGCCTCGCCGGGATCGTCGGCGCGTCCCTTCTCGGTGCGGGACTCTACGCGCACCAGCTCGCTGAACAGGTTCGAGTCGCCGATCCGGCGTTTCTCCTCGAGTCGATGGCGCTGTTCGGCTTGGGCTTGGGGCTCGCCTTCGGGATCCACCAGCGGTCGCGACTCTCGGACGGGTTCGAGCGTGCGTTCGCTCAAGCGCCCGCAAACCCCGACGCGGTTCGAACGCTCCTCTCGTTGCTCGGAGGAGAGGGTGAAGTCCTCCGGCAACGGTGGGACGCCACGGCTGCCGTCGCCGCTACCTCAACGCGTGCCGTTCCGATCCCGGTTCTCGTGAATCGGCTCGCGGCCGACGAGACGAACGGGTTCCCCGACGACGAGCCGGTCGTGGAAGCGCTCTTGGAAGAGGACATCTTCCCGACGTTGGCGCGAAACGGCGTGTTCGACGTCGACGCCGCCGCGGGGGTCGTCGCGTACGCCGGTCCGCCGGCGGCGGTTGCGTATCTCACAGAATCGTGAACCGCTCTCTCCGGACGGCTCCGATATCACCCGTCCCGATCGGACAACGAGCAACGCAGGCCGAAGGCCACGCAGCGTAGTAGGAAGGTCGCGAACTTAGGTCCTCTTGGTCTCTTCTCCGTCTGAAGACTTGTTGCTCTCTTCGGCCTTCTCGTCGACCGTCTTCTCGACGGTCTCTTCGACGGTTTCTTCGACCTTCTCGCCGACGGTCTTCTCGACGGTTTCTTCGACTTTCTCGCCGACCGTCTCCTCGACTGTCTCTTCGACTTTCTCGCCGACCGTCTCCTCGACTGTCTCTTCGACCTTTTCGCCGACGGTTTTCTCGACGGTTTCTTCGACCTTTTCGCCGACGGTTTTCTCGACGGTTTCTTCGACCTTTTCGCCGACAGTTTTCTCGACGGTCTCTTCGACCTTTTCGCCGACGGTTTTCTCGACGGTCTCTTCGACCTTCTCGCCGACAGTCTCTTCGACTTTTCCAGTCACTTCCTCACTGACGGTGTTGGTGACGTCGTCGGCGACCTCGTTAACCTCCTTATTGACGGTTTCGCCGACGGTCTTTTCCACTTCCTTGCTGACCGTGTCGCCGACGGTCTTCTCGACGGTTTCGCCGACCGTTTTCTCGACGGTTTCGCCGACAGTCTTCTCGACCTCTTTGCTGACCGTGTCACCGACGGTTTTCTCGACCTCTTTATTGACGGTCTCGCCGACGCTCTTTTCGACCTCCTTACCGACCTGATCGGCCACCTCTCGGGTCATCCAGTCGGGGTCGAACCGTGCCATCTTCCAGACGACGTGGACGACGTAGGAGGCGAACACACCGATTCCGAACGCGATCCCGATGTCGTTCGGTTGGAGCGTCGCGATGAGCGCGATCGACGCCACGATCAACGTCCCGTACGCGATATCAGTGAGCGCGTCGACGCGAGCGGGACTCACCATCGCGAACGGACCTCCGGACGCGCGGAGCACTCGCCCTTCGTCGACGTCTGAGTCCGCTCGAAGCGCGTCTCTGCTGTCGCTTGACCGTCCCGACGGCTTGCGCCGCCACTCCGATTTCGTGTAGAACGGATCGCCATACGGTCTCTATCCACGCTGGCGGGCTAAAGTCCCCGATCCGAGCGCGAGCGATTCAAGGTGCGGAACGACCCGACGGCGAGCCGTCCCGCGGAGCGCGGCCCTTTTGTGCGAGTTGGGCGAATTCAACGTATGAATATCGAGGAGGGCGGACTCACCGTGTCCGTCCCGGAGGCCCGCGACGGGGCGAGCGAGGGCACCGGCGGTGGCGTCTTTTTCAATCCCACGCAGGAACTGAACCGCGACGTCACCGTCGCGGTGTTGCGCGCCTACCGCGACCGGGAGCCGCGCGCGGCCTCGTACCTCGACGCGATGGCGGCCTCCGGGATCCGGGGCGTCCGCGCCGCCGCCGAGGGGTACGACGTCACGTGTGCCGACATCGACTCCGACGCCGTCGAACTCGCCGCCGGGAACCTGGACGCGAACGGTCTCGACGGCGAGGCGGTCCACCGTAACGTCAACGCCCTGCTGTACGAGAACGTCTTCGACGTCGTCGACCTCGACCCGTACGGGACACCGATCCCCTTCGCGGACGCCGCGCTCGCGAACGCCCGGAATCTGGTCTGCGTCACTGCGACCGACACCGCCCCGCTCTGTGGCGCCCACCTCAACAGCGGCATCCGGAAGTACGGCGCCGTTCCGCGCAACACCGATTATCACCCGGAGATGGGACTCCGGACGCTCGTCTCCGCGCTGGTTCGGACGGCCGCGCGCTACGACAAGGCGGCCCGACCGATCGTCTCGCACGTCTCGCGGCACTACGCGCGGACCTACCTCGAGCTCGAATCCGGCGCGCAGGCGGCCGACGCCTGTATCGACGAACTCGGCTACGTCGACCACTGCGAGGACTGTCTCTGGCGTGAGCCGACTCGCGGGCTCATCGCCGATCCGGTCGACCGCTGTCCGGTCTGTGACGGCGAGCGCGTGCTCACCGCCGGGCCGCTCTGGCTCGGTCCCGTCGCCGACCCGGACTTCGCGCGCGCGGTCCGCGACCGCGTCACCGACGACATGGGGGAGGCGAAACGCGCCCGGAAGCTCCTCGGCACGGTCGCCCGCGAACTCGACCAGCCGACCCACTACGACCAGCACCGGCTGTACAAAGCGTGGGGCGAACCCGCCATCGGGATGGACGACTTCGTCGAGCGCCTGCGCGGGGCCGGCTACGAGGCGAGCCGCGCGCACTACCGCGGGACGGCGGTGAAAACCACCGCATCGATCCCGGAAATGCGTGAGGCCGTTCTCGGCGACGTAGACGACTGATCGTTTCGGTTCGCCGACACCCCTCCCGTTTTTGTCGCTATCGGCCGAACGGTCAGTCGTGTTCCGTCACTCGACCGCTGTATTCGAGACCGGCCGTCGCGTCGTCGATACGGCGATTGACCGACAGGTGACGTTTCTCGCCGCTGCGATCGCCTACTACGCCTTCGTCTCGCTCATCCCCGCACTGCTGTTGCTCGTCGTCGTCGCGAGCATCGTCTTCGGCGAGGAGATCGCGGTCGAGTTAGCCGTCGCGACCGGCGAGTTCCTCACGCCCGCAGGCCAAGAGACCGTCGCGGCGGCGGTCTCCTCGGCGGGCGGGCGGACCGGCGCGAGCGTCCTCGGGGTCGCGGTCCTCCTCTGGTCGACGCTGAAGGTCTTCCGCGGGCTCGATACGGCCTTCGTCGAGCTGTACGGATCGGTGAATACACCCGGTTTCCTCAAACAGCTCACCAACGTGGCGTCCGTCGTGCTCGCCGTCGGGATCGGTATCGGGACCATGGTCGCGGTGGGCGCGTTCCTCGCCGCGACGGACGCGGTCCCGCTCATCGGAGCGGCGAGCATCCTCGTGTTACCCGGGTTTTTGACCGTCGTGTTCCTTCCGATGTACTACCTGCTCCCGCACCTGCGGATCCCCGTCCGCGAGGCGATCCCCGGTGCGGTGTTCGCCGCGGTCGGATGGACGCTCCTGCAGGCGGGGTTTCAGGCGTATGCCGCGGGCGCGGCGCAGTACCAGGTGTACGGCGTCATCGGCGGGATCCTGCTTCTCGTCACGTGGCTGTACGTCGCCGCGATCGTCGTCGTGGTCGGCGGCGTCATCAACGTCGTATTGGCGGGCCGCGCGACGCCCCCCGCCGTATCCGGGTCGCCTATCGGCGGCAACGCCGCGAAGGCGGTCGCGGGCGCCGCTGCAGTCGCGTCGTCCGACGGCGACGCGGACCGGCAGTTACAACACGCCCGCGGCCGATCCACGGGTATGAACGGTGAGTCGGACGGCGCTGGCGACGCCGGCGACGACGAACGGCCACAGGGGGCACCGGATGTGGCGGCGTTACAAGAAGAGGTGCGCCGACTGCGCGCTGAGTTCGATGCGTTCGAAGACGATGTCGAACAGCGCACCGTCGATAAGCCCGCCGTCGAGTCGGAGCTGAAGCGGTACGTCCGCTCGCGGATGCGGCGCGGCCACGCCCGTGGGTGGGGACCGTATCTCGTCCTGCTGTACGGAACGGTGCTGATCCTCGGTGCGTTCTCCTTTCTCGACGGGCTCTACGCGATCGCCGCGATGCTAATATTGGGGCTGTCGACGCTGGGACTGTACACGCTGTTTATTATCGTCGGGATCGGGCTCAATTTGCTCGAAACGCCGGGGAAGGCCGTCGATTACGCCCGCAACCGCGGCGATGACGACTGATCCGATGTCGGTCGACCCGGTGCTGACCGAGCCACTGGCGAGCGCGTCGACGCCGACCGGCCGACCGATCGAAACGCCGGCGTCGACGACGCCGATCCACGGGGTGGCCGCACCGTGACCGGACTCGTCACGGCCGAGCGCGGGATCGGCGAGACCGCTCTCGTCGACGCGCTCCCCGAGTTCGTCGTCGTCGCCTTCGCGGCCGTCACCCACCTCGCCGACCCGTGGTTCCTGTTCGGCCTGCTGGCGATCGGGTACTGGTTCGCGAGCGACCTCGCCGCCGCCGCGCCGCGGCGCGCGGGTGCGACCGCCATCGCCGTCGTCACGTGCGCGTACGCGGTCGTCGCCCTCGGGAAAGCCTGGTTCGCGGTTCCGCGGCCGCCCGGCGCCGTCGGCCCCGCAGACGTTCCGACTTGGCTCCCGGGCCTGCTCTCGACGTGGTACGAGGCGCAGGTGCTCTCAGACGGATTCGGCTTCCCGAGCGGGCACGCCACCGGCGGCGCGGCGGCGTACCTCGCGCTGGCGCTGGTGTACGACCGCGTCTGGACGGCGCGTGGACGCCTCGCCGGCGCGGTCGCAGTCGCGGTCGCGGTCGCGGCCTCGCGGGTCATCATCGAGGTCCACTTCCTGGTCGACGTGCTCGCGGGCCTCCTCGTGGGCGGTGGCACGGTCGTCGGCGCGCTGTGGCTCGCCGGCGATCCGCGCTTCCGCGGCGGTGACAGCAGCGGTGTCGACGACGCGACCGACGGCCTCGACGCAGACGGCGGGGTCACCGCTCCGACCGCCGCCCTCGACCCGCTCCCGGCGTTCCTGCTGGCGGCCGTCGTCTCCGCTGGCGCCGCCGGCGTCGCCGTCGCGGGCGGCCACACCGGCGAGGTCGTCGAGGCGGGGATCGGTATCGCGACCGGACTCGGCGGTGCGATCGGGTGGCTCCTCGTCGACGGCGACGAACCGGCGGTCCCGGTCCGGATAGCGGTCCCCGCGCTCGCGGTCACCGGCGCGCTCTGGGTGGGCGCGTACGCGCTCTCCTCGTCGCTCGCGGTGACCGTGGTCGCGACGACCGCAGCGGTCGTCGCCGTCGTTGCGCTGCCGGCGCTGCCGGCGCTGCTCGGGCGGACGGCCGTCGACCGGGCCTGATCTGATCGATCCCGTCGGATCGACCGTGGACCGACGGTGCTCGCCTCTTAAATATCAGCTATCCGGCCGACCCCGTCTCTCGCGGCGCAACAGCACCCCACCGACGACGCCACCGCCGCGTGCGCTTATAAGCATCCCCCGCTCGCGCTGTGTCGAAACCACAAAAAGAGAGAATAGCTGCGGTCGAACTCGGGAGTCGCCTCAGAACGTCTCGAGGTAGCGGTCCTCCTCCCACTGCGAGACTTGGGTGAGGTAATCGCTGAACTCCTGCGATTTCGCCTCGGTGAACTTCTCGGAGGTGTGCGGCCCGAGCGCGTTCTGGAGCACTTCGTCGGTTTCGAGTTCCTCGACGGCCGCGCCGAGGTTCGGCGGGAGCGTCTCGATGCCGTACTCTTGGCGTTTCGCCTCGTCGAACTCGTAGATGTCCTCGCGGACTGGCTTGCCCGGGTCGGCGCCGTTCTTGATGCCGTCGAGACCGGAGGCGATGAGCGACGCCAGTCCGAGGTACGGGTTACACGACGGGTCCGGGCTACGGACCTCGAAGCGCGCGGAGACGCCTGCGGCGTCCGGCACACGGACCAGCGCCGACCGGTTCGTGTCGGACCACGCGACGTAGATGGGCGCCTCGTATCCGGGCACCAGGCGCTTGTAGGAGTTCACGGTGGGGTTGGTGACGGCCGTGAACGCGGGCGCGTGGTTCAGGATGCCGCCCATGAACTCGTAGGCGGTCTCGCTTAGGTTGAACTCGTCGTCGGCGTCGGCGAAGGCGTTGCCGTCCTCGTCGAAAAGCGAGATGTGGGTGTGCATCCCCGAGCCGTTGATCTCGGCGATCGGCTTGGGCATGAACGTCGCGTGCAGGTCGTGCTGGCTCGCGACCGCGCGGACGACGGCGCGGAACGTTGCGATGTTGTCCGCCGTCGTGAGCGCGTCGTCGTACTTGAAGTTGATTTCGTGTTGGCCCTCGGCGACCTCGTGGTGAGAGGCTTCGATCTCGAAGCCCATCTGCTCTAAGGTGAAGATGATCTCCTTGCGCACGTCGCTTGCGAGGTCCTTGGGCGCGAGATCGAAGTAGCCGCCGTTGTCGTGGGGGATCGTCGTCGCGTTCCCCTCGTCGTCGGTTTTAAACAGGAAGAACTCCGGCTCCGGACCGATGGAGACCGAGTAGCCCATCTCCTCAGCCTCGGCGAGGACGCTTTTAAGCACCTGACGCGGGCCGCCAGCGAACGGCTCGCCCTCCGTGGTGACGATGTCGCAGATGAGCCGCGCGGCCCCCGATCCGTCTGGACCGTCGCTGCGCCACGGGAGCACCGCGAACGTGTCTGGGTCGGGGACGAGCCGCATGTCGGACTCTTGGATGCGGACGAACCCCTCGATTGAGGAGCCGTCGAAGTAGATTCCATCGGTGAACGCCTTCTCGGCCTGGTGGGCCGGTACGGAGACGTTTTTCACAACACCGAGGATGTCGGTAAACTGGAGCCGCAGGAAATCGACGTTCTGCTCGTCGATCTCGTCGAGTACCGCCTGTTCTTCAGCCGTGAGGCCGCCGTCTGTTTTCGCGTGTTCGTCCGTCATGTTCTGGACGTCTCATTCGTTATCTGCCAGTATAAAGGCCTTATCGCTTGGTGCATGAACCGCCGCCCCCGCAAGAATGCTGGACATTCGTAAAATTATAAACCCCAGACAGCGTGGATAGGTGTGATGACGTACGAAAACCTCGACGCCCAACTCGTCAACTCACTTCTCAGCAACGGTCGCGCGAGCCTGCGCAGCCTCGGTGACGAACTCGACGTCTCCGTAACGACCGTCTCGAATCACCTCCGCGACTTGGAAGACGAAGGCGTGATCCGCGGATACACGCCCATCGTCGACTACGACAAACTCGGCTACGACGTGACGGCCGTCCTCCAGCTCAAAGTCGAGGGGAGCGCGTTGCCTGACGTCACCGAGAAGCTCCGGCAAGAGAAGCAGATGGTAAGCGTCTACGAGGTCACCGGCGACTACGACGTGATCGCCATCGGCAAGTTCACCGACACGGACGGCATGAACGCCCAGATCAAATCGATCCTCACCGACGCCGACATCCGCGAGTCGAACACCAGCGTCGTCCTCAACGCGGTCACCGAAAACGAGCAGTTCGAACTCGACCTCAACGAGGAGTAACCCCTTCGCCGACCGTCGAACGTCCCATCTACCCCCTCTCTCGTATTCGCTTTCCCGCGTATCCGTTCTCCCGCTTACTCCGTCACTCGGCCGCAGCGGCGTCCTCCAACAGCTCGACCGCCGGGAGCGACTCGCCCGTGAGCGCGCGGATGTACGCCCCGCCCGCGATCGAGACGTGCGAGAAGTCGGCCTCGTCTAACCCGTACATCTCGATCGCCCGCGAGGTGTCGCCGCCGCCGACCACGGAGAAGCAGTCGGTCTCGGCGATCGCTTCGAGCACGCCGACCGTGCCGTCCGCGAACCGCTCGTCCTCGAAGACCCCGAGCGCGCCCTTCACGAACACCGCGTCCGACTCGCGGATCGGCGGCCCGTAGGCCGCCACCGTCTCCGAGCCCACGTCGAGGTAGCCCTCGGTCTTTTCGTCGATGTCGGCGACGGCCACCTCCGCGCGCTCGCCGTCGTCCCCCTCGTAGGCGAGGTCGGTCGCGAGGTGGATCGCGTCGCCGCGCTCGTCGAGGACGGACTCGATCAGCTCGCGGTTCGCCGCCCACTGCTCGTCGAACAGGTCCATGTCTCCGACGTCGTGGCCGACGGGGTGGCCCGCCGCGCGCAGGAACAGCTCCCCGGCGACGCCGCCGAGCAGGAACCGGTCGACCTTCCCCGCTAAGGCGTCCATCACGCCGATCACGTCGGTCGCTTTCGTCCCGCCGACGACCATCGTCACCGGCCCGTCGAACTCGCGGGTCGCGATGGCGGTGTTGGCCTCGTACTCCGTCTCCATCACGCGGCCGGCGTACGCGGGCAAGACGAGCGGGAACCCGACCAGCGAGGCGTGTTTTCGGTGGGCGGCGGAGTACGCGTCGTTGACGTACGCGTCGACGTGCGGCGCCAGCGCCGTCACGAACTCGGTCTGGGACTTGTCCTCGGGCGACGCCTCCGGAAGCTCGTCGTCGCACATCCGCGTGTTCTCCAACAGGAGGATCTCGCCCGCGTCGAGCGCGTCGATGGCCGCCAGCGCCTCGTCGCCGTAGGTGTCTGCCACGAACGCCACGTCTCGGCCGACGTGCTCGGCGAGGATGGTCGCGTGGCCCGACAGCGACGTGAAGTCGTCGCGGCCGGGGCGACCCTGGTGGGCCATGAGCACGACGCGGTGGCCCGCCTCGGCGAGCTCTCGGACGGTCTCCGCGTGGCGCTCGAAGCGGCGGTTGTCCTGTGGCTCGCCGTCGTCGATGGGCGAGTTGAGATCGAGTCGAACGAGGACGCGCGAGTCGGCCGGCAGGTCGTCGATGGTGCGGAAGGTGGACATGAATGAACGGTGATCGGTGAGGTACTTATCGGTGGTTCTCCGGGGGAACGTTGCCGTCCGATGCGGCGTCGACGATGCGTCGACCGCTCGTCAACGGCGCGCCGCCGGGGTCCGATTCGGGAGCTTACGCGCCGCGTTACGACTCGTCGGTGACGTACGCGGCCATGTCGAGCATCCGGTTCGAGAAGCCGTACTCGTTGTCGTACCACGTGAGGATCTTCAGCAGCTTCCCGCCGGCGATGACGTTCGTGGACTGCAGGTCGACGTAGCTGGAGAACGGCAGCCCGACGATGTCGCTGGAGACGACCTCGTCGTCGGTGTAGCCGAGCACGCCCGCGAGCGGGCCGGAGTCGGCCGCGTCGCGGAACGCCTCGTTGACTTCCTCGGCGGTGACCGTCTCGTCGAGGCTCACGACGAACTCGGTGAGGGAGCCGTTCGGGATGGGGACGCGCATCGCCATGCCGTCGATTTTACCGTCGAGCTGCGGGAGGACCTTTTGTGCGGCCCCGGCTGCGCCCGTCGAGGTCGGAACGATGTTTTCGGCCGCCGCGCGGCCGCGGCGCGTCTTGGCCTTCGGACCGTCGATGAGCGCCTGCGAGCCGGTGTAGGCGTGGACCGTGGTGAGGGTGCCGGCGTCGATGCCGAACTCCGCGTCGAGCACCTTCGCGACCGGCGTGATGGAGTTCGTCGTACAGGAGGCGTTCGAGATAACGTCGTCGCCGTCGTACTCGTCGTGGTTGACGCCGTACACGAGCTGTTTGACGGGCTCCTCGCCCTTCGGGGGCGCCGAGATGACGACGGTGTCGGCGCCGCCTTCGAGGTGCGCGCTCGCGTCCTCGCGGGTCCGGAAGACGCCGGTACACTCCAGGGCGACGTCGACGTCGAGCTCGTCCCACGGGAGGTCCGCGGGGTCCTGCACGTTGTACAGCGGGACCGACGTGCCGCCGATCGTCAGCGCGTCGCCGTCGCGCTCGACGCCGTCGAGTCGGCCCATGACGGTGTCGTACTTCGCGAGGTACGCCATGTCGTCGAAGTCCATCACGTCGTTGATCCCGGCGAGCTCGATTCGGGGGTGTTCCATGGCCGCGCGGAACACGTTTCGACCGATGCGGCCGAAGCCGTTGAGACCGACCCGCACGATCTCGTCCTCACTCACGTCGTCGCCCGCGGCGAGATATGATTTACTCATGTTCGAAAAAAGCGAGCCCCAGATACTTAAATCCGACCGAGTCGCCCCGAGACCCTCATAAACGTTCGAATTTGTTACGGCTACCCTCGCCGATCGGACACCGAGGCCCACGCCGCGTCCGTCCCGTCCCGCGTCCGTACGACACCGCGCCCGTGCGGTGTCGTGTCCGCAGCGGCATCGCGTTCGTCGGTCCGCAGCGGCACCGCGTTCGCCGTCCGGGCGGCGGCCAATACGGCGATCGACAGAAGGCTTATCGGGATCACCGTCCTCCCCTGACGTATGGATAGAGACGACCGTGACGATCCGTTCGGGGACTTCTTCGAAGAGATCGAACGGATGATGAACGAGATGGCCAACGGCGGCCCCGGCACCGAAGACGCCGGGTTCGGCTCCGAGACGCACGTCGACGCGTACGCGACGGAAGACACCGTCCGACTCGTCGCCGACCTCCCGGCCGTCTCGAAAGAGCAGCTGTCCCTGCAGTGCGACGGCGAGGCGCTCACCATCTCCGCGGCGTCGGACCGGCGCGAGTACGACGAGACCGTCGAGCTTCCCGCCGCGGTCGACGAGCACTCAGCCGACGCGACGTTCAACAACGGCGTCCTCGAGGTCGCGTTCGACCGCGACGACGACTCCGCGTCGATCGACCTGGTCTGACCACGGGGCCCGCTCCCCGCTCGCGTTCACTTCTCGGCGGTCCGCTTCACGAGCGCCGCCAGCCGGTCGTAAAACTCCGGCTCGTACTTCGTCGCCGCGTCGATGGTCGGCCGCGCGTTCGTCTCGTTGACCACGAGCCGGTCGTCCGTCTCCAGCAGATCGACGCCGAGGTAGTCGATGTCCAGGGCGGCGGCGGTGCGCTCGGCCAACTCGCGGGCCCGGTCGGGAAGGTCGACGCCGACCGCTTCGGCGCCCCGGTGGACGTTGTGCTTCCAGCGGCCGGCGTCGCGGGCGTCGGCGGGGAGCCGCCGGCGGACCGCGCCGACGTAGGCGCCGTCGACGACCATCGCGCGGTAGTCGCGCGCGTCGGGGAGGAACTCCTGGATCAGAAACGACTTGTCGCCGGTCGCGCGGTAGTCGTGCACGAGGTTGAGGTAGTCGACCGTCCCCAGAAGCGAGTCGAGGTCGGACGCCGTCGCGACACCGACGCCGCGAGTCGCGGAGTTCGGCTTGACGACGACCGGGTACGAGAACCCCGACACGGCGTCGACGACGGCGGACTCGCTCACCGGATTCGACACCATGACGGTCCGCGGCGTCGGGATACCGGCCGCGTCGAGCCGAGCGAGCACCCCCGCCTTGTTCCGTGAGGTGAGGACCGCCTCGCGGCCGTTGACCCACGGTACCGAGAGCCGGGTATCGACGACCGCCCCTTCCATGAGTCGGGACGGGTAGACGAACCCGACGTCGAACCCGTCGAACTCGCCGGATTTGTCGAACTCGCCGGATTTGTCGAACTCGCCGGATTTGTCGAACTCGCCGGATTTGTCGAACTCGCCGCGGCCGTCGGAGACGTCGGACTCATCGACTGCGCCAACGCGCCGCTCGTCACCGCCGGACCGCCCGTCGCCGACGGTGCGGTCTCCACCCTCGGACACGCGAAGCGACCGCTCCTTCGCTTGAACGTGATCGACCGCGATCCCGCGATCGGCGAGCGGCTCGCGCACGCGCTCGAATGTCTCCGCGTCGGTCGTCATGGCGAGCCGAAGCATACCTCGGCTCAGTGCCGTTTCGACTTAACGATCTCGCGCCGGTCGCGGTGACCGCAGCAGTCGGCGCGGTTCGCGCGGCCGGTCACCGCAGGTGGCCTTCCTCGCGGAGCTGTTCGGCCTCGCTTTTCTCGTAGCGCCACGAGATGTCGGCTTTCTCGTCCTGCCAGTCCCACGGCTCGACGAGGACGATGTCGTCCTCGCGGATCCAGACGCGTTTCTGCATCCGTCCGGGGATCCGAGCGGTCCGCTCTTTCCCGTCCGCACAGCGGACTTTGACCCGGTTCGCGCCGAGCATCTCGACGACCTCCGCGAACACCTCGTCGTCGTCGGGCATCCGGAGGTCGTTTCGACCGTCGCCGTCTCCGTTGCTCATGCGTACGCGGTGATACGCGCTCCCGGAAATAAAAGGGCCGCTCTCTGCGGCGCCGATGCGGCCCGTTTACACGGCGCGTCACCCGCCCTCGAACTCGCACCGAAGCGGCCATTTTATCACCCGACACCGCCGATCCGGCTCCATGCGTGACACGCTCGGAACCGAAGGCATCGCCGGCGTCGCGGTCGTTCTCCTCGGGATCGGGGTGGTGGCCGTTCACGACCCGATCGTCGGGGGCGGAATGGCGCTGTTCCTCGCCGGCCTCGCACTGATCGCGAAGGGGGTCGCGGACTCCACGATGCGCGCGTTCGGCCTCAAGTAGGACTCTTTGGCGCTTGCCGGCCTCACCGACTCCGGCCCCCGGTCCACCCGGATCCTCGGCCGACGCCACCGCCTCGTCGCCCTCGAAACAGCCTCGTCGTTTCCCAACCGACCTCCTCGCTCCCGAAAGAGTCATATTCGGTGCCCGCTGCGACCCGGTATGGTCGATGTGCCTGCCGTTGCGGTCGAACTGATCGAACTGTTCGCCATCGTCGCCGGCGCCGGCGCGGCCTCGGCGATCGGGATCGTCCTCGAACGCTTCGGCTTCGAGGCCGCGGTCGGCGGCGACCTCGTCCTCGGACTGTGGGCGACGGGAATGGGACTGCTCGCGCTGTACGTCGGGATCGTCGCGCTCGGCTACGAGCAGGCGCTCCCGCGACTCCAGCGGCTCTCCGCCGGCGAGTAACGCGTCCCGCCTTCGTCCGTCGCCGCGCGGTCCACACGGGACCGCGCACTCCGCACGGATCGCGCAGTTCGCACAGGCCCCTACAACGCCCCGTCTCGAGCCTGTTCTCTGACGTCTTCCGCGCGTTCACGGATCGCCGTCCACTCCGCGTCGTCCTTGTCGTCGACGTGCGAGTACGCGAGTCCCATCCGTCCGGTTCCGCGGAGCGTCTCCTCGTGCTCTCGGAGGAAGTCCCAGTAGAGCGCGTTGAGCGGGCAGGCGCCCTCCCCGGTCGTCCGCGAGACGGCGTACGGACACGACGCGCAGTGATCGCTCATGCGGTTCACGTAGTTCCCCGAGGCGGCGTACGGCTTCGAGGAGAGCACGTCCGTCCCGAACGACCCCATCGCGACGACGTTCGGCGTCGTCACCCAGTGGTACGCGTCGACGAACCCGAGGTGGAACCACTCGTTCAGCTCCGCGGGGTCGGCGCCGTAGAGCAGCGCGAAGTTCGACAGCACCATCAGCCGTTCGATGTGGTGTGCGTAGCCGAACTCGCGGACGTGACCCACCGCCTCCGAGAGGCAGGTCATCTCGGTGTCGCCGTCCCAGTAAGCGGGCGGGAGCTCTCGCTGTTGGTCCAACCGGTTCGCGCCGGCCAGCCTCGGCATCGCCTCGCGGTAGACGTGTCGGACGAACTCCCGCCAGCCGAGCACCTGCCGGACGAACCCCTCGGCCGCGTTGAGCGGGACGGGTGCGAGAGCGTCGCCCGGCGCTCGCTCTCCGTCGGCGTCGCTCTCGCTGGCGTCGCTCCCGCCGAACGCGTCCAGCGTCGTCGCGTCGCCGCGACCGGGGTCGTACGCGCCCGGTTCGACCCCGCGGTCCGCGTACGCGGCCTCGACCGCCAGGACGGGTTCCCGCGGACCGAGGAGCCCGAGGTTGATCGCGGGCGAGAGCAGGGAGTGCGAGAGGAACGGCTCGCCGGTGACCATCGCGTCCTGGTACCGCCCGAACGACGGGAGCCGATCGCGGACGAAGTCGTCCAAGGCGTCGAGCGCCTCCGCGCGGGTGACCGGCCACGCGAACTCCTCGAGCCCGTCGTCGCCCCACGTGTCGAACCGGTCGCGAACCCACGCGTGGGTCTCGCGGGTGAGGTCGTCCGGCTCGTACCGCGGGGGCGACGGGGGGCTCCAGTCGACGGGCGGCGTCTCCCGGTTCCGATCGTCGAAGTTCCACTCGCCGCCGACCGGTTCGTCGCCGTCCATCAGCACGCCCGTCTCTCGGCGAACGTGCCGGTACCATCCCTCCTGTCGGTACCTGCGCGCGGCGGCTCCGTCCTCGCCGAGGAGGGGCTCGTCTCCCCGCGGCGGGTCCGCCCACTCCCGCCAGTCGTCGGGGGTCGTCCAGAACAGTTCGTTGTCGATCAGCGTGAGGCTCGCGCCGCGCTCGCCGGCGAGCGCGCGGAGGCGCTCTCCCGCACCGTGGCTCGCCGGGCGCATCACTCGGAGGTCGGGGTCGGCGGCTTCCGTCCCGCCTCGTCCGGCGAGAAACGCGTCGAGCCCGTCACCGAACGAGGCCGCTTCGAGGTACGTCACGTCGTGCCCTCGGTCGCGGAGGTCGTCGCGGAAGTGCCGCATCGCGGCGAACACGAGCGTCAGCTTGTGGGCGTGGTACGGCCTCCGGTCCGCGAACCCGTGCGCCTCGATCAACAGCACCTCGTCGACCTCGTCGAGGGCGTCGAGGGTCGGATTCAGCTGGTCGCCCAGCAGCCACAGCGTCGATCGGTCGCTCACGGCGGATCGCACGACGCCCACCGATATAGCTCCGGGGACCGACACCCGCGCCTTTTTGTCCGGCCTCGGTGAGGATGCTGACATGGACGAAATCCTCACGAACTGGCTCCTCGGGCTGATCGCCGCCCTCCTCGCCGTCCTCGTGCTCGACTCGACCGGACAGTCGTTCCTCAACCCGCTCGCGCCCGTCGCGAACGTGCTCGCGCTCGTGACGTTCCTCGCGTTCGTTATCCTCACGGGCACGTTCCTCGTGTACACGGCGTCGTTCCGCGACGCGTAAGACGCCAATTGCGCCGGGTGCACCGGCTGCACCGGGTGCGCCGACTTCGCCGAGGCGCTCCCCCTCCGGTCGTTCTCCGCCCGACCGGAGCGAGCGACCCCGCGGATACCTTTTTACTCCGACTCCGTCTCGTGGACCCATGGAGTACACGACCCTCGGCGACACCGGGATGACGGTGTCGAAGATCTGTCTCGGCTGCATGAGCTTCGGCGACTCGGACTGGCGCGAGTGGGTCCTCGACGAGGAGGAAGGGAAAGCGATCGTCGAGCGCGCGCTCGAACTCGGCGTGACGTTCTTCGACACCGCCAACATGTACTCGAACGGCGAGTCGGAGCGCGTCCTCGGGGAAGCGCTGGAGGGACACCGCGAGGAGGCGGTCGTCGCGACGAAGGGGTACTTCCAGATGGACGAGTCGAACCCGAACTCGGGCGGGCTTTCGCGGAAGGCGATCGAACAGGAGCTGGCGAACAGCCTCGATCGACTCGGGATGGACACGATCGACCTGTACCAGATCCACCGGTGGGANACAGGAGCTGGCGAACAGCCTCGATCGACTCGGGATGGACACGATCGACCTGTACCAGATCCACCGGTGGGATTACGACACGCCGATCGAGGAGACGCTGGCGACGCTCGACGACGCGGTCCGCCGCGGCGACGTTCGGTACGTCGGCGCCTCCTCGATGTGGACCCACCAGTTCGCCGACGCGCTTCACACGAGCGACCGCGAAGGGTACGAGCGGTTCGCCACGATGCAGAACCACTACAACCTCGCCTATCGCGAGGAAGAACGCGAGATGCTCCCCTTCTGTCAAACGGAGAGGATCGGCGTGATGCCGTGGAGCCCGCTCGCGCGCGGCTACCTCACCCGCCCCGACGAGGACATCGACGCGACGACCCGCGGCGAGACGGAAGAACACATGTACCGCCACCCGTACCGCGAGGGCGGCGGCACGGCCGTCAACGAGCGCGTCGCGGAACTCGCCGACGAGAAGGGCGTGAAGATGGCGCAGATCGCCTTGTCGTGGCTGTTCCACAAGGAGTGGGTCGACACGCCCATCGTCGGAACCACGAGCGTCGAACACCTCGAAGACGCCGTCGAGGCGCTCGATATCGACCTCTCCGCGTCCGACGTCGAGTGGCTGGAGGAGCCGTACGAGCCGGTCCGCGTCTCCGGCCACGAGTGAAGCGCCGGCACGGGGTCGACACGGCACGAGTGGTTCGGCGACGGCGACTCCGCGCTTATAAACGCACCGTCGCGGACGGCACAACAACCCTTTTCGGCGGGGCTGTCGAACCGTGGTCCATGGCAGACGACGACGCTACCGACGCCGAGAACGGCGAGGAACAGGGCGACGCCGACCGGGGCGCCGACGGCGCCGACGGCGAGGACGGCGAGGAGAAGTCCTTCCGCGAGCGCGTCGAAGAGATCCGCGAGCGCCGCGAGCAGGAGCGCGAGGAGGGCGACCGGCCCGACCCCGAGGAGATGATGGGCGGCGCGGGCGGCCCGCCGGGGATGGGCGGTGGCGGCGGCAACCCCTTCGCGCAGATGATGTCCGGCATGATGGGCGGTGGCGGCCCGGGCGGCGCGGGCGGTCCGCCGGGGATGGGCGGCGGTGCCGGCGGCCCCGGTGGTCGACCGGGCGAAGGCGGCCAGCGCGACGACGCCGGCAACGAGGAACTCGTCCGCGAGGTCCGACAGCTCCGCGACGAGGTCCGCGACGCGACTCGGCAGCTCCAGCGCATCGCGCAGGCGCTCGAAGACGACTAACGCGGACGCTCCTGACGCGGAGTATCGGTGCTTTTTGGGTGTGACCTCGATCCGTGAGCCGGTGGTCCGCGATGATCGAGAGCGGGAGTTGGTGTTGCACGCGAGTTGGGTGATTGCTTATAAGTGAGCGGTGGTGTTGCTGTCGGCTATTTATAAGCCGTTAATCGTGGCAGAAACGGTGCTAACGGCTCAACCGTACCGCACAGCACCGCGCCTCACGCCTCCCCAGCCTCGTCGGCTCGGCGTTTGTAAACGCCGAGCCGACTCCCTCGCGCTCGGGTTCGCACCGCTTCGCGGCGCTCACCGGAGCGCGCCGACCGCGGCTATCCATTTATAAACAATCGTCGCCGCCGTTCTCGGTTATCTATATACCGCGTCGCCGTCAGCGGTCTGCGATACTCACTCCCGCAGTCGATCGCACTACAGATCGCGTGATCGAAGCGTCGTGAAAATTCGCACAACAGTCGCGAAAAACCCGCAAAGCCGCAAAAAGCCGCCTGCTACGCCCTTAACACTCCGACCAGCCGCACGACTCGCACGTCTTGCAGCCTTCGGAGTAGTAGAGACTCATGCTCCCGCAGTCGGGACACTCGGGCGATTCGCCCGCCTTGATGAGTTCCTGCATCGCGTCGTCGGCACCGTCGGCGCCGTCGGCGTCGCCCGCGTTCGGTCCGTCGGGGGATGCAGCCACGTTCGCGGCCGGATCGTCGACCGCCGCGCCGCCGTCGGTCTGGCTCGCGGACTCGTTCGTGAGGTCGCGCTCGACGTCGTCGAGACTCTGCTGTTGGGGGATCCCCTTGTCGACGTCGTCGTCGAGGTAGCGCCGAAGCGCGGTGCCGATCGCGTCCGGGATCGACTGGATCTGCTCGCCTTTGTCCCAGGCGACCTTCGGGCTCCGGGTGCCCTGCAGCTCGTCGACGATCTCCTCGGGGTCGACGCCCGAACGGAGCGCCGTCGAGATCACCTTCGCGAGCGCCTCCGTGAAGGAGTTGGTGTAGCCGCCGGAGTGGCCGATATTCGCGAACAGCTCGAACGGGCGGCCGTTCTCGTCCTCGTTGATGGTGACGTACAGCTTGCCGTAGCCCGTCTCGACGCGCTGGGTGACGCCCGACAGCGAGTCGGGGCGGGGGCTGCGCTCGCTGTAGTCGATCCGCGGCTGCTCGCTGGCCTCCAGCAGGTCGGCGATCTCCGTGTCGATTGCTTGCTGGACGTCCTCGTTGTCGAGGAACGCCTCGATGCCGCCGAACACCTCGCCGATCTGCTCGACGATCGTCTCGGCCGCCTCGCTCTCGTCGGCGAACTCCGCGTTCTTCGCGCGCGTGGTGAGCACCTGCTTCGAGCGGGTGCCGTCGCGGTAGACGGTGACGCCCTTCCCGCCGTGGTCGTAGATGTAGCGGTACACCTCTTCCATCTCCTCGGCCGTGGCGTCGTTCGGGAAGTTGCACGTCTTCGAGATGGCGGAGTCGACGCCCTGCTGGCAGGCGCACTGGACCGCCGCGTGCTGTTTGCCCGAGAGGTCGCCGGTGACGACGAAGAGCTCGCCAATCGCGTCCGGCACGGTCTCCAAGCCGTCCACGCCGTCGAACTCGTTTGCGGCCATCTGGTCTTGGGCCTCCCGCTTGACGTCGTCGACGTCGATGTCGTTCTCCTCTAAGGTGCGCAGGAAGTAGTCGTCGAACTCGACGAGCATCTCGTCGCCCTGCACGTCGTCGGAGACGTTCTTGTAGTAGGCGACGTTGTAGATGGGCTCACAGCCGCCCGTCGTGTTGCCGATCATCGACGTCGTGCCCGTGGGCGCGATGGTCGTCGTGTTGTGGTTCCGGACGGGGAAGCCGTCCTCCCACTCGTCCGCGTCGAGCCCGGTGTAGTGTTCGAACCACTCGCGGTGCTCGGTGGGGTTCGCGTACTTCGAGTCCTCCCAGTCGTTGAACGGCCCGCGCTCCGTCGCGAGCTCGTGGGAGGTCTGCTTCGACGCGTGGTTGATGTGCGTCATCAGCTGGCGGGCGACCTCGTTGCCCGGCTCGGTGCCGTACTGGATCCCGAGCTGGATGTACAGCTGTGCGAGCCCCATGATCCCGAGGCCGATCTTCCGCATGTCGCGGACCTTCTGTTCGATCTTCTCGACCGGGAAGTCCGACATGGTGACGACGTTCTCGAGGAAGCGGGTGCCGTAGTCGATCCGCTCGTCGAACTCCTCGAAGTCGATCGCCTCCTCCAGGAAGGCGTCGATCGCCTCGGCTTGGGAGTCGTACTCGTCGGCGTGCGCTTCGGACCAGACACGCCAGTCCGGCGCGTCCTGCGCCGCGAGCGTCGAGAGATTGATGTGACCGAGGTTACAGGCCTCGTACTCTTCGAGCGGCTGCTCGCCGCAGGGATTCGTCGCGAGGATCCGGTGATCCGGGTGTTCCTCGACGTCGAACGAGTGCTCCTTGTTCACCCGTTCGAGGTAGATGACGCCCGGCTCGCCGTTCTCGTGGGCGCCCTCGATCATGTCGTCCCACAGCTCCTGTGCGGGGATCGAGAGGACCTCGCCGACCTCGACGTGCTCGCCGAGGCCGAACATGTCGTAGATCTCCTTCGTCTCCGGCGTCGCGACGTGCGGCTCCTCCGTGCGCGGGTTGGTGAAGGTGAACTCCTCGTCGTTGTACAGCGCCTCCATGAAGTCGTCGGTGACGCCGACGCTGATGTTGAAGTTCGAGAGGTGACCCTCGACGGCGTTTCGGAGGTGCTCTGGCACCTTTCCGTCCTCGTCGATGAGTTCGCGAGCCTCCTCTAAGGCGTCCGCGAAGGAGTTGTGCGTGAAGTCGTCGGGGTCGTTGAGCCGCAGCGAGTGGGCCAACGAGACGTCCTTGTTCTTCGAGTGGATGAACTGGATGACGTCGGGGTGCGAGACGCGCATGACGCCCATCTGGGCCCCGCGGCGCGCGCCGCCCTGCGCGATCGTCTCGCACATCTGGTCGAACGTCCGCATGAACGTGATCGGCCCGGAGGCGATCCCGCCGGTGGAGCCGACCGCGTCGCCGTAGGGGCGGAGCTTCCAGAACGCGTACCCCATGCCGCCGCCGGACTGGAACACCTCGGCCGCCTCCTTGGCGGTCTGGTGGATGTCGGTGATGTCGTCGCCGGGGGAGTCGACGAAGCAGGCCGAGAGCTGCTGGAGCTCGTCGCCCGCGTTCATCAGCGTCGGGGAGTTCGGCATAAAGGAGAGCTGCTCCATCCCGTCGCGGAACCGGTCCGCGGTCGCCTCGACGTGGTCGCGGACGCCCTCCGGAAGCTCGGGGACGACGGTGTCGTACGCGAACTTGTTGACATTGTGCGCGGTGAGCGCGGTCTCCGCGTCGTCGTCGGCCGTGACGCCCGCGCCGAACACCTCGGCGGCGAGCTCGTCGCGGCGCGGGTGGTCCGGCTTCAACTGGTCGGGCGTGACGGTGACCTCGACGCCCTGATTCTCGGCCTCGAAGACGGCCTCCGCGAGCGCGACGTTGCGCGCGACGCGGTCGAACAGCTCCTCGGGGTTCTCGATCGGCTCGCCGTCCGCGTTCTTTCGGAGGTATCGCGCGGGCAGAATGTTCTGGTAGGCGTTGGCGGTGAGCCGCTCCTCCATCGTCTCGCCCGTGGTTCGTTTGATCGGCAGTTCGAGTTCGTCGGCGGCGACGCCGTCGCTGCTCATTCGACGGCCACCCCGCTGGGTCGGTGTTGGATATGGATCATCTGTAGTGTTGGTGTACTGGCGAGGCGGGCCCTTGTACGTTCGGATATCGGGCCCCGGTAGGCGTCTCAGACAGCTACGTGTCTGGTTCGTTATATACTGTCTGTCCCGCGCATCTGACGCTATCGTCGGGTACGTCGACAACGAACGGGCTCCGAGCACATAAGCGTAGTCAGACCAGAGTGAAACTGATGTCTCGAACAAAAAACCGCGGGATGAGGCCACCGTCCCACCGGAACAAAAGGGGGGTTGACCGACGGTCCCCACATCGGTATTGGGTCGCGTTACCGCGACCATAACCCGCCGCTTCGGTGTCTGTTGTCGGACCTATCTGACGGCGCTTTCCGGGGAAGTGACACATTTCTTATTTATATCGAGGGCGAGCGTTCCCCACAAGCTTATGCCGGACCTCGTCGTGGGCCCTCACATGACTGCTTCGCTCGCGACCCTCGCTGCGCTCGCAACGTCACCGCCGCTCCAGGCCGGTGTTCTCGGGACGCAGACGGGACAACTGCTCGTCGGCCTCGTCGCCGTCGCGCTCGTGATCATCGTCGGGAAATTCGTCCTGAAACTGGCGTGGCGACTGGTCACGATCGCGATCGTTCTCGTCGCCGCGTTCTTCCTGCTGTCGACGCTGGGACTGATCTGACGCTGCGCTGCGGCGTTCGAAACTGCGATAAAATAACAGCGGCGAACCGAGCCGGCTTACTGGAACGCGGCGCTGGGTTCGCTGTCCCGGCGATCGACGTCCGACCGCTGGAACTGCTTTTCTATCTCCGCGTAGCGCTCGCGCGTCTCGGGGGTGACGCTGGGGTTCACCTCGTCGAGGGCCGCCTCGAAGTGGGCCATCGTCACGCGGACGTTGCCGACGGACTCACCGATTTCCTCGCGCGAGACGCTGCCGATGAACTCCCGGGAAGCGTTCATCGACGCCTCGCGGGCGACCGCCTCGATGTCGGCCCCGACGTACCCGTCCGTCTGCCGGGCGATGGCGTCGAGGTCGACGTCGTCGGCCAGCGGCTTGTTGCGGGTGTGGACCTCCAGGATCTTCCGGCGGGCCTCCTCGTCCGGCACGGGCACGTGCACGTGGCGGTCGAGTCGGCCGGGCCGGAGCAGCGCGGAGTCGATCAGGTCCGGGCGGTTCGTCGTCGCGATGACGACCACGTCCTCCAGCGACTCGAGCCCGTCGAGCTCCGTCAGCAGCTGGGAGACGACGCGCTCGCCGACGCCGGAGTCGCCGGAATTCTTGCCGCGCTCGGTCGCGATCGAGTCGATCTCGTCGAAGAACACGATCGTCGGCGCGTTCTCGCGGGCCTTGCTGAACACCTCGCGGACGCCCTTCTCGGACTCGCCCACGAACTTGTTGAGCAGTTCGGGCCCCTTGATCGAGATGAAGTTCGACTCCGCCTCGTTGGCGACGGCCTTCGCCAGCAGGGTCTTCCCCGTGCCCGGCGGGCCGTACATCAGGACGCCCTTGGCGGCCTGCATGTCGAGCTCCTCGAACACCTCGGGGTACTCCAGCGGCCACTGGATCGTCTCACGGAGCCGCTCTTTGGTGTCCTCGAGTCCGCCGACCTGGTCCCAAGTGACGTCGGGGACCTCGACGAACACCTCCCGGAGCGCGGAGGGCTCGATCCCCTTCATCGCCTCCTTGAAGTCGGTCTCCGTGACCTGGATGGAGTTCAGCACGTCGGCGTCGATCTCGTCGCTCTCCAAGTCGAGCTCGGGACGGATGCGCCGCAGCGCGTGCATCGCCGACTCCTTCGCGAGCGATTCGAGGTCGGCCCCGACGAAGCCGTGGGTGTTCTCGGCGTACTCGTCGAGATCGATCTCCTCGACCAGCGGCATGTTCCGCGTGTGAACCTGCAGGATCTCCTTGCGGCCGTCGCGGTCGGGGACGCCGACCTCGATCTCGCGGTCGAAGCGCCCGCCGCGCCGGAGCGCGGGGTCGATGGCGTCGACGCGGTTCGTCGCCCCGATGACGACGACCTCGCCGCGGTCCTCCAAGCCGTCCATCAGCGAGAGCAACTGGGCCACGACGCGGCGTTCCACGTCGCCGCCGGCCTCCTCGCGTTTGGGCGCGATCGAGTCGAGCTCGTCCATGAACACGATCGCGGGGGCGTTCTCGGTCGCCTCCTCGAACACGTCACGGAGCTGCTCTTCGGACTCGCCGTAGTACTTCGACATGATCTCCGGGCCGGAGATCGTGTGGAAGCTGGCGTCGATCTCGTTCGCGACCGCCTTCGCGATCAGCGTCTTGCCGGTGCCCGGCGGGCCGTGGAGCAGGACGCCCTGCGGCGGGTCGATCCCGAGCCGCTTGAACAGCTCCGGGTGCCGCATGGGCAACTCGATCATCTCGCGGACCTGCTCGAGTTCGCTGTCGAGCCCCCCGATGTCCTCGTAGGTGACGTCCGGGGCGTCCTCGCCGCCCTCGCCGCCGGCGCCGGAGCCGCTGACGATCTCCTCGGCGGGCTTCTCGGAGATGGTGATCTCCGTCGCGTCGGTGACGACGACCGTACCCGACGGGACGGTCTCGGCGATCTTCACCGGAACGGCCTGTCCCTGTCCGCCGCCGCCCATGAGACCGAACCCGAAGGGGACGCGGATCGTCTGTCCCTCGGTGAGCGGCTGACCGGCGAGCTTGTCGCGGAGGAACCGTCCCACGTCGCCGCGCACGCCGAGCCGCTGGGGGAGCGCGATGGTGACCCGGTCCGCCTGGTTCACCTCGACGGACTCGACGGTCACCTTGTCGTCGATGCCGACGCTCGCCTCTTGGCGGAGCTTCCCGTCGATCCGGATGACGCCCGTGCCGTCGTCCTCCGGGTAGCCGGGCCAGACGCGGGCGATCGCGGCGCCGCTCTGTCCCTCGACGCGGATGAAGTCGCCGCCCGACAGCTCGAGCTCCTCGGCCGCCACGCGGTCGATCGCCGCGAGGCGGCGCCCGGCGTCCTTCTGTTTTAACGGGCGAACGGTGAGGTTCATCGCTCACCCTCGATCGTGATCACGCCGTTTTCGATCCCGACGCGCTCGGCCGTTCCCGGGAGCTCGAACTCCGATTCGACCGGCTCGCCGTCGCCCTCGATAACGACGATCGCCGTGCTTCCGACGGTGTCGACGCTGGCGTTTTCGGCGTCGGCGCCCAGATCGGCGGCGACGACCCACCCGTCTTCGTACTCGTACCGGCGGAGTAACGCATCGTCGCCGGACGATCGGGTCTGTTTGAGATTCATGCTAACTACAAGTTAGGCGCCAAGCTATTTAAACATGTCGCAGAAAATCGCACCACGGGGGTAGATATTCTACGTAGCGGTAGTGTTGCGGTTCAGGGTGTGGTGACGCCTTGGGATTCGCCGACGGACGTTTATTACCGTCCTCCGACTGATCGACCCATGGAACGGATCGCCCACGACGGTCGCACCACCGCGTACCGGGTCGCCGATCGCGGCGGCGACGGACCGGCGGTGTGTTGTATCCACGGCAGCGGCGGCAGCAAAGGCGCGTGGAAGTCGCAGTCGCGCGAAAGCGATCGGTTCCCGGTCGTCGCGCTCGATCTGTCCGGACACGGCGACAGCGACGACACCGACGCGGCCGCCGGCCGCGAAGCGCTCGACGCGTACGCGGACGACGTCGTCGCCGTCGCCGAGGCGACCGGCGCGAGCGTCCTCTGTGGGAACTCCCTCGGCGGGGCGGTCGCGCTGTGGGTCGCGCTCGAGCGAGACCTCCCGCTCGACGGTCTCGTACTCGCGGGGACGGGCGCGAAGCTCGCGGTCACGGCCGAGCTGCTGGACGCGCTCGCGACCGACTTCGACCGCGCCGTCGACCTCCTCCACGAACCGGACCGACTGTTCCACGACGCGTCCCCGGAGTACGTGGACGCGTCGCGCGCGGAGATGCGCGAGTGCGGTCGCGCCGTCACCGAGCGGGACTTCCGCACCTGCCACGCCTTCGACGTCCGCGACCGGCTCTCCGAGATCGCGGTCCCGTCGCTCGCGATCGTCGGCGAACACGACGCGCTGACGCCCCCGGCGTACCACGACTTCTTCGCCGAGCGGATCGACGACTGCGAGCGGGCGGTGATCGAGGACGCCGCACACCTCGCGATGCTCGAACGGCCTGCGGCGTTCAACGCGGCGCTCGCGGCGTTCGTCCGTCGAATCTCGGCGTGAGGGCTCTGTCTCGGGGCCGAAAGCGCCGACCCGCCGGCCTGCGGTACCCTTTTGCCCCGATGGCGTCCACCTCTGCGTCATGACTGGTGAGGACCGGCCGGCGACCGAGGACGAGTCGGCGGACGACTCGGGGCGCCCGTCGAGCGACGACCAGTCGGTCGATGCGACGCCTCCCGTCCCCGAGTCCGAGGATCCGGACCTCGACGACCTCTTGGAGACGCTGGACGCCCTCCAGCACGCGGTCGACGACCCGGACGAGCGAGCGCAGGTCAGAGAGACGATCTCGCTCGTCGAACGGATGCCGGGCAGCTCGGTGTTTACGAGCCGGATCACGAAGTACACGTCCCGAGACATGGCCGAGGCGTTCGTCGGGGCCGTGCTCTTCGCGCTGCCGCTGCTCGTCGAGGGGGGCGTCTTCGAGATCGCCGCTTGGTTCGCCGCGACGACGGTCCGCGGCGTCCCCGTCCTGCTCTTCGCGCACGTGGCGTTCGTGCTGGTCATGACCGCCGGCCTGCTCTACTTCGCCGACTTCCGGGAGATCACGATCAGGCATCCGATACTGGGGATCATCCCCCGCCGATACGCCGGGATACTCACCGTTTCGCTGTTCACGTCGGTGTTTATGCTCCTGCTGTGGGGTCGGCTTCACGAGGGTTCCCCCACGACGGTCGAACAGGCCGGCCGCGTGGCCGTCGTCTGGTCGGCGGCCGCGTTCGGCGCGGGGCTGGGCGACATCCTTCCCGGCGAGTCGAAGGGGGCGGATCTCGGGCGGTTCGATCTCGACATCGGCGACCGCGGCCGCGACGACTGACCGGCTCGCCTCCTCGCGACTCCGATCGGCCGACGGCTGGTTCCCCCGTTTCCACACCTTTTTCGCTGCGGCGACCGTACCGTTGTACATGTCAGCGTTACGTGACGCGCTCCGGGATCTCCCGGACGCGGTGTTCGCGGATCTGCTCGAATCCGACGATGGGTACGTGCTCGTTGTCGACCTCCCCGGCGCGACCCCGGAGACGACCGAGGTGCTCGCCGAGGACGGGCGGATCGTCATCGAGGGGCGCCGCGAAAAGGGAATCCCCGACGGATTCCGCTACGTCCGCGAGGACCGTCCGCTGTTCCTCGACGCCGAACTCCCCCTCCCCGCCGACGCCGACGGCAGCGGCGCCGACGCCGAGATGGACCGCGGGGTCCTCGAAGTCACGATTCCCAAGCGGAGCGGCGACGCCACCCGTACCATCCCGATCGACGAGGGCGACATCGAGGACGCTGAGGACGCTGAGGGCGTCGAGGACGCCGAGGACGACGCCTAACGGGTGGTGACGCTGGTAAACATTCGCGCCTACTGGCGGTTCGTCGTGGTTCTGCGGCGCTTCTCGCCGCTGATCCTCGCCTACTGGCGAGACCGGAAGCGGTTCCTGCTGTTCGGTCGAAGCCGCGAGGTCGACGCGGAGACCCAACGGGAGCGCGCCGCGGTCCTCCTCGACATTCTGCTCACGCTCGGCCCGACGTTCATCAAGCTCGGTCAGATCCTCTCGACGCGGCCGGACATCCTCCCGCCGGCGTACATCGAGGTGCTGGAAGGGCTCCAAGACGACGTGCCTCCCGCCCCCTGGGCGGAGTCGAAAGTCGTTCTCGAAGACGAGCTCGGCCCGGTCGACGAGGTCTTCGACGACTTCGACCGCGAGCCGATAAGCGGCGCCAGCCTCGGTCAGGTGTACACGGCCCAGTACGAGGGCCAGTCGGTCGCCGTGAAGGTTCGCCGTCCGGGAATCGAATCGCTCGTCGAGGCCGACCTCCGCACCATCCGGTGGTCGATCCCGCTCATCAAGCGGTTCACGGGGGCCGGCCAGTCGTTCTCGCTGGAGAACCTCGCCGACGAGTTCGCGAAGACCATCCGCGAGGAGATGGACTACGGCCGCGAGCGGGAGATGCTCGAAGCGATCCGCGCCAACTTCGCGGACGACGACCGGATCCGCATCCCGACCGCGTACGAGGCGGTCTCCGGGCCGCGGGTGCTCACCATGCAGTACATCCCCGGGACGAAGATCAGCGACGTCGACGCCCTCGACGCCGCCGGACTCGATCGCAACGCCGTCGCCGAGACGCTCCAGGAGGTGTACCTCCAGATGATCATCGAGGACGGCGTCTTCCACGCGGACCCGCACCCGGGAAACCTCGCCGTCGACGACGACGGCGCCGTGATCTTCTACGACTTCGGGATGGCCGGCCGGGTCGACCCGTACATTCAGGAGAAGATCGTCGACTTCTACGTCGCGGTCGCACGACAGGACATCGACGGCATCCTCGACACCCTGATCGCGATGGGGACGCTCTCGCCCGAGGCCGACCGCGAGGTGATGGGTAACGTGATGGAACTCGCCATCGCCGACGCCAGCGGCGAGGACATCGAACAGTACCAGGTGAATCAGATCATCGAGCAGGTGGAGTCCACCATCTACGAGTTCCCGCTCCGACTCCCGCCGAATCTCGCCCTCGTGTTGCGCGTCGCGACCGTCGTCGAGGGGGTCTGCGTCACGCTCGATCCCGAGTTCGACTTCATCTCTACGGCCACGGAGTACCTGAAAGCGGAGGGCTACTACGAGGAGACCGCCCGTAACCTCGCCGAGGACGCCGGCCGACAGGCCCAGCGGACCGCCGAGGCGCTGTTTACGGTTCCGCCGCGGGCGAACGAGTTCCTGAAAACGGCGAACCGCGGGAACCTCCACGTCGACGTCACGATCGAGGACGACACGCACGTCCTCGACAAGCTCGCGATGCGGATCGCCTACTCGGTGCTGCTCGCGGTCGGCGTGCTCTCGGCGACGATCCTCTACTCGTTCGCCGACGAGTGGCGGCTCGCGGCGGTGGTCCTCGTGCTCGCCGCCCCGCTGGCCGTCGCGCTGTACCGCTCCTTCCGGGCGAAGCGCGGCCTCCGCACCACCCCGCAGTTCACCAGACAGGGCATGAAGAACCGCCGCGACGACTGACCGTTCGCGCGCGGTCCGATCGCCGTTCGCGTGCGGTCTCGTCGCCCCCGCGCACGCTCCATCCGCGCTGTGTGTCACCCCCGACAGATCCAGACGGCCCCGGCTTCTTCCACCGCGTAATTCCGATCCGCGAGCCACTCCCGGAGCCGAGCGACGGTTCCGTCGCCGTCGTCTGCCGTCTCGTCGTGCACCTCGATCACCAACAGTGGCCGGTACCGCGCAACCGTCGCCGTCGCTCCGCGGAGCACGGCCAGCTCGTGCCCTTCGACGTCGACTTTGATCGCATCGGGCGCCGGGACGGGAGCCGTCGCGTGCGAGCGCTCTGACTCGGTGAGTTCCCCGTCGGATCCCGCCTCGTCGATCGCTCCCACCTCGGCGCCGCCATCGTCGATTCCCTCGACGAGGTCGTCGAGCCGTCGGATCGGCACCGGTTCGACGGCGTCGACCGCGGCGCCCCACCGGGTCGCGCGGTCGCGATCGAACGCCGAGCACTTCGAGAACGTCGACCGGTAGAACGACAGCGTCGCGTTCGCGTCGCCGATCCCGGCGCGGCGGAGAGCGATACCTCCTCCCGAGTCGCCGCCCTGCGCGGTGTCGCCGCCCTGTTCGACGCCGGAACCGACGACAAACCCGTTCCGGCGGGCGTTCCGAGCCAGCCGGTCGGCGCTCTCCCCGTTCGGCTCGAAGGCGACCACCTCCCGCTCGGTACCGCGGGCGAGCGGGATGGCGTGTTCGCCGACGTGCGCCCCCACGTCCAACACCGTCGCGTCGGCGGGGAGGGCGTCGAGGGCCGCCAGTCCCGGGTCGTCGCCGTGAGGGTTCGTCGGCTCGTAGCTCCAGTACGTGCCGGCGACGGTCCGCTTCGGCGTGGCGATCCCGAGCGCGTACGTGAGGTCGGCGATCCGGTACAGCGTCCGGAACCCGACCCGTTCGAGGCGTTCTCGCACCCGCGTTCGCGTCCGCGTTCGTCCCCCGAACATCGCGTTACGGGGTGACGATCTCGATGGGCACGAGGAGGAAACACAGCGCGCCGAGCGCGAACGTCGCGACTCCGACCGCGAGCCGGGGCCAGCCGAGCCGTCGCTCGTCGTCGGGATTCGCCGGGCCGTTGAACGCGATCACGAGCGAGAACACCCCCCAGAACGTCCACAGCCCGACCGAGCCGTCGAGCCCGAGCCCGCGCCAAAAGTAGAGGTACGCGGCCAGCGAGAACAGCGCGCCGGGCACCAGTGCGGCCACGGTCTCCTGTCGGGGGCCGAGCATCGCCCGGACCATGTGGCCTCCGTCGAGCTGGCCGACCGGCAGGAGGTTGAGCAGGGTGAAGAACATCCCGAGCCAGCCGCCGATGACGACGGGGTGGGCGGTTCGGCTCGCGTCGGCGTACCCCGTCGGTTGGCCGGTGAGGTCGGCGATGATCTCCAACAGCGGGGGGTTGTTGAACCGGATCACCGTTCCCGAGGAGTTCGCCACCTCGGACGGAACCTGAATGGGATCGAGCGAGAGTCCGATCACGGTGACGGCGACGGTGGCGACGAGCCCCGCTATCGGCCCCGCCGCGCCGATGTCGAACAGCGCCTTCCGGGAGGGCATCCGCCCTCGCATCCGTATCACGGCGCCGAGGGTGCCGAACGGGAAGACGAAGGGAATGACGTACGGCAGCGAGACGCTCACCCCGTGATAGCGGCCCATCGCGTAGTGCCCGAGCTCGTGGATCATCAGTACGCCGAGGACGGCGGCCGTGAACGGCCACGCCTGCAGCATCGTCAGCGGATTCGCGCGAATCTCCGCGAACGGGACGTAGTACCAGCCGACGGCGCCGACGAACAGCGTCGAGAGCACCGTCGCGAGGAACATCCCGACGTTGACCCAGGGAATCCCGTCCCGGCCGCGGTCGAACGGCGTCGCGACGACCACGTGCCGCCCCGCGACGGTCTCGACGTCGACGTCGTAGCCGGCCTCCCGGAACGGCGGCACGATCTTCCGCAGCAGCGTTCGCTCCGGGACGTACGACTCGCCGACGTATCGCACGCGACCGCCTTCCACGCGAACGTCGTCGATCCTGAAAAACGTCTGGAGGGGATCGGGACGCGGGACGCGGGCCGCCTCCGACGCCGCCCCGTCCTCGTGTTCTGCCATCGCCGATCGTAACCCGTCGTCGAGTATAAACCCCGCGTCGACCGAGAGTCTCGTCGCAAGCGGGACCCGTGTTCAAAAACCTCGTTCAGAGATCGGCTCGCCACAACTCGCGTGCGGGGACCGCGTAATTCGCGCGGTTTATAGAGCGAGCGGCCGGTGCGATCCGCGTTCGTCGGCGATCGGGCCGGTGCAGTTCGCGTTCGATTCCGCTTCAGGCCGGCTCGATGCGCCACGTCGTCGCGCCCGTGTACGACCACTTCTCGACGGTGAGTTCCGTGGCGGAGTCGCGGAGCTTCACCATCAGGGCGCCGATCTCTTTGGGCGAGAGGTCGACATCGTCGGCGATGAACTTCCCTTTGAAGTACATCTCGCCGTCCTCGGCGCGGTCGAGCAGGTACCGCTTCAGCCGCTCTTCCTTGCTGAGATCGGCGGTCGGGTTCGCGTTCGTGGAGGGGTTTGCGGTCGCGCTCATGGTACACTCCCCGCTTGTCCTCGGAGGGTGTTATAAAGGACAGACCGTTGGGCGGTGTTCAGGGCGTTTTAGGATATTGATCGGCGCTAAAACGTGTCTGACGAATCGTTCACAACGGTTCTAAAACACGCTAGACGTTTTATAATCTTGTTAGAACCGTTCGATCGACGATCCGAGATGGGTCAAGCGCCGACGCTCCGTGGTCCGATAACCCCGAAGTAAGCCGGCAAAAAAGCCCGGTAATTGCGGTCGATCGGTTCGCCCGCGCGTCCCGTTCCGGTTCGCCCGCGCCTGCACACATCGATCGCTCGGAGAGTGGAACGCCGCTGACTACCGATGTACTTTCGGCTACCTTCCAGTCGGCTCTCGGCTGGCGTCCGGTCAGTATCCGATCAGCGCTAGGTTAGTATCCGGCCAGCGCTAGGTCAGTATCCGGCCAGCGCCTGGTCAGTATCCAGTCGGTCTCGGATCGGTGCCCGACCCGTATCGGGTTCACGCGACGTGGGACGCGACGTGGAACGCCACGCGGAACGAGCCTCCGACGACACCTACGTCGAGTGCGAGCTACGAATCCCGTCGGTGTACCCAGAACTCCTCGGCTTCCGTGGTCTCTTTTTTAAATATCGGCACCTCGTCTTTCAGCCGGTCGATCCCGTCTTCGACGGCTCGGAACGCCTCCCTGCGGTGCCCCGCGAGGACGACGACGAACACGATGTCCTCGCCCGCTTCGATCACGCCGGTCCGATGGTGCATTCGGACGTCGAACACACCGTCTCGCTCCGCGAGTTCCGCGCTGATCGCCTCCATGCGCTCCGCGGCGACCCCCTCGTACTTCTCGAACGCGAGGTGCGTCGTCCGGTCGTCGTCGGGGGCGTCGCGGGCGCGAACGCGCCCCGTGAACGTCGCTATCGCGCCCGATCGGTCCGCGTCTGCGGACGTCTCGACCCGCCGCACGAGCGTCTCCCTGGTGATCCACGGCTCCGCACCGTCGAGTTCGACGACGAGGTCGTCGACGTCGACCCCGTCGGCCGAGTCTGCCGTCGCGATCACCGTCCCCGGGACGGTCGCCGGATCCGCGTCCGCCCCGAGCAGCACCGTCGGCACGCGCAGGCGGGATTCACCGACCGCGACGAGATACTCGTGGTCGGGTGCGAGTCCGTCGAGGAGGTCGTCGAGTCCCTCGACGCGACCGGCGCCCGTCCAGTCCCCGCTCGGTGCGAGCGACAGCTCCGTGTCGGCGCCGGCCGCGATGTCGGCCGCCCGTTCCGGCGCGGCGACCCCGCCGTCGGTGGCGTCGGCGCCGGTGGCGCTGTCGTCGTCGGACCCGCACGCCACGACGGCGACCCGTCCGTCGAGCCGGTCCGCGAGCGCGTCCGCGAGGTCGGCCGCCGCGGGACCCACGATCGATATCGGTTGCATACCCGAGGGCGGGGTGCGAGCGGCTTAGGCGTTTCCCGCTGTGCCGTTCGCTGTGAGCCGATCCGTCGGCCGTCGATCGGCGCCGCCGATCGGCTCCGGCGTCCGGGCTTGATAATCCTTAAGACCGCGACAGCGATATTCGACGGTAATGAGAGTCGTCGTTTCTATCGGCGGGAGCGTGCTCGCGCCCGATCTCGATCCCGGACGGGTGGCCGCGTACGCCGAGGCGATCGAACGGGTGGCCGCCGACGGCTGCGAGGTCGGCGTCGTCGTCGGCGGGGGCGGGGTCGCGCGCGAGTACATCGAGACGGCGCGAGAGCTCGGCGCGAACGAGGTTGAGCTCGACCAGCTCGGCATCGGGACGACCCGGCTCAACGCTCGGCTGCTGATCGCCGCGCTCGAAGACCGCGCGAACGTCTCGCCGGCGACGGGGTACGACGAGGCCGCGGAGGCCCTCCGACGCGGCGAGGTGTCGGTGATGGGCGGCGTCACCCCGGGACAGACCACGGACGCGGTCGCGGCGGCCTTCGCGGAGTCGGTCGACGCCGACCTGCTCGTGTACGCGACGAGCGCCGACGGCGTGTACGACGCCGACCCCAACGTCGACGCCGACGCGAGCCAGTTCGCGGAGCTGTCGCCCGCGGCGCTCGTCGACATCGTGCTCCCGATGAGCCGGAACGCCGGCGCCTCGGCCCCCGTCGACCTGCTCGCCGCCAAGCTGATCGACCGCGCGGGAATCCGGTCCATCGTCCTCGACGGCACCGACCCGAGCGCCGTCGTCGACGCCGTGCTCCGCGGCGATCACACCGGGACCGACGTGGTCCCCACCGGAACGGACGAGCCGAGCTACTGGACGGGGGACACATGACCGACGACCGACCCGATCCGGCACACGACGACTCCCCGCACATCCTCTCTGCGCAGGGGCGAGAGGGAGACGAGGGTGCCGACGGCGATGCTGCGTCCGGCGGTGACGACGACTTCCACGCCTTCTGGGCCGACGTCGTCGCCGACGAAATCGAAGCCCGTCACCCCGACGACCCGATCGTCATCAAGGGCGGCGTCTCCCCGTCGGGCGTCGCACACCTCGGAAACTTCAACGAGATCATCCGCGGCTACTTCGTCGCGGAGGTGCTCCGCGAGCGCGGCCACGAGGTCCGACAGGTGTTCACGTCGGACGACAAGGACCCGCTGCGCAAGCTCCCCCGCAAGCTGGCGAACGCCGACGGCGAGATCGTCGGGCTCGGCGAGGTCGACGCGGGCGCACTCGGTCGCAACCTCGGCAAGCCGTACACGTCGATCCCGGACCCGTTCGGCGAGCGCGAGTCGTACGCGGCCCACTTCGCGGCCCTGTTAAAAGCCGACGCCGACCGCCTCGGCATCCCGGTCGAGATGGTGTCGAACACCGAGCTGTACGCCGACGGTGCGTTCGACGACGTGACTCGAACGGTGCTCTCGGATCTGGACGGCGTCCGCGAGGTGCTCGCGCAGTACCAGGACAAAGTCGACGACGAGTACGTCCCGTTCAACCCGGTCTGTTCAGAGTGCGGGAAGATCACGGAAACGGTCACCGCGATCGATCTGGACGCCGAGACGGTGACGTACGTCTGCACCGACATGGACGTCGGCGACAACACCATCGAGGGCTGCGGCCACGAGGGGACGGCCACGTTCCGCGAGGGGAAGCTCCCGTGGCGGCTGGAGTGGCCGGGCCAGTGGGACGTGCTCGGCGTCGACTTCGAACCGTTCGGGAAGGACCACGCGGAGGGCTCGTGGCCGTCCGGCGTCGACGTGGCGCGGAACGTCTTCGGGATCGAGCCGCCGGTGCCGATGGTGTACGAGTGGTTCACGCTCAACGGGGCGCCGCTCTCCTCGTCGGCCGGCAACATCGTCACCGTCCCGGAGCTGCTCGAACTGCTCGAACCGGCCGTGCTCCGGTACTTCTTCGCGCTGCACCCGAAGAAGGCGCGGGACCTCGACATCGAGCGGCTCGACCAGCTCGTCGACCGCTTCGACCGGTTCGAACGCGCCTACTTCGGCGAGGTCGACGACGAGGATCTGACCGCCTTCGCCGAGCGCGCGTACCCGTTCGTCGTCGGCCGCGTGGACGACCCGCCGACCGAACCGCCCGTCCGACTCCCGTACACGTTCGCGGCCGTTCTCGGCATGGTCGACGACCCCGCGCTCCGCGAGCGCCTCGCCCGCGACGAGGGACACATCCCCTCGGACGCGTCCGAGACCGTGGTCGAAGCCGCGCTCGCCCGCGTCGAGAAGGCGCGCAACTGGGCCGAGCGGACGGCGAACGAGTACGACTACCGGCTCCAGACCGATCTGCCCGAGACTGACTTCGACGACGACGTGGCCGCCGCGCTCGACGACCTCGCCGACTTCGTCGCCGCGGGCCACGACGGCGAAGCGATTCAAGCGGAGATGTACGAGACCGCCCGGGAGCACGACATCGAGGTCAGCGAGTTCTTCTCGGCCGGATACCGGCTCTTCTTCGACGACACGCAGGGGCCGCGGCTCGGCGAGTTCCTCGGGGAACTGGAGCGCGACTACGTCGTGGCGCGGCTCCGCCGGGAGGCGTAGATGGTCGAGGACCGCTCGCTCGACGAGTTCGCGGGATCGGACGCCGGTGGTGTTTCCGACAGCGACGACACCGCGACCGACCCCGCAAGCGACGACACCCCGACCGACGTCGATCCGGCGGTCTCGACCTCGGCCTGGATCGACGCGGGGACCGACTGCGACCGCTGTGGCGAGCGAGCCACCCGCGGGTGGTTCGACGACGGCGATCTCCTCTGTGCCGACTGCGCAGAGTGGTAACGGCGATCGGATTTAATACGGACGGAACGACTCGTTCCGTACGAGACCGATCCGTTGAGGTCAAGTTGGATATTCATGGAATTTGACCCGGCCTCCCTCTTTGACCGATCGCCGCGGACCCTCGCGATCGCGTATCTCTGTCTCGGTGCGCTCTTCGTTCCCCTCAGCGATTTCGCGGTCGCGGTTGCGACCGGGACGACCGGTGCGCTCGGCGTCCGAGCGCCGGTGCGGCTCATCGATGGGTGGCTGCTCGTCGGCGCCTCGTCGCTGCTGCTGTACGGCGCGGCGGCACACCACCGTCAACGGGCCGTGTCTGCTCGGCGTGACCTCGAGACGTCGAATCAGCAGATACAGGTGCTCAGCAGAGTGTTTAGACACAACGTCCGCAACGACCTCAACATCATCCAGGGGTACGCGGACCTGCTCGCCGACCGCGTCGACGACGAGCGGAGCCGGGAGTGTTTAGAGACGATCCGTCAGACCACGGACGACGTGGTCGCGATCAGCGAGAAGTTGCGGGTCATCGAGGACGCGTCCACGGATCCACCGTCGAGCCGGATCGATCTCGTCGAAACGGTCCGCGAGGCCGCGGCGGACGTCGACGGTGATGGCGTGTGCGTCTCCGTGGAGTCGCCTTCGGCGGCGTGGATCCGCGCCGACCGGTCCGTCGAGTACCCGATCCGAGAGGTGTTCGAAAACGCCGTCACCCACAACGACGGGGCGACCTGCGAGGTCATTGCGCGGATAGAGACGACCGAAACGACGACCTGTCTGGCAGTCCGCGACAACGGGCCGGGGATCCCCGACGACGAGCGTGCGGTGTTGCAGGCCGAAGAGGAGACGCCGCTGTCGCACGCGAGTAGTATCGGGCTGTGGCTCGTCAAGTGGATGTGTGAGACGCAGGGAGGGACCGTCGGCTTCGAAACGACGGACGACGGGACCACGGTTCGGCTCCGATTCGAGTCGGCACGCGTCGACGCGCCGCCGTCGGATCGCGACACCGACACGGCAGCGGCTCGGTGACCGACGCCGGCCTGAGCGCCGGCCGCCGACCGCGCTAGTCGAGCTCCGTGATCGTCACTGCGTACACCGCACCGCAATTTCCGCACTCGACGTGGACACCGCGGCTCGTCTGACCGCGCGTGAACTCGGAGATATCCTCCGAACACGAGCACTCGAACTGCACTTTCATTGTCACAGCTATGTTGTTCTCGTATTTAAAAGAACGCGTCGAAGAATCGTTGCTGAGAACGGACGGCGGAGCCGCTCGTATTTTCCTCGGTTCGGACGCGGATCGGTCTGCGATCGCGTTCAGTCGTCGTCGACGATCACTTCGACGGGACCGTTGTCCGCCTCCTCCGCGTCATCGCTCGCACCGGATCCGGCGTTCGCGCCGGACTGCTGTTGCTGGTAGTAGAGCCCGCCGGCGACGACGAGGACGGCCCACGACCGCCAGTTAGCGAGGTTGAGCGTGTAGCCGATTCCGAACGGCTTCTCGACGAGCATTCCCTTCCCGGGCTGCCAGTACGACGAGAGCAGCCGACCGAGGCTCGGTCGCTCGAAGTTGTACGGGATACCGAGGATCTCTCCCGACGACGGTTTGTCTGCCATACCACCATGTTGGTCGCCGGGGATATAAATCGTGGCGCAACTCTCCCCCGGCCCGACGGACTGGCGCTCCTGCTCACCGGTACCGTCCGCGCCCCTCGACGTCGCCGAGCCGGTCGAGAACCACCTCCTCACCGACCGCCGAGTATCCCGACTCGAACGCCTCGATCAGCGGTTCGGGGTCGGTCGCGGTCGCGCGCACGGACCCCTCGAACACGTGCAGGTCCATCGCGTGGTCTTCGACGTGACCGGAGTGGAACGCGAGCCCGAAGTCGATGAGCGTCGCCGGGGCGGCGCCGTCGGCCGATCGGCTCCCGTCGCTTCCCGAGGTCCCGACGCGGACGTTCCGCGTCGTCGGGTCGCCGTGGACCATCCCGGCGCCGTGAAGCCGAGCGAGGTGTCGGCCCACCGCGCTCATCCACCGTTCGTCGAGATCGGCGGCGAGGTCGCGAGCCCCGACGTGTTGGAGCGTCAGCGTCGCGTTCGGCACGTCGACGTCGTACACCAGCGGGGTCGACACGCCGGCTCGACGCGCCTCGCTCGTCAGGCGGGCCTCCGCGACCGTCCGGTCCCGCCGCAGCGTCCGGTCCAGTTCCGGGTGTCGGTACGTCTTCGGGACGCGCCGCTTGATCACGCGGCGGGCGCCCTCGCTATCGGTCACGACCTCGACGGTCGCTTCCGCGCCCCGCGTCTCAGCCTCGCCATCGTCGCGTCCCCGGGCCACGGATCCGGTGGCATCTCGCCACGTCACCGGGACCTGATCGGGTCGGAAGTTCGGATCGATCGCCGAGTCAGGGATCGCGAGGGTGTCTCCGGCCCGCGCCATCTTCGCGCCCAACACGGCGATCATCCCCGCGTTGTCTCGGAGGAACCGCGGCTCCGGCGCGTGGAAGTCGGCGCCTCGGTCCGCACACATCCTCGACAGCATCTCGCGGAGCCGTTCGTTCTGCGCGACGCCGCCGCCCAGCACGAGCTCGTCGGCGCCGGTCAGCGAGAGGGCGCGCTCCGAGACCTCCGTCAGCATCGCGAACACGTGCTCTTGCAGGGCAAAACAGATCCGCTCGACCGGGACGCCGTCGTCGAACGCGTCGTTGGCGGCGGAACTGATCCCCGAAAACGAGAAATCCATCCCCTTCACGACGTACGGAAGCTCGAGGAGGTCGTCCGGGTCGGCGTCCGCCGCCGCCGCCTCGACCTTCGGCCCGCCCGGGTGGTCCCACCCGACGTGACGCGTGAACTTGTCGATCGCGTTGCCGACCCCGGCGTCCATCGTCTCGCCGAGCACGCGGTAGCGCCCGTCGTGGTACCCGAGCAGGTGCGCGTTCGCGCCCGAGGCGTTCAGACACACCGGGTTCTCGAAGCCGGACTGGTGCCGGCCGATCTCCAGGTGCGCGACCATGTGGTTGACGCCGACGAGCGGGACGTCGAGCGCGCCCGCGAGCGCGCGAGCCGCCGTCCCGACGGTGCGAAGGCAGGGACCGAGTCCCGGCCCTCGAGAGAAGGCGACGGCGTCGATCGCGTCCGCTCCGTACTCGGCTTCAGCGGCGGTCATCACCGCGTCGACGACCGCGGGGATCGCTTCGGACATGTGCTCGGCGGCCTCTCGCGGGTGAATGCCGCCGCTATCCGGTTCGTACGGGTCTGATTCGATGAGAACGGAGTCCGTCTCGGCGTCATACAGCGCGGCGCTCGCACACCACGCGGTACCTTCGATGCCGAGAACGCGCATTCGGCGGGCCGTTAGGCTTCCTCGGCGTCCGCGTCCTCGTCGCCGATCTTGTTCCGTTCGAGCATGTACTCCTGCTCGACGTCGAGCGCGTCCTCGGCGGAGTCGTACACCTTCGCGTAGCCGACCGTCTTTCGCATACCGAACTTCGTGTCGAGCTCGTGGACGACGACCTCTTCGGAGGCCTTGTCGAGTTTGGCCGCGAGCGAGTCGCGGACCGAGAGTCGGGAGGGCGTGGCCTCATCGTGGGTCGTCTCGAAACGGATGTCCGTGCGGTGCAACATCGGGTTCTCCTCTTCGGAGATGATATCGACGTCCATGGTTCAGTTAGGCGTATATCCCCTCGAAAGCTGTAAAAGGATTTCGAAGCGGGGGTGCCACCGGTGCCGAGCGTTCGGTGATCTTCGCCGTGCCTCACCGATCTCCGTCGGGAACGCGACCGAGCGCCTTGTAGGCCGCCTCAACATCTCCCTCGAGCGCCTCGAACAGCTCTCGTGCCTCCGTTCGGGACTCCGGCGTGACCGCGACCCGGACCATCCCCTCACCGGGCTGGCCGTACACGACGCTCGCGCCGTCGGGCGCGGCGAGGATCGCGGGGAGCGCGGCCAGATCCTCCTCACCGGTTACCTCGATGATGACCGGGTCGACGTCGGAGAGCGCCTCACTGAGCGCCTCGAGCAACTCTGTTGACAGCGACGCGGCGGGGTTCTCCACGGGGATCCGGCGGTCGTCTGCGGCCGCGAGTGCGGACTCGATCTCCGTGTCAACCGCCTCCCGCTCGGTCTTTCCGTCGATCAGCGCGACATCGGGGACGCGACCCGCCTCCCGTAAGTGGTACGTGACCACGTCGCCTACCGCGATGATCGGGGCATCAGGCGCGACCCGCTCACCGCGGGTCTCCGCTGCATCCGCGAGTAGTTCGTCGGTGTCGGTGGTCACCGGGCCGAGCGGCTGCTTGAACGTGTCGCGCAGAGAGTTGGGAAGTGTGAGCATGGATGGGGTAGTGGCTGAAAACCGAAAACCGTTACCGCGAACTGCCTCCTACCGGACCTTCAGGGCGTACGAGCCGGCCTTCGTGACGTTCATCTCCTCGGCGATCTGGCTCTCTTCGGGCTTCGTGATGATGACGTAGCCCGCCCAGTCCTCCGTCAGCGACGAGGACCCGCAGTGCTCGCAGGTCTGCGAGTCGGGGTCGTTGACGTGGTGGCACTCACGACACGCGAGGCGGTCCTCGGCCATCAGTCGGCCTCCTCACCGGTCTGTTCGCGGTGTTTTCGCTGGCCCTCCAGCCACTCGTGTTTCCCGAGGCCGGGCTGTTTGGCCGTGAGACCGATCTTCGAGTCGCGCGGGTTGCGCTCGTCGATGCTCTTCGTCACGACGCGGACCCGGACGGCGTCGTCGACGCCGAGGGTCTTATCGGAGTCCGAGGAGGCGAGCTGCTGATTCGCCCCGTCGAACGTGAGGTACTCGTCGGTGATCTGCGAGACGTGGAGCAGTCCGTCGACCGGCCCGATCCCGACGAACGCCCCGAACTCGACCGTCTCCACGACGGTGCCGTCGGCGACCTCCTGCATGTCGGGGTCGTAGGTCAGCGCGTCGAACTCCGCCTCGTAGTAGACGCCGGGGCGGTTGTGTAACACCGCGCCCTCGCCGACGTCGTGAACCTCGATGACGCTCACGACGCTGCCGACGTCCTCGTCCATTCGTCCTTCCAGTTTGTCCTGCAGCAGGGCTTTCACCCGCTCGTCGGTGACGTCCGCCAGGTGTTTCGGCGGTACCTCGACCGTATCCTTGAGTCGAACTCGTTTGTACATGTTCTTGGTTGTCCGCGTCCGCTAGGGTTCCGTTATTGCCAGTGTGTTCCGACCCCTTAAACCGATTACTGGTGCGCCCGCCTCCAGCACCCGGTTCGCCAGCGGTCGATCGTTGGTGACGACGCCGTCGACCCGGCCTTCGGTGACCAGCTCGACCAGCGCGTCGTCGGCGTACGATTCGTCCGTTTCCACTGTCTCCGCCCGCGCCGCGAGGTCCGCACCCACGCTCGCCGCGGTCGCCGCCGCGCCGTTTCCGCCCTGCAGCCCGTCGAGCTCCGCGAGCACCGCCGCGGGAACGACGGCCTCGTAGGCGCCGAGCACCCGATCGAGCTCCTCGAACAGCCGCAGGTTCGCCTCAACCGGGGCCATCAGCGCGCTCGCGTCGAGCGCGACGACGGGAGCCCGCTCGCCCGCGAGGCCCGAGCCCGATCCGGCGTGGCGGCCGTCGTCGGTCACGCTACGACAGCGTCCCGACGCCGATGAGCCGCCAACGCGCGCCGACGCGTCGGTTGATCGCGATCTGCGCGCCTTCGTCCGCACAGACGGGGCGTTTGAGCTTCACTTCGCACTCGCCGTCGCGAGCGCTCGTCACCGCGCCGACCGTGGTGGCGGTGCCGACCGTGAGCATCAGGGGTTCGCCGGTGGTGATCTCCTCGACGGCACCGTCGTCGTCGTCGCCCTCCTCGCTGCCGATGACGCGGTCGAGCAGGTCGACCTGCATCTCGAACTCGTTGCGCGTCGGCGGGAGCGTGCCGGGCTCGCCGGCGACCTGTCCCGCGAGCGCGTCGCCCTTCGTCAGGCTCGGGTCGAGTCCGGTGCCGACGCCGAGCAGACCGCCCGGCCGGGCGGTCTCGACGTCTTGGCTGCCGGCCTGCAGCGAGCGGACCGTCGTTTCGAGGGGGCGCCACTCCGTCTGGCCCTCCTCGTCGACCTCGCGGCCGGGACGGATCTCCAGTCCGTCGCCGATCGACAGCTCACCGCTGACGAGCGAGCCGCCGACGACGCCGCCTTTGAGCGTCTCCGCGGTCGCGCCCGGACGGTTGATGTCGAACGAGCGGGCCGCGTACATCCGAGCGTTCTCGCCCGGATCGCGATCGGGCGTCGGGATCTCCGTCTCGATCGCGTCGATCAGCAGATCGAGGTTGACCCCCTGTCCCGCCGAGACGGGGACGATCGGTGCGTCCTCGGCGACGGTTCCCTCGACGAACTCCTGGATCTGTCGGTAGTTGTCGACGGCGCGGTCGCGGTCGACGAGGTCGACCTTGTTCTGGGCGATGACGACGTTCTCGATCCCGATGAGATCGAGCGCCATCAGGTGCTCTTCGGTCTGCGCCTGCGGGACGTCCTCGGTCGCGCTCACGACGAGGACCGCTCCGTCCATGATCGAGGCGCCGGAGAGCATCGTCGCCATCAGCGTCTCGTGGCCCGGGGCGTCGACGAACGACACCGTCCGGACGGGCTCGCTCTTCGAGCCGTCTTCGCACTCTTCGTCGACGGTGTAACACTCGGGCGCGTCGACGCCGGGACAGCGACGGAACGTCGCGTCCGCGTATCCCAGCCGGATCGAGATGCCGCGTTTCATTTCCTCGCTGTGCTGGTCGGTCCACGAGCCGGACAACGCCTGCACGAGCGTCGTCTTCCCGTGGTCGACGTGACCGACGAGACCGATGTTCACCTCCGGTTGTGTGTTGGTGTTAGTCACTGTTGGACCTCCTAACGGAGTAGTCTTACCCGAATTTCGCCCCGTGCGAGTGATAAAGTTGCTGTTATAGTGCTGTCGCGCGCCCGCGAGTGGACCGATTCTCGGACGCGATCGGCCGACAGTACGGTTTCGTCCGACGCCGCTTTACGCCTCACGGCCGTCACCCCGGACATGGGATACGCGTGTCCGGTATGCGCAACTCCGCAGCGCGACGGCGAACACCTCGCCCACCACCTCGCGTTCACGGCGATGCTCCACGGTGACGAGCACGAGACGTGGCTCGACGACCACGTCACGGAATGGGTCGATCGCGAGCCCGCGGACCTCGCCGCGGCCGTCACGCCCCACGCCGCCGACGCCGAGTACCACGAGGTGTTCGAGGACACGGTCGACCGCGGGCGTCCGGATGTCGACGTCGAGACACACGCACGGGGCGGGCACGCTCACGGACACGCCGAAGGCGGTCACGCCGGTCACGGGCACGCCGGTGCGGCCGGCGGGCGAGGCGGAGTGGACGAAACGGGTGCGACCGACCCCGAGACTGCGGCTGCCCTCCGCGAAGCGAGGGACCTGACGCGCGAGATGCTGTCCGACGACGGCGCGGGCGATACTGACGAAGCCGACGACGGAGACGGTGGTACCGGCGACGGCACCGACGGCACCAGCGACGACGGCGACTCGTCCGCGTAACGGAACGCCCTTTCCGATCGCCGCCGAACGCGCGGTATGGAGACCAGCGGAACGTTCGCCCCGGAGACGCGCGCCGACGCACTTGAGTACTACGAGGATGTCGGCCCGGTCGCACAGGTCGTCGTCCGCGAGGCGACGAAGGCGATGTCGTTCGACGCCGAGGAGTACGACGAGCGGGTCACGCCCGAGGTGATCCGGACCGCCCGCGACGCCGTTTTCGCCGAACAGCTGGCGGTCCACGTCGGCGAAGACAGCGAGTTCGACGCGTGGCTCGCCGACAGCGAGTTCGACGATGACGACGTCGTCCGGATCGGGTCCGACAACGTCGACAACGTCGTCTGGCACCCGATCCCCTTCGCCGACACCGTGATCGCGGCGACGTATCAGGACGAGCCCGACGCGGCCGCCAGCACCCTTCGCCGGAACGCGTTCGGTCGCGTGTACCGCGAGGAGTTCTACGAATCCGGGAGGTAACCAGACGCGCCGTCCTGTCGCAGTCGCTCGGCAGTCGAAACTACGGAGGAATAGCCGATCGGAAGCGGTCCGGCGTCGACGGTGGCCGTTCCGCCGTCGTCGATCTACTCGAGCGAACCCTGAGTGACGAGCGTGTCGTCCTCCAAGTAGTGCTCGATGTGGTGGCCGTGTTTCTCGACGTCTTCGAGGATCTCACGGAGCTGTTCCTCGGTGTTGTAGTCGCCGAGGTTGTTGGCGAGCTGGATGTGCTCGCGGAGCATCTCCGTGATGTCGCCGAACAGCTCTAGGTCGTTCTCCAGAGAGGTCCGAATGTCGTAGGCGTCGGCGTCCTCGGGGCTCACCGGCGCGTGCTCCTCGTAGTTCGCGCCGCCCGACAGCGGCACGCCACCGAGCGCCTGCGCGCGCTCAGCTAACACGTCGGCACCCTCCTCGAGGTCCGCGGCCACCTCTCCGAGGTACTCGTGAATGCCGAGGAACTCCGCGCCCTCGACCAGCCAGTGGTGCTTTTTCACCTGGTGGTACAACACGTACGTCGCTGCGAGGTCGGTGTTGAGCGCGTCGACCAACTGCTCTGCCTTCTCCTCGGGGATGCGAAGCGCCTCGCTCTCGTGAACGTCTCCGTAGCGTTGACGGGCCTGTTTTTGAGTACTCATGACTGACTCAGCGTACGCGCGCTTCCCACTTAATAGTTCTCACTAACAAAAGCAGAGTTCGAAAATAAGAAATATATTTTTACACATTACGATCTCCATCTCGGCGCTTCTTTCGTCCCGGCTGTCGGACCGACTCGCTCGGGCACGCAGCGGACGGATCGTTGGGGTCGCTCAGTCGCCCCGCCGCGAAGGGAAACGTCTTAATGGACTACGCGCGCAGTTCGTGGTGTATGAGCAACGGCGACGACGACCCGGCCGACGCCTCCGAGGGGGCCGACGCCGCGGACGACGCGGAGGACGCCGGCGAGTCGACGGACGCGGCCGCCGCGCCGACCCTCCCGGACGAAGCGACCGAGGAGTCCCTGAACGAGTACCTCGACGATATCGAGGCCCTGCTTGACGACGCCGAGACCGAGGCGGATCTCGACGACGTCGACGCGCTCCTCGACGACGCGGAGGCCGGTCTCGACGAGGCCGACCTTCCCGAACCGGACGAGGACGACGAGGACGCAGACGATCCCCGCGGCGACCTCGAAGATCGGATCTCGGACCTCCGCGAGGGCGTCGAGGACGCCCGCGGTCCGTACGGCGAGGACGTCGTCGACGCGATCGAGGCCGCCGCCGCGACCCTCGAAGACACCGAGTGGACGGCCGACGGCCGCGACGACGCCGCGAACGCGGTCGACGCGTTCCTGGAGACTGCGTCCGATCTGATCGACGTCGATGCGTTCCCCGCCCACGAGGACCTCGACGACCTGATCGACGCGCTGGGTACCGTCGCCGAGGCGGTCGCGGACGCCGACCTCGACGCCGATGCCGACGCCGAAACCATCGCCGCGCTCCTCGAGGCGACCGACGCCCTTTCGGCGGGACTCGACGACGCCGAGGAGTGGGACGACCTCGAGACCCACGAGCAACTTCGCGCGCAGGGGTACTACGACGTGCTCGGCCACTACAAGGACTTCCCGGTCGAGTGGTCCGCGCTGAAAGAGCACGAGGCGCGCGGCAACGTCGACATGATCCTGCTCGCGCTCGACTCGCTCACGTCGGATTTCATGGAGCGCCACTGTCTCGAAGCGCTCGAACGCATGGGCAAGCGCGGGAAGACCGACGCCTCGCTCGAAATGCTCCTCGGCCGCGCCGAAAAGCGCGACCAGTTCGCCATCAGCATCCTCGGGAAAATGGCCGCCGAGGAGGCGGTCGAGACGCTCGTCGAATACGTCGAGGAGGACTCGAACCCGCAGCTCCAGAAGGTGACGTTCAAAACGCTCGGCGAAATCGGTGCGGCCGACGCCGTCCAGCCGCTCGCGAACGAGCTTCACCCCGACAGCGACACCGACGACCTCGTTCGCCCGCACGCCGCCCGCGCGCTCGGGCTCATCGGTGACACGCGCGCGATCGACCCGCTCGCGGATGCCCTCGCCGAGGACGAATCCGACGACGTGCGCGCTGCAGCGGGCTGGGCGCTCCGGCAGATCGGCACGCAGGAAGCCCTCGAAATCGTCGCCGAATACGGTGACGAACGCTCCTTTATCGTCTCGACCGAGGCGGAAAAGGCCGAGCGATCCCTCGACGCGGACTCGGCGACCGCGTAACGCGATACCTGCGTCTCTTTCCGTCGCCGACCTTTTTGACTGATAGCGGGAGGAATACCCCGCGTGCGGATCCCGACCCACTCGTCCGTATCGATCACGCGGACACCGTCCCCCGCAGCCGCGCGGCTCGTCGCCGTTCTCCTCCTCGTCGCGCTCGCGGCGGTCGTCCCGGCGGCTGCTCCGGCCGCTGCCGGCGACGTGGCCGGTGCGGACGACGCGGTCGGCGCGAGCGACACGACCGGTGCGGCTGACGCGACCGGCCGCGTCCCGATGGCGGACGCCGCCGTCGTCGACAACGGCACAGCCGCGGTCACCGGTCCCGGAATCGTCGAGCTGTACCCGAACCCGACCACCGACGAGAACCGCGGCGAGTACCTCGTCGTCCGGCTCCCCGAGCGGGGGAACTGGTCGCTCTCGGACGGCTACCACGAGGTCGATATCCCGCAGAACGCGACCGGGACGGTCGCGCTGTCGATGGCCCCCGAGACGACGGCGACTCTCCTCGGTGCCGGGTCGACTCACGCCGCCCGGTCCGACCGCACCGGCCACACCGCCCGCGTCGACCGCGAATCGATCGAACTGCGCGCGCTCGACGGGTACTTTCCGCTATCCGCGTCCGGCGATCGGATCGAACTCCGCCGGGACGGCGCGGCCGTGGACGTCGTCGAGTACGACCGCGTCCGCGAAGGGTATCGCTGGCGGGCGGGCTGGGGCGAGTGGCGCCCCCGCGGGTACGCCCCCCGGACGCCGGAACGGACCGAAAACGCGACGGCGACACCGTTCGTGCTGCCGGACGCACCGGGCGCTCCCGTCGACCCGTTACGCGGCGCCGACGAGCGCCTGCTCCTCGCCGGGTACACGCTCGAATCGACTCGCGTCGCCGATCTGCTCGTCGCCGCCGCCGACCGCGGCGTCACCGTGCGCGTCCTCGTCGAGGGATCTCCGGTCGGCGGCTTTTCGGCCCGAAGCGCGCGGCTCCTTGACCGGCTCGCCGCCAACGGCGTCGAGATCCGGGTTCTTGACGAAGACCCCGAGCGGTTCCGGTTCCACCACGCGAAGTACGCCGTCGCGGACGATCGCGCGGTCGTTCTCACCGAGAACTGGAAGGCGTCGGGTACGGGCGGCCGGACCAACCGCGGCTGGGGCGTCGTCACCGAACCGTCGTCGCCCGCGGGCTCTCCGACAGCCGTGAACGGGTCGACAACTGCCGACCATCTCGCCGCGCTCTTCCGCAATGACGCTACCGGGGCCGATGCCCGCTCGTGGGAGTCGTTCCGAGCAGACACCGAGTTCCACGACTCGGGCACGGCGAACGGGACGTACCCGACTCGCTTCGCGCCGCCCTCAAAACCGGCCGCAGCGGATGTCGAACTCCTCACCGCTCCCGGGAACGCGGCCGACCGGATGGTGGCTCGGATCGACGCCGCGGACGACCGCGTCCTCGCCGTGGTCCCGCGGACGGGTGGCCCCGACGATCGGATCGTTCGCGCCCTTCGACGGGCCGCCGACCGCGGCGTCGACACTCACCTCCTGTTGTCCAACGCGTGGTACGACCGCGAAGAGAACCGGGCGTTGGCCGACGAACTCGCCGACGAGCCGATCGAAGTCGCCGTCGCGGAGCCGCGCGGGCGGTACGGGAAGATCCACGCCAAGGGACTCGTCGTCGACGACACGGCGGTCGTCGGCAGTCTCAACTGGAACGAGGGCGCGGCGACGGAGAACCGAGAGGTGCTGCTGGCGGTAGAAGACGAGTCGGTCGCGGACTTCTACGCTCGCGCGTACGCCGCCGACTGGCGCGGCGGCGGCGTTCACCTCCCCGTCGGCCTGCTCGGTGGACTGTCCGTCGCGCTCGCGGGCGCCGGGCTGATAGCGCGTCGTAAGGTGGCGTTCTCGTGAGGAGCGCGTCGGAGGCGGGGACGACCGTTCCGGGGTCGGGTCAGTCCTCGAGCGCGGCCGTCGAGGAGAGCGCTTCGTCGATTTCCGCGTCGGCCATCTTCTCGATGAGCGTCTCGATGACCGCGCTGCGTCGGCCCTTCACGAACTTGATCGAGCCGACGACGAGGTGACCGCCGCCCGAGACGCCCGCCTCGGGCAGCTCTTCGTTCAGTTCGGTCACCATGTTCGGGATATCGAGGCGAACGCCGTCGGACCGGAGCACGCAGAAGTCCGGGCCGTATCCGATCGTGATCACCGGGTCGCCGGTCTCTTTCACCCGCGTGTCGTGCAGTTCGCCGGTCGTCTTGCCCGGTGCGGGGTACGTGAACCGGTGGGCGTACTCGTCCAGATCGATCCGGTAGAGGTGCGCGCCGGAGGCGAGCCGCTCGTGTTCGACGTGGTCGTCGAGCGCGTCGAGCTGGCGGTCCACGTCGCGGGCGGCCCGCTCGGAGAGGAACTCCACGAGCTCCTCGTGGCGCGCTTCGTCCTCACAGCCCACGTTGAGCGCGTCGTTGACGAGGGTCTTCCCCTCGGAGTAGCGTAGCCAGTGGGCGGCGTAGTCGAGCGCCTCGCCGATGTCGAGGAGGTCCTGCTCGTCGTAGCCGGCCGCTTCGGCGAGCGCGACGTAGTCGTCCATCGCCTCGGCCTTCGAGCGGTCCGAGAGCCCGGCGACCGCCGGGACGTGTTCGAGCTCCTCGGTGAGCGACGGGTCGATCAGTCGCGCGAGTTCGACGCACATCATCCCCGTCGTGACCCGGTAGTCCTCGCCGTGGAGGTACGGGTTGATGTGGGCGTCGAGCAGGGGCTCGACGGCCTCCGGGTCCGGGTGGTGGTGGTCGACTGCGGCGATCGGGATGTCGTAGTGCGCGAGGTTCTCGTAGGCCGGCACGTCCTCCTCCGTCGACCCGTTGTCGAGCATGAGGAGGAAGGGGAGCTTCTGGCCGTGGCGGGCCCGCCCTTCCAGCGCGAAGTTGAGGTCGCGAGTGACGTCTTCCATCTCGTAGTACGGCGCCTTGCTCGGGAGCCGCTTGAAGAGGTGTCGCGCCGCGTCCGGGTCTTCGTGGACGTCGCCGACGAAGTTCTCCAAGGCCAGTTGGACCGGAATCGCCGCGCACATTCCGTCGCCGTCGGCGTGGTGTCGGACGCGGATCGGTCGCCCGGAGAGGACGGTTCGGCGGAGGAGCCGAGCGAGGTCACGGAGGTCGTCGTGGATCGGCTCGAACGCCGCCCACTCGACGAGCGGGTCGATGTCGGCCGGCTCGGCGCGTTCGTCCAGCGCCTCCTCGAAGCGCGCTCGCGCTTCGGCGGCGCGCTCGTCAGGAAGTTTCTTGAGAGCGTCGACCTCCAGCTGGAGGGCGTTCTCGCGGGTTTCGATCGTCCCGCTGACGTGGACCATGTCGCCGACGGCGACTTCGGGGTACGCCCGGACGCCGGCCTCTTCGAAGGCCGCACAGGAGACGACGCCGGAGGCGTCGGAGACGGCGAAAATCGTCGGCCCGCCCGTCTGTTTCGCCTGCACGACCTCGCCTTCCACGGTCACCTCGTCACCGGGGGCGAGCCCGCGGATCCGCGAGATGGACGGCTCGTGCTCGACGGTCTCCGTCCGGTGGTCGTCGACCGTCTCGTCGTCGAACGCGACGTCGCCGTTCTCTTTCACCTCGGTCAGCCGGACGATCAGGCTATCGCCGACGTCGTACTCGCCGTCGAGGTTCGAGTCGTGGACGAGCCCTGAGACGGCGGCGGAGACGTCGACGAAGATGCCGTAGTCGACGACGCCGTTGACCTCGGCGTGGTACAGCGCACCGACGTCGACGTCTTCGAGAGTGCAGTCGGGTGCCAGATCGTAAACGGTCGGCCGCTCGTCGGCCGCCCCCTTCGCCGCTTCGGCGTCGGGTTCGGGGCTCGAATCGCCCCGCGTGCCGGAATCCCCGGCGGAGTTCTCGCTCATAGGGTGTCTTCGGGAACGGCCGGTGTTAAGCCTGTTCTCTCGGGCGTCTGCCGGTTGCGATGTCTCCCCGAAACGCCGGCGGAGATCCCGCTGGCGGCAGATCGCGACGCGTCCGGCCCGCAGTTCGCGGCCCGTCCGTTCGAGCGCCTGACGCCCGGGTCCGGAACCCCTATGAGGCGACGGCGACTTCCCTCCGGTATGCGACTGTTCCGTTCGGACGAGCTTCTCGGGATCGCCCGGGAAACGATGGAGTTCGTCCTCGAAGCGAGCGAGGAGAGCCATCCCAACGAGTACATGGGATTTCTCCGGGCGGACGACGCCAGGAAGCTCGATCTCGACCGGGACGGGCAGGTCATCACCGACGTTCTCGTCATCCCCGGCACGGAGTCGAACCCGGTCAGCGCCAGCGTCCGGACGCACATGAAGCCGAACGACATGCGCGCCGTCGGCTCAGTCCACTCTCACCCCAACGGTGTGCTCCGTCCGAGTTCGGCGGACCTGGCGACGTTCGGGCAGGGGCGGGTCCACATTATCGTCGGCGCTCCGTACGGATGGGGCGACTGGAAGGCGTTCGACAACGAGGGGAACCAGACGACGCTTGACGTGCTCGACGTGGAGGTCCCGGACGAGCACTTCTTCGATTTCACGCAGGAGGACATCGATCGGGAGATCAGCGAGGAAAACCGCGATGGCGGCCGCTTCCGCTCGTGGTTCCGATGACGCGGGTCGTCGCCCAGGGCACCTTCGACCTGCTCCACCCCGGCCACGTTCACTACTTGGAAGACGCGGCGACGTACGGCGACGAGCTGCACGCGATCGTCGCCCGCCGCTCGAACGTCACGCACAAGCCCGCGCCGATCCTCTGTGCCGAGCAGCGCCGCGACATGGTCAGCGCCCTCGCCGCGGTCGACGACGCGCACCTCGGTGATCCCGAGGACGTGTTCGTCCCCATTCGCCGGCTCGATCCCGACGTGATCGTGTTGGGATTCGACCAGCACCACGACGAGGGACAGATCGCCGACGCGCTCGCGGAACGAGGGATCGATTGCCGCGTCGAGCGCGCCTCCGGCCGCGAGCCCCGTTACGAGGACGAACTGCTCTCCAGCGGCGACATCATCGATCGGATCGTGCGGCGACGGGGCGGGTGCGGGGACGCGTAGCCGGTCGCGGCGGGCCGGCGGTTCGCGGAAGCGCGGGACATATATGGATCGGTTCCTAAGCGGTGTCAAGTGACGATACCCGACCGATTCCCCGCCGTGCTCACGGCGACGGCGATGGGCGTGTACCTCCTGCTCGTCGTCGGTGCCACCACCTCGCTCACCGAAGCGGCCGCCGCCTGTACGGGTTGGCCCGCCTGCGGTGACGGGACCGCGCTCCCCACCGAGACCGCGGGGTGGATCGCGCTCGGGCACCGCGTGCTCGCCGTCGCCGTCGGCCTCCTCGTCGCGGCCTCGGCCGCGCTCGCGTGGACCGACGGGGCGAGCCGTCGCGTTCGCGTCGCGCTGGCGTTCGCGCTCCTCGTCTTCCCGGCGCAGGCCGGCGTCGGGGCGCTGGTCGCCGTCGGCAGCCTCCCGGCCGCGCTCGCCCCCGTTCATCTGCTCCTCGGCGTGATCATCTTCGGCGCCGTCCTCGCCGGCCTCGCCTGGTGGCTAGAGGCCGAGACCGGCGACGACGACGACGCCCCCGTCGACTTCCAGCCGGGGACCGACGACCTCCCGCCCGTCGAGGAAGTTCCCGAACCCGACATCCCGACCGCGACGCTGCCGCGGCTCAGGCTCACCGCGGGCGCCTACTTCCGGCTCATGAAACCGCGGCTGATGTGGCTGCTCTGTCTCGTCGCCGCCGCGGCGATGGCGCTCGCCGGCGGTCCCGGATTTACTCCCTCCGTCGTGGCGGCCACGCTGGCCGGCGGCGCGCTCTCCATCGGCGCGTCCGGCACGTTCAACCACGTCCTCGAACGCGACGTCGACAAGCGGATGCAGCGAACCAGCGACCGCCCGCTCGCGACGGACCTCGTCCCCGTTCCGAAGGCGCTCGCGTTCGGGCTGCTGTTGACCGCCGTCTCGCTCGGTCTCTTCTGGACCGTGAATCCGCTGACGGCGGCGCTCGGGCTGATCGCCATCCTGTTTTACAGCGTCGTCTACACGCTCATTCTGAAGCCGAACACGGTCCAGAACACGGTCATCGGCGGGGCCGCCGGGGCGCTCCCCGCCCTCATCGGCTGGGCTGCGGTCACCGGCGAGATCGGTGGCGGCGGCCTCCTGCTCGCGTTAGTCATCTTCCTGTGGACGCCGGCGCACTTCTACAACCTCGCGCTGGCGTACAAAGACGACTACGAGCGCGGTGGCTTCCCGATGATGCCCGTCGTTCGCGGCGAGACGGCGACCCGCCGTCACATCGTCTGGTACCTCGGCGCGACGCTGATCGCCGCGGCGGCGCTGGCGGTCGTCGCCGAGCCGCTCGGCGGGCTATATGCGGCCGTCGGCGTCGTCCTCGGTGCGGTGTTCCTGTGGATGGTCGTCCGGCTTCATTACGAGCAGACGGAGGCGGCCGCGTTCCGCGCGTTCCACGCGTCGAACGCGTACCTCGGGCTGCTCCTGTTCGCGGTGGTGTTCGACGCGCTCGTCGTCTGAGCGGTCCGCCGTCGCTGCGGCAGTCCCTGACGCCCGATCCTCCGATCAGACGATCGACCGTGCGTGCTTTATATACCTCCGCGAGAAATCGCTCGTGTTCGAATGGACCCCACCACGAGAACGGACGTCGACTCGCTGTGGCCCGTCTGGGGCCTCGGCGTCGTCCTCAGCGCCTCGCTCGTCGCGGAAGCCGCGATCGCCGCGCGCGGGGCCGTCTCCGTTCCCGACGGCTACTGGGTCGGCTTCCTCTCGTCGGTGCTGATCGTGTTCGGGTTCGGCTACGCCGCCCGGTGGGCTCCGAGCGCAGACATCTCGACCGCGCGGTATCCTCGGCTCACCCGGTGGTGCTTTGCGGGCGCGGCGGCGTTTCTCCTCATCAACGTCGGGTTCATGGCGACGCTGCCGACGGAATCGACGTTTCAGGTGTTCGGGTGGACCCGCTGGGCGGTAGCCTTCGGGGGCGGGATCGGACTGGCCATCGGCCTGTTCGAGGCGAAGGCGATCGACCGCGAGGTCGCGGCCGAGCGGATCAACGTCCGACAGGCGGAACTCCGACGGGAGCGCGACCGACTCGACGAGTTCGCGAGCGTGGTCTCACACGACTTGCGGAACCCGCTCAACGTCGTTCGGGGACGGGTCGACCTCGCCAGAGGCGCTCACCCCGACGACGAGCACCTCACGGCGCTCGAACCGTCTCTCGACCGGATGGACGAGATCATCGACGAGACGCTCGCGCTCGCTCGTCAGGGCAAACGCGTCGACGAGACCGCCGACGTCGACCTCGGCGCGTGCGCCCGCGAGAGTTGGTCGCGGGTGGACACCATGGACGCGACCCTGCGGACCGAGGGTGCGGGAACGGTGCGAGCGGACCGCGGTCGGCTCTCTCACGTCTTCGAGAACCTCTTCCGGAACGCCGTCGAGCACGGCGGCCCCGACGTTACGGTCCGAGTCGGGGCGCTCGACGGAGAAGCGGGTTTCTACGTCGAGGACGACGGCTCCGGCATCCCCGAGGACGAACGAGCTCGCGTCTTCGACATGGGGTACACGTCGTCGCGCGACGGCAACGGATTCGGCCTCGCGATCGTCGACCGGATCGTCTCGGCTCACGGCTGGCAGATCCGTGTCACCGAGAGCGCGGACGGCGGGACGCGCTTCGAGGTTGCTGTCGCCGGGGGCTCGCCGTAGCGCGCCGGCAGATCCGGTGCGCGCTCGCCGTCACCCGTCTTTAATTGTATCCGCCCCCGATACGAGCGCGTATGACTCGCGTCGAGATCGAATACTGCGTGCCGTGCGGCATGTTGAACCGCGCACAAGACGTTTCGGCCGCGCTCCTCCGCCAGTTCGGCGAGGGGCTCGACGAGGTCGCGCTCGTCACCGGCGACGACGGCGTGTTCGTCGTGCGGGTGGACGAGGAGGTCGTCTTCGACAAGACGGAGGACGACTACGACGTCGACGCCATCGTTCGCGCCGTCAGACCCCACGTCGGGGCGACGGCCTAGTCGGTCCGAAGCGGTCGATCGGAACTCACGGGGAGAGGTCGCAGCCTCACGCGCTGGAGGACGGTCAATCGCCGTCGTACACCGGTCGCGAGGAATTCGTCACCACGAGGATGCTGCTCGTCGCCATCGCGAGCGCGGCGAGAAGCGGATTGAGGACGCCGGATATCGCCATCGGGATCGCGACCGCGTTGTAGACGAACGCCCAGCCGAGGTTCTGTTTCAGCCGGCGGTTCGTCCCGCGGGTGACGGCGAACAGCTCCGGGATCGCGGGCAGCCGGTCCTCCAACAGGACGGCGTCCGCGGCGTCGGCGGCGAGGTCCGTCCCGCTCGCGATCGACACGCCGAGATCGGCGGCCGCGAGCGCGGGCGCGTCGTTGCTCCCGTCGCCGACCATCGCGACGCGCTCGGTCGCGGCCAGCCGCCGGACCGTCTCGGCTTTCGCTTCCGGCGGGACTTCCGCGAACACTTCGTCGATGTCGGGGTGCGCCTCGAAGCGTCCCGCCGCCGCCGGCGAATCGCCGGTGAGAACGACGACGCGACGACCGCCGGCGGCGAGGTCGCTGACCACCGCCTCCCAGCCGTCGCGGACCTCGTCCCCGACGACGAGGACGCCCCGAACAGCCCCGCCCCAGCCGACGTACACCGGGACGTTCCCGTCGTCGCGGGCCGCCTCTCCGGCGGCGCGAAGTCGGTCCGAGACGGCCCATTCGTCGCCGTCGAACAGCGACGGGTGGCCGACGACGACCTCGTCGCCGTCGACGGTCCCCGAAACGCCTCGGTCCGTGACGCTCACCTCGGCGATCGACGGTTCGCGAGCGGTCTCGTTCCCGGTGCTCGGCGCCTCGCCGTCGCCGCCTATGGTCGTCCCTCCGTCGGCCGCGGCGACGCCGGAGCCGTCGGATTCGCCCTCGCCGCTCTCGCCTCCCTCGCCGACGCCGTCGACGCCGTCGACGATCGCCTCCGCGATCGGGTGGACCGAGGCCCGCTCGACCGCGGCCGCCCGTCGGCGGACTGCCCCCGCCGACGCGCCCTCCGCGACGGTGTCCAACAGCCGCATCTCCCCGTCGGTGAGGGTGCCCGTTTTGTCGAGCACGACGGTGTCGATGTCGGCGGCGTCCTCGAAGACGGCGTCGGAGACGATCACGATCCCGCGGCGGGCGGCGTCGCGAATCCCCGCGGCGATCGCGAGCGGGGTCGCGAGACCGAGCGCACACGGGCACGAGACGATGAGCACGGTGAGCCCGACGAGCGCGGCGTCGGTCGGCGCGCTGCCGAGCGCGAGGGTGGCCCCCGCGGCGAGGAGGGCGACCGCGACGACGAGCGGCACGAATATCGTCGCGAGCTTGTCGACGAGCCGTTGAATCCCCGACCGCGAGCTCTGGATCTCCCACAGCAGCCGAACGAGGGTGTCGAGCGTGCTCGCGGCGTCCTCGCCGACCTCGACGACGACGGGTGCGTCGGTGACGACGGTGCCGCCGCGGACCGCGTCGCCCTCGCGTTTCGTCGCCGGCAGCGACTCGCCGGTGATCAGCGCCTCGTCGACGGCGGCGGTCCCGTCGGCGACGACCCCGTCGAAGGGGACGCGTTCGCCCGGGCGGACGAGGAGCCGATCGCCCGGCTCGACCGCGTCCGCCGCGATCGGCTCGCCCCCCTCGGTCCGGACGTCGCGGTCCGCCGCCGTCGTCAGCTCCGAGAGCATTCCGGTGGCGCGCCGCTTGATACGCGACTCGTAGTGGTTGCCGGCGGTGACGACCAAGATGACCGCGATCGTCACGTCGAAGTACAGGTCTGTCCGGCCGATGAGTAGCGCGAGCGAGCTGTACGCGTACGAACTCACCGCCGCCAGCGACACGAGCAGGTCCATGTTCGGCTGTCGCGCTCGGAGGCTCACGTACGCGCCCCTGAGGATCGGATACCCCGTATAAAACAGGACGATCGAGGTGAACACCCAGATCTGCGCGAACAGGTACACGCCCGAGACGCCTCCGAGATCGAGGATCGGGTCGTACCCGAAGTAGGTGGGATATAAAAAGAGGACGTACCACAGCATCGCCATCATCCCGAAGAACCCGCCGCCGATCAGAAAGCGGACGATGGCGACGTCGTCGCCGTCCGGTTCGGGGTTCGCGCGGTCGCTGGCGGTGTAGCCCGCGACCGACAGGCGGTCCGGCAGTTCGGCGGCGTCGACGGTCTCCGGGTCGTAGTCGACACGGATCGTGTCGGTCGCGTAGCTCGCTTCGGCCGCCGCGACGCCGTCCTGTTTCCCCGCGGTGAGTTCGAGAAACGACTCGCAGGTCGCACAGTGCATCCCGTCGACGTGGAGGAACGTCGTCTCGCCGTCGAACTCGGCGGCCGGCTCCGCGTCGGGGCGCCGGTCGTCGAGGTCGTCGAGGTCGTCGACGTCGTCGAGCGAGCGGGCGACCGCGAGACAGCCGCGACAGCAGAACTCGCCGTCGACGTCGGGGGCCGTGTGGGGGTCGTCGCCCGTGGGCAGGTCACAGAGCGTGCAAGTCGACATCGTGGAGTCGATTCCGCTGCCGCCAGCGCGGCGGCGTTACGCCTCCTCTGGGTCTGTCGCGTCCGAGGCCGAAGAGCCCGGTCGGAGGCTGCCGCCGGTCGCGACATGGAGGCTTCCCCAGATGAGAAGCACGTTCACGAGCGTCACGGCGACGACGATCTCCGCCCGATCGGCGATGAACACCGCCGCGGGGATGAGTCCGCCCAACACGAGAAGGACGGCTTGCTGGAGCGAGAAGTCCATACGCCAACGCGGTCGCCGATAGTCATAGATAACGGCAAAGTTCCCACATCCTGAGAACGAGTCGATCGTATATATCCGGCTGTGTGTAACCGCTTCCATGGGCCAAAACGAAACCGCACACCCCTCGGCCGACGAGGTGGGCGGTGGCGACGAGGAGTTCGATCCAATCGGGACGCTCACGCTCATCGGGATCTACTTTGCGATCCTGGTGCTCTCGTGGCTGTTCATCTATTACATCGAGTTCCTCGGACGCGATCTCGTCGTGGTGGGGTGATCACGCATGCACATTCACGCCTACGAAAAACTCTGGTTGGCTGCTTCGATACTCCTCATTCTGCTCCTCATCGGCTCGGTCACGTACGGGGCGGTCGGCCCCGGCGTCGCGATGGTGAGCGACACCGAGCCGGCGATCGACGCCGGCGGGCTCGACGAGGACGAGCGGTTCTCCGAGCCGCGCGTCGAACAGGTGGGCGAGAACGAGTACGAGGCGTACGTCGTCGCCTACCAGTTCGGTTTCGAGCCGGACCCGATCGTCGTCCCCGAGAACAGCCGCGTGACGTTTTATGTCACGTCTCGTGACGTGATCCACGGGTTCGAGGTCGCCGGAACGAACGCCAACACGATGGTCGTTCCCGGCGAGGTCTCCGAGATCACCGTCGAGACCGACGAACCGCAGGAGTACGGACTCATCTGTAACGAGTACTGCGGCGCCGGACACCACGTGATGGAAGGGAAAGTGAACGTGGTGAGCCAGGCCGAGTTCGAGGAGCAGCAGAGCGGAGGTGAGGACGAATGAGCGAGGCCATCGAAGGCGAACGGACGTTCGTCGACAAGTTCCCCGAGGAGGCGGCCGTCGTCCGCGCGGCGATGCTCGGCTCCTTTTTGGCGCTCACGCTCGGCGCGATCTTCGGGATCATCCAGACGCTCCACCGGACCGACGTGTTCCGGGGGCTCATCAGCTCGACCGACTACTACACCTCGCTGACCGCCCACGGGGTGTTCCTGGCGCTCAGCTTCACGACGTTCTTCCTCGTCGGGCTGTTCACGTGGGCGATCGTGCGGAGTCTCGACCGGCCGCTTCTCAACATCAAGATCACGTGGACCTGGTACGGTCTGATGGCGGCGGGAATGACGATGACGGGGATCTCGATCCTCGCCGGGTTCGTCGACGCGCTCGATATGAGCGCGGACGTGCTGTTCACGTTCTACGCGCCGCTACAGGCGCACCCGCTGTTTTACGCGGGGCTCGCGGTGTTCATCGTCGGCTCGTGGATCGCGGGGGCCGACTGGTTCCGCACGTGGCTCGCGTGGAAGCGCGAGCACCCCGACGAGCGCATCCCGCTGCAGACGTTCATGGTGTTGACGACGATGGCGATGTGGTACATCGCGTCGTCGGCGGTCGCCGCGTCGGTGCTCATCTTCCTGCTCCCGTGGTCGCTCGGCTTCATCGATCAGGTGAACCCGACGCTGACGCGGACGCTGTTCTGGTTCTTCGGCCACCCGGTCGTCTACTTCTGGCTGATGCCCGCGTACCTGCTGTGGTACACCGTGCTGCCGAAGATCGCCGGTGGACGCCTGTTCAGCGACCCGCTCGCGCGCGTCGTGTTCGTCCTGTTCCTCCTCCTCTCGACTCCCGTGGGGATCCACCACCAGTACCTCGACCCCGGGATCGCGGAGGGCTTCAAGTTCATCTCGATGACGAACACGATGTTCCTGCTGTTGCCGAGCCTGCTTACCGCGTTCACGGTCGTCGCGAGCGTCGAGTACGGCGCCCGCCAGCGCGGCGGCACCGGGCTGCTCGGGTGGCTCACCGAGCTCCCGTGGCGGAAGCCAGAGTTCACCGGCATGATGCTCGCCGGGCTGATGTTCGCCGCCGGCGGGTTCTCCGGAATGGTGAACGCCGGCATGAACATCAACTACATGATCCACAACACGATCTGGGTCCCCGGCCACTTCCACCTCACCGTCGGGACCGCCGTCGCGCTCACGTTCATGGCGGCGACCTACTGGATCTGGCCGCAGATCTCCAACAAGCCGATCTACAGCCGTTCGATCGGTCTCTTTCAGGTCGTCCTCTGGTTCATCGGCATGGCGCTGATGTCCAACGCGATGCACGCGCAGGGGATCCTCGGCGTCCCGCGCCGGACCGCGGAGCCGGAGTACGCCGGCTTCGAGTACGCGGCCGGGTTCGGCGGCTTCGAGGAGCTGAACATCCAGATCGCCATCGGTGGGACCCTGCTGTTCCTCTCGACGGTGCTGTTCATCGGGAACCTCGTGCTCACGATGGGGAACCCGAAGGTCTCCGGACTCGCGGAGACGCTTCCGCCGGCGCTGTCCGGCCCCGACGACGCGCCGCGGGTGCTCGATAACCTCCGTCTGTGGGTCGGCATCGCCCTCGTGTTGGTCGTGCTCGCGTACGCGCTCCCGCTCGGGGCCATCATCAGCCGCGGCGGGCTGCTCGGGCCGGGCGTCGGCACCTACCCGGTGTGGCTGGTGCCGGCCGCCGACGCGCTCGCGAACGCACCCGCGCTGCTGACCGGCGTCGTCGTCGACGCGATCGCCGCGCTCGCGGAGGTGGGCCGGTGAGCCTGGACATCACCCGTGGCGGGCTGCTCGTCGCGCTCGCGATCTTCGGCGTGATAATCTACGAGCTCCGCACGGTGTTGGACTTCGTGGGGATCGAACTCCCGCTCATCCCCTACATGGCCGCCGTGTTCGCGCTGGCCGGCGTCACGATCTGGTTCATAACGCTCAAAGGCGGGTGGCGGCTCGAACCCGACGGCGACGAATCGGCATAGCGCCGCGGACCGCGTCACCGACGGCGTCGATCGCCTTTTCGCTGTTCTGTCGCTGCGGTTTCTCTCACCGTGAATCGTCGACCCCTTTCGATGCGTTGCATCGGCGCACCGCGAGCGTTATGTGTCGATGGGGCAAGACTCCTGTATGGCACGAACGCGCGTCACGGTTCGGTGTGCGGACTGTCCGTTCTCGGCGACGTACGACCGACTTCCCGACGCTCGAGCGGCCGTAGACGACCACGAGTCGACGACCGGCCACGACGTGGCGTGGAACATCGAGTCGCTCACTGACGGCGTCTCACAGGCGGGTGCCGACGCGGGCGTCTGCGGCCGTCCGGAGTGTGCGAACGAGGACTCTCCGCTCGTCGACCCGGCGCTGAGAGACCCGTAACCGGATCGCGTCGCCGCGGCCGAAACTGATGGCGGTATAAATATGTTCGCCTCCATTCCTCTGTCTTGGAACTGATGCACAATACTATATCTCTGGGGAACGAACGATCGTCTGTACCTATGTCCACCATCGATATCGAACCCACGGATACCGTCGACGCCCGCGGTGCGGCCTGTCCGGGTCCGCTGATGGACCTCATCGGTCGAGTCCGGTCCGCGAGCCCCGGCGACGTTATCCTCCTTTTAAGCGACGCCGAGCAGTCGCTGACCGACGTCTCCGAGTGGGTCGACGAGACCGACAACGAGCTCGTCGCGGTCGACGAGAGCGGCGACCACTACGGCTTCTACGTGGAGGTCGCGTGAGATGACCGAACGCGTCGCGATCCTCGGCGGCGGCACGGGCGGCGCGGTGCTCGCGAACAACCTCGCGGAGCGTCTCGGTCCGGAGATCGACGCCGGCGACGTCGAGGTCACGCTGATCAACGACGACCCCGACCACGTGTACAAGCCGGTGTGGCTGTACATCCCCTTCGGACAGCGCGAGCCCGCCGACGGGCGCCGCCCGCTCCGCGACCTCGTCGACGACCGGATCGATCTCACGATCGACCGGGTGACGGCGATCGACACCGACGGCAAGGAGCTGGCGCTCCGCGACGGCGCCGGGCCGCTCGGCTACGACTATCTCGTCGTCGCGACCGGATCGACGCTCGCCGACGATGAGATCCCGGGGCTCGCGGCGGGCGGGCACGACTACTACTCCGAATCCGGCGCGCTGGCGCTCCGCGACGAGTTGCTCTCGATGACCGAGGGCCACCTCGTGTTGAGCGTCGTCGGCACGCCGCACATGTGTCCGGCGGCGCCGCTGGAGTTCGTCTTCATGGCGGACGACTGGTTCCGGAAGCGCGGCCTGCGCGACGACGTCGAGATCACCTACACGTACCCGATCCAGCGCGTCCACGGCAACCCCCACATCGCCGAGTGGGCGGCGCCGATCATGGACGAGCGCGACATCAACGTGGAGACGTTCTTCAACGCCGAGTCGGTCGACCCCGACGCGAAGACGATCACCTCCATGGAGGGAACGGACCTCGACTACGACCTCCTCGCGGCGATTCCGCCGCACCGCGGCGTCGACGTCGTCGACGAGGCGGGGCTGGGCGACCGCGGCTGGGTCGACGTGGACAAACACACCCTGGAGGCCGAGGCGGCCGACGACGTGTACGCGCTCGGGGACGCCGCGACGACCGGCGTGCCGAAGGCCGGGAGCGTCGCCCACTACCAGGCCGGGGTCCTGAGCCAGCGGCTCGCGAGCGAGATCCGCGGCCGCCCCGCGACGGCGACGTACGACGGCAAGACGCTGTGTTTCGTCGAGACGGGGATGGACGCGGCGTCGTTCGTCGAGTTCGACTACGAGAACCCGCCGTCACCGGCGCCGCCGTCCGAGAAGCTCCACTGGTCGAAGCTGGCGTACAACGATTCGTACTGGCTCACCGCACGGGGGTTGCTCTGAGATGTCCGAGGAGTCCACACCGGTCGACGACGCCGTCGACGACGCTCCCGAAGCCCTCGACCGCGACGACCTCGAATCGATCGTCGCCGAGAACCCGGAGGCGGTCGCGGCGTTCGTCGAGCGGCTCGACGCGGTCAACGAGCTGCTCGACGTCGTCTCGCTCGGCGAGAGCGCGCTCACCGACGAGATGGTCGTCGAGCTCGCCGGAACCGCCTCGACGCTCGCGGAGTCCGCCGACGGGCTCGCGACCGACGAGACCGTCGCGCTCGCGGAAACCGTCGGCTCGAACGGCGACGAGCTCCGCGAGGCGATGGAGACGCTGACCGAACTCCAGCGGAGCGGCGCGTTAGACGAGCTCGCGGAGCTGGCGCAGGTCGGCTCGCTCGCGACGGCCGCCCTCGACGACGAGATGGTGCGGTCGCTCGCCGGCACCGGCTCGGCGCTCGGCGAGGTCGCCGACACCGCGGCGGACGACGACACGCGCGACGGGCTGAAGGCGATGCTCGAAGGGGTCGGCGCCGCTCACCGGAGCGATCCCGAACCCGTCGGCGCGCTCGGGCTGGCGCGGAGCGTCCGCGATCCCGAGGTCCAGTACGGGCTCGGCTACGTGCTCGCCATCTCGAAGGCGATCGGCCGGTCGCGGGCGGCGGTCGCGGACGAGGAGTGACACCGGCCCTTTTTATCCTCCGGGCTGTCGGCAGCCGTGTATGTCAACACAGGACGATCGGCTCACGTTCGGCGTGCTCGGAACCGCGGGAATCGCCCGCAAGGCGGTGATCCCGGCGATCGCGTCGAGCGACCACGCGGTCGGCGCGGTGGCCTCTCGCGACGACGACCGCGCGGCGCGGTTCGCGGCGGAACTCTCGATTCCCCGGAGCTACGGCTCCTACGAGGCGCTTTTGGCGGACGACGAGATCGATGCCGTCTACGTTCCGCTCCCGAACGGGCTCCACGCCGAGTGGACGATGCGAGCGGCCGACGCGGGGCTCGACGTGCTCTGTGAGAAGCCGCTCGCGAGCGACGCGGCGGAGGCGCGCGAGGTCGTCGACCACTGCGCGGACCGAGGCGTCACCCTGATGGAGGCGTTCATGTACCGGTACCACCCGCGCACCGAGCGCGTCCTCGAACTGGTCGATCGGGAGTTAGACGACGTGCGCACGGTGACCGCGACGTTCCGGTTCCCGCTGTACGACCGCCCGAACGACGTGCGGCTCGACCCGGACCTCGCCGGCGGGTCGCTGATGGACGTCGGCTGTTACCCGGTGTCGATCGTCGGGGCGGTACTCGGGAGTCCGGACCGGGCGTACGCACACGCGAACGACACTCGCGGGGCCGGCGTCGACACCGAACTTGCGGGCGTACTGGAGTACGAGGACGGTCGATCGGCGCGGATCGCGTCCGGATTCGACACCCGGCTCGTCCAGCGGTACCGGATCGACGCGACAAACGGGTGGATCGCCGTCGATCGGGCGTTCGACGCGCCCGCCGACGAGCCGGTGGAACTGACCTACGAGATCGACGGCCGACGCGGCGTCGAGACGTTCGGACCGGTTGATCAGTACCGGCTGCAGGTCGACCGCTTCGCCGACTGCGTCGCCGCCGGCGAGACTCCCCTGACCGACGGCGCCTCGGCGATCGAAAACATGCGGGTCATCGACGCGCTCTCGGAGAGCGCAGCCGCTGGTGACGCGGTGGATATCCGGTAGACGCAGTCGGCCGCGTCGGGACGGTCCTCCGGTGCCGCCGCTCTCGGCGATACCGATCGAAACGGGAGGAAAGAGCGTGTGTCTGCTGTCTGCTATCTCTGTTGTCTCCGCGGTCTCCGCGAGCTCAGACCAGCAGCTGGATGTCCGCCTCGACCATGTCCTGGAACGCCGAGGCGGCCCCGACGCCGGTGGTGACACCGTCGTAGAAGTCGTCCTCGTCGTAACCGAGGAGGTCGATCGTCATCTGACACGCCTGCAGGTCCACGCCGGTGGCGATGGAGGTCTCGATCAGCTCCTCGATCGAGGCGACTTCGTTCTCGGCGATCCTGTTTCGCATCATGCGGGTCGTCATCCGATCCATGCCGGGCAGCGCGGCGATCATGTTCGGCACCGGCATGTTCGGGTTCCCCACGGAGCTGAGCTGGAGGTTCTTCGAGTTCTCCTCGTGGAGGATCTCGAGTCCCCAGAACGTGTGGAAGACGGTGACGTCGTAGCCGAACGCGGCGGCGGTGCTCGCGAGGATGAGGGGCGGATACGCCATGTCGAGGGTCCCCTTCGTCGCGATGATCACCATCTTCTTGGGGCCGTCGTCGTCGACCTCGGTCCGGAGGTCCGACACCTCGGTTTCGAGCTCCTCGATCCGCGCCTGGAGGTCGGCGACGGCCTCGGGAGCGGGGTCGGCGTCCGACGACGCCGGTGTGTCCGCGCTCATTTCACTCGGTCTTCCGGACGTAGTGTTTGTACACGTCCTCGCCGCCCTCGGTCGCCTCTTCTTGGCCGACGAGCTCGGCGTTGTCTGTCGACTCCGCCCAGCCGGCGATGTCGCTCATGCTGCCGGAGTCGGTGGCGATCACTTCGAGCACCTCGCCGGCGGCGAGGTCGTCGAAGGCGCCGCGGGTCTTCACGACCGGCATCGGGCAGTTCTGTCCTTTCACGTCCAGCGTCTCGGCTGCGGTTTCCGTACTCATGATTGGTTCCCCCGTGTTGGGGCTATCACACAATACTGGTTTCCGCGGTATAAGTGTGTCGATACTTGTGGTTGACTTGAACAACTGAATTATTGAACGATATCAATATCCACTTATTGCGTCATACGTGCGTACGAAGGTTCTTTGAACGATACTCGCCTCATATTATATTGTGTATATAGTGAATTACTATACGAACTCTTAAGTTCCTCGCCCCGTTACGAGTGGATGTACATGGACGCAGACGAGATGGACTTTCCGACGCCGGACTCGGACGTTGACTCGATCGAACCCGAATCGCTCAAAGCTCGCATCGACGACGGCGAGGCGGTAACGCTGCTCGACGCCCGGATGTCGAGCGATTACGAGGAGTGGCGCATCGACGGCGAGAACGTCACCTCGATCAACGTGCCGTACTTCGAGTTCCTCGACGAGGAGATCAGCGAGGACGTCCTCGATCAGATCCCCGCAGACGAGCACGTCACCGTGCTCTGTGCGAAGGGCGGTGCCAGCGAGTACGTCGCGGGTGCGCTCGCCGACCGCGGCTACGACGTCGATCACCTCGAAAACGGGATGAACGGGTGGGCCTCGATCTACGAGGCGCACGAAGTCACCGAGTACGACGGCCCGGGGACGCTGCTGCAGTACCAGCGCCCCTCCAGCGGCTGTCTCGGGTACCTGCTGTACGACGACGGCGAGGCCGCGATCGTCGACCCCCTGCGCGCGTTCACCGACCGCTACCTCGCCGACGCCGAAGAGCTTGGTGTCGAGCTCACGTACGCGTTCGACACGCACGTGCACGCCGATCACATCTCGGGGCTCCGCGACCTCGCCGCCGAGGGCGTCGAGGCGATGCTCCCCGCGGCCGCCGCCGACCGGGGCGTCACCTACACCGACGACGTGACGCTGGTCGAGGACGGCGACGCGTTCGCCGTCGGCGACGCGGCCGTCGAGACGGTGTTCACGCCCGGCCACACGACCGGGATGACGTCCTACCTGCTCGGCGACAGCCTGCTCGCGACGGGCGACGGCCTGTTCATCGAGAGCGTCGCGCGTCCAGACCTCGAAGAGGGCGACGACGGTGCCCCCGAGGCGGCTCGCATGCTGTACGATTCGCTGCAGAACCGCGTGCTCGCGTTCGACGACGACGTACTCGTCGGCGGCGCGCACTTCAGCGACGCGGCCGAGGCCGCCGCGGACGGCACGTACACCGCGCCGATAGGCGAGCTCCGCGAGCGGATGGACGCGCTCTCGGTCGACGAAGACGAGTTCGTCGACATCGTCCTCGCCGACATGCCCCCGCGCCCGGCCAACTACGAGGACATCATCGCGACGAACCTCGGACAGAACGCCGTCGACGACGACGAAGCGTTCACGCTCGAACTCGGCCCGAACAACTGCGCCGCGAGCCAAGATGCGCTCACGAGCGACGACTGATCCCGCCGTGAACGGGATCGAAGCGGACGCCCCCGCGACGGGGACGCCGACGATCGCCCCCGGAGGTGACCGACGGTGATCGACGCCGCCGTCGCCGACCTGCTCGGCGCCGGAACCATGGAGGCGGCGTTTCCGAACGGCGTCTCTCGGTACGCGATCGGCGGACTCTTCGTCGGTCTCGGAACCGTCCTTATCTACATCGGGACGGGGATCACGGCCGGGGCGAGCACGTTCCTCGAGTCGACGCTGTCGTACGTCTCCGGGCAATCCCGATTCAAGCAGTACCGCCCGTCCCGCGACTGGCGCGTCGTGTTCACCCTCGGGATCGTCGGTGGCGCGGCGATCTACGCGCTGATCTATCAGGGCGACCCCTGGTCGCTCGCCGGCAGCGGCTGGACGACCGAGGTCTCGCCGTGGCGGCTGTTCGTCGGCGGGATCCTCGTCGGGATCGGCACCCGCGTCGGGAAGGGGTGTACGTCCGGTCACGGGATCTGCGGCGTCGGATCGGTCTCTCGTACGTCGCTGGTCGGCGTGGCGACGTTCCTCGTCGTCGCGATCGTGACCGCCAATCTCGTGTCGGCGCTGGGGGTGGGGCTGTGAGCCGGCATCCCCTCTTCCTGCCGCTGATCCTCGTCGGGGGGCTCGTGTTCGGCTTCGGGCTCGGCTTCAGCCACATGGCCCGGCCGGAGGTCGTCATCGACTTCCTGCTCTTCGACGACTTCGGGCTCCTGTTCGTGATGTTCGGCGGCTCGATCGTCGCCGGGATCGCGTTCTGGACGCTCCCGAAACTGCGCGGCTCGGCGCCGCTCACCGGCCGCCCGTACGGCCGCCGGCTGAAATCGTTCGACCGCAACGTCCTGATCGGCGGCTCGATCTTCGGCGTTGGCTGGGGGCTCTCCGGGATCTGCCCGGGCGCCGCCTACGCCAGTCTCGGCATCGGGAACTGGCCGATCCTCTACGCGATCGGCGGGATGTTCATCGGCGCGTACGCGCAGGGCGTCTGGCGCAGTCGCGAGGCGGACGCCGCCGCCGCGGCCGCGCCCGGCGACGACTGATCCGCGCCCCGTCGACACATACTCGCCTGTCGACACGCGTTTCCCTGTCGACACGCGCTTCGCTGTCAACGCGCGCTTCCCTCTCGTCGCGCTCCCTTCCCCACGCTCGGTTCACTCCGATCCACGCTCGACACGCCCTCGCCGTCGTCCGATTGATACCCTCACGACAAGATTCCTCACCATGACACACGACACGTCCGACCCCTCGCCGTCGGAGACGACCGACGCCGTCGACCGTCGTCTCTCGACCGAACGCGTCGTCGAGATCGCGACCGACCTGATCGCCATCGACACCCAGAATCCTCCCGGTGACGTCCGCGAGATCGCCGACTACATCGACGACTTCCTCGCGGGGCTCGGGTTCCACACCGAGCGCGTCGCCACCGACCCGGCGAAGCCGAACGTGCTCGCGACGCTGCCGGGTTCGAGGGACCGGACGCTGCTGTACAACGGCCACGTCGATACCGTCCCGTTCGACGCGAGCGCCTGGACGCGCGACCCGCTCGGGGAGCGCGACGAGGACCGGCTGTACGGCCGGGGTGCGACGGATATGAAGGGGCCTCTCGCGGCGATGCTCGCCGCCGCGGAGGCGCTCGTCGCCCCCGACGGCGACCCTCCGGTGTCGCTCGCGTTCGCGATCGTGAGCGACGAGGAGACGGGAGGCGCCGCGGGCGTCGACACCCTCGTCGAGAGCGGTGCGCTCGACCGGCTCGCTCCGGACGCCTGCGTCATCGGCGAGACCACCTGCTCGGGCGGGCACCACTCCGTCACGGTCGCCGATCGCGGGAGTATCTGGCTCACGCTGCGCGCGACGGGGACCGCCGCGCACGGCTCCCGGCCGTCGCTCGGTGACAACGCGATCGATCGGCTCTGGGAGGCGGTCTCGCTGCTCCGGTCGCGGCTCCCCGCCCGCGAACTCCGTCTCGACGAGGCGATCCGGCCGATTGTCGAGGAGTCGGTCGAGTACTACGAGCCGACGCTGGGCGCCGACGCGGCCCGCGACCTCTTCGAGCACCCGACGGTGAACCTCGGAACGATCGAGGGCGGCGACGCGATCAACACCGTCCCGGACGCGGCGACCGCTCGGCTCGACGCCCGGTTCACCGCCGGCGTCGAGACGGCCGACGTGCTCGCGGACGTCCGCGACTGCCTCGCCGAGTTCCCGGCGGTGTCGATCGCGGACGTGAGCTGGTCGGTCGGCAGCCACGAACCGGTCGACAGCCCGCTCGTCGAGGCCGTCACCGCGACCGCGGCCGACGTCTCCGGCGATCGCATCTTCCGCCGGAGCGCCACCGGCGGCGGCGACGCGAAGACGTTCAGACACGCGGGCGTGCCGACCGTCGAGTTCGGCTTCGGCACGGACACGGTCCACGCCGTCGACGAGTACACGACGACTGAGGCGCTGTCTCGAAACGCCGCGGTGTACGCGCGATTGCCCGCGATCTGGGCGGCGACGCTCTCGGATCCGGCTCGAAGCGAGCCTTTATGAGCGCTCGCCGCCAATAGTGTGTATGAGTTCCAATACTCCGTCCGACGACGCCGCGACCGGCCGGAGCGCCCGACGGCCGACGTCCCTCGCGGACGAGGACGCGCTCGACGCGTTCGTGGCCGACGCGGACGCCGCGCTCGTCGAGTTCTACACCGACGGCTGCGGCATCTGTGCGAGCATGGAGCCGGTTCTCGGCAACGTCGCTCGCGCGGTCGACGTCGAGGTCGCACTGATAAATCCCCGCGACGACCCGCCCCTGATCGAGCGGTTCGACGTGCGGAGCGTTCCGCTGTTCGTGCTGTTCGTCGACGGCGAGCCGGTCGCGCGCCGCGCCGAGGGGTTCATCCCCGGCGACGACCTCGCCGACTGGGTCACCGACCACCTCGCCTGAGACGGGCGCTCGCGGTCCGTCAGTGCCTTTTTATTGCGACTGTCGCGTGCGGAGACGGATAGCCGTCGCTCACTTCGAGAAACGGCGTGTGAAAATCGGTTCGCGTCGATCGCAGTCGGACGGTCGGTCCGGTTACAGGCGACCGACGTTCTCGACGGCGACGGATTCGACGTCGTCGACGCCGGCGAACGCCTCTTCGACGGCCTCGGTGCCGCCCGCGCCGTCGGGGACGATGACGGTGGGGAGGAGGGCGACGAGTCCGAACGCGACGTCGTCACGCTCGAAGCCGCGGATCTTCGCACCCTGCGGGAGCGACTCCTCGAGTTTGTCCTGCAGTTCGTCGAGGTCGACGTCGGGGCTGTTCGGCATGACCTTGATCTTCGCGGCGACGTCGCCCATCTTAGGGCCCCCGGAAGCCGCAGTCGTGACACTCGTAGAGGTTGCTCTGCTTCCGGCACTTCGAACAGCGGTGGATCGTTGCGCCGCAGTCCGGGCAGGCGAAGCGCGCGGCGTTCATGCCGGCCACTTGGATACCACAGGAGACACACTGTCGGGTGCCCTGCGTTTCACTCTCGCTCATACAGTAAATCACCACCGCGCGACTTTTAACCGTTGTTCTTTGCCCTCGCTCGTCCGCCCCGGACCCATCCCGCACCCGTCCCGTACCCGTCCCGGCCCGACCACGGCCCTGCCCTGCCCCACCGCCGTCGCGATCACCCGAGGATCAACGGCCCGATAAGCACGCCCATCAGGTGGACCCGCCGCGCCCCGATCCGCGGCGGGACGAGCCCCAACGCCCCGGCGACGATGAAAACGCCGACGCCGAAGGAACCGGCGAACGCGAACGAGAGCCCCACGAGCAGCGTCAGGACGCTCACCGACAGGCGCGTGTAGTCCGCGTTTCCCACGACGCGGAGATACGCGTCGCCGACCAGCAGCACGAGCGCGAACCCGCAGGCGGCGGCGCTCGCGGCGGCGACGAGCAGGATCGGGAGCGCGAACGGGACCTCCGCACGGTCGAGCGCGACCGTCACTCCCGTTCGCGGCGTCCCGAGGGCGACGAGCGCGAACAGCGCGAAGATCGTGTTCGCCGTGTTCGCCCCGCTCGTGGCGACGATGAAGCCGCGGTCGGCCTCGGAGCGCGGCACGGCCGGGAGCGCCGCGACGGCGGCGATCGCGGCCGAGACGCCCGGGACGTATCCGACGACCGCGCCGGCCAGCGACCCCGCGCCCGCGCTCACCCCGAGATCGCGTCGACCCATCGTGATCCGCGCGTCGGACTGCGGCGGGACCCCCTCGCCCCCGAGCGCGTCGACGAGCACCGGCGCGCCGAACAGCCCGGCGAACAGCGGCGCGAGAATACCTCCGGCGTCGAGCGGTGCCGTCGGGTCGACGTCGAGGGTCGCCAACCCGAGTGCGGCGCTCGCGAGGAACGCGAAGAGGCCGCCGACCATCGCCCGCTTCGACGACTCGGTGAGCACGAGCGAGGCGACGACCCCCGCCAGCAACCACGGCAGGTGCGCTCGGACTGCGGGGTACCACCGGATCATGGCCCACGTTATCGGGACGGCGAGCGGAACCGCCAGCGCGACCGCGGCGCCCGACCCGACCGCCGACAGCCGCACCGCCTCTCGCCCCCGTCCCGCGATCACGAGTCGGTGGCCGGGAAGCGCGGCTATCGCCGTCGCGGCGTCGGGGACGCCGAGCGCGAGCGCGGGAACGATGTCGAGGAAAGAGTGAACGACGCCGGCGCCGAGCATCGCGATGCCGACGAGCAGCGGATCGGCCGGGATCGACGGGGCGAGCCCCGCGAGCAACAGCGCGAAGTTGTTCGCGTGGAGTCCCGGGACGAGCCCGCTCACCGTGCCGAGCGCCACGCCGCCGCACAGGAAAGCGAGGGCGGCCGCTGTGAACGTCGGATCGAACACCGGGCGGACCAACGCGTCCATCTCGACCGAGTGGCCGCGCTTTCGGTGATAAAGCCCAGGGCGATCTCAGACGACCCCGGACGACCCCTGACGGATCAGGACGCCCCCGACGACCTCTGACGCCCCCGGAGCCAACGGCGCGGCCGCTCTGCGGTCGGGAAGTGCGGTGATCGAGAATTCGACGACCGATTTACGCGGCCTGAGCGGCCTGCGCCTTCTTCTGGGTGACGTAGCCGGCGATGCGGTTGCGGACGCCCTTCGACTCGACGGTCGTCAGGGCGGTGACGCTCTCCTTGTTCGTCTCGAAGTCCGTGTTGAACGAGTCGGGGTAGCGCTCCAACAGGACGTTCCCGAGCTGCTTGATGTACTTGGGTTTGATAGCCATACCGAGCGATACCGGCGGCCCGAACTAAAAGGGTTCGTTCCGCCGCGAGCGGCCGCGAGCCGGTTTCACGCCGGTGGGGTCGACGCCGAGGCAGTCACGACTCGTCGCCGGTCTCTCCCGCGGTGAGACTCCGCCAGCCGGTCTCCTCGTCGATCCGCGCGAACGCCTCGCGCTCCGCCGGACCGCCGCACCGTCCAACCACGTCGTCGAAGTACCGCAGCCGATCGAGGAGGACGGTCGTGTCGAATCCCGGCACGTCGAGCCGCGAGGCCGCCACCGTCGCGTCGACGACCGCGCCGAACCCCCGGTTGATCGTCGGGACGGTCCGCCGCCGCACCTCGCTTTCGACCGGCGTGAGCGCCCACGTCCGGATCGTCGTGTCCCCGTCGGCCTCGGTCGCGATCTCCTCGACCGTCACCTCGACCCACGCGTCGGCGTCCGGGAGGACCGGATCGTCGATCTCGCGAACCGCGAGCGCGGCGTCGACGAACGTCCGCGGGTCGGTCGTGAACTGGACCACGCCGTGCCCCCGCTCGGTGAAGTTGCGCCACGTTCGCGTGCGCCCGTACGTCCGCGCGGTGACGAGGTCGGCCGGGGCGTGAGCGGTCGGATCGTTCGGGGCGTCGGATTCGTCGCCCTCGTCGGTCCCCGTTGTGACGTCCGGCGCGTGGAGCCCGAGCGCGGCGACGTTCCAGCGGTCGTTCGGACCGAGCGTCGTCACGATCGATTCGGTGACGCCGCGCAGCGGAACCGGCCATCCGTCGGGGACGACGCCGCGGTGGTCGCTCCCATCGGCACCGTTGGCGTCTCGGATATGGCTCGCGTCGTCGGTCACGCCGACACCTCCGCACCTCGTCTGAGCGCGACGTACAGCGCCGCACAGGTGAGGTCCGCCGTCGTCCCGGGGTTGATCCCCTCGTCGACGAAGGCGGTCGCGAGCGCCTCCGCGGCGTCGAGGTCGGCGGCGTGCACCGCGTCGGCGTCGACGGCCGCTGCATCCCTGTCGCCGACGGCTTCCGCAGTCTCGCGTTCGCCCCCGAGCAGCGCGGCCGCGCGCCTGCTCGCGTTTCGGGCGGTCTCCGCGCCGTGGTTCGCCGCGATCAGCGTGTCGGGCTCGGCCGCCAGCAGCCCGAGGAACGCCCTGGCGGCCCGGTCCGTCAGCGGCCCCTCGTCGCGGCCGATCCACGCGGCCGCGCGGAACGTCCGCGGGAACCCCTCGACCCACTCCTGCGCGTTGCGGTCGGGGACCCTGTCCGGATCGTCGGGCGCCGCCGAGAGCGCTATCACGTCCCGCAGCGTCGCTCCGCGGGCTCTGAGCGCCGCTTCCGCGCCGCTTCCGCGGCGCACGTCGAGTTCGTCGGCCTCCGGAGGCGGGTCCGCGACGGCGACGTCGACGTGCTCGAACGCCCGGTAAAACGAAACCGCGTCGTCGACGGTCGTCCCGCCGGTCACCCGGTCGAGGCCCGCGGGCGAGAGGTCGCCCGCCGCTGTCGCTCGGAGCAGGGGGACGAGAAGCAGGAGACAGCCGAACTGGGTGTTCGTTCCGGCGCGATCCGCCATCCCGGCGACGCCGCGCTCGAAGGCGCGCCCGAGCGCCGGCGAGTCGCCCCCGAGACTGCCGCTCGCGGCCAGTTCGAGCCCCTCGCGGGCGCCGACCGCGCCGCCGAGGAACGACTCGAACCGGAGGTCACCGAGGTCCCGGTTGCGGTCGACGTTTCCGGGCTTCGGCGTCCCCGCCACTTCGAGGAGGAGCGCGAGGGTCGCGTCGTCGACTGGGTCGCCGTCGACGGTCACGGCGAGGCCTCCGGACGGGTATCCGTCTCGGCACCGTCAAGCGAGCCCTCCCGCCACGCCGCGACCGCCTCCGCGACCCGTGCGAGCGCGTCCGGTCGCTCGCTCGGCCGCCCGACGCTGACGGTGTCGGCGCCGTACCTCGCGTACTCGGCGACAGTTTCCCGCCCGCGCACTCCGTTGTTCGCGATCACCGTGAGGCCCGCGCGAGGGGTCTCGGGGTCGCCGTCGGTCAGCTCCCGAACCACCGCCTCCGAGTCCATCGCGTCGACGTGGAGCCAGTCGGCGCCCGCGGCCGCGACCCGATCCGCGACCGCGACGAGGTCGACGCCGGGGACCTCCGCGCGCACCTTCACGCTCGTCGTCGCGCCCGCCTCGGTCGCGGCCGCGACGAACGCCGCGAGCCGGTCGACGTCCCGCAGGAGCGACTCGCCGCAGCCGACCGCGCGGAGTTCGGGCTGTCGGCAGTGCGCGTTGATCTCACAGACCGCGTCGCGATCGGCACAGACCGCGGCCGCCTCGCGAATCGGCTCGACGGTCGCGCTCCGGACGTTCACGCCGGAGCGGAGCGGCGCGTCGGCGACCGCCGCCAACTGCCGATCGATCCACGCGATCGGGTCGTCGGGGAGGAACTCCTCGCGCTCGCGGGCGACGAGGTCCCGTGCGGCCGCCCGGCTGGCCGGATCGAGCGCGATCCCGCCCAGGACCGCGGCGTCGACGTGGGGCGCCGCGGCGCGAGCCCAGGCCGCGTCCGCCGCGCCGCTGAGGCTGGCGGCGACGAGGAAGGGACCGTCGCCGGTGGCGGGGTCGATCACGAGCGGCTCCCCACCGCTTCGAGCGCCCGCCCGCAGGCCCTGGCGACGCGCTCGGCGTCGTCGGCGTCGTCGATCCGAGTGTCGGTGTACTCGACGTGCGGGGCGGGCCGTCGGTCGATGTCGCGCACGACGGCGGCGACGTCCGTCTCGTCGTCGCCGTCGAGGACGAACGCGTCCGCGAACGGGTACGCCTCGACGATCCCCGCGGTCGAGGGGTCGTAGCCGACGCCGGCCATCAGGTCGGCGGCCGGGCCGGAGAACACCTCGTCGCCGACGAACGGGGAGACGGCGACGACCGGTGTCTCCGCGAGCGCGTCCGCGATTCCGGGGACCGCCAGCATCGGGCCGATACTCGTCACGGGGTTCGAAGGCCCGATCACGACGGGATCGTCGAGCGCGGCCCGGACCGCGTCGGTCGGCTCGGCGTCGGCCGCGCCGCGGAACTCGACGTCTTCGACGGTCGGCTCGCCGCGCCGGGCGACCCAGTACTCCTGGAAGTGGATCATCTCGCCGGCCTCGGTGTGGATCAGCGTCGCGACCGGGTCGTCGGACATCGGGAGGAGGTCGGTGTCTAGATCGAAGGCGTCGGCGAGCGTTCGGACGACTTCGGTGAGCGAGCGCCCCTCGTCGAGCAGGCTCGTGCGCGTGACGTGGACTGCCCGGTCGCGGTCGCCGATCTCCATGAACTCGCCGACGCCGGAGAAGCGTCGCCAGCTGGCGATCTCTCGGCCCGCGGTCTGCGCCTCGGGACCGAGATAGCGGGGCGCGGTTCCGAGGCCGACCTCGTCCGCGAGCCGCCGGAGCTCCTCGTGGGTCGCCGTCGTGTCGTCGGCGATCCCCCACCACGTCTCGCGGTCGAGGACGCCGCCGCCCGCGAACAGCACGGTGTCGACGTCGGGGCAGACGAGGTGGCCGCCGAGCTCGACGTCGTCGCCCGTGTTGGCGACGACCGTCACCTCGGCGGGGTCCCACAGTCGGGTGGCCCCGTCGAGGAGCTTCGGCGTCCCCGTGCCGCCGGCGAGGAACGTAACCATACGCCTGCAACGCGACGGGCGGATTTGTATCCTCGGCTCCGCGGGCGGGGACGCGGATCGGGATGAGTGTGAACTCGAACGGGGAAGAGTGGTCCCGTGCCGCTCAGGCGTTCTCGCCCGCTACTTTCCCGTTGCCGTTCCCTCGTTGGAGGTCCCTCCACTTCTGGTGTCCTTCTTCGAGGATGTCGTAGGCGGCGCCGCGCGTGTCCCACCCCTCAATCACGACCTCTGCGTCGTCGGGTTCGAGGTTCTTGTAGGTGCGGAAGAACTCCTCGACGACGTCCTGGTGGTGTTCGGGAATGTCCCCTCGACCCTCGATGTGATCGAATCGCGGATCGTCGGCGGGGACACCGATGATCTTGTCGTCTGTCTCGCCCGTATCGGTCATGCGGATAACAGCGACTGGCCGGAGATCGAAGACACAGCCCGTGAACAGGCCGTCATCGGTCAGTGCCAAGAAGTCGAGCGGGTCACCGTCGCCGCCCGCCGTCCGGGCGAAAAAGCCGTAGTCACCCGGGTAGACGACCGAACTGTACAGCGCGCGGTCGAGGATGAAGCCCGGAATCTCTTTCCGATACTCGTACTTGATCTGCTCTCCTTTCGGTATCTCGTCGACGACCGTTGCCGTCTTCGGAAAGTTGTCGTGCTGTTCGACACCGTCGATCAGGTTCACGGGATCGTGGTTCATTGGGTCGGATTCGTCGTGGTTCGCGTGCGCTTCGCCGTCCGCCGAGGCCGCTGCGCGCTCGACTGTCGACAGACCGGCGAGGCTTCCGACGCCCGCGAGGAACGAGCGACGGGGGCCCGACGGTGACAGTCCGCTTCGGTCATCTGCCATGCGACTAAATCCAGAGCTAATTAATTATTGAATTTTTATAATATATGTATATATGAATAAACGATGGCACTTACTGATGCGGAGACGGGTCGCTCCCCGTCTTCACGGGCGGACGAAGCGGAAGCCCACGACGCCAGTCGCGGGTCACTGTCCGTGACAGCGGCTATGTAGAACCAACGCTCGTCTGCATCCCGTCCGTGTTGAACGCGCTCCCGGCGCCGTCGTCGCCGAGGACGATCACGCCCGCGCCCGATTCGGTGATCTCCTCGAACTCCTCGATCGCTCGGTCGGCCGCGGCCTGCGCGTCGAGCCCGTCGTCGAGGAAATCGACGGCCCGCCGCGAGAGCGTGACGCGCGCGATGTCCTCGCCGGCCCCCGTCGCGCTCGCGCCGCCGGCCTCTGTACAGAAGAAGCCGGAGCCGACCTGCGGCACGTCGCCGACCCGGCCGGCGAGCGCGAACGACCGGCCGCCCGTCGACGTCGCCGCCGCGAACGTCTCGCCGTCGGTCGCGACCGCGCCGACCGTGTCGTGGTCGGGGGCTTCGCGCTCCTCGCTCCGCTCGGCGCCCCCATCGTCCGACCGCTCCCCCGCCTGATCGTCGCCCGACCCGAACCGCGTCGCGAGCCAGTCGAGGTGCTCGCGGGGGCCGCCCTGCGGCGGGTCCTCTTTCTCGTACCGCGCGCGCTTCTCGTCGGTGAGCAGGTCGACGCCCGTCTCGATCCCGAAGTCGTCGGCGAGTTCGACGGCGTGCGAGCCCGAGACGAAGATGTGCGGCGTCTCCGAATGAACGACGCGGGCGACGCTCGCGGCGTGTTCGACGCCGGGCATCGAGCAGACCGCGCCGAGCTCGCGGTCCGACGTCATCACGCCGGCGTCGGTGCGGACGACGCCGTCCGACTGGACCGCGCCGCCGACGCCGGCGTTGAACCGGGGGTCCGATTCGAGGACTGCGAGGGCGGCCTCGACCGCGCCGAGGGGCGTCTCGCGTTCGGTGCCGCGCTCGACCGCCCTGTCGAGGACCGCCTGTCTCGGCTCCGGCTCGTCGGGGGCGCCGCCGGCGCCGCCGTGGACGATAACGCGGATCGAACCGGATCGCGGTGCGGGTTGCGTGGGCATAGGTGCCGGTCCCGCGGCGCGCTCATAAGCGTCGGGAAAGCGGCGGCCCCTAAGTGGGTCGGGCGCGTCAGGCCGCTCATGCACGCGCCGCCGACTTCCGTCCTCCTCCCGACGGTCCGCTGGACCGACGCCTGCGAGGAGGTGGCGGCACAGTTGGGCGCGGGCGACGAGCTGCTCGTGATCTGTGACACCGCGGACGACCCGGTCGCGGACCGCCGTGGCGAGACGCCCGACGGGGCCCGGATCGTGCTCGCCGGCGAGCCCGAGGGCTGCTCCGGCAAGGCCAACGCGATCGCCGCGGGGATGGCGGCGGCGACGAACGACCGGATCGTCTGGACCGACGACGACTTCCGGCACCCCGACGACTGGCTCGCGACGCTCGCCGCCGACTACGAGCGACAGGGACCGACGACGGAGATACCGGTGTTCGTCGGGCTTGACCCGCTCGCACGGCTGTTCGAGCCCGCGTACGCCATCGGCGGAACCGCGGCGGTCGCCGCCGGCGGGATCGCGTGGGGCGGTGCGGTCGTCTTCGAGCGTGCCGACCTCGCAGACGGTGAGGACGCCTTCCTCGCCGACCTCCGGCGAACGGTCAGCGACGACGGGACGCTCTCGGAGCACGTCGACGTGACGGCCGTCAATCGGACGCGTACCGTCTCGGCAGGCGGGTCGCTTCGCGAGTCCGTGGAGCGATTCGTCCGCTTCGTCCAGATCGTCCGGCACCACGCGCCCGCCGCGATCGCGTTCGACGTCGCCCTCTCGGTCGGCTTCGCCGCGCTCGTGCTGTTCGCCCCCCTCGTCGGCGTCTCGCTCGTCACGGCGATCTCGGGAGCGGTGTACGCTCGGTTCGGAATCCGTCGGGCGACGTTCCTGCTCGCCGCGCCGGCGGTACTCGTCTCGCCCGCGCTCATCGCGTACGCGCTCGCGCGCCGGACGTTCGTCTGGGGCGGCCGACGCTATCGCTGGCGATCGCTGTTCGACGTGGCGGTGGAGCCGGTCTGATCCTCGCGTTCGATCGAGTCCGCGCTCGCCTTTCGATTCCGGCGAAATAGACGGCCAGCGGCAAAGCGGCAGGCACTTTAGGTGGGTCCAACAACGCACGAACGTTCATGAGCTACGACAAGGTCGACGTCCCGGAAGGCGGCGAGGCGATCGAGCTGGCGGACGAGGAGACGGGCGAGCTGAACGTTCCCGAGAACCCGATTATCCCGATCATTTACGGCGACGGAATCGGCACCGACGTCGGACCGGCCGCACAGCAGGTACTCGACGCGGCCGCCGAGGCGACGGGCCGCTCCATCGCGTGGATGCGGGTATTTGCGGGCGCCAGCGCCCGCGAGAAGTACGGCGAGAACCTCCCCGAGGACACCGTCTCGGCCATCCGTGACCACCGCGTCGCGATCAAGGGGCCGCTGACGACGCCCGTCGGCGCCGGCTTCCGTTCGCTGAACGTCGCGCTGCGAAAGACGCTCGACCTGTACGCGAACGTCCGCCCGACCTACTACATCGACGGCGTGCCGTCGCCCGTCACGAACCCCGAGAAGATGGACATGGTCACGTTCCGGGAGAACACCGAGGACGTGTACGCGGGCATCGAGTGGGAGGCCGGCACGGACGAGGTCGAGCAGGTGCGCGACTTCGTCGAAGACGAGATGGGTATCGACGACATCATCCACGACGGGCCGGTCGGGATCGGCGTCAAGCCCATCTCGGAGTTCGGTTCGAAGCGACTCATCCGCGAGGCGATCGACTACGCGCTCGCGAACGACCGCGACTCCGTCACCCTCGTCCACAAGGGGAACATCATGAAGTTCACCGAGGGGGCGTTCCGCGACTGGGGCTACGAACTCGCCGAGGAGGAGTACGGCGAGGACGTCATCTCCGAAGACGAGCTGTGGGAGGCGCACGACGGCGAGCAGCCCGACGGCACCCTCGTCGTCAAAGACCGTATCGCGGACAACATGCTCCAGCAGGTGCTGACGCGCACGGACCAGTACGACGTGGTCGCGACGATGAATCTGAACGGCGACTACTTCTCGGACGCGGCCGGCGCGCAGATCGGCGGACTGGGCATCGCGCCCGGTATCAACCGCGGTCACGGCCGCTGTCTCGCCGAGCCCGTTCACGGGTCCGCGCCCAAGTACGCCGGCGAGGACAAGGTCAACCCCACCGCGATGATCCTCTCGGGCCGCGAGATGCTCGAGTACCTCGGCTGGAACGACGCGGCGGACCTGGTGCGTGACGCCGTCGAAGAGACGATCTCGTCGGGCAAGGTCACCTACGACCTCCACCGGCAGATCGAGGGCGGCGAGAAGCTCGCGACGAGCGAGTTCGCCGACGCCGTCGTCGAGAACATCGACGAACTGGCGTAAGCGAGTCCTTCGAGCGCCCGGAAATCACGGATTTTCGGGACCAGCCGCGAACTGACTGAATCGGGTCGTCGGCGTCGGCGTCGCGGTCGACATTTGACCCGATCTTCTGCAGTTTCGTTCATACGTAGCCGCTAGCGTGGGGCGTCTCTCGATACTGTTCCAGTCGTCTGGTTCACCGTCGCTGCCGCGCTCTCGTTGTAAACACCGCCGATATCCCGACAGTCGTTTATAACTGGTCGGCGCGAAGAACCCCGCTAACGCCCTGAAAAGCCCCCTACAGCCCCGCGCAGCCCGCACACCTCCGCACAGCCCGCACACCTCCGCACAGCCCGCACACCTCCGCACAGCCCGCACACCTCCGAACAGCCTCGCTCCGCCCTCACGCCTCCCCAGCCTCGTCGGTGGTCCTCCGCTTCGCTTCGGACCACCGACTCCCTCGCGCTCCGCTCGTGCCTTATAAAGGCACTCGCGGGAGCGCGCCACCGCCAGATCCGTTATTTATAAAGAACCGCCACGCTCGTCGCCTCACCCTAATCGCTCGTCGAGGATGAGGCGCGTCTTCGTCGATTTGACCTCGTCCATCTCTCTCGCCTGCGAGATGAGTTCGTTGACCGCGCGCGTGTCGACGGCGTCGACGACGAGCACCACGTCGTCCTCCCCGGAGACCTGCCAGACGAAGTCGACTTCCTCCCAGTCGACCATGCGCTCGCCGACGGCGGCGGTGTCGACGTTCATCTCGACCGAGATCTCGATCATCGCTTTCACGTTGCCGGTGCGGGTCGTGACGGTGAACCGCTCGATGATTCCTTCATCGGTCATCCGATCGACGCGGTTGCGCACGGTCCCCTCGGAGGTCCCCACGCGGTCCGCGATCTCCGTGTACGGAGTCCGCGCGTCCCGTCGCAGGATCGAGAGGATCCGACGGTCGAGGTCGTCCATACCCGACCCACACCCTCCGCCGCCTTACTCGTTACGAATATCGTAACGAAGCTACGAACGACGCATTTATTACCCTTTGCGCGTACGTTTCTCGTAATGTCGGACGCCTACATCGCGCTGGCCGACGGACGCGTGTTCGAAGCACGCGCTCGTTCGCCGGGGCGCACCCGTGGCGAACTGGTGTTCACGACCGCGTACACCGGCTACGAGGAGTCGCTCACCGACCCCTCCTACGCCGAACAGATCCTCACCTTCTCGTACCCCTTGATCGGGAACTACGGCGTCCGAGCCGAGCGATTCGAGTCCGAATCGGTCCAGCCGCGCGCGGCGATCGCCCGCGAGCTGACCGACGACGTCGCCGAGTGGCTCGCCGACGAGGACGTTCCCGCCGTCGACCACGTCGACACCCGCGAGATCGTCATCAGCGTCCGCGAGGAGGGCGCGATGGCCTGCGGTATCGCCGCCGGGCCGGACGCGACTCCCGAGGACGCGGTCGAGGAGATGGAGGCGTGCAAGCCGATGAGCGACCACGTCGACATCGGCGCACAGGTGTCCGTTTCCGAACCGACCGTTCACGAGGGCGACGGCGTCGCGGACGTCGCCATGATCGACTGCGGCGCGAAGGGGTCGATCATATCCTCGCTCACGGAGCGCGGCGCGGACGTGCACGTCTTCCCGTACGACGCGACCCCCGAGGACGTGGCGGGCGTCGACCCCGACGTGCTCTTCGTCTCGAACGGACCGGGCGACCCGGAGAACTTCGTCGCCGCTCAGGAAGTCGTCGACGCCTTCGCGGGCGACCTGCCGATGGCCGGCATCTGTCTCGGCCAGCAGGTGATCACGAGCGCGCTCGGCGGCTCGACGGCGAAGATGGCGTTCGGCCACCGCGGCGTCAACCAGCCAGTCAAAGACCTCCGCACCGATCGAGTCGTGATGACGACCCAGAATCACGGCTACACCGTCGACGACACCGGCCCGCTGGAGGTGACGCAGGTGAACGTCAACGACGACACCGTGGAAGGGCTCGACAGCGAGGAGCTGAACGTCATCACCCGCCAGTACCACCCCGAGGCGAACCCCGGCCCGCACGACTCGCTCGGCTTCTTCGACGAGGTGCTGGAACTGGCCGACCCCGTCCCGCGCGTCGCCGCCGACTGACCCGACTGCGACGATTTTTCCGCCTGCTGACCGCCGACTGACCGCCCGGAGTACCACTGCGGCTGATGCCTACTTGTCCTCGTCCCCGTTTTTTGTCCGCCCGTGAGCGACCGGCGACGTTTTCCCCCGCCCGCTCGCACACAGGGCCATGACGAAGGAGATCCTCCTCACCAACGACGACGGGATCGACGCCGTCGGGATACGGGCGCTCTCGGACGCGCTCTCTCGCGAGCACGACGTGACGGTCGTCGCGCCCGCCAGCAACCAGTCCGGCGTCGGCGGCGCCCGATCGTGGTGGGAGACCACGGTCGAGTACGCGGAGACGGACGCCGGCTACGCGGTCGAGGGGACCCCAGCCGACTGCGTCGCCGTCGCCGACGTCGCGCTCGAACTCGACCCCGATATCGTCGTCTCCGGCTGTAACCACGGGCCGAACATCGGCGCGCACATCCTCGGCCAGTCGGGGACGGTCGGCGCCGCCATGGAGTCGTCGTTCCTCGGCACGCCGGCGATCGCCGTCTCGCTGTACGACCGCGGAAACCTCCCCGTGCCGCCGACGCTGAACAACGGCGACTTCGCGCTCGCGGGGGCGGTCGTCTGTGACCTCATCGACCGAGTCGAAGCGACCGCAGACGGGCTCGTGCTCCCGTTCGGCGCCGACGTGCTGAACGTCAACGTCCCGGCGGCGGACGACGAAACGGCCGCCGACCCGACCTACCGGCTCACGGAGCCGGCACGGGGGTTCGACGTGATCGAGTTCCACCCCGGAACGGATGAGTCGGACGAGTCGGACGAGCCGGACGAGACCGCCGCAGGCCGCTTCGACGAACGCCGCGGCGAGATGGGGATGGAGCTCCGCGACCGCTTCTGGCGGGAGTTCTTGCGCGGCGACGTCGCCGACGACCCCGGCTCCGACCGGCTCGCCGCGATCGACGGCGAGGTGAGCATCTCGCCGCTGTCGTCGTCGCGCTCGATCGCCGGTGACCGCGCCGGTGAGGTGGTCTCGATCGGCGAGCGGCTGACCCCTCGAATCGAACAGGACTGAGCGATCGCCATCGACGCTCGCGGGCGCGGCCCGCTCGGTGCGCCTACCGTCGTCTCCGTCGGCGGCGTCCCGAACTGGCGGTGAACTCCGCGGCGAGCCGTCCGAGGTACCACACCACGACCACTCCCAAGACGAGTCCGCCGCCGAACGCGGCGAGCAGTTCGATCGGGGAGGGATCGAACTGCATCGCGATCAGCGGCGGCGAGACGCCGATGAGGAGCAGAAACGCGGCCTTGATCTTCCGGTTGCCGGCGTCGCGCTCCGCGTCGGGCATCGGTCCTACCACGCCCACCCCTCCGCGCGCCGCGGCCGGCGACCGGTCGCTCCCGTGTTCATGTCCGATCCACGGGACGGATGAGTATGAAGCCGGCGGACCGATCCGATCAGTACGGCGCCTGCCCCTGATAAGGGTCTCGACCGTTCACGTCCGATAACGGCCGCCTACCACGCGTCGGTCGCCGGGCCCGGCGTGAACGGTCTCGACACTTTAACTCCGGTCGCGCCCTCCGAACGGTCACCCCTGCCCGCGGATGCCCCTCGTTCCGCGGCGTTTTTCTGCCGACCCCGACAACCGATGGTCATGGACGACGAACTCCGCGAGCGCGTCGAGGCGGCCGGCGAGGCCGCCGCGCTGTTCAACGCGCTCAAACACGACAGCGACCCGGACGTGGGCGCCATCATGGGGCCGCTCATGGGTGAGAACCCCGACTTCCGACCGCACGGCGACGAGATTCCGGGGGTCGTCGCGCCAATCGTGAACCGGGTCGCGGGGATGGACGAGCAGGAGCGCCGCGAGCGACTCGACGAGCTCGCGCCCGACATGCTCGCGGAGCTGGACGCCGACGACGAGGAAGACGAGCACGTCCTCCCCGACCTCCCGAACGCGGAGGAGGGGGCGGTCGTGATGCGCGCGGCTCCCAACCCCAACGGGCCGTGGCACGTCGGGCACGCCCGGATGCCCGCCGTTATCGGGACGTACAAGGAGCGCTACGACGGCGAGTTCATCTGCCGGTTCGACGACACCGACCCAGAGACCAAACGGCCAGACCTGAACGCGTACGACGCCATTCTGGAGGACATCGAGTACCTCGGCTTCGAGGCGGACCGCGTCCTGAAGGCGTCCGACCGGCTCGACATCTACTACGAGCACGCCCGCGACCTCATCGACGCCGGCGGCGCCTACACCTGCTCGTGTTCCGGCGAGGCCTTCTCGGCGCTCAAAAACGACGGTGAGGCCTGCCCGCACCGCGAGAAGGATGCCGAGACGGTCCACGAGGAGTTCGACGCCATGGTCGCCGGCGAGTACAGTGCGGGCGAGATGACGCTCCGCGTCCGCACCGACATCGAACACAAGAACCCGGCGCTGCGCGACTGGGTGGCGTTCCGGATTATCGACACCCCGCACCCGCGCGAGGTGGCCGCCGACTACCGCTGTTGGCCCATGCTCGATTTCCAGTCGGGCGTCGACGACCACCTCACCGGCGTCACGCACATCATCCGCGGCATCGACCTCCAGGACTCCGCGAAGCGCCAGCGGTTCGTCTACGACTACTTCGACTGGGAGTACCCCGAGGTGCTCCACTGGGGTCACGTGCAGGTCGACGAGTACGACGTGAAACTCTCCACCTCGACGATCAAGGAACTCATCGAGACTGGCGAGCTGACCGGCTGGGACGACCCGCGCGCGCCGACGATCCAGTCGATGCGTCGCCGCGGGATTCAGGGCCGGGCGCTCGTCGACTCGATGACGGATCTGGGGATGTCCACCTCCGACGTCGACCTCGCGATGTCGTCCGTCTACGCGAACAACCGCGATCTGGTCGACGACGGCGCGAACCGCTACTTCCTCGTGCGTGACCGCGAGGACGACCCCGCAGTGACGCTCTCCGTCGTCGACGGCGACGCTCCCGCGCCCGAGGCCGGGCACCCGCCGCTCCATCCCGACCACCCCGACCGCGGCGACCGCACCGTCCCCGCCGGACGGGTCGTCGTCGAGTCCTCGGACCTCCCGAGCGAGGGCGAGCGCGTCTGGCTCAAGGGGTACGGCTGCGTCCGCCACACGGGCGACGAACTGGTCTTCGTCGACGCCGATATCGACGTGGTCCGCGACGGCGACGTGGACGTGATCCACTGGGCGCCGGCCGACGAGGGGCTCGAAACCCTGCTCCGCACCGTCTCCGGCGACGTGCGCGGGTACACCGAGCCGGCGGTCGCCGACGTCGATCCCGACGCCGTCGTCCAGTTCGAGCGCGTCGGCTTCGCCCGGATCGACGCCTTCGAGCCCGCGGCGACCGACGAGCCCGACGGCCCGACCGGCGAGGAGGACCTCCTCGCGTACTACGCGCACCCGTAGGCGCCTGAGTCCGTCTTTTTGCGGCGTCGTGCCGCCGCCCGCCGCGGGGGTTAAATACCGAGAACCGAAACGACGAGCAAGATGGCTATCGATCCGAACTTCGAACAGAGCCGCGAGCGAGTCGGCGAGGAGGACAACGTCGCCGTGTGGGGGCCGATCGATCCGCCGGAGGAACTCGGCATCCGCGGGACGCACGTCGCGGTCGACTTCGACATCTGTCTCGCCGACGGCGCGTGCTTAGAGGACTGCCCGGTCGACGTGTTCGAGTGGGTCGACACTCCCGGCCACCCCGAGTCCGAACTGAAGGCGAACCCGACGAACGAGGACCAGTGTATCGACTGCATGCTCTGTGTCGACGTCTGTCCGGTCGACGCGATCGACGTCGATCCGGGTCGCGAGAATCGGGTCTGACGCGTCAGTCTCGCTGCTCCCGGCATGTCTCAGTCGTTGCTGGCGCGGTATCGTCGCTACCGCTCCGGCTGTTTGCTTATAAACGGCCGCCGACCGATCGGCGGCGAACGCACCTGTCCTTCGAGTCTCGTCTGCACAGCACCGCACCCGCACCCGCACCTCACGCCTCCCCAGCCTCGTCAGTCGCCCTCCGCTTCGCTCCGGGCGACTGACTCCCTCGCGCTCCGCTCGTGCCTTTATAAGGCACTCGCGGGNTCCCCAGCCTCGTCAGTCGCCCTCCGCTTCGCTCCGGGCGACTGACTCCCTCGCGCTCCGCTCGTGCCTTTATAAGGCACTCGCGGGAGAGCGCCACCGCATATCAGTTATAACCGCTTGCTGCCGCTCCCGCTCAATCGCTTATAAATCGCTCCCGTTCTTCGAGCGCGAACTCGGTCCCGTACCGCTCGACGAGCGGTTCGGCGGCGTTCCCGAGCGCGCGCATGCAGGCGGCCGTCGAGACGTACCCGAGTTCCTCAGCGACCGACTCCCACGGGCGACCCTGTAACACTTTCCGGACGAGGAGCCGGCGTTCGCGCCCGTCGAGCACGGAATCCGCTTCGGGGTCGCCCTCGCCGCCGACCAGCGCCGCCAGCGCGAGGTCCCTGAACGCGCCCGGGGCGCTGTCGTACATTCCGGGGCCGAACGACGCTCCGACGACGGACCGCCACTCGATCTCCGTCAGGTCGACCGACACGGGCGCGGGGCACGCGCGGAGCGCGCCGATCACCACGTCGGGATCGACGTCGCGGTGGGCGTCCGAGAGCCCGTCGCGTTCGCGGTCGCGGAACGCGGCGGCGTGACGCCGGAGCAGCGACGCGCCCGACTCGTTCGCCCCGCCTACCCCCTCTGTCCCGTCCATCCCGACCGCCCCGTCCATCCCGACCACCCCGTCCGATCCGTCCCCACCGGCGGGCCGCACCATGATCGCCGAGTGCTCGCCGGAGGCGTCGTTGCGGGACGTCGAGAGGTGGACGGTGCGGTAGCCCGCTCGCCGCCAGAAGCGGAGCAGTCGCGGGGTCGCCCCGTAGCCGACGGCGAAGTAGTCGACCGCGTCCCCGAACTCGGCGTGGACCTCGTCGAGCAGGCGGGAGCCGAACCCCGCGTCCCTGACGGCGTGGTGGGTCGCGATCCGGACGGTCCGGAGCCCCCGGGGCTCGGCGGCGCGCTCGTCGCGAAGCTGGCTCGTGAGCACGTCCGGCACCATGTTGCCGCGGACGCGCTCGCCCTCGTACATCCGTCGCCGGGTGTCCGCGTCCAACCCGCCCTCGCGGGCGAGCAGCGCGACGGCGACGACCCGTCCCCCGGCGACGAGCGCCCGCGCCGAGAGGTTCGGCGCGTCCAGCAGCCGCGCGAGGTCGTTCGGCTCCGTCCGGTAGTGGGCCGCGACGAGCAGCCCGAACGCCTCGCCGAGCAGCGTCTCGTCCGCCAGCAGCTCGTCGGGCGGGAGCGCCCGGTACGTCGCGTCCGCGACGGACGCCCCGGCGACCGCCTCGTCGACGGCGGGCCGCGCGTCGAGCAGCAGCGCCCGGGCCGCCCACGCCTCGACCGGGTCGCCGCGGGCGTATCGGATCGGCTCGTCGAGCCGGACGTCTCGGACCGCGAACGGCCCCGCGAGCAGTCGCTCGCGGAACCGGATCGCGAACCCCCTCCCGGCGCCCTCGTAGCCGTGAACGGTGGTGCAGAACGCGACCGACAGCGACTCGTCGAGGAACCGTTCGAGCAGCCGAACCGGCAGGGCGGCCGCCTCGTCGACGATCACCGCGTCCGGATCCTCGGGGAGATCCGCGGCCTCCGCCGGTGGGAGATACCGCACCCGACCCCCGGACGCCGTTTCGAGGGTGCGAGCGCCCGGTTCCCCGCACCCGAGTCGCTCGCTCGCCCGCGCGAATATCTCGGCGGCGTTGCGGAACGCCGGCGCGGTGACGAGCACGTCGCCGCCGGCGAGCGCGAGCGCACCGGCCGCGATCCCCGCGGCGCTCGACTTCCCGCGTCCCCGGTCCGCCTCGACGACGACCGCGTTTCCGGGCGTGGCGAGCCGCTCGAACGCGCTGACCGCTCGGACCTGGTCGCCCGTGAGACACGCCTCGTAAGCGGCGGCCGGAAACGTCGCGTTCGGCGGTGTGGTCGGTCGCCACCCGTCGGTTTCCGGGGTCGTCCCCGAGCCGGCAGCGTCGTCGACGAGTCCGTCGCGCTCGACCGAATCGGCGGCCGGCGTCTCGCCCAGCGAGACGATAGCGATCCCCGGATGCGACCGCAGCGTCTCGCAAAACCGCTCGCGGAAGCGCCCGGTCACGTCGTCGATGCCGTACGGCGGCACCGCGAGCGAGTCGTCGAAGCGGTCGCGGACCCCCGGCCACGCGTCGAGATCGGGCGCCAGGAGGACGAGGAGGCCGCCGCCGTCGACCGCGCCGACGCTCCGGCCGAGCGCGTTCGGCACGAACCGCTCGTGGCAGTCGAGGACGACCACCTCGCGGGTGCGGCCGAGGAGCTCGTCCGCGTTCCGGGGGCGATGCTCCTCGAACCGGAACCCCTCGCGGGTCGACACGATGGAGGTCGAAGCGGGATCGACCGCCTCGATCACGTCGTAGGCGGCGTCGATCCCCCGATCGCGGTCGCCGGCCAGCACGACCACGCGCCGCTCGTTCGCGGTCTCGGCCTCCCGTTTCGCCGCACGCGCCAGCGTCGCGATCATCGTTCGGTCGTCGTTGCCGGCGGCGGGAGATGTGTCTTGTCCTCCGGACCGAACCGGTCGGCCCCGGCGGCGACTCCTCCCCCCACCGTCGTCGCCGCCCGAATCGGGCTCCTCGCGAGGCGGGAGGCTTACAGCGTTTCGGGACCTCACGTCGACTATGACCACGGTCACGCTCATCGGCACGCGGCTCGCGGACACCGGTCGCGAGTTCGTGTATCAGGGGGAATCGGTCGACTGCGAGGGGTGTCCCTACCGCGGGCAGTGTCTCAACCTCTCCGAGGGGACTCGGTACCGCGTGACCGGGATCCGCGAGAACGCGCAGACGCTCGACTGCGCCGTCCACGACGCCGGCGTCCGGGCGGTCGAGGTCGAGCCCGCGCCCGTCCCCGCTAACGTCCTCTCGAAGCAGGCGTACGCCGGCGGCCGCGTCTCGCTCGCCGGGCCGTGCCCGCACACGGAGTGCCCGAGTCACGGCTACTGCGTCCCCGACGGCGCGGACTTCGACGAGGAGCGCGTGATCGACCAGGTGCTCGGCGAGCCCCCACACGACGAGTGCGCGCTCGACCGGGAGCTGACGCTGGTGGAGTTCAGAGCGGAAGACGGGTAGCCGCGTCGACTCTCGGAACCGCCGTCTACAGTGCAGTGACCGCGTTCAGCGTGATCCGGATCGCGCGCTCGACGTTGTCTTTGGCCTTTTCGGGTAGCTCGTCGTCAGAGTCCGCGCCCTTCTGGGTCCCCGCGACGAGGTTGCCGTCGACGGTGCAGATGGCGCCGGCGCGCAGCCCCTTGCGGCGAGCCAGCGAGAACACCGTCGCCGCCTCCATCTCGATCGCGAGGAGGTTCGCGTCGTTCCAGTCGTCGACGTACTCGTCGCTCTCGTTGTAGAACGCGTCGTCGGAGACGATCGGGCCGACGTGGACGTCTTCGTCGTTGTCCTCGGCGGCGCCGACGAGCTCGGTGAGCGCGTCGTAGTCGGGGACGGCCGGGTACACCTCATCTTCGTACCGCTTGCTCGTCCCCTCCTCTTTGGCCGCGCCGGTCGCGACGACCATGTCGCCGACCTCCATGTCGGCCTGCAAGGCGCCGCAGGTGCCACACCGGAGGAACGTCTCGACGCCGACCCGCGAGAGCTCTTCGACGGCGATGGCGGCCGACGGGCAGCCGATCCCGGTCGAACAGATCGTGAGGTCGGTCCCCTCGTAGCTCGCGTTGACGATCTTGTACTCGCGGTTCTCGGAGACGACCTCGCTGTCGTCACACAGGTCCGCGATCCGGTCGACGCGGCCCGGATCGCCGGGGATGACCGCGATCTCGTGGACGTCGCCTTCCTCTACCAACAGGTGCGGCTGTTTCGCCATGTGCGCGGAGACACCCGCCGCGCGCAAAAACGGACCGGTCGGAAGTCGCGACGGCGGCCGCGATAGCTATTTAATATCGCGATATGGGATTTATACGTGCTGTGCTCGCGACTGGACCGGACGCGCCGTCGCCGACAAGGACGCCGCCGATCGGCCGGTTTATCGCCCGGCGGCGGCAGGACCCGGCCATGACCGATTCTGACGACTCGGGCGGCGCGTCGCTCGCCTCGCTTCTCGGTGCCGTCGTGTCCGCTTTCCTCGTGGTCACGCCGGTGTCGGCGCTGCTGCTCGGGTTCAACTGGACGCAGGCCGTGCTGATCGGCGGGTTTGGGAGCGTCGTCGCCGTCGCGTCGGCGACGGTGACGGCTCGGCGAGCAGGGGACGGCGACGACTGAATCTGGTAATTGAGGCAGCAGCCACTACTGCCCGGACGCGGTTATCGAGACTGAGAGATCGGACGGAGGATTTTATACCTGTCCGACGCCGTATTCCTCGTAATGCGTTTTAGTCGCGACCGTCGGGGCCAATCGGTCGTGATCGGGACGGTGATTCTCTTCGGCTTCTTGATCCTCGCCCTGTCGCTGTATCAGGTTCAGGTCGTTCCACAGGAGAACGCACAGGTGGAGTTCCAGCACTTCGAGGAGGTTCAAAACGACCTCGTCGAGGTCCGTAATGCGGTTTCCTCCGCTGGGCAGTCTGAACGACCCCAGTTCGTCGACGTGAGACTCGGAACGAACTACCAGACCAGACTGTTCGCGATCAATCCACCCGCACCGGCGGGGACACTCCAGACGAGCCGACCGTACAACATCACGATAACCGACGAATCCGGCGAGACCGAGAACGTCTCGACCAGATTCGTCCGATATCGGCCGGGGTACAACGAGCTACAGGTGGGGTCAATCTGGTACGATAACTCCGCTCTATACCTCGACGAACGAGAGTCCGGAAGTCGCGCGGTAATCATCGAGGATCAGAACCTCGTGACGGATAACGACACCCTCCGGATAACCGCCCTCCAGAACGAGTTTCAGGCCTCTGGAACGCGTAGAGTCGCGCTTGAACTGTATCCGGCGGACGACGCGGCCACTCTGTCGCAACTGGACGGCGAGCTCACCGTCTCGATACCGACCAGACTCGGCGCAGACGACGGCTACTGGAACGAGTCGATCGAAAACGGCTCTGTCACGTATCTCGGCGTCGACGACGACGGATACCCCTCTTCGGACGATGTCTCCGCACTCCGGCTACGCGTCGACAGCCCCGACAACATTACCGTGAATTCGGTCGGGGTTCAATCGGAGCCTTCGGAGGGTGCGGTGAGGGACAATATCGGTCCCAGTAGCGGTCGAGAAACAGACGACAGCAATGATCACGACGGCAGCACCAGCGTCTGGACTGATTGTCCCGTTCCGCCCTCACCTCCCGCCGAGGGTGAGGACGGTGTGAGATACGTCTCCAGTAGTCCGGCGAGCAATATTAATGCGGGAGGTGACACGGTCGTTATTGAAGACGGAGTTTCCGTTTCAACCAATATTAATAATCCTGGTGACGTGTTTATTGGTACGGGAGCATCTGTCAGCACTAATATTGGCGCGTCAGGAGTGATTGTTCTTGGCGAGAACGCACAAATAAGTGGGAATGTCAACAGTGGTACTGACTTCTATCTGCTTCCGGGTTCGTCAACATCGTCTAACGTTGGCGTAAGTGGGACGATCTACCTTGATAACAGGGGTCAAATCGGGGGGAATGTCAACAGTGGAACTGTACAGGAATGTACGGTTGCTTAGTATGTGATCCACTGCCCGCGATACGCTTCCGCACTGTTACGAGTTTATGACGACGATCGACGTAACACCCCATCGACAAAGCCAAATGCCCGCCCCATGAACAACCGTCCATGACTGAAGTCGGCATCGACGCCGTCGAGATCTGGACCGGGAAGCTCAAGCTCGACTTGCCGGGCACGTTCGCCCCGCAGAAGGGCGACGACCCGGAGAAGTACACGAAGGGGCTCGGGCTCAACAACTCCTCGTTCCCGGACGTCTACGAGGACATCGTCACGATGGGCGCGAACGCCGCGAAACAGCTGATGGACCGAAAGGGGCTCGCTCCCGAGGACATCGGTCGGATCGACGTCGCCACGGAATCGGCGTTCGACCACTCGAAGCCCGCTTCGACGTACATCGCCGGCTGCCTCGAACAGGTGTACGACGGCGACTTCACCCACGCCAACAAGGGCGAGCGCAAGTTCGCCTGCCTGGCCGGCACGCAGGCCATCGACGACGCGTACAACTGGATCCGGGCGGGACGGAATCGCGACCGCGCGGCGCTCGTCATCTCGACGGACACGGCGCTGTACGCCCGCGGTGACCCCGGCGAGGCGACGCAGGGCGCCGGCGCCGTCGCGATGCTGATCGACGAGGACCCCTCGATCGTCTCGCTCTCGATGGAGCAGGGGTACGGCTCGAAAGACGAGACGGACTTCCTGAAGCCGAACCAGCAGTTCCCCAGCGTGGACGGCAAACGCTCGGTGCAGGTGTACCTCTCCCGGATGCGCGAGGCCCTCGAAGACTACGAGTCCGTCACGGACGACATCGAACTCGACGACTTCGTGTATGCCCCGTTCCACACGCCGTTCCCCGGGATGGTTCGGAAGGCGGCCCTGCTCGCGTACCGGCACGTCATCCGCGACACGACGTACGAAGACGACCTCGCCGGCGAGATCGGGCGCCAGCCCCGCGAGGACGACTACGACGACCGAGAGGCCTACGAGGAGGCGATCCGCGAGTACATGGACGCGCTGAAGACGACCGAGCAGTACCAGACGTGGTACGACACCGTCGTGGAGCCGACGCTCGGACTCTCCCGCGAGGTCGGCAACTGGTACACCAGTTCGGTCCACATCGCCCGTGTGAGCGCGCTCCGCGACGCGCTGACCCGTGACCGGTCGTTCGTCGGTGACACGCTGCTCGTCGCCTCCTACGGCTCCGGCGCCCAGGCGGAGATCCACGCGGAGACGATCCGCGAGGGCTGGCAGGCGGAGATCGAGGGGCTCAACATCGACGACCAGCTCGCGGCCCGCTACGAGCTCACGTGGGACGAGTACGAGGACGTCCACGACGTCCACGAGTACGACATGGAGGTCGAACGCGAAATCGAGGAGTTCACGCAGCCGGAAGCGGAGTTCGTCTTCACCGGCTGGGGCCGGATGAACGAGCGGAAATACGAATACGTCGAGTAGCCGAGCGCAGCCGGACGCCGGTGGACGCGACCGACGTGATTTGACTGCAGTCTCGGCCGATCGGTTCCGCTCCGTGGCCCCGCTTCCCCGTGAAAACCGGTCACACGACGCTTCTCGAATACGATGGGTTTAAACGACGTTAGGCTGAATTTCACCTCAATGGTAACCATCTACGACGTGCCGGCCGACGCCCTCATCGAGGAGGTCGCCGCACGACTCGAGGACCGGATCGAAGAGCCCGCGTGGGTCGAGTTCGCCAAGAGCGGCGCCGGCAAGGAGCTTCCGCCCGAGCAGGAGGACTTCTGGTACGTGCGCTCCGCCAGCCTCCTCCGGAAGGTCGCTCAGAACGAGCCGATCGGCATCGAGCGGCTCGCCACCGAGTACGGCTCGAAGAAGCGCGGCTCGAACCGCTACTCCGTCCGCCCCGGCGAGCACGAGGGCGGCTCCCGCAAGCTCATCCGCGCGTCGCTGCAGGCGCTCGAAGACGACGGACTCGTGACGACCGCCGCCGGCGAGGGTCGCCGACTCTCCGACGACGGCGAGGCCTTCCTCTCGGAAGTCGCCGCTGACGTCCTCGAAGACCTCGACCGGCCGGAACTCGAACGCTACGCGTAGATCGCCGATTCGCTTTTTGTACGTCGCGCTCGCTTCTGAGCCGCGGCGCTCGCAGTGACATTCCGTCCGTTTCTGCCGATAGTCGGTCGTTCAGTGGCTCTGCTCTCGTGGTGGCGATCGGCAACTCTCGCGTCGTGCTCGGTCCCATATACCGTATATCGCGATATGAATTCTCGTAGGCGGCCAATCCGGTACGGTCCGTCGGGGTCGACGTCGCGATCAGATCGGCGGAGCGTCGGCTGTCGGCTGCAGTCGGCGGGAGAAACGGTTGCGGGCGGTGCGTCAGCGGGGCGTTTCGTCTGGGAGGGGCGAGGGATCGCGTCTTCGAACGGCCCCGTGTTCGAGTTACCCCGTGTTCTTCATCCCGGCGGCGATACCGTTGACCGTGAGCCGGAGCGTGCGCTCCTCTTCTTCGGTGCGGTGCGTGCGCCCGAGGAGGCTCGCCTGCAGCAGGTTCAACGGGTCGACGTAGGGGTTCCGACGGTCGAGGCTCTCGGACAGCCACTCGCGACGCAGCAGTTGGTCGCGGCCGCTGATCGAGAGGACGAGTTCGCGACCGCGTTCGTACTCGCCGATCAGCTCGGGGAAGAAACGCTCGCGGAGGTCGTCGTCAGCGAGGTCGGCGTACTCGGCGGCGATCTCGGGATCGGTGCGCGCGAGCGCGAGCCCGGCGTTGTCGAGCGTCGTCCGGAAGAACGGCCACTCCTCGTACATCTCGCGGAGGGTTTCGAGTCCGTCCTCCTCGCCGACCGCGTCGAGGTAGGCGTCGATGCCGGAGGCGAGCGAGTACCACCCGGGGAGGATGAGCCGGGTCTGCGTCCACGAGAACACCCACGGAATCGCTCGAAGGTCCTCGACGGTGCGCTCGCCGGAGCGAGAGGCGGGACGCGAACCGAGGTTCAGGTCCTCGACGACGGAGATGGGCGTCGCCTGTCCGAAGTAGGAGACGAATCCGTCGGTGTTCAACAGGTCGCGGTACGTTTCTCGCGCGACGGGGACCATCGTCTCCATCGCGTCGACCCAGCGGTCCGGGACGACCTCGGTCGGCTCCTCGTTGGCCTCGTGGCGCGCGCGGATCTGCGCGTCGAGCATCTGTTCGAGTTCGCGCTCGGCGATCCGGGGGTTGGCGTACTTCTCGGCGATCGCCTCGCCCTGCTCTGTGAACTTCACCTGCCCGGTGACCGTCTCGTTGGGGAGTGCGAGCAGCGCCTCGTTCATCGGTCCGCCGCCGCGCGAGATGGAGCCGCCGCGGCCGTGGAACAGCCGGAGGGTGACGTCCTCTTTCCGACAGAACTGCGCGATCCGGCGCTGGTTCTCGTAGAGGTCCCAGTTGGCCGCGAGGAACCCGTTCTCCTTGTTCGAGTCCGAGTACCCGAGCATGACCTCTTGGACCGACCCGCGGACGTCCAGCGCGGTCGCGTACGCCTCGTTGTCGAACAGCGTCCCGAGGATGCGCTCGGCGCCGTTGAGCGCCGACTCGGTCTCCAGCAGAGGGACCACGTCGAGCCCGCAGTGGTCCGGAAGCGAGACGGCGCCGACCTGATCGGCCAAGAAGAGCACTTCGAGCACGTGGCTCGGCTCCTCCGTCATCGAGATGCAGTAGGTGTCGATCGCCTGTTGACCGTACTCGTCTTGCCACTCCGCGAACGCTTGGAAGCGTTCGAGGACGCGTTCGGTGGTCTCGGAGACGTCGCCGGGCTCGTCGGCGTCGACGACGGGGTCGTCTTGGAGGATGGCTTGAGTGAGGAACTCGGTCCGCGCCTCCTCGTCCATCTCGCGGTAGTCGACGCCCTCGATCGCGACGGCCTCGGCGACGGCTTCGGTGTGGTTCTCGCGGTGGTCACGGAGGTCGAGCGACGCGAGCGTGAAGCCGAACGTGTCGACCTGTCGGCGGAGCGGTTCGACGAACGACTCGTGGACCGCGTCCTGTCCGTCGGCGATGAGCGAGTCGGCGATCACGTCGAGGTCGGCGAGGAACGCGTCTCCGTCCGGGTACTCGCCGGGTCGCACGTCGTCGACGCGGTCGAGTCGCTCGCGCATCAGGCGGAGCTTCTGTCGGTACGGCTCGTCCGGGTACCGCTCGCGGGCCTCCTCGACGACGGTCGGGAAGCGCTCGGCGTCGGCGGCGAGCGATTCGGCGAGCGCGTCGTCGATAGCGTAGCGCTCGCCGTCCTGGCTCAGCACGGCCGAGAGCCGCTTACACCGGTCGCGGTACTTCTCGATGGCGACCGCGCGCTGGCGTTCGAGGGTCTCGTCCGTGACCTCCGGCGTGACGAAGGGGTTGCCGTCGCGGTCCGACCCGGCCCACGAGCGGAACTCGAACAGCTTCGGGCAGTCGACGTCGTTGTACTCCTTCGAGATCGTCTCTTCGAACTCCTCGTACGCGTCGCCCACGACGTCGAAGAGGGTGTTCTCGAGGTACCAGCCCACGTTGCGCGCCTCGTCTTCCGGCTCCGGAGGGCGCTGGCGCACCTGCCGGGTGCCCCAGAGGCTCGTCACCTCGGCGGTGACGTCTCGCCAGATCGCGTTGCGCTCGCGCTCGGTGAGGTTGCGCTCGTCGAGCTCCTCGAGGTGGTTAGCGATCGACCGAAGTTTCGCTTTCACCGTCGCCCGTCGGGCCTCGGTCGGGTGGGCGGTGAACGTCGGCTCGATGAGGACGTCCGCGAGGAGGTCTTCCAGCGTCTCCGGGTCGACGCCCTGATCGGCGAACTCGGCGATCGTGGCGTCGAACGAGTCGTGGAGGGAGCCGTCGTCGTCGGCGTTCCGGATGGACCTGACGCGCTCGCGCTCCTCGGCGAGGTTGATGAGCTCGAAGTAGGTGGTGAACGCGCGGGCGACGATCCCTTCTCGGGTCGTCGACAGCTCCTCGACCGACTCGTGGAGTCGATCGCGGTTCGACGCGTCGCCACGACGGTAGTGGATCGCCGCGTTGCGCAACTCTTCGACCGTCTCGTACGCCTCCGTCGAGGCTTGTGCAGCGAGGACGTCCCCCACGAGCGCGCCGAGCTCCCGAACGTCCGTCCGCACGTTTCGATTGTGCAACTCCATACCACAGATACAGTCCGCGAGGTCGGTTAAAACCGATGTCCGAACGAAGGTTTGCCTCAGTTGCGAGTGAATATCCTGATCGATCGTGCGTTCTCACGCGGATGGAGGGTTCGCCACCCTTTTTACCGGTCCACCCTGAACGACGCCTATGAGTAAGTCCGACAAGTATCCGGCCGAATCCGGACGGCGGCGCTTCGTTAAGGGCGTCGTCGGCGGCGCGGCCCTCGCGGGCGTGGGTGCGATGGGTTCCGCGACGGTGAACACCCTGACCACCGCGGGCGGCGTCGGCGGTGGCTCGACGATCGCGATGTCGATCGCGCACACCGGCGGGCCGGCACCGCGTGGCCTCCCGCAGATCCCGCTTCGCGTTACCGACGACGGGTACATCGAGGGCATCTGGCCGGAGACCACGACCATCACGCAGGAGGGCCAGGAGATCGAGGTCGCTCAAGAGGAGCTCGGCGGCCGGACCTACGCCGGCGAGTGGTTCCAGTACTGCGGCGTCGAGTCCCAAGAGAACATCGAGCCGAACTTCGAGTCGGATAACCTGTTCCGTGCGGCGACGGGTTCCTACGAGTGGCAAGACGAGACGTACGACGCGGGCGATCGGATCCACATCGACGACTTCGACGACTACACCGAGTGGGGCAACGGTATCGGAACCGACGGCGCCGGGAAACCCGCTTCGGTTCGCTGGCGCTCCGAGGACTCCGACGCCAACCTGAACGCGGTCGTCATCCGGTCCGAGCAGATCGAGCAGGCCGCCGAGAACGACGAGTGGCTCTCGGCGTCGACGGACCAGGGGTTCCTCGCGTACCTCAACGTCTGTACCCACTTCTGTTGTATCCCCGGCTACAAACAGCTCGCAGAGTCCGCCCGGTACGACGCGGCCGACGGAACCTACTGCGTCTGTCACCAGTCCGTGTACGACCCGTTCACCATCGAGGAGTCGCTGTTCATCGCTCGGCCTCGGCCTGACTGATCCCGCCTCAGTCGCGTGCGATCTGGGCGACCCGTCACCACTATCTACTCTCGCTACCGATCGACCGCCGTTCCCGACACCGCGTTTTTATTCCGACCGCTCGTTCGTTCCCGTATGAGCGACGATGACGCGACTCGCGACACCCAGACGGACGACCGCGGCGCGGCCGGCTCCGAGGACGTGTTCGCGGCCGAACTGGCCCGCGCTCGCGACCTCCTCGACGGCGAGGGGATCGAAGCGCTCCACGTCGGGGTCGTCCGCGACGGCGAGATCGACACGACGTTCGCGCAGCGGACCGGCGGCGATCCCGAAAACGAGGGGCTTCGCGCCCTCGCGTTGCTTGCCGCGCACGTCAGAACCGTCGCGAACGAGGCCGGCGTCGACGCCGCCACCGTCGCGGGCGACGCGGCGACGCTCGCGGGTCGCGTCGAGCGTCTCCCCGCCGACACCGACGACCTCCCTGACGAGTAGCGGGACGCGACTCGGCCGGGCGTTTCCGAGCCTCCGCGCTCGTCCCCCTACTCGGTCGGTTCGCTCTTCCTGATCCGCGAGAGCTGGTGGGCCACGCCGGCGAGCGCGACGAGCAGCACCGCGAGATTGAACGCCGCGAGCGCGATCGGTTGGTAGGCGGGGTCGAGCCACGTTCGGATCGCGGTGCCGGTCTGGCTGTAGAAGCTCCAGCCGGCGATCAGCGCGAGCAGGACGAGCGCGGCGAGCCCGACCCGATCAAGGAGTCCGCGGAGGTACGGCGTGGAGAACCGATCGAACCGTGCGGTCGACTGGTCGGACCGGTCGGAATCGGACGGCGCGCGAGAGCCGGTCGCGGTCGATTCGGGCTTCGGATCGGCCTCAGCGGGGTTGTCGGTAGGAGCGTTGGTGGGGTTGTCGGCGGCGGTCTCGGTAGGGGTGTCCGTGGGGTTGTCGGTAGGAGTTTCGGTCATCGGGTTGGGAGCGGGTGTGTCGGTCGTGTCGGCCGTGTCGGCGGCGGTTCCGTCGGCGTAGCCGTCGTCGCGGCGGTCGTCGGTCATCGGCGCCTCCGTGCGAAGAGCGCCGCGCCGAGGAGCGCGACCAGCGCGGCGACCACGCCGAAGCCGGGGGTCTGATCGTCGCTCGCGTCGCGGCTGTCTTCGGCGTCTCGTCCGTCGCCTCCGCTGGCACCGTCGTCTACGCCCCCTTCGGCGGCGTCGTCGCCGGCGAAGTCCTCGACGGCGAACTCGACGTCTTCGACCGTCTCGTCGGCGCTGATCGTCTCCCGCGGGTTCAGGTTGGCGACGCCCTGCGTCTCGTCGATGCGGACGCCGTCGTCGAACAGCGCGGCGTCGATGTAGTAGTTGTACCCCGCGGGCACGTCGACGGTCGTCGTCACCCGCTCGGTCCGACCGGGCCGCACCGAGCCGACGGACTCGCCCGCCTCGGCGGCGATCACGTTGGACTCGGCCTGTCGCACCAACAGGCGGAGGTCGACGCTCTCGGAGGCGTCATCGCCGCGGTTCGTGACGGACGCCGACACGGACAGCGTCGCGCTCTCGTTGTCGGCCTCGACGACGCTGACGGCGACGGTCGGCCAGACCGTCTCCTCGGTGAATCCGACGCGCGAGTCGGCGTACTCGGGCGTGAGCGCCTCGACCCCGCCGACTCTGGTCGTCCGGTCCGCCCGCCGCTCTCCGTCGGCGAACACGACGGTCTCGATCCGGTACCCGCCCTCGCGCTCGACGTTCACGGAGCCGTTCACCGTCCGCTCCCCTTCGTCGTCGACGTCGCCGACGTCGACCGTGGTCTCGTCGACGAGGAGCCCGGAGTCGGCGCCGATCGCGCGGTGGCGCACGGTGACGTTTTCGACGGTCGACCCGTAGTGCGCGAGGTCGACGCCGAGTCGGAGTTCTGCGGTCTCGCCGCGCACCTCGTCGGGCGCGACGACCGTATCGACGATTCGAATATCGCCCGGACGCTCGTCGGTCTCCCGCGGATCGACGAGGGCGTCCGGCGCGGCGACGACGCCGATCGCGCTGACGAGAAGCAGCGCGGCCGCCGCCGCGAGGAGGGCTGATCGCGTGTCCATACGGCGTACGTCAAACGGATAATATAAGTGCTTTGTCCGGTTCGCCCCGTTGCGTCGTCGCCTCCGCTGATCCCGATCGTCCCGTCGCCTCCGCTGATCCCGACCGCCCCGCCCTCCCGCCGATCCTCACAGCACCCGGTACGTCCCGCGCGACTCGGTGAGGTCGCCGCGCCGAGTGAGTTTCGCGAGGAGGTCGCGGGCCGCCTCGGCGGGGACCCCGTGTTCGACCGCCCGGGCGACGACGTTCTCTTCGGTCGGTTCGTCGGCCGCGCGGACGGCGTCACAGACGATCTCCGTCCGGCTTCGCGACCCCGACCCGCCGCCCTCCGCGCGGGCGCCGGCGTCCGCGACGGCGTCGGCGTCGATCCCCGAGGCCTCAAGATACTCGCGGTCGTCGACGCCGGCGTCCTCGGCGGCGCGTTCGAGGTCCGAGACGTGATCGACGTCCGCGAACGCCGCGCTCTCGCCGCGCTTTTTGGCGAGTAGCGCCGCTCGGGCCTCGCGGGCCGCGTTTCGATCCGCCGACTCGTAGAAGCGCTTGAGCTTCGCCGTTCGGTGCGTCTTCCCGCAGCGCGGGCAGGTCGCGCTCTCGCTGGTTCCGGGGTCCGTGAGGAGCCACATGGCCGCACACTGGTTGCAGCCGACGACCGCGTACATACGGCGCGGTTCGTCGGCGTCGGATTTGAACCCTCGGCTGTCCGCGACCTCGTCGCCGGCGCTCAGCTAGTTATACGCAAGCGGATTCACTCTCGATCCTCGATCGCTCGCGCCGCGGCGAGCACCTCGTCGTGGAGGTGCCCGTTCGAGACGACGAGCCCCGTCGAGTCGTGTCGCCAGCGGTCGCCCGCCAGGTCGGTGGCGCGGCCGCCCGCCTGACGCACCATGAACACGCCGGCGACTGAGTCCCACGGGTTCGCTCGCAGGTTCGAGAGCGTTCCTTCCAGCCCCCCGGCGGCGACCGTCGGCAACACGATCTGTGCGGCGCCGAGCCGACGCAGGTCGTTGAACCGCCGCACGACCGCCTCGCAGGCCCGCGCGTACTCGTCGCGCGAGTCGAAGTCCCACCACAGCGTCGGGTCGACGGCGCCGCGCCGGGGATCGTCGACGTCGCTGACGGTCATCGGCTCGCCGTTGCGGTACGCGCCGTCGGCGTCGGCGGTGTAGACGTCGTCGAGCGCGGGTGCGACGGTGGCCGCCGCGACGGGTTCGCCGTCGACGACGGCCGCGACCGCAGTCCCCCACACCCGAATGCCCCGGACGTAGTTGTTGGTGCCGTCGATCGGGTCGATCACCCACGCCGCGCCCTCGTCGGGAACGGTCTTGCGCTCGTCTTCTTCCTCGCCGACGATCGCGTCGTGCGGGAACGCCTCGCGGATCGCCTCGATCACGGTGCGCTGGGCGGCCCGGTCCGCCTCGGTGACCACGTCGTCTTTCCCCTTGCGCTCGACGGCGATGTCGCTCCGGAAGCGCTCGCTCGCGACCGCGGCCCCCGCCCGCGCCGCGCGCTCGGCGACGGCGGCGCGCTCGGCTGTGTCGCTCATACCCGTGCTCCGACCTCCCGACGCCTATACACGTCGATCTGCCGACTCGTCCGAGTCGGTCGATCCGACTCCGTCGAACGCTCGCGCGGTGGGTCGTGCCGCGAGAATTAACTCAATTCCGAATCCGAGTACCTTTAAGTGTATCGGAGTGCGAGTGAGGTGTATGCAACCCGAAGAAGCGGTCCGTCAACTGGAGTACGCCATCGACGCCTCGCTCGACGAGATCGGACAGCGCGCGGCCGCCGGCTACCGGCCGACCTTCGAACGCGTCGCGGCGGACGCCGACGGGGCCGCCGTGTACGACCTCGCCTCCACGCTCTCCGACGAGGTCGCCGACGGCGACTGTCCGACGCCGGCCGAGGCGAACGCGACCGCCGAGCGCGTCCTCGGCGACCGGGCGTACACCGACGGCGGGGCGTAGGCGTCTCTCGGCGATTCTGCGCGATTTTTCGAACACCGAGTGAGGATATTTGCTACCGTACCGATCCGCGTTCTCGTTCGCGTCTGCTTTCCGACGGCAGTACTCTAAAAATAGGTGTGGTTAGACGGCCGTCGCAGAGACGCTCAGGCTCCCCGAGATCTCGTCCGCCGTCGTGCCGTCCAGCGCATTGACGATGAACGAGAGCCCGATCGACTCGCCGGTAGCCAACTGAGCGGTGAGTTGACCGGTTATCGGGCTCGTCGCGAGTCCCTCCCGCGTACCGCTTCCGTTTCGGGAAGACTGTAGCTCGAAGGCGTACTCGGTGTTGCCGTCGGTCTCATCGCTGTTGTCGTCCAGCTCGAAGTCGATCGTGATTTCGAGGTCTTCTGCGGACTGATTCACGACGGCGAGCGCGGATTCGAGGGAGTTCTGCCCGTCGCTCATATCTGACGGGTCGTCGTCTCTGACCACCGAGAACGTGTCGCCCGTGATGTCCTCGACGCCGCCGTCGGAAACGAACGCTCCGAACTGATACACCGAACTGACGTTCACTCCGGGGTCGTCGTCACCGAGCGAGATCGTCAACTCGCCACCGGCGTCCATCCGAACGCCCGCGATCGCCTCGTTGGCGACCAATCCGATCAGCCCGTCGCTGTCGTCGACGACGTCGATCGTCGCCTGCCGGGACACCTCCGCAGCGCCGAACGCGCCGGTTCCGGAAACCGCGGCTCCCGTACCGACCAGCGTTCCCAGCCCGACCACGACATCGCGTCTGTTCATCGGTAGTAATCCTTACTCCGTGTTCAGTCGTCGGCGTTCGTGAACTCGTCGTGACTCCCAGCGCGGACAGTGAGAGTACCACCAAGATCGGTATCGGTGGGGGCCCCGCCCACATCGACGAGAATTGTGACGTAGAACTCTTCTCCCGAAGCGATAGATGATGACCACTCTTGATCGCTGTCAAAAATGATGCTGGCGGCTTTGTCGTTCGGGGCGGCAACGTCGCTGACAAGAAGCCCCTCTTCCTTTTCGGAATCATCGCTTCCACCTGGGTAGTAGGCGACCAAGAAGAGATGCGTATCCTCCGGGAACGGTTCGTCGTTGGCGTTGTAGGCGACCTCAATGTCTTTTGTATCGCCCGTCTGATTCATCACCTTGAACGCGTACTCACCGTTCTCGCCGTAGATCGGCGTCGCCGTGTCAATGGCTTTTTCACCGACTGATGGGCTTGTCGTCGGAGCGCCTGGGACTTGGTTGATGTTGTTATCGTCAAAGCTTCCAAGTCCACCGACTTGGTAGGTGGAATTCGGATTAACACCCGTACCGCCACCGCCATTCTCACCCGTCGAACTGAAGTCGATCATCAGTTCATTCCCGCTGCCACCTTCATTGGTAACGTATTCGGAGGTACCAGCCTTGAGCCCGATGAGGCCGTTGCTGTCGTTGACGACTCCGATATTTGCTTGCCGACCGTCGAGTTCTGCGGCCGTAAACGCTCCAGTACCCACAGCAGCTGCGCTTCCCGAAGCCAATGCACCCAGACCGATCACGAATTTGCGTCGTTCCATGTCGTATCTCACCTGTGTTCACGCACCCCCGCAACCCGGACGTCCGGGCCGGGAGCGCTTGGATATCCCATACAGGGGGAGGTACATTGTTATGAAATTCTCGACATGATCGCGGGATCGTCTCATTGGGTCCGCGAGCGTGTCTCGTTGCGCTGCAGGCCCCCATCGCGGTCTCCATCGGAAGCGCCCGTGAACCGTATAGGATCAGCATAACGGCCTTCAGACCGCTATTGATACGCAGTTGTTTACATCGGCTGAACCGACAGAACCCCATACTCTGATTTAGGGATCGCCTCGCAAACGACGAGAGACTCCATCTATTATCAGCTCGGCTACTGTAACAGATAAACTATCCAACCTATTTATGACACTTCTCCGCACACGCTACAAGCGAAATTCACCGATTCGGGGACGCGGATCCTCGATCGGTGAACCACGGGGGACCACCATCGATGCAATCCACTATCGCCGCAGCCGACGGATCGAACTCGAACACGGGTGAACTGTCCGAAGACGAGATATTCGAGGTGCTCTCGAACCGCCGCCGACGGTTCGTTATCCACGCGCTCAAGCGCACCGCGGAGCCGATCGAGGTGTCCGAGCTGTCCACGCACGTCACCGCGTGGGAGGTCGGCGTCGACCCTGCCGAGGTGACCTACGAGGACCGTCGGAACGTGTACAGCACGCTCCAGCGAACTCACCTCCCGAAACTGGCGGAAAAGAACGTGGTGACGCTCGACGAGGAAGAGAACCTCGTCCGGGCGACGCCGGCGCTGGAGAATCTGGACATCTACGTCGAGGTGTTGGGCAGCAAGGAGATCCCCTGGAGCCTCTATTACCTCGGGCTCGCGGGCGTCGCGGTCTCGCTCCTCCTCGCGGTCGCGACCGGCACGCCGGGGTTCGCCGCGCTCGCCCCGCACGACGTCGGCATCTTCACGATCACCGCCTTCGGCGTGTCGTCGATGGTTCACCACGTCGTCGGCCGCCGCACCCGCCTCGGCAACACGGAGCAGCCGCCGGAGCTCCGCAAACGCGACTGAGCAAACGATCCCGCGAATGAGCACGACCACCCGAACGCCGGTCCGCGCGAGCGCCCTGCGCACCCTGAGCGTCCTGCTCGCGTTCACGGCGGTGGTCGGGCTCGTCCTCGGCACCGCGGGCTTCTCCGCGATGGAGGCGGACCGCGGGCTCGCGGTCAACGTGACCGACGACACGAGCGCGTACCTCGGCTACGAGCCGGTCGTCGCCGAGTCCGCGGCGATCGAGGCGGGGCGGCCCGCGGTCGCCGTGACCTACCGAAATCAGTTCAGCGGCGATCTCACGGCGTTCGACGTCGACGTGTCGACCGACCATCCGGACGTAACGGTCGCGTCCGTCGACGCTCCCGAGACGCTACCGGGGGGAACGGAACGCCCGGTTCGCGTCACGCTCGAGTGTGATCGGGAAGCGCCCGTCGAACTCCGATTCGACGCCGACGGGAGTGGAGGGGGAGTCAGCGTCTCGCTGAACCGAACCCACGAGGTGACGTGCGCGCCGGGAGCGCCCGCCGAGGCGATCGGCAGACTCACCGACGGCAACCTGGATGCGAGCGGTGACGAACCGCTCACCTCCGAGATGGTTTCGAAGACCGACCGCGGCGGCTGACTCGCCTACCGGTCCATCCACCTACAGCTCGACGCGATCCCCGATTGCCGGTGCGCTCGCCGCGTACCCGTCCGCCCGGAGGTCCCCGGCGAACGCCTCGCAGCGGTCGCCGTGGTTCACGAGCACGCGGGCGTCTTCGTAGTCGCTGAGGAACGACTCCAACCCCCCGCGGTCGGCGTGCGCCGAGAAGTCGTAGGAGTCCACGCGGGCGCTCACGGGGCGCACCGTCCCGTTTATCGCCAGCCGACCGTGGTCCTGTAGCTCCCGGCCGGGCGTCCCCTCGACTTGGTACCCGGTCAGCGTCACCGCGTTCGTCGGGCTCCCGCGGATCTCGGGGAGATACGAGTGGACGGGGCCGCCGGCGAGCATCCCCGACGTGGTGACGATCAACTCGTTGTCACGGGCGATCCGCTCGCGCTGGCCGTCTCGTCCGGTCACGAACCGCGCGGCGCCCTTCGCCCGGCGAAGCGCCTCGGGGTCGCGGAGGAACTCGGGATACTGCCGGACCAGTCGGGTCACCTCGACGCCCATCCCGTCGACGTACGGGGTGAGACCGTTGGCCTCGGCGACGAGCATGAGCTCCTGTGTCCGACCGATCGCGAACGCGGGCGCGACGACGGTTCCGCCCTCCCAGATCGTCGTCTTCACGCGCTCGGCCCACCGGTCCTCCACCGCCCGGCGGTCCTCGTGGGTCACGTCCGCGTACGTCGCCTCGCAGATCACGGCGTCCGCGTCCGGCCGGGCCGTCGTGCCGGCCACCAGCCGCTGGTCGTCGGTGTGGAAGTCGCCGGTGTACAGCAGGCGGGTGTCGCCATTGTCGGACTGCGTCCGATCGCCCGTGGGACTCCGTCCCACGCTGTCGTCGATCAGGACGTGCGCCGACCCGGGGATGTGGCCCGCGTTGAACAGCGTCACCTCGTAGTCGGTCCCCCCGGCCGAAACGACGAACGGCTCCCCGTAGCCGTGTCGGTGTTCGACCTCGCCGAGCCGCGCGACGTGCTCGGCCGAAAACGGGCACAGGGGACTGTTCCCGTGCAGTTTGAGGGTGTCGCGCGCCAGCGTCCGCGCGAGGTCGGCGGTCGGCGGCGTCCAGTGGATCGCGGGTCGGCGGTCGCCCTTCAGCAGGGCCGGCACCGCGCCGACGTGATCGAGGTGGCCGTGCGAGACGACGACGGCGTCGGGTTCGGGGTCGCGAACGGGGTACTGCGGCGGGTCCGCGGTCAACAGGCCGTAGTCCAGAAGCAGCGCGTCGTCGACGAGGACCGCGCTCCGACCGACCTCGCGGGCGCCGCCGAGGAACTCGACCTCCATTACCGGAGTGTACCCGGCCGCGGCGTTAGTGTTCGTCGGTCGCGAGCGCGCCGAGGACCGGGGGCGGGTTGAGGACCGGGAGCGGACCGACGAGCCACACCCACGCCGCGAGCATGAGCGCCCCCGGCAACTCCGGCAGGGCGAGCCCCGTCACGGGCCACCAGCCGGCGATGAACGTCGCCCAGACCAGGACGTGGGCCGACGCGAACGCGAGTACCGCGCGCCCGCTTCGCGTGTCGCGGCGGGCGACCCCGTCGATCGCGAACACGGCGGTGACGAGCGCGTAGAACCCGACCGCGGCCGGCCCGTGGAGGGGGCGCGTGAGGTCGACGGCGCCGACGCCCGCCATCGCGACCATCGCCAGTCCGAGGGCGGCGGCACAGAGCGGGGAGGTCACACGAGTCGGCGAGCGGTCCCCACCGCTGCCGGCTCTCTCCGCGGGACGAGGCGTCGCTCCGAGCGCGACGGCGTAGCCGACGCCGACGGCGCCGCCGAGGATCAGCCCCCAGTTGAACGCGACCGCGCTCCGGGGTCGCACACCGAGGTCAGAGAGCGCGTCACCGGTCCACGAGAACGTCGGGTCCAGCAGTATCGCGACGGCGATGCCGCCGAGCGCGAGGAGCGTCGCCGCCGCTCCGAGGGATCGGGTCCGAACCGCGGTCACGCCGCCGACGCTGTCCTCCATACGGCGGCCGTCCCCTCAGTCGAGTCGCTCCGCGGCGTCGCGCGCGACGAGGGGGTCGGCGTTCTCGACGGGGAGCGTCACCACGTCCTCGCTCGCGAGGTCGTACTCCCGCTCGTCGACGCCGAAGATGGCGCCCACGTCGCGGGTGATCCGCACGGTCGCGCGATCGTCGTCGAGCGCCGCGGCCGAGGGGTCAGCATCGTCGGGGGCGTCCGGGTCAGCCCCTCCCTCCTCGGACGGGTCGCTCGGCGCCGCCGCCCCTCCGTCGCCCTCCGTCACGCCCGGCGCGCCGGGCGGTGCGGGCTCCGGCGGGACCGCTGTCGGGCCGTCGTCGGCTTCGGTCGGGTCCTCCGGCGACCCGTCGAGGGCCGCGATCTCGTCGGTGACCGCGTCGTCTGGCTCGTTCGCGTCGTCCGCGTCGGCGATCGCGTCGAAATCGTCACCCGATTTGTCGGCGTCGACCGTCTCGTCCGCGCCACCCATGGCCCCGGCCAACGCGCCGGCCTCGTCCGCGGTCGATCGCGGCTCCGAGTCGGGCGACCGCGGTTCCGAGTCGGGCGACCGCGCCACCGGTTCCTCGTCGGCTGCGGCCGGTTCCGGTGGCGCCGGGCCGTCGGCCTGCTCGGTCGTCCGGGGGTCGACGGGGCCGGGGTCGCCGGCCGGCGACGCCTCCCCGGAGAGCACGTCGAGGACGCGCGATTTGTTCTCGCTGATCCGGTCGACGAGGTCGTCGAACAGCTGCCGCTCTTCGGTCGTCATCCCGTCGGCGTCGACGGGCATGTCGGCCGCCGCGAACGACGCGAGCTTGACGACCTTGCCGACGCGGCGCTCGTAGAGGGCTTCCGCGACCTCCTCTGCGGTCTCGACCTCGTCCGACATCCGCCGGACGTCGTCGTCCGAAAAGGGCTTCGCGACCTGTTCGGCGCGGCGGTCGCGAGCCGCGCGCAGATCGGCGACGTAGGCCGCCACGTCGTCGTAAAACGAGTCCCGCAGGTGCTGGAGGCTGTCCTTGCGGCGTTCCTTCGCCTGGGCCGATCTGAGCTCGTCGAGGTTCATCGTTCGGGGGCTTTCCGCGCCTCGTCGCGGGCCATCAGGAAGACCCCCGCGAACTCGGGCACGGTGTTTCTACCGGGTTCAACTCTGACGCGCTCGCCGTTTAATTCTACCGTCCGATCGGCGTCCGTCTCGATCCGGATCTCCCGACCGACGAACCGATCGGGGACGGCGTCCCGAAGCGGGTCGAAGTCGTCGAGGTCGTCCCGGTCGATCGGCGTGACGACGAGCCCGGACCCGCCGTGGAGCGTCCGTGGTAGGCGGATGAGCCGCCGGGTGTCGGTCGTGACGGGCTCGTCGATCGGCGCGGTGTCGGTCGCGGCCACGCGCGCGGCGAGCGCGGAGACGAGCCGGCGCACGCCCGGCCCGCCGGCCTCGACGTTGCCCTCGCGGACCGCGGTCGGGTTGCGATCGAACGCGCCGAGGATCGTCTTCGCGCGCCCCTCGCCGATCCCGTCGAGCTCCATGAGACGCTCGCGGGCGTCGTCGTCGTCCATATCCCGGAGGTCGTCGGCGTACTCGATCAGGGCCGCGTGGACGCGCGCGCCCCACCCGCCCTCGGTTCGGAGCACGCGCTTCGTCGTGCCGCGGTCGGAGACGGTGCGGATCAGCCCGTCGGTGTCGAGATCGATCGCGCGGACGTAGTCGACGATCTCCCGGCGCGCCTCGCTGTCGAGGTCGCGCACGCTCTCGTCGCGGACGTGGACGTGGTATCCGCGGCCGCCGGAGAAGACCACCGTGCAGTCGTCGAACGAGAAGTCGTCGTCGAGGAAGTCCAGCAGCCGGAGCAGCGCCTGCTTGCACTCGGCGAGCATCTCGGGGTACGTCGTCGTCTCCGGGTCGACGCCGGGGAGGTGGTCGGCGTCGAGGTCGAAGACCAGGTCGGCGTCTCGCCAGCCCTTCTTGGACATCGTCGACGCGCCGGGATCGTCGTAGCGCGCGGCCGAGAAGTACGCGTGTCGGGGCGCGTTGTCGGCGAAGAACGTGTCCACGTCGCCCAGATCGAACAGCGACTGGTGGCGAACCATCGTCGTCCCGGAGCCGGGCGTCCACGGGATGTGGCCCCACTCGCGGAGGTTCGCGTCCGGCGGAAGCGCCGGCGAGGCGTGGCGGTAGTAGTCGCCGAACCGCCCCTTCAGGTACTTTCGCGTCCGATCGTCCATCGTCTCCACGTGTATCCGCGGTCGACGTATCAACGTATCGTTCGCGAACGCGACCGCCGCGAGAGGAGGCCGTCGGGCGGGCGTCCGCGGGGCCGCGAGGAGCGGCGTCGGCTCCACGGCGGCCACACCGCGGCCACACCGCGGCCACACCGCGGCCACAACACTATCCCGACACCCGCCGTACCCGAACCCATGCGCTCCGAAGCGGAGATCCGCGAGCAGTACGAGTTCCTGTGCGAGCAGTTGGACGACGAGGAGATGACGCATCGCGGCGTCGAAGAGCTGTTCACCCACTACAAGCGCGCGCTCGGTTGGGTGTTAGAGGAGGAACACATGTAGCCGCCTTCGATACATGTGGCTGCACAGACAACAGTAGCGCGCGCTCGTTAAGTTTATCAATGACAACCCTGTACCGACTGGTGACGCTTCGTCTGGAGGGCCGAAGCGTCAGCGGGGACCAACTGGCAGGCCTGACGCGGCTTTTTTCCGCGTCGGGCGTGCCACTTTCCGAGACCGCATCCACGTGACACAACCCGACGAGCGGTATCGCCGTCGACGGCGCGGTCGACGATCCGTTTCGGCGCCGGATCCCGCCAACGTATCTTATATGTGAAACGAAGCGGACGCCCGGCGGAGTCGTCCGGATCGCGACGGATGGTTATCAGACTGACAAAACGGATCGCCGGGGATCGTCCCACGCGCCGGGGCTGACGCCCGGATCATCTCTCTTAGTAACGATATATTTATTTATTTACAATGGGTATGTGTGGACAGTTGCATGTACGACCTCACAGGTTTCCAGCGTGATCTGCTCTACGTGATCGCCGGCTTAGACGAGCCGCACGGGCTGGCCATCAAGGAGGAACTCGAAGACTACTACGAAAAGGAGATCCACCACGGGCGACTGTACCCGAACCTCGACACCCTCGTCGAGAAGGGGCTCGTCGAGAAGGGCCAGCGCGACCGGCGCACGAACTACTACACGCTGACTCGCCGCGGGCGACGCGAGATCGACGCCCGAACCGATTGGGAGTCGCAGTACGTCGACCACTGATCGGTCGACGCGTCTCCGCCGCTTTCGGCCGTTCTCTCTCCGTTTCACCTCACTCGATCGGTCGTCGATCGGCGCTCCGCCGCCCCCGGACCGCCGCCGTTGGACGTTTCTCCAAGTATTCCGCGAGCGCCTTGCCTTTATTCGATCCGGGTGCCACGTGGCGACATGGATCGCGATACGGCCGCGCCCGACGTCACGGATCTCCCGGGCGACCGCGCGCGGGAATGGGTCGAGTACCACCACGAGTCGGCCGCACCGAGCACCTACGTCTACGAGTTCGTCTGGGACCGAAACGCGCCCGCGGAGGGGCCGTTCTGCACCGACGTCGACGGCAACGTCCTCATGGACTTCACGAGTCACGTCGCCGCCGCGCCCCTCGGGTACAACAATCCGCTCATCATGGAGCCGCTCGCGGAGTTCGACCTCGTCGACCCGCTGAAGATCGCCGGCCAGGACTTCTACGTCGCCGGCGGCGAATCGCCGGACGACGGGGTCCCCGGCCCCTCCGGGCTGATGGACCGGCTCACGGATATCACCGACCACTACGACATGGACACCGTCTTCCTCTCGAACTCCGGGGCGGAGGCGGTCGAGAACGCCATCAAGATCGCCTACGACGAATCGGGCGGCGCGAAACACGCCATCACCTTCGACGGGGCCTTCCACGGGCGGACGCTCGGCGCGCTGTCGCTCAACCGCTCGAAGTCCGTGTACCGTCGGGACTTCCCGGAGATCAGCGGCGTCCACGACGTGCCGTTCTGTGACGACCGGCACTGCACCGCCGAGACGTGCTCGTGCGGCTTCTTCGCCGACGGGGTCTCCCAACTCCGCCGCAAGCTCGATCCCGACCGCGGCCACATCGACCCCGACGACGTGGCGTACCTGATCATGGAACCGATTCAAGGCGAGGGCGGCTACCGCTTCCCCTCCGACGCGTTCACCGACGAGATCGCGGCGCTCGTCGACGAGCACGACATCACGCTGATCGCCGACGAGATCCAGTCGGGCGTCGGTCGCACCGGCGAGCTGTGGGGATCGGACCACTACGCGATCGAGCCGGACGTGATCTCCAGCGCGAAGGGGCTCCGCGTCGGGGCGACGGTCTCCCGATCGGACGTGTTCCCCGAGGAGACGAGCCGGATCTCCTCGACGTGGGGGGCTGGAGACATCATCGCGTCCGCGCAGGGTGCGCTCACGCTCGATGCGATCCGCGAGCACGACCTGATGGACAACGCCACCGTTCGGGGCCGCCAGTTCAAAGAGACGATGCGCGACGCCGACCTCCCGGGCGTGACCGACATCCGGGGGAAGGGGCTCCTGCTCGCCGTCGAGTTCGACTCGAAAGAGCGCCGCGACGCGGTCCTCGACCGGGCGTTCTCGCGCGGGCTGCTCACGCTGGCGTGCGGCTACGACGTCCTCCGGATCCTCCCGCCGCTCGACGTCACCGACCGCGAGATCGAACTCGGCTGTGAGCTACTGACCGCGGCGATCGAGGACGCGGCCTGAGCGGGCCGCCGTCTCGCGCCGACCCTTGTCGGCGTTCGCCGTCCGTACCCGCTCACCGTCCCTCACCGATCCGCGTACCACTCGGCGAACTTCTCCAAGGCGCGTCCGCGGTGTGACACGGCGTTCTTCCGGTCCGTGTCCATCTCGGCGAACGTCTCGCCGTCGTGTTCGAAGATCGGGTCGTAGCCGAAGCCGCCGTCGCCGCGGGGCGCGACGATCCGGCCGGGGACGTAGCCCTCGAACAGCTTGACCGGGAGCGCCTCGCCGCCCTCGCGCACCCTCTCACCGCCGCTCTCGTCGTCTCCGCCGCGGTCCCCGTCTCCCGGTCCAGCGGCCGCGGCTGCGCCGCGGTCCCCGCGATCGACGGGGTCCGGGCTCGCGGCGAAGTCGTCGCCGTCGCAGTATCCGAGCGTACAGCGGAAGGCGGCCCGGCGGTCGTCGAGGTCGGCGGCGATGTCGCGGACGCGCTCGATCCCGAGCGTCTCCTCGACGTACGCGGAGTAGGGGCCGGGGAACCCGTCGAGCCCCTCGATGAACAGACCGGCGTCGTCGACGAGCACCGGCTCGCCGGCGTGTCGGTACGCCTCGCGGGCGCCGCGCGCCGCGATGGGACCGAGCTCGTCGGCCTGGATCTCCGTGTAGTCGAAATCGAGCCGCTCCACCGAGCCGTCCGGGAGGTAGCGCTCCGCCTCGCGCACCTTTCCCGGGTTCGTCGTCACGTATCTGAGCACGGCTCTCGGTGCGGGCGGGCGAAACGAATAGCCGTCGGTCCGGGCCGGCGTCGCGGACCGATCCGAACGGATACCCTCTTAAGAGCCGGCCGTTAGGAACGGACGGACATGTTGATCGCCGGAACCGTCATCGCGGACCCCGAGACCGTCGTTCCCGAGGGCGCCGTCGTCGTCGAGGGAGCGCGGATCGCCGCGGTCGGCGACGCAGCGACCCTCCGTGAGCAGTACCCCGACCACGAGCGGCGCGCGGTCGACCTCGTCGCGCCCGGACTGGTCGGGGGCCACGTGCACTCGGTGCAGTCGCTCGGCCGCGGCATCGCCGACGACGCCGCCCTGCTCGACTGGCTGTTCGACGCCGTGCTCCCGATGGAGGCGGCGATGGACGCCGAGGCGACGCGCGCCGCGGCCGAACTCGGCTACCTCGAGTGCCTCGAATCCGGGACGACCACCGTCGTCGACCACCTCTCGGTGAACCACGCGGGCGAGGCGTTCGAGGCCGCGATCGAGACGGGGATCCGCGCCCGGCTCGGGAAGGTGCTCATGGACAAGGACTCGCCCGACGGCCTGTTGGAGGACACCGACGCCGCGCTCGACGAGAGCGAGGCGCTGATCCGCGAGTACCACGGTGCCGCCGACGGCCGGGTGCGGTACGCGGTCACGCCGCGGTTCGCCGTCACCTGCTCGGAGGCGTGTCTCCGCGGGTGCCGCGACCTCGCCGACCGGTACGACGGCGTGACGATCCACACCCACGCCAGCGAGAACGAAGACGAGATCGAGACGGTCGAGGCCGACACCGGTCGCCGGAACCTGCTCTGGCTCGACGAGGTCGGCCTCACCGGCCCCGACGTGACGCTCGCGCACTGCGTGCACACCGACGAGCGCGAGCGCGAGGTGCTCGCCGAGACGGACACGGTCGTCACCCACTGCCCCTCCTCGAACATGAAACTCGCCTCGGGGATCGCCCCCGTCCACGACTACCTCGACCGCGGGATCACGGTCGCGCTCGGCAACGACGGCCCGCCGTGTAACAACACGCTCGACCCCTTCACGGAGATGCGGCAGGCGAGCCTCCTCGGGAAGGTGGACGCGAAGGACCCGACTCGGCTCCCCGCGGCGACGGTGCTGGAGATGGCCACGACGAACGGCGCGCGCGCCGCCGGCTTCGACCGGCTCGGCACCCTGCGGGCGGGCCAGCGCGCCGACGTGATCGGGCTCACCACGGACCGCACCCGCGCCACCCCGCTCCACGACCCGCTGTCGCACCTCGTTTACGCCGCTCACGGCGACGACGTCGTCTTCACGATGGTCGACGGCGAGGTCCGGTACGACGACGGCGAGCACGTCGGGATCGACGCCGACGCCGTCCGCGAGCGCGCCACGCGGCAGGCGAAGCGAGTCGTCGAAGCGGCCGGCATCGATGTCGCCGAGGTCTGAGGGCGACGCCGCGGCCGTCACCGATTTATCAGTAATCGGGCGGCGCTCATCGGTGGCCGCCGCATCGGCGATTTATAAACGACATTGAGCGGGAGCAACGAACGGAGGCACCGGACGGGAGCAACGAACGAAGGCAAGCGCGGCGGACACCCCGCCGTCGATCGCTTATAAACCGACGGCCGAAGAAATCCGCTGCTGTGAATCCGTATCGGAGCAAACCGACGGTCTGAGAGGTGCGGAAGACGACGCTTCGCTCGTTGGTGAATTTATAAAGGGCACCGCCGCCGTCGACGCCCGCTGCCCTACCGCCGTCCTACCGCTGCAGATCGACGGTCAGGTCGGTCGCGATCCACGCGTCCGTGTTCCCCCGTTCGGTGAAAACGGTTCGATCGGGCGAGCAGCGACTCGCCGCGACAGTCGGTCGTGCGTCCGCGGGCTCCTCGGCGTCGAGTTCGACGCGGTCACCGGTACTCATTGACGGTTCGTCGGCGACGCCGGAGGATATAGGTTTCGGTCGGCCTAAATTAGATCCCCCGATATCGACTGGCCGCCGAGTTCCGGCCTCGGCGATCCGTGCGGGGAACCGGAGCGCATTACCCGTCGGCCCCCCTCGCGTGGAACGATGACGGAATCGCTTTTCACGCCGTTCTCGCTGCGCGACACGGAGTTCCGCAACCGAGTGATGCTCTCGCCGATGTGCCAGTACTCCGCGGACGACGGGTTCGCGAACGACTGGCACCGAACTCACCTCGGGACCCGCGCCGTCGGCGGGGCCGGGGTCGTGATGACCGAGGCGACCGGGGTCGAAGAGCGCGGGCGTATCACGCCCGGCTGTCTCGGGATCTGGTCGGACGAGCACGCCGAGGCGATCGAACCGATAGTCGAGTTCGTCAAATCGCAGGGCGCGACGCCCGGGATCCAGCTCGCACACGCCGGCCGGAAGGGCTCGCACAGTGCGCCCGCGAAAGGCGGCGACCCGATCCCCCTCGACGAGGAGGATGGGTGGGAGACGGTGTCGGCGACCGACGCGCCGTACCCGGATCCGGGCGCCGACGCCGACGAACTGGCCGAAACTCGACGAATGGACGCCGCGGACATCGCGGATGTGACCGACGCGTTCGCGGCCGCCGCGGAGCGCTCGCTCGACGCCGGCTTCGAGATCGCCGAGGTCCACGCGGCCCACGGCTACCTGCTCCACCAGTTCCTCTCGCCGGTCACCAACGACCGCGACGACGAGTACGGCGGGAGCTTCGAGAACCGAACCCGACTGGTCCGCGAGGTCGTCGCGGCGGTCCGCGACGTGTGGCCCGACGGCAAACCCGTCTTCGTCCGGATCTCCGCGACCGACTGGCTCCCCGACCGCGACTCGTGGGACGTCGACGACTCGGTTCGACTGGCCCCGCTGCTCGCCGACGCCGGCGCCGACCTGATCGACGTCTCCGGCGGCGGGATCCATCCCGACCAGCGGCTTCCCGGGACCGGCCCCGGCTACCAAGTGCCCTACGCCGAGGCGATCCGCGAGGCCACCGACGTGCCCGTCGCCGCGGTCGGCGGGATCACGGAGCCGACGCACGCCGACGCGCTGGTGCGCAACGAGCGGGCCGACCTCGTCGCGCTCGGCCGCGAGCTGCTCCGGAACCCCTACTGGCCGCTCGAAGCCGCCCACGAACTCGGCGCCGAGATCGAGTGGCCGGTGCAGTACCGGCGCGGCCGCTTCGACTGAGCGCTCCGAGAAGACTTATTTTCCTCCCGCGTGCCGACCGCGTATGGAGTACCGACCGTTCCCCGACGAGCGCGCCGACGAGTTCCGCGCGTTCATGCGGTACGCCTTCTCGCCCGCCGACGGCCCCTACGACCCCGACGAGGAGGACGACCGCGAGACGATCGCCGACCGGTACGGGCTGTTCGACGACGACGGAGACCCCGTCGCCGTCTGCGCGCACCACGACCTCTCGCTGCGGATCCGCGGTGCCGACCGCGCGGTCGCCGGACTGTCCGCCGTCGCGTCGCCCCCGGAGCACCGCCGGCGCGGGAACATCGCCCGGATGCTCAGGGAGGCGCTCGACGAGTACCGCGACCGCGGGGTCGACTTCTCCGCGCTGTGGCCCTTCGAATACTCGTTTTACGCCCGGTACGGCTGGGCGACCGCGAGTCGGCTCGCGCTCATCACCGCCCCGCCCGACCAGCTCGGGTTCGTCGACGACCTGATCGCGACGACGGGCGACGCCGCCGGGACCTTCCGACGGCTCGACGGGGCCGATTATCCGGCGGTGACGCCGGTGGTGCGGGCGATGGCCGACCGCTACGACCTCACGATGGACTGGACCGAGGAGTGGTGGCGCGAGCGCGTCCTCGAGGGATGGAAGACCGACCCGTTCGTGTACGGGTGGGAGCGCGACGGCGACCTCCGCGCGATCTGCGCATATACCTTCGGGGACGCGGACGACGGCGACGGGGACGCGCTGCGCGTCTCCGACGCCCTCGTCGCCGACGACGAGGCGTGGTTTCAGCTGCTCCGCTTCTTCCGCAATCACGACTCGCAGGTCGACGAGGTGCGGATCCGCGCCCCGCCGGACGCGCCGCTGCTCGACCTGGTCGAGGACCCGCGTGCGGTCGACTGCGAGGTCCGGACGGGACCGATGATTAGGCTCGTCGACGCGCCCGCGGCGCTCACCGCGCTCGGCGTGCTCGGACTCGACATCTCCGTCGAGGCGACCCTCTCGCTCGCGATCGAGGACCCGCTGGCCGACTGGAACGACGGGCTGTTCCGCGTCGCCGTCGCGGACGACGCCGTGACCGTCGATCGGATCGACGACGGCGACGGCGGCGACGTTGACTCCGCCGACCCAGCCGACTCCGCCGACCCCGACGCTCGGGTCGACATCGGGACCCTCTCGCAGCTGGCCGTCGGCTATCGGACGGTCGAGGAGGCGCTGCGATCGGGCGGGCTCTCGATCGACGCGGCCGACCGGCCCGAGATCACGGCCCGTCTCGACGCGCTGTTCCCGCCGCGATCGACGCACCTCCGAGAGGGGTTCTGATCGGCCGGCGGAGGCTTTGCTCCGCCGGCAGGGGGCGTCTGCTCCGCCGGCGAGCGAGAGATAGCGGATTCTGAACGGCTCGGAGGCGCTCTCCCGGTCGAGCGCGAAGCGACCGGCCTGGGTTTTTATCCGCCGACCGCCTACGTGGCGCCATGAGTTCTCGCGACGACCGACGCGACGACGACCTCGAGGCCCGGCTCGACGACCTCGAGGACGTCCTGACCGAGCTTCGCCGCGACCTCCGCGAGACCGAGCGGGACCGACGCGGCCCGCCGCGACCGCCCCGCCTCTCGGAGCTCGTCCGGTTCACCGAACAGTACACGATCCCGACGATCATCGCCCTCTTGGAGACGACGATCAAGTCGCTCGAACTGCTGCAGGGGACCCTTCGGCTCGCCGACCCGGGCCGAAGCCTCGCCGACGGCGCGGCTCCGGCGACCGATCGCCTCGGCGACGTGCGAGACGGCGCGAGCGCCGGGCTGGCGCGGTCGCTCGGCGAGCTGCGAACCGCGCTGTCGGAGGCCGACCTCCCCGAGGAGGCGGCCTCGCGGTCCATCATCGCCGACGCCCGCGACCTCACCGCGGAGATCGAAGCCCGGATCGAGGAGAGCCGCCGCGAGGCCGATTCGGCCCGCCGAGGAGAGCGGCGCGACCCGAGCGAACGGACCGACAGTCGCGGCGACGACAGCCGCGGCGACGACGGGGACGGTCGCGGCGACTCCGGCGGGATTCGGATCGACGTGACCGATCCGAACGACACCGGCGACGACCCGCCCGGGACGGCCGTCGAGCGCGACGCGGCCGACCCGGGCGACGATTCGCCTGCGCCCGAGGTCGACGTCGAGTCCGAACTGGAGTCGATCAAACGGCAGATCGACGGCGACGGAGACGACGAGGACACCGACGGCGTTGTCGACAGCGACGGAGACGACGAGGATAGCGACGTCGAATCGGGCGACGACGCTGACGGCGACAGCGAGTCGGACGGTGTCAGTTCGAACGACGACGCTGAGAGCGACGACGCTGACGGTGGCGAACGCGCCACGTAACGCGCCACCTAACGCGCCCGAGAGTCAGAATTCGGTCCCGAGTCGGTCGGCGATGCGCTTGCCGGAGTCGATGAGCAGCGTCTCGTCGTTCGTGAACACCTCCAGCGCGACGGTGCCGTCGAACCCCGACAGCTCCGATTCGACGATTCCGTAGTCGACCTCGCCCGCGCCGATCGGGAGGTGCGTGTCGCCGCGACGGCGGACGTCGTGGCAGTGCAGGTGCGAAATTCGGTCGCCGTGGCTCCGGAGGAACCGTTTGACGGCCTTGTTGTCGCCCTCCATGTAGGCGTGGCCGACGTCGAAGCAGATCGGGGTGTCCGTCTCGCGGGCGATGTCGCCGAGCACCGAGAGCTGGAGCCCCCTGTGCTGGTGGCCGACGTTCTCGACCACGACCTCGACGCCCGCCTCGCGGCCCGCGTCGGCGACCCGGCGGAGCTGGTCGGCCGCCACCTCGCGGAACGCGATATCGTCGCGGTCGGCGGAGGTCGCGTGGAGCACCGCCTTCTCCGCGCCGAGGTCGCCGGCGGCGTCGAGGAGGCGGCGCTGGTAGGCGACGATGGCGTCGTTGATCTCGGGCGCGTAGCTGGTCAGCGGCTGGCTGTACGGCAGGTGAACGAAGAGGTCGCGCCCGGCGAGGGCGTCAGTGACTCGCCCGCGATCGAGGTCGCTCGGGACGAGCGTCGGCTCGCCGACCCCGAGCTCGCAGAAGTCGAACCGCTGTGGCGCCGCCGCGAGACGATCGATATCGTCGCCGACGGTGAGACCGATGTCCATGTCGGCGGTGGGGGCGGCGGCGAGTTATAAGTGGTGTCGCAGAGCGCAGCCGGGGTGCGCCGCCGAGGCGGCGGGATACGAGCGGACGCAACCGGCTCGGCCGTCCGCAAGCGGGTACGCAGCCGGCTTAGTCGTCCGCGAGCGGGTTGTCGAGGTCGATCTCGCCGGCGTCGATCTCGGCTTCGACTTCGCGCACGGCGGTGACCATGTTCTCGGTCTTCCCGTAGGCGATGTCGCGCGGGAGCAGCTTCAGCCCGCAGTCGGGCGAGATGGTGAGCTTCTCCGGCGGGACGACGCGGAGGCCCTGCCGGATGTTCGCTTTGATCTCCTCGACCGGCTCGATCTCGGCGGTGTGAGCGTCGACGACGCCGAGCGCGAGGTCGGGCTCGAACTCGGGGTCGGTGAACGTCGGGATCTGCTCGAAGTCGCCGTTACACAGCTCCACGTCGAACTCGTCGATCGGGTAGTCGTTGATCTCGGGGTAGATCCGCGAGTAGTCGCCGTAACAGACGTGGAGGCCGATGCGGACCTCCTCGTCGATGCCCGAGACGATGCGTTCGAGCGCCTCGCCGACGATGGCGTGGTCCTCCGGCGTCGTCGCGAGCGCGGGCTCGTCGATCTGGATGTAGCGGGCGCCGGCCTCGACGAGCTTCTCGACTTCCTCGTTGACGAGGTCCGCGAGGTCGTAGACCAGCTCCTCGGTGGAGGGGTACGCCTCGTTGAACGCCCAGAACCCGAGCGTGTACGGTCCTGTGATGGGGACTTTCACCGGGCGCTCGGCGACGTTCGAGGTGAACTCGAACTCGTCGACGAGCCACGGCTCGTCGTACTCGACCTCCTCGACGACGCTCGGCTTGTCGAAGTAGTTGTGCCCCCACACCTTCACGGGGCCGTTGAACTCGTAGCCGTCGATGCGCTCGGCGAAGAACTCGACCATCTCGTTGCGGCGCATCTCGCCGTCGACGACCGTGTCGAGCCCGGCGCGCTCGTGTTCGTGCGTGATGAGCCGACAGGCGTCGTCGTGCGCCTCCTCGAGGTCCGTCGCGTCGAACTTCGAGTCGGGGTCGTCGACGAGCTCGTCCGCCCGGTTGAGCCACTTCGGCTTCGGGTACGAGCCGACGACGGTCGTCAGCAGGAACGCGTCGTTCGGGTGGTCGTTCGGGCGGAACTGTTCGCGGTTGGCAGACGGGTTTCGGACCATTACTCGAGCACCTCCGTGGCGGCGGTCAGCGCGTTCAGCTTCGCGCGGTACTTGTTAGCGGGCAGGTAGAACAGCTCGGTGTTCGGCGTCAGGTACGTCCGATCGAACCCCTCCGCCGGGATCTGCGACTCGAACCACTCGACGCGCTCGGCGATCGTCTCCGGCTCCTCGACGAGCGTGTTCTGCCCGTCGACGAGCCCGAGCGCGAGCGAGTCGGTCGAGCCGAACTCCTGGACGTTGTAGACGGTGTCGTCGCGGTCGCCGGCGACGAGGTCGAGTCCGAGCGCGTCCGCGCCGGCCTCGTCGACGAGGTGCGCGTACAGCTTCTCGCCGAGCGCGCCGTAGAACGTCTGGACGACGACGTCGGCGTCGGTGGCGTCGGCGACCGTCGCGATCGCGTCCGTCGCGGCCGACTCCTCGCCCTCGGCGGGCGGGCTCGTCACCAGCGACGGCTCGAGGAGGAACAGCGTCTCGTGGGCCGGGAACGCCTCGACCTCGCCGGCGAGGAACTCGGCGATGGCGGCCTGGAACGCGGCCTCGTCGCCGTAGTGCTCGTCGGTCGCGAGCTCCGCGAGCGAGTACGGGCCCGGGAGCGTCGCCGCGAGCGGGGCCGCGCCGTCGATCAGGTCGGTCGCCGACTCCAGCTCGCGGGCCACGTCGCCGGAGAAGTCGAGGTCGTCGACGACGCGCGGATCGCGGTAGAAGTTGTTGTTGTCGTAGTAGCGAACGATCCCGCCGGTCTCGACGCTGTCGTGGACCGTCAGCGGGTGCGCGATCATGTCGTCCCAGCGGCCCTGCCCCTCGACGACGCGGTCGAGGCCGGCGTCCAGTTGGTCGTCGACGTACTCCGCACGCACCTCGTCGTACTGCTCGACGATGGCCTCGCTCTCGTCGCCGCTCAGCAGGTCACCCTTCTGGTGGCCTTTGAGGTCCGAGAGGGTCTCTTTCGCCCAGTCCGGAAGCGGGTACAGCCCCGGCGTGGCTGCGACTCGTTCAGTCATCACCGTTGGTTCGATATGCCGCCGTATAATATTTGCTAATATGTTTTATGAGTGTTAGTTATTTCTAGCGGCGGACCGAACAGTTACCACGACGGCCGCGGATCCGAACGCATGACCGTCGTTTCCCTCTTCCCGTCCGCCACTGAGGTGGCCGCGGCGCTCGGCGCGACCCCCGCCGCGGTCTCCCATCAATGCGACCACCCGCCCTCGGCGGCGGCGCGCCCGACGCTCACCGGGCTCGTTCGCGATCTCGACGACGACCCCGAGACGATCGATCGGATCGTCGCGTACGACGACGTGTACTACCTCGACGGCGACGCGCTGGCCGCCGCCGACCCGGACGTCGTCCTCACGCAGGGCGTCTGCGGCGTCTGCGCGCTCGACGCCGGGCTCGCGCGCCGGGGCGTCGACCGGCTCGACCTCGACGCGACGGTGTTGGACGTCCACGCGGACGACCTCGACGACGTCCTCGCGAACGTCGAGCGTGTCGCGGAGGCGATCGGACGACCCGAAGCCGGGGAAACCCTCCGCGGGCGGCTCGAATCGCGGATCGGCGCCGTCGCCGACGCCGTGCCCGACGGAGCGTCCGCGGATCTCCCTCGGGTCGCCGTCCTCGACTGGACAGATCCCCTCCGCCACGGCGGCCTGTGGGTGCCCGACTTGATCCGGATCGCCGGCGGAGAGCCCGGGATCGTGGCGGCCGGCGAGCGGTCGAGGAAGATCGACCCCGAAGCGCTGCGGGGCTTCGACCCCGACGTGATCGTCGTCGGTCCCTGCGGCGCCGACGTCCGCGAGGCCGAGCGGGCAGCCGTCGATCTGCTGGACCGGGCGCGGTTCGACGACGTCTCGGCGGTGCGCGCCGGGCGCGTGTACGCGATGGACGGCACCGCGTATTTAAACCGCCACAGCCACCGCGTCGTCGACACCCTGGAGGCGCTGGCGGCGCTGCTCCACCCCGATCGGTTCGAGGGGCCGGGAGAGAAGGTGCGGCGCGTCGACGCGACAGCGGCGACCGGACCGGCGGACCCGACCGACTGAGTCTACGGACTGGCCGGGCCGCTCCCGCGGTTGAGCCGCAACACGGTGAGCGTCTCGAACGGGAACGAGTCCTCGACGACGACCTCGTGGTCGAACCCGGACGCTTCGATCAACTCGAGCACCGCGTCGTACCCGGTCAGCGAGGAGACGAGCAGCAGGACGACGCCCTCGGGCGCGAGCACCCGGCCGACGTCGGCGAGGAACGGCTCGATGAGTTCGCGGCCGGACTCCCCGCCCGAGAGCGCGTGCTCCATCCAGTCGTCCCACTCGTTGTCCGGGTCGGTCGGGAGGTACGGCGGGTTGAAACACACGGTGTCGAACGCGTCCGCTCGGAACGGCGCGAGGAGGTCGGCGACGACGGCCTCGACGCCCCTGTCTCGCGCCTGCCGAGCCGCGTGCGGGTTGAGGTCGCTGCCGACCACGTCGAGTCCTCGATCCGCCGCGATCCGTTCCGCGACCCACCCGGACCCCGTCCCCACCTCCAACACCCGGCCGTGCGCCGCCTCGACGGCCGCCTCCGCGAGGAGTCCCGAGTCCTCTGCCGGTTGGTAGACGACGGCCTCGTCGAGCCCCCGACGCGCCGCGAGGTCGGAGCCGCCCTCCTCGCCGCCCTCCCCGCCTTCCGTCCCGTCGGCGCGCTCCCGATCGACGCCCGATCGGTCGCTCATCGGTCCGCCCCCTCCTCGCCGTCGGCGGAGCCGCGCCTCTCGCCCCGAGTCGCCGCCCGTTCCTCGACCGACGCGTCCAACTGCGGGCCGGACACGTCGGACGCGCCGGGCTCCCGGGCGGAGAGCGTCTGCTGCGGGAAGGGGATGGTGATCCCCTCGGACTCGAGGGCCGTCTTGATCGCGTTCATCGCGGCGGTCTGCGTGCGCCAGCGCTTGCGCATGCTCGGGTTGCGGATCCAGTACCGGACGCCGAGGACGACCGCCGAGTCGGCGAACCGCTTCGTCACGACCGCCGCTTCCGGCATCGAGGCGACGTCGTCGACGGCCCCGACGGTCTCTTCGATCACCGTCGACGCCCGTTCGATGTCGGTGTCGTAGTCGACGCCGACCTCGACTTCGATCCGCAGGCGGTTCCGGCGCGATCGGTCGATGATGGACCCGGACCGGACGGTGTCGTTCGGGAGCGTCACGACCTCGCCGTCGAACGACCGGAGTCGCGTGCTCATGATCGAGATCTCCGTGACCGTCCCCTCGTGCTCGCCGACCTCGACCCAATCGCCGACCTCGAACGGCCGCGAGAACATCAGCACGAACCCCGCGAGCACCGCACCGAGCGTCTGTCTGGCGGCCATCCCGACCACGATCCCGAGGAATCCCGCCCCGACGAGGAGCCCGCCGACGTTGTCGGTGAACAGCCCGACCACGACGAGCAGGGCGAACGTGTACACCGTCAGCTGTGTGATCCGCCGGATCACCTCCTCTTGGTGATCGGTGAGGGCCGCGCTTTCGGCGGACACCTCCCGGATGACGCCGCCGAGGAAGTCCGTGACGGCGTACGCGCTCGCCAGGAGGACGACCGCGAGCACGACGTTCGACAGCTGATCGGTGATCGCCGCCGCCTCGTACGCGTCGAGGAGCGCGCCGCTGCGGTCCCACACCGCGATCAGCGAGAGGGCCCCGAGCGCGGTCGCGCTGGCGACGGTCGTCGAGAGCAGGAGTCGCTGCTTCGAGGAGAGCTCGCCGTTGCGGCGCTTCGCCCAGTCGATGAGGTACCGGACGCCGAGCACGGCGGCGACGATCAGCAGCGACGCGACGACCCGCTCGACGTTCCCCGTCACCGTTCCGTAGAGGTCGCCGATCGGTCCGGGAAGCGCGCTCCCGGTCGCGACGACGGCTGCGAGAGCCATCCTCGCGGTCACGCCTCCGTCGGCGATCCGTGTTCGCGCGCCAGCTCCGCGAGCGCGGCGAACGCCGTCGGATCCAGCGTTCCGGGGCGCCGACTGAGGAGGTCCTCGTCCGCGGCGTCGACGACGGCGTCCGGATCGTCTAGCCCGGAGATGTGGCCGGTGTTGCGGATCGCGTTCCGGACCGTCTTGCGCCGCTGGGTGAACAGCGCCTTCACGAACCGGAGAAAGAACGCCTCGTCGCCGACCTCGTAGTCGGGATCGCGCGGCGTACACCGGACGATAGCGCTCTCGACCGCGGGCTGCGGGTCGAACGCCTCCTTCGGGACCCGCTCGACGATCTCGACGGCGGCGTAGTGCTGTGCGGAGACGGAGAGTCGGCCGTACTCGGACTCGCCCGCCGAGGCCACCATCCGCTCTGCGAACTCGGCTTGGAACATCAACACCAGCGGCTTCCTCTCGGGGAGCAGCCGGAACGCGATTTCAGAGGAGACGCCGTACGGGAGGTTGGCGACGCAGGCGGTGAACGGCGGGAGGTCGACGTCGAGTGCGTCGCCCTCGATCACGTCGAGGAGGCCGTCGTCTATCGCCGCGGAGAACTCCCGACGCAGGAAGTCGGCGAAGGCCCCGTCGCGTTCGATCACGGAGAGGTGGGAGGCGGGGGCGGAGCCGGCGGTCTCGGCGTCCACCGCGGCGGCGTTCGCCAGCAGCCGGTCGGTGAGCGCGCCCGCCCCGCCGCCGATCTCTAGGAGGTGGCTCGCGTCCGTGTCGTCCGGCAGGTATCCCGGAATCCGGTCGAGAACGCGGTCGTCGACGAGGAAGTGCTGGTCGCGGTCGGGGTTCGCGCGCTCCCCGGCGCGCCGCGCGAGCGCGTCGGGGTCGCGGTCCCCGTACGCCGCGTTCGCGCCCGTCGATGAGTCGGTCATGGCAGCGTTACTGCGTCACTCCGGGTAAAAGTCCCGTTTCGGCGCGTGAGCGCGGATCCGACGTTCGGCGGCGTTCACTCCTCGCGGCCCGCGAACCGCCGGTACTTCAGGTCCTCCTCGCGGATCTCCTCGACGATCCGCTCGACGATTACGTCCCGCGGGCGGTGGAGTCCGGGAACGCGTTCGGACACCTCCTCGAAGCTCTCGAACGGGCCCCGCTTTCGCTCGTCGAGGACGCTGTTCCGGAGCTTCTTGCCCACCCCCGGAAGGAGGTTGAGCTGGTGGAGCCGGAGCGTGATCGGGCCGGCCTCGTTGTAGAAGTCGACGAACCGCTGCTCGTCGCTCTCGACGATGTCCGCGACGGCGTACTCGATCTCCGCGGCCGCGTTCCGGGTGATATCGTCGACCGACACCTCGTGGTACCGCCCCACAGACGGTCCGTCGATGTCGATCCAGTCGCTCACCGAGACGTCCGCCTCGTCGGTGAGCGAAAGCTCGTACAGCCGGAACGACGCCGTCCCGAGCCCGTACGCGACCGGCGACTTCCGGTGTGGCGGGCGGTCGTCGTCGGGGCGCCCGTTTGGCAACACGTCCAGCAGGACGACCGTCGGACCGGCCTCCGCCTCGGGCGCGTCGGTGTCGGGGTCGGGATCGCTCATGGTTGTATTACGGTTCTGAAACGTGAAAAAACCGCCGCCGGACGGCGTTTGTGTGGGTCGAGCGTGCGTCGGCGTCCGGGACGCGGTGTGGGTGCGAACGGACGATACGAACGGAGGCGAGCGCTCGCGTTCGGCAGCGATCCGCCGTCGAAAAAAAAATCCGTCCGTCTCAGGCGTACTTCGCGACGATGTCGAGCACGGCGTCGAGCTCGTCGCCGTCGAGCGAGTACCGCTCCTGGGCGAACACCGAGCGCAGCTCGGTGCGGTCCGCGGGGAGCAGGTCGGCGATCTTCACGGCGGTGGGCACGTCGATCTGCTCGAGCTCGGACAGCTCTTCGACGAGCTCGCGGGACTCCTCGGCGTCGAGGAGCGCGAACCGGTTCACGTGCTCGATCGCGCGGGCGAGCTCGTAGCGGAGGTCGCGGTCCTCGTCTTCGGCGCGCTCCGCCTCGATGTCCACGAGGATCTCTTTCGCCTCCGACGTGGTGACGTACTCCTCGTCGATCTTCTCTTTGAAGATCGTCATCTCAGTTCTTCTGGGCGCTCATGTGGGCGGCGCGCACGATGAGCGTCTTCGTCTTACCGCCGTCCGGGATCTCGACTTTGAACGCGGCGCCCTGCTTGCCCGTCACGGTTCCGGTGCGACCGTCGAAGCGCGGGTGGAACCGACCCTCCTGCACGCTGGGGTCGATCTTGAGGTGGACCTGCGTGTCCGCCTCGAACTCCTGAATCGCTCGCTGCGGCGGCGACGTACCGCGGTCGCGAGGTTTGTTCGAGAGCTTGTCGCGAGTGGCCTTCTGGGGTCCATTGGAACTCGGCATGGTCTTGGGCTACCTTCCGCTGCCGCCGTTATAAATGGTGCGTTACGCCCCTCGACCGGGATCGGGTACCACACTCGAACGCGGGCCGATCGTGAGCCGTACGCGGACCCACCGCGGGCCGATCGCGTGTCGATCGCGCGGCGCCGGCGCCGCGAGAACACCCCGCTCGAAGCCCCCCTTTCGAAAGTGCTAATCCCCTGACTCCCTACCCTATTCGTAATGAGTCACCAGCTGCCGGACGTGCAGGCGTCGGCGCCCGACGTCAGCGTCGGGCTCTCGCAGGTCGGCGTCACCGGCGTGGAAAAGCTCGTCAAGCTCGCCCGCGGCGACAAGCGCCCGATCGTCCTCATGGCGGAGTTCGAGGTGTTCGTCGACCTCCCCAGCGGCCGAAAGGGGATCGACATGTCACGGAATCTCGCGACGATCGACGAGATCTTAGAAGAGATAACCCGCGACGAGGCGTACCGCGTCGAAGACGTCTGCGGGGACGCCGCGGAGCGGCTCCTCGAAAAGCACGACTACACCACCACCGCCGAGGTGTCGATGACGGCGGAGCTCGTCACCCGCGAGGACACCCCCGCGTCCGGCATCGAGACGCAGAGCACGGCGACGATCATCGCCAGCGCGACCGCGACCGAGGAGGGAACTCGCGAGGAGATCGGCGCGGAGGTCACCGGGATGACCGTCTGCCCCTGCTCGCAGGGAATGAGCGAGTCTCGGGCCCGCGAGAAGCTCGCCGAGCTCGGCGTCGACGACGAGACGACCGAGGCGTTCCTGGACGCCGTCCCGCAGCCGGGCCACTCCCAGCGCGGCCACGCGACGCTGACGGTCACCACCGACGGCCACCCCGACATCGACCTCCGCGACCTGATCGACGTCGCTCGCGACTCGATGAGCGCTCGCATCTACAACATGGCGAAGCGCCCCGACGAGGACTACATGACCTATCACGCCCACGCGGACGCGAAGTTCGTCGAGGACTGCGTCCGCGCGCTCGCCGAGGGTACCATCGAGGAGTTCGATCACCTGCCGAACGACGCCGTCATTCACATGAAACAGTCGAACGACGAGTCGATCCACCAGCACAACGCCCACGCCGAACGCGAGGTCACGATGGGCGACCTGCGGGACGAACTGGACGCTAGGTAAGCGCGGTCCGCCCGCCGCTCGTAGACTGGCCCCGGCGTCTCGGTTCTGTTTCCCTCGTCTTCGGAGCGACTCGCGCGCGACCCGGCCGCCGAACGGTGCTTTCTGATCGCTGACGGGAATTGGTGTCGCAGACCGCCGCCAGCGACGTAGTATATATACAAACACGAGCGGCGGCGACGACTACTTATAACCGAACGAGGTGGTGCGGTCGGCGCGCTCCGGTGAGCGCCGCAACGCGGCGCGAATCCGAGCGCGAGGGAGTCGCTGGCGCGGAACGCGCCAGCGACGAGGCTGGGGAGGTGTGAGGCTGCGGTTGCGGGGCGAGCGGGTTGGGACTCAAAGGGGCAGTCGCGAGGACTCGCGACTGGGGCTTTTGGAGGTGGTCACCGCAGAGCCGTCAATCACTTATAAACAGCCGACAGCAACACCACTCATTCACTTATAAACGGCACGCTGACTCACTGACACACGTACTCCCGCTGTCGATCGTTACACCGAGGTCGGCTCACCCGAACGTCAGCGGCTCCGCGTCGGCCCATCGCGGCTCGAACTGGTCTTTCACGCTCGCCGCGAACTCCGCGTCCTTCACGTCGATCATCGCGAACGGCTCGTCGCCGGACAGCGGGTGCGGCACCTCGATGCACACCTCGATCCCGTCGAAGACGTTGAACGTCCCGTCGACGCCCGGAGCGGTCCGCACCTCGAACCCGTCCACCTCCGCGAGCTCCGCGGTGTACCGCCGACCGACGCTCCGCGGCAGCGCGTCCACCGTCGCCGGCGAGAGCAACACCCGGATCTCGACGCCCCGTTCGAGCGCCGCCTCCAACTCCGCCGTCACTTGCTCGCCGATGGTGCCCAGATCGAACCCCGTCGCCGGCGCGCCGGCGACGACAACCATCCGCCGCTCGGCGGCCGCGATGCGCTCTAAGAGCAGGTCCGTCGCGTCCTCGGCGCCGACGGCGGCGGTCCAGAACTGCCCGTCCACCGGCTCGCCCGCGTCGAGCTCCGTCGAGAGGTCCGACACGACCTCCTCGTACTGCTCCGCCCGCGTCTCCAACTCCCGCTTTTTCTCGTCGAGCAGCCGATCGAGGGCCGCGTCCGGCTCGACCGCGGCGTACTTCTTCGGCCGGCTGGCCGCCTGACTCCGGACGAGGTTGTGCTGCTCTAAGCTGTTGAGCACGTCGTACACCCGACCCATCGGGACCTCGCTGGCGCGAGACAGATCCTTCGCCGTCGTCGGTCCGGTCCGAAGGAGCGCGCGATACGCGCGGGCCTCGTACTCAGAGAGACCGAGATCACGGAGAGATGCCATGTGCGGAGATCAGTTGGCAGCGTGATAAACGCGTCGACGGTTTACACGAAGCGGTGACGGCCGGCGGCGACTGGCGGTCGATACTGCCGCAACTGAGCGTCAAGAATCCCGCTCGATACGACTGCGAACGTCGAGAGCTAGCGAGCGGCGTCCGTCGGTGCCGCCTACTCGGCCGACTCGGCGACCCGCGTCATCAACTCGTCAGGCGTTTCCGCGGGCTCCGAGACGGCGTCGCCGGCGATCACGACGGCCGACCCCTCGGGGACCGACCGCGGCGCCGGCGCGTCCGTCACGTGGGCGTTCGGCGCGACGACCTTCTCGTGGTCCGCCACCCGCCAGGCCGCCCGGTGGAGGTCGCTGCCCGGCTCGTCGCCGACGGCGATGACGGTCGTTCCGCGGCACAGTCGCCCCGCGAGGCTCCCGTAGCCGGCGACCTGTACGCCGAGCCGCTCGGTCGCGCCGGCGAACGATTCGGCCGTCTCGCGGGCGACCGACCCGTAGCGCTCCTCGCCGGTGAGGGCGGCGAGGTCGAGCAGGGCGGTCGCCAGCTCGACGTTGCCGTCGAGCGGGCGGAACGGACGGTCGAGCAGTCCTGCGCCCGACCGCGGTCCGTCGACGAAGGAGCCGTCGACGCGGAGCCGATCGATCGCCCGATCCGCGACGGCGCGGGCGACGGCCGCGCCCTCGCCGAGCACGCCGGCCGCGCGGGTGTACGCGCTCACGACCCGCGCCGCGTCCTCCAGCAGATCGGTCTCGCCGGCCTCGTCGTGTCCGCGGTAGTGCGTCACCGCTCCGGACTCGGTGTCGATCAGGTCGCGTTCGAGCCCGTCGAGGATCCGCACCGCGTACTCGCGGGCACGGTCGTCGTCGGTGTAGGCGGCGACCGCGAGCAGCGCGTCGGCCGCGAGGGCGTTGCCGCCGGCGAAGACGGTGAGGTCGCGGCGCGGCGAGTCGAGGTCGGCGCGGTCGTCGGCCGCGGCGGCGTAGTACGCGCGACCGAGCCCCGGCCCGAGGCTGCCGCCGACGCCGTAGCCGGTCCATAACTCGTCGGTCAGGAACTCGACCGCGTCGGTCGCGGGAGAGAGGTACGCCTCGTCTCCGGTGTAGAGGTACGCGTTCGCGAACGCGCGCGTGACGGCGGCGTTCGTGTCGAGCGGCTTCTCGTAGGCGATGTCGCCCCAGTCGCGGGTGCCGGCGAACCGGAAGAAGCCGCCGGCGACCTCGTCGGCGAGGTGATCGCGCACGGCGTCGAGCGTTCGGAGGGCGCGGTCGCGGTCGCGCTTCAGCGCGAACTCGAGGGTGCGAGGAAGCGGGAACTTCGCGTCCGAGCCCCACCCCGCGTACTCCTCGTCGTACTTCACCTCGATCTGACCGGCGAGGTGGCTCTCGATGGCGTCCGTCACCTCGCCGCTCGGCGGCAGGTCGCCGTCGAGCGCGCGGGGGATACGCCCCGCGTCTCGGCCCTTTTCGGCCCACATCGTCCGCACCGATTCGAGCACCTGCCGCATTCCGTCGACGTCGAGGTACCCGGCGCCGGTGAGCAGTTCGCCCGTCGGAGTGAGGAAGGCGGTCGTCGGGAACCCGCCCATGTTGTACCGCTCGCGCACCCGAGGGTGTCGGTCGACGTCGACGCGCACCGGGACGAACCCCTCGTTGACGTTGGCGGCGATCCGCGGCTCGGCGTACGTGATCGCGTCCATCTCGTGACAGCCCTCACACCACGTCGCCGACAGCGAGAGGAGCACGGGACAGTCGCGCTCGTCGGCCTCGGCGAACGCCTCGGCGCCCCAGTCGCGCCACTCGACGTGCATCTCGTCGGTCATGCCGGCAGTCGGTCCGGACCGCGGGTAAGCGCTTCGAGACGGTGCGGATGCGGAGGATCGCTCGGAGTGGGCACTCGCGGAGAGGGGGGAGGGCCGTGAAGAGCCGCGGAGGCCGTGAAGAGCCGCGGAGGGAGCGGCACGATTCGCCCGGCGTCAGGCGACGTCAGCGCCCGTCGCCGTCACCGATCCGTCACCGATCCGTCACCGATTGTAGTCGTGTCCGAGCGCGAGCGCGAGGGCGTTGGCGATCAGCAGGGCGACGAACAGGAGACCGGTGGTCCCCTCGAGTCCCATGTACAGCAACACGGGGTACGTCGCCGGGATCGCGATGGCCGCCCAGAAGGCGGCGGCTTTCATCGTGCCGGTCATCAGCCCGGCGACCTGTCGGCCGGACGCGAGTCGGGTGGGAGCGGGGGTTGACATGGACATATCTCCGTACGACCGACCACCCCATATAGCCCGCAGAGGGTTCGGGAGATTTCACCACGTTTCTCGACGCACACCGGACGTTTCAAAACGCGACGAGAGGCGGTTTAACTCTTTATTGGGCCCGTAGATTCTTTTTCTCACGGATCGCGGTGATTGCCGTTAGATCGCTCACGACCGGTCTCGTCCGCGCTCGAACGCGCCCAACTGTGCTCGACTGCTCCAGCTCGTTCTCGAGCGTTCTCAAGCGTTCTCGACCGGTTTTGATCGCCCTCTATCGGACCCGATCGCTATCGAACGGACTCTCGCTCTCGAGCACTGTGGACGACGGTCGGATCGCCGTCGGTCCGAACTCGCCCGACCCTGCCGCAGGACCAACCGCTTTGGTGCTCGGCGGCCACCCTCGCGTATGCACCCATCCGACGCGGCGACCGGAGCCTGGACGGCGGCCGACCGAGAGCGGGAGTCGACGACCAGCGGGGATCGGCGATCGCCCGCCGCGACCGACGGCGGATCGCTTCCCCATGTCGCCGTCGTCGCCTGCGGCGGGACCATCGCCTCCGAGCCGGGCGAGGGCGGCGCCGCGCCGGCGAAGACGGGCGACGACCTCGTCGCCGCGGTCCCGGGCGTCGAGCGGTACGCGACGGTGACCGCCCGCGAGGTCTGCGCGCAGCCGGGGTTCGACGTCCGGTGGCGCGACGTGCTCGCGACCGCGACCGCCGCCCGCGAGGCGGTCGCAGAAGGAGCCGACGGCGTCGTGGTCACCCACGGCACCGACACCCTCGCGGACACCGCGTTCGCGCTCGATCTCCTGACCGATCTGCCCGCGCCGGTCGTGGTGACGGGGGCGCAGCGGCGGCTGGACGAGCCGTCGAGCGACGCGCCGGCGAACCTGACGCTCGCGGTTCGAGCGGCCGCTGACGACCGATTCGCGCCGGGCGTCCACGTCGCGTTCGACGACGAACTCCACGCCGCCCGCGACGCGATCAAGGGCCACAGCAACGCGCTCTCGACGATGACCTCGCCCGGTGCCGGCCCGGTCGCGACGTTCACCCGAGCCGACGAGCGCGTGCTCCGCGAACCGAGCCGAGGGGTCGCCGTCGACCCGCTCGCGGACGCGATCGACCCCGCGGACGGGCACACGGAGACGTCCGAAACGTCCGAGATGTCCGCGGCGTCCGAGGCCTCAGCGGTGCCCGAGGCACCCGAGGTGCCTGCAGTCCCGGTGATTCACTCCGGAACCGGCGCGGGCGCCGGCCAGATCGAGCGCGCGGTCGACGCCGGCGTCGGCGGGATCGTGATCGAGGGGACCGGGCTCGGGAACGCCACCGCCGCGATCGGCGACGCCGTGGCCGAGATCGTCGACGACGTGCCGGTCGTCGTCGCCGGACGACCGCCCGCAGGCCCCACGGAACCCGTGTACGGGACGCCCGGCGGCGCCGTCACCCTCGCGGGCCACGGCGTCGTCTTCGCCGGGACGCTCCCGGCGTCGAAAGCGCGGATCGCGCTCGCGCTCGGCCTCGCGTCCGGCCTCGGCCGCGCGGAGCTTCGGGGGCTGTTCGACCCGACGAGGTAACACAGAGCGGCGTTTGTGTCTACGGGAAGCCCTTATGCGGGCGCGTCGAAGGGACCGGCATGAGCGAACCCGAACCCACGCGACGACGGCTCCTGTGGGGAATCGGCGCAGGCGGCTCCGTGGCTCTCGCCGGCTGCACTAGTGGGTCCGGAAGCGACGGCGGGCCCGGAAGCGATGACGGGTCCGGAAGCGACGACCCCGACGCCTCGGTTCACCAGGTCGGCCGGGCGCTCACCGGTCCCGCCTGGGACTCGAATGTGCGGCGCGGGTTCTGTGCGCTGCTCACCGACGAGGACGGGGATCCGTGGCTGCTCCGGGAGGCCGACGCGGAGACGCGAGCGTTCGTCGAGGAGACCGACTTCGACGCGTCGGTGCTCGCGTACGCGGAGTCGGTCGGTCCCACGACCTGCCACAGCGAGATCTCGTTCGCGGACGTCGCCGTCGAGGACGGGACGCTCGTCGGGGCCGCGACGGTCGAGGACACCGCCGAGGCGAACGAGGCGTGCGGGGAGGCGATCACGTACTCCGGGGCGCTGCTCCGTGTCACGACCGACCCGCTCCCCGACGCGATCCGGCTGTCGATCACCGACGGCTGGGGCGAGACGGCCGAGGTGTCCGGGGAGGACGGCGTCCTCGATGCCGAGGCGCTCCCCGGCGGCGTCCGTCCCGACCGCGATCCGGCGTCGATCCCCGCCGCGTTCGAGTGCGAGACGGAGGGATTCGAGCGCCACCCGCAGGCGTACGAGGGCGAGGTCAACTGGGGCGACGACGGCGGCGTCAGCGGGGGCGACGACGGCGGCGTCAGCGGGGGCGACGACAGCGACGGCGAGGGCAGCGGAGGCGACGGCCCGCTGGCGCTTCGGGCCGTTATCCCCGGAGACGACGATCCCGCCTCCGAGCCGTTGACGATCGCCCGCGGGACCCGCTTCCGGATCGAGTTGACGAACGTCTCAGCCCGAGCGGTTCACGTCGGCAACCAGGGGAAGTACAACCTCGAACTGCGCACCGAGTCGGGGTGGACGGAGATCCGCGGGGGCGACCGCGACGACACGTTCGAATACACCGACGAGGCGATCGGCGTCCGCCCCGGCGAGACGCTCCACTGGGAGTTCGAGATGACCGAAGCCGGGCTCGTCGAGGGCGGCCCGCACGCGGACACGCTCCGGGTGTGCCCCGACCTGCTTCCGGGCCGCTATCGGTTCGTCTTCTGGGGCGCCGACGACCTCGCGGTCGCGTTCGATTACGTCGGTGAAAGAGACTGAGACACCGCGAGCGGCGATCAGACCCGGATCTCGATCAGCAGATCCGACTCGGGCGAATCGCCCATCGTCTCCCGGATCCGGTCCCACGAGAGGGACGTCCGGGCGGTCACGGTCTCGGCCGCGATCGCGCCGCAGGCGTTGCCGACGAGCAGGGGGACCTGATAATCGCGAGGGTCGTGCGAGAACCCGTCGCCGGTGATCTCGGGCTCGCGCAGCGCGGCGCCGAGGAATCCGGCCGCGAACGCGTCGCCGGCGCCGGCCGTGTCGACCGGATCGACGCCGAACCCGGGGTGCGACACGTCGCCGTGGGGCGTCCGGACCGTCGCGCCCTCGCTCCCGAGTTTGATCGCGACGACGCGGTCGTCCGGCTCCCACGGGTCGATGTCGGTCGCGTCGGCGAGCGCGTTCGCCTCGCGGGCATTTAAAAAGAGCACGTCGGTCGCGTGGAGCGCGGCGTCGAACTCGCGGTCGCCGACGCGTCGGCCGGGGTCGAAGCTGCGGGTCGCGCCCGCCTCGCCCGCGGCCGTCGCCAGCGCGGCCGCCGTCTCCGGCTGCTGGCCGGTGAGGTGGAGGTGGTCGGCCGCCGCCAGCGTATCGCGGTCGAGTTCGGCCGCCGTGAACGACTCGTTGGCCCCGTCGTTCGCCAGCATGAGCAGCTCGCCGCCGCCGTCGACGATCACGTACTTCACCGACGTCGGCTCGTCCGCGTCCACGAGCACCTGCCCGGGGTCGACCCCGGCGCTCGCGAGCTCGCGGAGCGCGAGCGCGCCCGACTCGTCGCCGCCGACGCTCCCGTAGACGACCGACTGGCCGCCCAAGTCGACGAGTCCGACCGCGACGTTCGCGGCGCTGCCTCCGCCGGACTGTTCGAGCCGCTCGATCCGCGTCTCGCCGTCCGGCTCCGGCAGCTCCTCGACGTGGATCGTCACGTCCCAGTTGATGTGGCCCGCCGAGATCACCTTCGGGACGCGGCTGGACTCCTCGGGCGCGAGGTCCGGGTCCGGGTCAGGTGCGTGATCCGCGTCCGGGTCAGGGGCGTGATCCGCGTCCGAGTCGGGAGCGCGGTCCGAACCCCCGTCCGGCGACTCCCCCTCGCTCATGGCTCGGCCCACGGCTCTTCGGCGCCCTCGCCGAACAGCTCCCGCATCAGCGTCACGATGCTCTCGGGCGGGAACTGGCCGTGTTCCGTGACGATCGCGTCCATGTATCGCGGCGGCGTCACGTCGAACGCCGGGTTCTCGACGGCGATCTCGCCGATCGCTTCGCGGTCGTCGGGGGAGATGACCTCGGTCTCGTCGCGCATCTCGATCTCGACGGTGTGGCCCGTCAGCGTCTCCGGGTGAAGCTTGATCGTCTGTGCCGCGGTCATGATCGGCACGCCGCGCTCGCGGGCGTTGACGGCGAGCCCCGAGGTGCCGATCTTGTTGATCACCCCGCCGTCGGCCGCGATGGAGTCGGCGCCGACGACGACGTGGTCGACTTCGTCGAGGTACCGACGCGCCGCAGAGTCGACGATGAGCGTGACCGGGACCCCGATGTCGCGCAGCTGTTCGGCGGTGATGTGCCCCTGCTGACGCGGGCGCGTCTCTTTGACGACCGCGGATATCGACTTCCCCTGGTCGACGGCGGCCTCGATGCACGCGAGCGCGTCCGTCGAGTGGCAGTGCGTCATCACCGTGTCGCCGTCGGCGAGGCGGTTCGCGCCGACCTGTCCGAGGTCGTCTTGGGCGCGGTCGAGCTGGCGGACGAACGCCTCGCTCGCGTCGACGACGTTCCGGCGCAGGTCGTCGACCCCCTCGCCGTCCATCCGCTGGAGGACGTACCTGAGCGCGTTCGGCAGCGAGACGGCGGTCGGGCGCGTCTCGCGCAGGGTCCGCCCCGCCGCGCGCATCGACGCCCGGAAGGCCTCGGGGTCGCTCGCGGTCGGCCCCTCCGCCGCGGCCGCGCGGGCCTGTTCGGCGAGCGCCTCGGCGGCCGCCGAGGCGATGGTCGCCGCCCCGCGGATCTCCATGGTCGCGATCTCGTCGGCGGTCTCCCGCACCGCGGCCGCCGGCTCGTGCTCGGTCATACCGATCCCGTAGCCGCCGCGGTATTTATAAAACCGGGCGATGGGTGGGGAAGCGGGAGGTGGAGTCGATCCGGCGAGATGCCGCCGGTTACCCGCCGTCAGCGTCCGGCTGTTGCCCGTAGCTCTCGAAGCGCTCCTCGACGGTCGCCATCTGCTCGTCGGTGAGGACGTGGGGCTCGCCGACGGACGACGCCCGGAGATAGAGCCGACAGAGGTCCTCGACGTGGTGGGTGTTCTCGACCGCCGTCTCGACGTCGGGGCCGGTGACGACGAGCCCGTGGTTCGCGAGGATCGCGGCGTCGGAGTCGGCCTCCGCCATCGCGGCGACCACGTTCGCGGCCAACTCCTCGGTGCCGTACGGCGCGTAATCGGCGAGCGGGACCGTCCGACCGACGGCGGCGATCATGTAGTGGACGGGCGGGAGCGCCCGGTGGAGCGTCGCCATCGTCGTCGCCCACGGCGAGTGGGTGTGGACGATCGCGCCCGGCCGGTCGTGTTTATAAATGCCCGTGTGCATCGGCACCTCGCTCGACGGCGCCATCCGCCCCGCCAGCCGCTCGCCGTCGAGGGCGACGACCGGCACGTCGACGGCGTCGAAGGAGTCGTAGGGGACGCCCGTCGGAGTGACCGCGACCGCGTCGCCGTCGCGGACGCTGAGGTTGCCGGTGCGCCCGGGCGTCAGGTCGGCGAGCGCGGGCGCGTACTCGACGACCGCCTCGCGGGCGTCTCGCAGCAGGTCCGGATTGCCGCCGCTGTCGCCGCCGCCGTCGCTCATACCGCCACCTCCGTCAGGTCGGCGAACTCGCTCAGCCGATAGTCGGGCCGCTGTGAGTCGCGAAGCTCGTCGTCCGCCGGCGCGTCGCCGTCGGCGACGAACAGGGCCGTGTCGATCCCGAGCGCGTTCGCGCCCGCGATGTCCGCCTCCGCGTTGTCGCCGACCACGAGGACCTCACTCGGGCGGAGGTCGAGCGCCGCGAGCGCCGTCGTGAACGGGACCGCGCTCGGCTTCTCGCGGCCGACCTCCTCGGAGGTGACGAGCCGGTCGACGTGCGCGTCGATCCCCAGCCGCGTGAGCTTCTCCAACTGGACGCGAGTGACGAGGTTCGTGACGATCGCGACCGACGTGTCCGCCTCGGAGAGCGCGGTGAGGACTCCCTCGACCCCGTCACAGAGCGACATCTCGTCCATGTAGCCGTCCCAGTACGCCTCGCCGACCGCGAGCGCGGCCGCGGCGTCGTGAACGTCGGCGTGGTTTCGGAGCGCCCGCTTGAAGTAGATCACTCGCTCGTGGGACGCCGCGGTGTGTCTGACCTCGCGTTTCGCCTCTCGGCGTCCGGTCGCGTACAGCTCGTCGAACGTCTCCCGATCCATGTCGTACCCGTGCTCGCGGAACGCCGCGAGCGCCGCCCGTTTTCCCGCCTCGTTGCAGGGCGAGTACGGGTACAAGGTGTTGTCGAGGTCGAAAAAGACCGCCTCGTAGCTCATGTCGTCACCTCGGTCGGGCGGCGACTTAAATATGGGTCGACGGCGTCGGCGCCTTCGGGACACCGAGACGAACGCGACGGCGACCCGGCTACTGTTCGTTCATCGCCTCGCTGGCGATGTTGCGCCCGCGAGAGTTCAGCGCCACCTCGCGGCGGATCCGCACCTCTTCGACCACTTCGAGGTCGACGAGCCGCTCGAACGTCTTCTCGACGTCGTCGACGTCCATCCCGAGGAACGACGGGATCTCGAACGGGGAGACGCCCGAGTACAGCGCCATCAACACCTCCCGATCGCGGCTGGACAGGTCGACGTTGGTGGAGCTCCGCTCTTCGCCCTTGTGGAGCCACGCCTCGACGAAGCGCATCCGACTCGGATCCCCGGCGATGTGCGTCTCGATGCTCGTCCCCTCGTCGTCGGTGTGCGACACCTCGATCACGGGTTTCTTCTCGCCGCTGACGGTGCGTTTGGCGGCGTCGAGTCCGCTGATGTCGTCGAGGTCGAACTTCACGAACGCGCCGCTTTCCAACGCCGCGTTGAGGCCGTTTTCGTCGATCTTCACGCGCGCTTGCTCCCACTGGGTGTCCTGTACCACGCCTCCCTCGATCGCGGGGTGTTTCGCCATCACCGTCCGCTGGTCGAGCAGCGCCCGGTACACGTCGCGTTCGAACTCCTCGTGTTCCGCCGCCGCGACGAGCAGCACCTGGTCGCCGAGGTCGAAACTCACGTAGTTCGAAACGCGCGCGACCGACTGGTTGGCGTCGTGGCGGCCGCCGAGCCCGCGGAGCTTCGAGAGCGGGACCGTTCGCTTCCCGTCGTTGCCCGCGAGGATCAGCCGCCGGTTCGAGAGGAGCACGCGCCCGGTGGTCCACGAGACGTCGTTCATCTTTCGGCCGTCGCGGACGGCGACCGCGAATCGCCCCTGCGTGTCGGTGATCTTGTACTCGCCCTGGTTGTCGCTCATTTAGGGTCCCCCCGCTCGGAGCTTGGACACCGCCGAGAACACGCGCTTTCTGACTGCCGTGCTGTCGTCGTCGGTGAACGATTCGAGCCGGTTCAGCGACTCTTGGCCGCCGATCTGTCCGAGCACGAACACCGCCTTCGCTCGCGCGTCCTCGGGGTGCTCCGTTCCGACTCGGTCGAGGAGCCGGTCCTCGACGACCGGCCCGCCGAGGCTCTTGAGGCTCGTGGCCGCGAACTGGGCAGTTTGGGGGTCGTCGTCCGCGAGCGCGTCCGCGAGCGCCTCAACCGCGAGCGCCGACTGCGGCTCGGCGATACGCCCGAGGATCCACGCCGCGTTCCGCCGCTGGCGGGACTGCTGTCCCTCGGTGAGGATCTCGACTAGGGGCTCGACCACGGTGTCGTCGTCGGCCGCCTTCAGCTCGGAGACGACGCGGTCACGCACCGCGTGGCTGTGCTGGGTCGGCACGTTCGAGAGCAGCTCGATGATCGAGTAGACGGCGGCGTTGCGGACGACCGCGCTCTCGTCGCCGAGCGCCCGCGCCAGCGGCTCGACCGGCTCCGGGTTGTTCGCCTTCCCGAGCGCACCGGCGGCGATACGGCGGATCGACTCGTCGGAATCGCCGAGGAGATCGAGCAGGGGCGCCAGCGCCCCGTCGGTGCCGATGCTTCCCAGCGCGTTCGCCGCGGCCCGCTTGACGCGGGGCTCGTCGTCCAATCGCTCGGTCAGCCCGGGGACCGCCCGGGGGTCCGCGAAGGTTCCGCAGGCCTCACACGCCCGGAGCCGGACCCGCGGGTCCTCGTCCGAGAGCGCCTTCACGAGGTGTTGGAGCCCGCTCGCGTCGTCGAGCCGCCCGAGGGCCCGCGCGGCCGCCATCCGGAGCTCCGGTCGGTCGGCCTGCAGCGCGCGGGCGAACTTGCGGGCGGTGACCCACTCCGCCTCCGAGCCGCTGGTTCCGGTGAGTTCGGCGAGGAGCTGTTCGAGCGCTGCCTCGCCGATCTCGTCGAGCGCGTCGACGGCAGCCCCGCGGACCTCCGGGTCGTCGTCGGTCGTCGCCGCCCGCAGGAGGCCGTCGATGGTCGCCTGCTCGTCGACGTCACCGAGTTCGCCGAGGAACTCGACGGCGCGTTTCCGCACCGCGGCGCTGTCGCTGCCGAGCGCGTCTCTGAGCCGTTCGACGTTGCCGTCCCGCGCGTGCTGATATAGCGACATCAGGCCCTCCGGAACACCCGCCGGCGCTTGTCGATCGCCTCGTACCGGTCCGTGCGGTCCGGCGGGACGCTCTCGGTCATCCCGAGCACGAGCACGCCGTCGTCGGCCAGCGACGCCTCCAACGTGTCGAACAGCGCGCCCTTGTGGTCGACGTCGATGTAGATGAGGAGGTTGCGACACAACACCACGTCGAAGGGATCGCGCGCGCCGTCGCGGATGAGGTCGTGCGTCTCGAAGTCGACGAGCCGCTGGACCTCTCGTCGGACGCGGAACGCGTCCTCGTCGCGTTCGACGTACCGGTCGGGGTCCGAGAGCGGTTCGAGCTCCGCCGCGATGTCCGTCGTCCGGGTGGTGTGGTAGACACCGTCGCGGGCGTTATCGAGCGCCTCCTCGCTGATGTCCGAGCCGAGCACCTCGACGCGCGACTCGTCTATCTCGGGGTCGTCGCACGCGAGCATGGCGACCGAGTACGGCTCCCGGCCGTCCGCGGACGGCGCCGACCAGACGCGGACGCGCCGCTGCTCTGCGGTCCGCTCGCGGAGCACGCCGCGGAGCACGTCCCACATCTCCGGGTTGCGGAAGAACTCCGTCACGTTGATCGTGAGCGCGTCCATCAGCGCCTGCCGTTCGCCGTCGTCCTCGCGAAGCAGCCGCTCGTACTCCGTGTGCGACTCGGTGTCGCGGCGGCGCATCCGGGCGGTGATCCGCCGGTCGAGGTACGACTCGTTGTAGTACCCCGGCTCGAACGGGACGGTGTCGTCTATCTGCCGGAGGACGCCCTCGAAGGCGGTCTCCGTCTCGGTGTCTCTGGTCATAGGCTCACCACGTCGAGGACGGCCACCACGTCGCCGTCGCCGAGGACGGCCGTTCCGCTGAGCCCCGGCGTCCCCGACAGCGGCCCGTCGAGCGGTTTCACCACGACCTCCTCCTGATCGAGGACGGCGTCGCAGTGGAGCGCGACCTGCCGCGTCTCCTCGCGGATGCGGACGAGCATCCCGTCGCCGTCGACGCCGCCGTCGGTCGACGCGGAGCCGGCGTCGGCCGTCGGTTCGGTGGTGTCGGCCGTCGGTTCGGTGGCGTCGGCGACCGGTTCGCCCGCGTTAGCCGTCGACCCGCTCGCGCCCGATCCGGCCGCCACCGCACCGCTGTCGGCGAGCCGCTCGCTCAGTCGGATCACGGGGTACAGGTCGTCCTCGTGTCGGACGATCTCGTCGCCGTGGACCTCCTCGACGTCGTTCGCGCGGGCGACCTCGGCGATCGATTTGATCGGGATGCCGTACTCCGTGCCGCCGACGTCGACGAACATCACCTTCACGATGGCGACGGTGACCGGGAGCCGGAACCGAACCGTGGTCCCTTCACCCGGGTCGCTCTCGACGGCGACCGAGCCGTCGAGGTCGCGGGCGGTCGTCCGGACCACGTCCATTCCGACCCCGCGGCCGGAGACGTCCGTGACCTCCTCCGCGGTGGAGAAGCCGGGGTGGAACACGAGGTCGTACGCCTCGTCGTCCGACATCGCTTCGACCGCCTCGCGGCTCTTGACGCCCTCGTCGACGGCCTTCTCGCGAAGCTGGTCGGCGTCGAGCCCGCCGCCGTCGTCGACGACCTCGATGATGACGTGATCGCGTTCGCGCTCGGCGCGGAGCCGGACGCGACCGGTCGGGTCCTTGCCGGCGGCCTCGCGCTCCGCCGGCGACTCGATGCCGTGATCGACCGCGTTTCGGAGGACGTGCACGAGCGGGTCGCGCATCTCCGTCAGGATCGTCCGGTCGAGCTCCACGTCGTCGCCCTCGATCTCGAAGGCGATCTGTTTGTCGAGGTCGCGCGAGATGTCGCGAACGAGCCGCGGGAACGAGTCCGACACCTGCGAGAACGGGATGAGCCGCATGTCCATCGCCGTGTCCTGCAGGCTGGACGCGAGCTTGTCGAGCTCGTCTAGCGCGTCCGACTGGACGTTCGATTCCGCCAGCTCCCGCCGGAGCTTGATCCGGCTCGTCACCAGCTGCTCGACGAGCCCGTACAGCTCGTCGACCTGGTCGACGTCGACCCGGATCGACTTGATCTCGTCGCGGTCGGCGGAGCCGGAACTGGACCCCGAGCGGGAACCCGCGTCGCCCGCCTCCGCCGTGTCACCGTCTGCCTCCGCCGTGTCGTCCGCTTCCACCGTGTCACCGTCCGTCGCCTCAGCCACATCGCCCTCCGGATTCGTCGCGTCGTTATCGGTCGCTTCTGCCGCGTCGCTGTCGGCCTCCCCGTCGCCGACGACCGCCGTCTCCACCGCCTCGACCTGCGTGAGTGCGCCGAGTCCCTCGGCGACGACGGCGGGGTCGGCGGCGGCGACGAAGGCGTCGAACCCCTCGTCGTACTCGCCGTCCTCTAGCGCGTCCGGAGCCGGGTCGGTGACGTGGCCGTCGAACTGGCCGTCGAGCGCCTGTAACACGAGCGCGGCGTCGACGCCGGCCATCGCCGTCTCGCCGATCGTGACGGCCGCGTACACGACGGGCGCGTCGAGGTCGGCGGCCGCGTCGGGGAGGTCGGGGACGGAACGTGCGGTCTCGCCGGCGGCGCCACCGTCGTCAGCGCCGCCGCCCTCGATCTCGCCTCCCTCGCCTCTCTCACCGCTCTCGTCGCTCGCGGTCTCATCGTCGCCAGCGGTGCTCTCGTCGCTTGCACCGCCCTCGATGCCGTCCTCCTCCATCGCGCGCAGTCGGCGTTCGAGGTCGGACGGGTCCGTGGTCACGTCGCCGCTGTCGGCGATCTCCGCGACCATCGCCTCGACGGTGTCGACGCCCTCGAAGAGCAGGTCCATCAGCTCCGGCGTCACCTCCCGCTCGCCCTGTCGGACCGCGTCCAACAGGTCCTCCAGCGCGTGGCCGAACGAGGAGACGTCCTCGTAGCCCATCGCCGCGGCGTTCCCTTTCAGCGTGTGGGCGACGCGGAACACGTCGTCCATCGCCGCGGCGTCCTCCGGGTCCGCCTCGAGCGCGAGCAGGGCGTTGTTGAGATCGGTGATGCCCTCCTCCGCCTCGGCGACGAACGCGGCGCGGTGCGAGTCCATCAGGCCTCACCCCCGAGTATCGCGCCGGCCACGTCGTCGAGGTCGCGTACCTCGTCGACGCCGCCCGTCTCGACGGCGCGCTTCGGCATGCCGTAGATGACGCAGGTGTCCTCGCTCTGCGCGAGCGTTCGCGCTCCCGCGTCCGCCATCGCCCGAATTCCCTCGGCCGCGTCCGAACCCATTCCGGTCAACACGACCCCGACGAGCGGCCCGTCGACCACCTCGGCGGCCGAGCGCATCGTGACGTCCGCGGCGGGCGTGACCGACTGAGAGTCGTCCTCGTCAAGCTTGACGCGGAGCCGTCCCGCCCGATAGCTGTCGATCCGCGTGTGGCTCCCGCCGGAGGCGACGAGCGCCTCGCCGGCCCCGATCCGCGCGCCGTCGCTCGCCTCGCGGACGTCGTACGCCGACGCGGCGTCGAGTCGCTCCGCGAAGCGCGGCGTGAACGCCTCGGGCATGTGCTGGACGATGACGACGCGGCAGTCCGCCATCGGCAGCGCGGCCATCACGCGCTCGACCGCGTTCGGACCGCCCGTGGACGCGGCGATCACCACGGTCAGCGGCCCGTCGACGGCGACTTCGCTCGGTCCCGTCGCCGTCGTCGATCCTGCCGCCGATCCCGCGGTCGACCCCGGTCCCGTCGCCGTCGTCGATCCTGCCGCCGATCCCGGTTCCGTCGCCGTCGCCGATCCCGCTCCCGTCGCCGATCCCGCTCCCACCGACGGACTCGACGCGTCGGTCGACGCGGATCGAGCCGCGGACCCGTCTCGTCTCTCTCGCTCGCGCCGATCGCGCGTCGCCGCGGCGAGGTCGGCCCCCGCCACCGATTTGACGGCCTCGACGAGCCGGTCCGATTCCCGAGAGACGCCGGTCGAAACCTCGCCACCGGGCTTCGAGAAGAAGTCCACCGCACCGCGCTCGAGCGCCTCGAACGTGACCGACGCGCCCTCGGCCGTGTGTGCGGACAGCATCAACACGGGCGTCGGCGTCTCGTCCATCAGCCGCTCGACGGCTTCGAGGCCGCCCATTCCCGGCATCTCGACGTCCATCGTCACCACGTCGGGGCGTGTCTCGGCGACCACCGACAGCGCCTCCGCGCCGTCGCCGGCCTCCCCGACCACCGACACCCCGCCGTCAGTCAGGAGGTCGGCGATCAGCCCTCGCATGAACGGCGAGTCGTCGACGACCACCGCCCGCACGGGATCCCCGCGACCGCCCCGCCGATCCGTCGTCCTACTCATGTCCGTAAGCGGTCTCAGAATCAGCATAAACCCACGGACCCAGTAATCACCCCTGATAATTCAGGGGACACGGTTATTGGTGGCTTCGCCGCAGCTACCCCCATGGCAGCCATCGAGACGGAGTCCGAACCCACGAAGGTGTTGGAGTTCGGCCTCGGCGACGGTACGTACTGTCTGGACATCGGCGTGATCGACGAGATCGTCGACGCCGGCGAACTCACGCGGATCCCCAACTCTCCGGACCACGTCGAGGGCGTGATGGACCTCCGCGGTCGAACGACGACTATCGTCGACCCGAAGACGCTCTTCGACATCCCGGAGGCGGGGCCGAGAGAGCGTATCGTCGTGTTCGACGACGCCGAGATCGACGAGGGCGGCACCGTCGGCTGGATGGTCGACGAGGTGTTCCAGGTCCGCGACGTCGCCCCCGAAGACGTCGATCGGGGGACGACGATCAACGACGAGGGCGTCCGCGGCATCGTCAAGTCCGACGACCGGTTCGTCGTCTGGGTCTCGCCCGATATCGACGACCTCGACGCCGCCCCCGACGACGGCGAGGCGTGATGCCCGCCGGATCCGGACGCCTCGCGTCTCGAACGGTTCTCACCGGTGAGAACCGGGTGACAACCCTTATCCAATGACCGACAAGTCTGACAGTATGCGCGTCTCAAGCGGCGTTCCCGGGTTCGACGCCCTCGTCGACGGGGGGTTCCCGGAGAACCGTCTGTACGTCATCAGCGGTCCCCCGGGAAGCGGGAAGACGACGTTCTGCTCGCAGTTCGCCGCGCAGGGCGCCCGCAACGGAGAAGACGTGCTGTACATCAGCATGCACGAGACGAAAGCGGGGATCCGCCGGGACATGAGCGGATACGAGTTCGGATTCGACCGCGCGCTCGACACCGATCGAATCACGTTCCTCGATTCGTTCTCCTCCGACGGCCGGCGCTTCTTCGGCCTCCCGGGCGAGCGGCGGGACCACTCCGGGGTGACGAACCGGCTCACCGGCTTCATCAACTCCCGCGACATCGACCGCGTGGTGTTCGACTCCACCATGCTGTTGCGGTTCCTCCTCGACGACGACGAGGACACGATGATCCAACTGCTCTCGTCGCTCAAGCGGACCGACGCCACCACGCTTCTGATCTCGGAGATGACCGATCCGAACGCCTACTCGGAGGAGCACTACCTCGCACACGGCGTCGTATTCATGCACAACTACCTCGAAGACGAGGGGATGCGTCGGGGGATCCAGGTGCTGAAGATGCGCGGAACCGGCGTCGACACGGATATCCAAGAGATCGAGTTCACCGACGGCGGGCTCCGTGTCGGCTCGGCCGCGACGGTGACGCACTGATGTACGACCGTCTCTTCGGAACGGAGTGGAACGACATTTCGCGGGAGAACGCCGTCGAGCGTGCGTTCGCGCTCGGCGTCGCCGCGGGCGTCGGTGACGAGCGCCCCGCCGAACTCGACCGCGTGCTCTCGTCGTTTTCGAGCGCCTACGACCGCAGTCTGGTCGAACTCGCCTACGACGAGGGACGGACCAAGGCGCTCGACGCCGCCGTCGAGGCGGACAGCTCGACGGAGGTCTGGAACGAGCTCGTCGATCCGGCCGGCGCGCCGCTGACGCCGCCGGTGTCGGCCGCGCTCCCCGGTGCTCTCTCGGAACTGACACTGACGAACCGACCCAAATCGGGGCCGCCGTCGTCGCTCGACTTCCCCTCGATGCTTCGGAAGTGATCCCTCGGAAGGGTTTTACGCGATACCCACCCAACCCAGACACATGACCGTGCTTCCCGACGCTGTCCGCACCGCAGACAGCGTGCTCATCAGCGGCCCCCCGATGAGCGGGAAGTACGACCTCTTCAACCGGCTGCTCGCCGAGTGGTCGACCGGCCCGGTCGTCATCTCGACCGGCCGCACGGCGGAGAAGGTCCGCGGCGATTACGAGACCATCACCGGCGAGGACGGCGACGACGTGATCGTCATCGACTGCGTCACCCACGAGCAGGGCGACAAGCGCGACGACACGCCGACGACGAAGTACGTCGGCAGCGCGGGGAACCTCACCGACATCGGGATCAAGTTCACCGATATCGTCGAGTCCTCGGCCGGCCGCGAGCGCGCCGTCGGCATCTACTCGCTCTCCCAGTTGTTGATGTACTGGGACCCCGAACGGATCTACCGATTCACCCGCGTGATGACCTCTCAGACGTCGGGCGAAGGATGGCCGTTCGTCGGCGTCGTCGGCTCCACCGCCCACGACGAGCAGGTCGTCCACACCCTCCACGAGCCGTTCGACGTCGTGGTCGAGACGCGCGTCGAGGACGATACCCGGGAGTTCCGCGTCCGCGGACGAGTCGGCCAGCCGTCGGAGTGGACGCCTTTTTAACTCGAGTCCGGAAGGCCACCCGACGCGCCACCCGCCCGCTTAGCCGACCAGTTCGAATTCGACGCCGATGGGCGGCGCGTCGACGATTCCCCAGTAGACGAACCGATGGGTTCCGGCCCCGAGCGGCGGACAGACGGCGAGTTCGAGGTCGGGGACCGCCGACGCGAGGGCGGCCTCGTCGAGTTCGATCGACCAGCTGTACGACGATCCGGGATCCATGGTCGCCTCCGAGCGCGGGAGATCGACCGCCGCGCCCGTCGTCGAACCGCGGACGTCGAGCCACCCCTCAGCGGTCTCCCGCTGGACCGAGTACGCGTACTCGCCGAGGGCGGTCGCCGACCCGTCGCCGGTGTTCCGGAGCACGAGTCGGACCGACTGTCCGTAGGTCTCGGCGGTCCCCTCCGTGGCGAGTTCGAACCGGGTGTTCGGCGCGTCGACGGTCGTGCTCTCGACCGGCTCCTCGAACGGCTGGCCCAGTCTGACGAAGTCGGCGTCGTCACACGACAGCGTCTCGGGGGTCCCCTCGGGACCCTGCGGTCCGTCGCCCGCGGCGAAGTCGAGACAGCCGGCGGCCCCGACCGAGCCCGCGGCGGTGACGGTCGCCGCCGTCCGCCTCAGCAGGTCGCGTCGCGTTCGCTTCATGCGGGTCGTACGGACGGGACGGGTTTCAACCGCACGCGTCGCCGGCGCGCCGCTCGACCGTGCGATCGCCTCTCTCCCTGACCGGCGTTCGGAACCGCTTTCCCGTCGGCCGGCGCATGGCCGTCCATGGAGCTGTTCGGATCTAGCGGCATTCGCGGGGTCGCGCTGCGGTATCTCACGCCGGAGCTCGTCCTCGACATCGCGAAGGCGGCCGGCACGGTGTGGGACGCCGACCGGGTCGCCGTCGCCCGCGACACCCGCACCACCGGCGAGCTGTTCGCCAACGCCGCCGCGAGCGGGCTCGCCGCGGTCGGCTGTGACGTCGACCGGCTCGGCGTCGTGCCGACGCCCGCGGTCGGGAACTACTGCGAGTCCGCGGGCGTCCCCTGCGTGCTCGTCACCGCCTCGCACAACCCGCCCGAGTTCAACGGGATCAAGCTCGTCGGCGACGACGGCGTCGAGCTGTCCGTCGACGTGCTCGAACGCGTCGAGCGCCGCGTGCTCGACGACGACTACGACCACGCGGACTGGCGGACCGCCGGCTCGACGACCCGCGTCGACGGCGCCGTCGACGACTACGTCGACCAACTGCTCGACGCGGTCGACCGCGAAGCGATCGCCGAGGCCGACCTCACGGTCGCGGTCGACCCCGGGCACGGCGCCGCCTCGGTCAGCTCGCCGCGGATCTACCGCGAGCTAGGCTGTGAGGTGATCACCGTGAACGCGACGCCGGACGGGCACTTCCCCGGCCGGGAGTCCGAGCCGGTCCCGGAGAATCTGTCGGCGCTCTCCCGGCTGGTCGCGACCTCCGACGCCGACGTGGGGATCGCTCACGACGGCGACGCGGACCGCGGTGTCTTCATCGACGAGAACGGGAGCTTCGTCGACGGTGACACCTCGTTCGCGGCGATGGCGGACGCCTGCTTGGACCCCGGCGACGCCGTGGTCAGCGCGGTGAACGTCTCACAGCGGCTCGTCGACGTCTGCGACGCCAACGACGCCGACCTCGAACTCACGCCCATCGGGGCGACGAACATCATCACTCGGACGCGGGAGCTACAGGACGCGGGCACCCGCGTTCCGATCGCCGGCGAGGGCAACGGCGGCGTCTTCTTCCCGCCCTACCGGCTGTCGCGCGACGGCGCGTACATCGGCGCGCGGTTCTTGGAACTGCTCGCTGCCGCCGACGGCGCGCCCGTCAGCGACGTGATCGCCCCCTACGCCGACTATCACTTCGTGCGGCGCAACGTCGAGTACGAGGACGCCGACGAGCGCGACGACATGCTGTCGGCGGCGCGGGCGTACGTGGAGACGGCGGACGCGGAACCGAACACCACCGACGGCTACCGGCTCGATTACGGTGACGCGTGGGTGTTGGTCCGACCCTCCGGCACCGAGCCGAAGATCCGCATCTACGCGGAGTCGGCCGACGCCGACCGCGCGGAGCGACTCGCCACGGACATGCGGGTGGCGGTCGAGAGCGGCCGGTAGCGCGTACGCGAACACCGGCCCGTCGCGGTCGGTGATTGACCCGTCGCGGTCGGTGATTTTGTCGGAGGATCGAGCTCGTTTCAGATCCGTGAGTGATGGCTCTCGGTCGATCGGAGGCCGACGCACGCGAACCCCGTACGACAACCCGCGGCACGATCTGCGGACGTTCGGTCTCCTGGTGACAAAAATATCAGATAGCGTATGTCTACCGGCAGTAATATATTAACTCAGTCTGTAGTAAGAATTGACATGAGAGCCACGGACCCTAACACTGCCTCACGGACCGCCTCACAGACCGCCTCACAGACCGCCTCGCAGAGCGTCTCGCCGACCGCCGCGCCCAACTCGACCGCCGCTGCCGAACTGGTCGCTATCCTCGAGAGCGACACCGAGACGCTCACCGGTGCCGTCGCCGCGGGCACGGTCACGCTGGATCAACTGGACCAGTTCGTCCGGGCCGTCGACCGCGGCGAGACCGACGGCTGCCGGGGCGTCGACGCCGTCATTCGGATCGTCTGTTCGCTTCTGGGCGACGACACTCCGTGCTGGGAGGAGATGGAGGCGGCCGCGCCGGCGGTCGGCCGCTAGCTCGCTAGGCGAACGCAGGGGTCCGTCGCCCGCCGATATCCGTCGACCGTCGCCCGTCTTTTGTTCGGCAGCCGTCCGCGCCGCCGACCGACCGCGCCGCCGTTTCGCACGTGTCGTCGATATGTTTCCGAGTCTCCCGGAGTGTCACCGATCGAGCGCAGAGAGCGTCTCCGCCGCCTCGCGCGCGGCTCGCAGGTGATCGCGGGCGCGCCGCGGATCGTCGGTCCGTTCGGCGGCACGGGCGAAGCGCGACAGCGTCCGCGTCAGCGACTCGCGAGCGTCGGCGACCGCGTCCGACCCCGCCGCCGACCCGTTCCGCTGTGGCGTCGCCGAGCCGCCGACCGAGCCCTCGCCTCCGGCCGCCTGCCGGTCTCCGGTCCGTTCTGCGCCGACAGCCGATCGTGTGTCCGGGGCCCCTCCCGCCTCCGTGGATGCGTCTCGGTTCGGCGCCGCGCCCGCTTCCGGCGTCGCGCCCGCTTCCGGCGTCGCGCCCGCTTCCGGTGTCGCATCCGCTTCCGACGCCACAGCTGCTCCCGGTGTCGCGTCTGCGTCCGTGCCACTCCCCGCCTCTGCGGTCGATGTCTCGTCCCCTTCCACGTCTGCGGCGTCGACGGTGTGACACGTCGGGCAGAACTCCCGGCCGTCCTGTCGGAAGATCGGGTCGCCGCAGTCGTCGCAGTGGCGATTCGTCATCGTCGCGCCTTTCAAGAGGAGTTCGGACATCCGCTGGGTGTGTTCGCGCTTCTCGTCGTCTTTCGCGAACTTCTCGCGGAGCTTCTCCCGTTCGGCCTCCTTGTCGAACCCGTCGCTCATGGGCGGACGAACGTGACTCACGAGCAAAAGTCCGGTGGGCTCGGGACGGGCCGCGGACCGTCCGCGGGTCGGCCCGGCTACGCTTCGAGGTTGGTCCGGTCGTCCGGGTCGAGCTCGCCGCGGTGGATCTTCGAGCCGTCCTGCGCGACCTGCCTGCCGAGCACCGCGCACTTCACGCGCATCGGCGAGATGTCGACGCCGAGCATCTCGGTGATGTCGTCGGTGTCGAGCGCGTCGAGGTCGTCGACGGCCATCCCGTGGAGCCGCTCGGAGAGCATGCTTGCGGACGCCATCGAGATGGCGCAGCCGTCGCCGGTGAACCGCACCGCCTCTATCGTCTCTTCGGCGTCGTCGAGGGCGACCTCCATCCGGATCGTGTCGCCACAGGAGGGGTTCTCGCCGATGTGCGTGAAGTCCGGATCCTCGAGTTCCCCGTAGTTGCGCGGGTTCTTGTAGTGGTCGAGGATCTGCTGTCGGTACATGTCCGAGCCCAGTCCCATCGTACCGTCGGGTAGGATGGTGCCGGTCAAAAGGGTTCCGTCAGTATCGATTCGAAAAGCCCCGTCAACCCCAGTCGAGGCGGGACGCTACGCGAACAGGTCGCGCGCTTCCCGCACGGCGTCGACCAAGGCGTCGATCTCCTCGACGGTGTTGTAGATGTAGAATGACGCCCGCGCGGAAGCGGCGATGCCCATCTCGTCGTGGAGGGGTTGGGTGCAGTGATCGCCGGCGCGGATCGCGACGCCGTAGTCGTTGAGAATGCTGGACAGGTCGTGCGCGTGGACGCCCTCGACGTTGAACGCGACGAGCCCGCCGCGCTCGTCGCCCGGCGGCCCGTAGATCTCCACGCCGCCGAGCGCCTCCAGTTCGTCGTAGGCGTACTCGGCCAGCAGGTCCTCGTGGGCCTCGACCCGGTCCATTCCGATGTCGTCGAGGTAGTCGATCGCGGCCGCGAAGGCGATCCCCTGCGCGATCGACGGGGTGCCGGCCTCGAACTTCCACGGGAGGTCCTCCCACGTGGAGTCCTCGAAGGAGACGCGTCGGATCATGTCCCCGCCGTAGAGGTAGGGCTGCATGGCGTCGAGCAGCTCTTCGCGACCGTACAGCGCGCCGATACCGGTCGGGCCGCACATCTTGTGGCCCGAAAACGCGAGGAAGTCGACGCCGAGTTCCTTGACGTCGACGGGGCGGTTCGGCACCGACTGGGCGCCGTCGGCGAAGATGTACGCGCCGTGGTCGTGCGCCAGCTCCGCCAGTTCCGCGATCGGGTTCACGGTGCCGAGCGTGTTCGAGACGTGGACGACCGAGACCATCTCGGTGTCGTCGTCGATCAGGGCCGCGGCGTCGTCCATGTCGAGCCGGCCCTCGTCGGTGACGTCGATGAAGCGCACGTCGGCGCCGGTCCGCTTGCCGATCTGCTGCCAGGTCACCAGCGACGCGTGGTGTTCCATCTCGGAGAGGACGACGTTATCGCCGGGACCGAGTTCTTCGAGCCCCCAAGCGTACGCGACGAGGTTCATCGCCTCGGTCGTGTTCTTCGTGAAGACGATCTCCTCGCGGCCCGCGGCGCCGACGAAGTCGGCGACGGTGTCGTGCGCCTGCTCGTAGGCGACGGACGCCTCTTGGCTCAGCTGGTGGATCCCGCGGTGGACGTTGGCGTTGTAGCCGCGATAGTAGTCCGAAATCGTGTCGACGACGGGGTCCGGCGTGTGCGAGGTCGCCGCGTTGTCGAGGTAGACGAGCGGGGTGTCGTCGCCCGGCCCCTCGCCGGGCGTCTCCGGATCCCCGCCGACCAGCCGGTCGAGGACCGGGAAATCGGCCCGGACGGCCTCCACGTCGAACGGGTACTGCTCCTGAACTCCCATTGCCCGTATATGGGCCCCGAGCACTAACACACCTTCGGTCCGGTACGTGTTGCCCGTACCTCGGAGGTGGCGTTGGTGAATCAGAGAGTACGTTTCGTGTGTTCTTTGATGTGTGGTGAGATTCGATTGTGGGTGATGAGATTCGATTTTTTCACTCAGAGAGCGCGTTTCGCGTGTTCCCCGTGACTGAGAGGGCTCGATCGTCCCACAGAGAGACGAGGCGAAAGCCCGCGAGCTCGATCACGGATCACTGACAGTGAGAGAGTACATTTCGCGTGTTCTTCGACAGACCCAGAAGTGCTCTCGTCCGTATTCGTCCAGATTCTATGAGAGTACATTTCGTGTGTTCCGTGAACTACGGAGAGCTGCTTTCGCTCGCTTTTCTGTTCTGATCCTGACTGCAGACTTAGGACCGAAAATCCTCTCAGCGGGTCTGATCAGCGATCTTCTTCCGTGTTTCGACAATGATGTTCGGATCAAGATCCAGCTCGTACTCGTAGTACTGTCCGCCGCTTCGACCCTGGTTCTGTTCATGCCGGATGAGAAACCCGAGCATGTGGAGATCGGAGAGGTGGTCCTGCACGCTTTTAAGGGTCGTCAACGGCGACGCGCCGTGCGCGTCGGCAACCGTCTCGTATACCGTCTGAATCTCCTTGGATCGTGCTGGGAGTCGATCCCCTTTGGCAAGCGTGGCGATCGATTCGAGAATATACTGGCCATGCTCTGTCTGATCGCGGATCTTGTTCTGGAGACGACCCCGCTGGACGAGTGCTCGCGCCCGCTCGATGTGACTGTCGATTACGCGTCGGTCACCCTCCCGTTCTGCGACTTCTGATCCAACACGGAGAAAGTCGATCGCTTGTCGTGCGTTCCCCATATCTTGTGCAGCGAGTGCCGCCGCCTTCGCGATAGCCGACTGGTCACAAACATCGTCAATGAACGCTTTCTCCGCCCGGTGACGAAGGATCGTCTGAAGTTCACCCGCGTCGTACGGACTGAACGAGATCTCCGTCTCCATCAGCGTGTCTTTGACCTTCGGCGACAGCGACCGGCGAAAAGTGTAGTCGTTGCTAATGCCAACGATACCGACGAGCGCCTCCGAGATGTGATTGTTCGCACGTGCCCGTGGCAACTCGTACAAGAGTGTGTTCGCGTCGTTGAGATGGTCGATCTCGTCGATAACAAACAGATGTGTTCCACCGATTCGGTCGAGTTGCGTGTACAGTTCGTCGAACGCGTTGCCCGTTCCGAGCCCCCGCTTCGGGAAGCTACTGGCGCCCTCGGGTAACAGCCGGTTGACAAGCTGTCGAACGACCATAAAGAGCGTCCGACCGTTACAGTTTATTTGGTGGATGTGTAGGTCGTCTGCCTGCTCGCGAGTTGCTGCCTCCTCCCGCAATTCGTCCATCATATACTCGGTGACAGCGGTCTTTCCGAGACCGGCTTTCCCGTACAGAAAGACGTTCTCAGGCTCGCGTCCGAACAATACGTCTTGAAGGGCGTGACTGTACGCTTCGATCTCCTCGTCGCGTTCGAGGATCGTCTCGGGTTGGTAGCTTTCGGTGAGAACCGACTTGTCGGCGAAAATCGTTTCCGTAATATTGCTGAAAGGCCCCGACATCCGTTGGAACACGCAACAACATATCCACTTAAAAAACTACTGTTCGTGAGTTTCGTATGCTTCTGATTCTTAGCGTTCCTCCTGTGACCCCACGTGCATGCACTGGATTTTCTACGTTCGTTTCTCAAGAACACACGAAATGTACTCTCTCACTTCGAGCGGCTCGTGGATCGAGGGCAGCTGACCTGCCACACACATCTCTCAAGAACACACGAAACCCACTCTCACGATTTGAGGGACTGAATATCCGACACGGCCTGCAACCACCTCGGAGAACAGACGAAATGTACTCTCTCAATGTCACCGACGTCTCAGACGGCGTACGGATCGCGGTACGCACACACGTCGTGATCCCGCATTCCACTCCCGTACCAACGTCACGCTCGAACTAATGCCCTTTTGAACGCGGGGACCCTCCCCTCGGGTATGACCGATACGCTCAGGCTCGCCACCCGCGGGTCGGATCTGGCCGTGCGGCAGGCCGGAACCGTCCGCGACGCCCTGTCGAGCCGACGACGCGACGTCGAACTCCGGCGCGTCGAGACCCGCGGCGACCAGATCCCCGACGAGCTGATCCACCGGCTCGGGAAGACCGGCGCGTTCGTGCGCGCGCTCGACGAGGAGGTCCTCGCCGGCGACGCCGACCTCGCCGTCCACTCGCTGAAGGACGTGCCGACCGAGGGGATGGACGACATGGTCGTCGCCGGCGTCCCCGAGCGGGCGCCCTCCGGCGACGTGCTCGTCCAGCCCGACGGCCTCGGGATCGAAGACTTGCCGGCCGGCTCCGTCGTCGGCACCGGATCGCTCCGGCGCACCGCCCAGATCAAGGCCGCGCGTCCGGATCTCGTCGTCGAGCCGCTCCGCGGCAACGTCGACACCCGCATCGAGAAGCTGCTCGCGCCCGCCCTGCAGGCGGAACACGAGCGACGGCTGATCGCCTCGGGCGAGGCGCGCGCCGAGACGGCTGACTCGGGCGGCGAGGGGGTCGAAGCCGACGAGACCGACGAGACCGAGGAGGTCGACGAGGAGTTCGATCGGACCGTCGAGGAGTGGTTCGACTCCCTCTCCGACCTCGAGCGCTCCGCGATGGAGCGGAAGGTGGAGACGGAGTACGACGCCATCGTCCTCGCGGAGGCCGGCCTCCGGCGCTCGGACCTCTACTACGAAATCGAGACGACGCGGCTCCCGCGCGAGGAGTTCGTCCCGGCGGCCGGGCAGGGCGCCATCGCCGTGACCGCGACCGACCCGGACGTGATCGAGGCGGTCCGCGAGGCGGTCGACCACCCCCGGACGCGAGTCGCCGTCACCGTCGAGCGGACGATCCTCGGCGAGCTTAACGGCGGCTGCGTCGCGCCGATCGGCGTCTCCGCGCTCGTGCGGGGCGAGCACGTCCACACGCGGGTCCGCGTGCTGTCGACGGACGGCACCGAGGAGGTGGCGGCCACCCGCGACCTCCCGATCCGCTCGCACGCGAAGGCCGCCGAGGCGTTCGCGGCGGACCTCGCGGACCGCGGCGCGGCCGACCTGATCGCGGCGGCGCGCGAGGCGACGCGCGAAGAGGCGGAGGGCGATGAGTGAACGGGACGACGCGGTCGGTACCGTCTACCTCGTCGGCTCCGGGCCGGGCGATCCGGACCTGCTGACGGTGAAGGCCGCGCGGCTGATCGAGTCGGCCGACGTGGTGCTCCACGACAAGCTTCCCGGCCCGGAGATACTCGGTCGAATCCCCGAGGAAAAGCGGGAGGACGTGGGCAAGCGCGCCGGCGGCGAGTGGACGCCCCAGGAGTACACGAACCGGCGGCTGGTCGAACTCGCGCGCGAGGGGAAGTCGGTCGTCCGGCTCAAGGGCGGCGACCCGTTCGTGTTCGGCCGGGGCGGTGAGGAGGCCGAACACCTCGCCGAGGCGGGAATTCCCTTCGAGGTCGTCCCGGGCGTCACCTCGGCCATCGCGGGGCCGGCCGTCGCCGGAATCCCCGTGACGCACCGCGATCACGCCTCCTCCGTCTCGTTCGTCACGGGCCACGAGGACCCGACGAAAGACGAGTCGGCGGTCGATTGGGACGCGCTCGCCGCAACCGGCGGAACGATCGTCGTGCTGATGGGCGTCGGCAAACTGCCGGCGTACACCGCCGAACTCCGCGCCGCCGGCCTCGACGGCGACACCCCCGTCGCCCTCGTCGAGCGCGCGACGTGGCCGGACATGCGGGTCGCGACCGGCACGCTCGACACCATCGTCGACGTGCGCGACGAAGCGGGCATCGAACCGCCGGCGATCACCGTGATCGGCGAGGTGGCCGCGACGCGGGATCGCGTCGTCGAGTTCCTCCGGAACGACGGCGAACGAGGTGGAGACGCGTGACCGACGCCGACACCCCGCGCGTCGCCGTCTTCCGCCCGGACGACGAGCGGATCGACGACGCGGCGTCGCTGTTGACGTCGCTGGGCGCCGACCCGGTCGCGGACCCGATGCTCGCGGTCGAGCCGACGGGCGCGGTGCCGGCGGACGCGCCGTACGTCGTCCTCACGAGCAAGACCGGCGTGGAACTTGCGGCGGAGGCGGGCTGGGAGCCGGGAGACGCGACGCTCGTCGCCATCGGCCCCGCGACCGCCGGCGCGGCTCGCGACGCGGGCTGGACCGTCGATATCGTCCCCGACGAGTACACCTCGGCGGGCCTCGTCGAGGCGCTGTCCGGACACGTCGCCGGCGAGCGCGTCGAGGTGGCGCGCTCGGACCACGGCAGCGACGTGCTCCTCGACGGACTCCGCGAGGCCGGTGCGACGGTGAACGAGACGGTGCTGTACCGCCTCACGCGCCCGACGGGCGCCGGCGAATCCGCCGAGCTGGCCGCCGCGGGAGCGCTCGACGCGGCCGCGTTCACCTCGTCGCTCACGGTGAGCCACTTCCTCGACGCTGCCGACGAGCGCGGAGTCCGCGAGGCGGCGATCGACGGGCTGCGGGACGCCGTCGTCGGCGCGATCGGCGCCCCGACGGCCGAGACGGCCGCCGAACACGGGATCGACGTTGACGTCGTCCCGGACGACGCCGCGTTCGAGCCGCTCGCGCGGGCGGTCGTCGAGGCGGTCGAGCGGGAGGCGACGAACCGCCGCGCGGCCCCGGACGCGAACGCGAGCGACGAGTAGGCGACCACCCCCGCGGTCGGTTCTGCGGTTGCGACTCACGGCCGAGCGTTCGAGACCCGACTCGGTGGGCCGGTGTATCAAACGTGATGAGATGTCTCGCCTGCCGATATCCTGACGCGTCGCACCGGCGGACGTGTTGTTTATTTCTGAGAGAGCGACGTCCTCCGGCGACGGCTCCGCTATCTGGTGGCGTACCAGCTGTGGCCGTCAAAAATCAATAGTGATAATTTGGGGCGTGAGTTTATATTCCGACAGGTGAGAGACGTTGGCATGGAATCGAGCGAGCGATGGTCACTGCGACTCGACGACGGGGTGCTCGTCGTCGAGTTCCCGCACGGGACCGGGCTCTCGCCCGCGGACGGGGAGGGGCTCCTCGATCGGTGGCGAACGCTCGCGCGCGAACGCCAGGTCGACGCCCTCGTGCTCGTCGTCCGGACCACGCGACCCTGCTCGGACGCCGGCCGACGGACCCTGCAGCTCGCGGCGCAGATCGCCGTCGAACACGGCGTGACGCGTTTCGCCGTCGTCGCCGAGCGCCCGAAGCGCCGGTACCTCGAACGCACGATGGACATCGATGGCGTCGAGGCCGAGCCGTTCAACGACGCCGCGGCCGCGCTGCGATGGGCGAAATGCCAATCGAAGCCGTGTCCGCCGATCGAGTCGCCGTCGTGAGACTTTCCTGAGGCGGCCCTGTGACGGTCCTGAGGCGGCCCTGTGACGGTCCTGAGGCGGCCCTGTGACGGTCCTGAGGCGGCCCTGTGACGATCGCGACTACGCCAACTCGGGCGCCTTTTCGCCGGCGGGAACGACGATCTCCAGCCAGTTCTCCTCCGGGGGGAGCGGACAGGAGAACGCGTCGCTGTACGCGCAAAACGGGCTGTACGCGAGGTTGAAATCGATGGTGACGGTGTCGCCGTCGGCAAGCGCTCCGTCGGGTTCCAACTCCATGTATCGCCCGCGGTGGTACGTCTGCTGGCCGGTCGTCTTGTCGCGGAAGGGAACGAAGATGGCGCCGTCGTCGCCCTCCTGCCGGTAGCCCGCGAGGGTGTGCTCCTCGCCGCGAATCTCGAACGTGAAGGTGACGACCCGGAGGTACCGAACCGGGTTGCTCGCGGTCGTCTCCATCTCGACCGGCTCCGGCTCGTCGTGGACGGTCACGGTCGCCTCGACGCGGTAGTCGGCGTCGGGCGCGAAGTATTCGAGCCCGTCGAAGTCGTCGCGGTGCTCGGGCGGGATCGGCGACTGCGGGTGCTCGTCGAAGAAGTCGTCTTTCTCGCGACGGTTGGCGCGGAGCCGCTCGTCGTAGTCGTCGGTCATGCCGACACGAACGAGCGCCGGAGGTTTCAGGCGTGCGGTTCGGGGCGTCGCCGACGCCGACGGCAGGTGTCGTCGGCTCGCGGCGGTCCGGTCACAGCGACTGGAGGTCCGCCAGACAGTCGTCGAGGTCGCGGGTCGACGTCGCCAGCGAGAACCCGTCGACGCGGGCCAGGTCGGCGGCGTGGTCCCACAGGTCGCCGTCCTCGATCCCGTGGAGCACGACCGCGTTCGGCGTCGGGCTCACGACCCGCAGCGCGACCAGCGGCGACTCCCCCCGGGTCACCTTCGTGAACACGAGCGCGCGGTTCGTCGACTGCCCGTACAGTCGGTAGAACTCCTCGCTCGACAGGCGGGTGATCGCCTCGATGGAGTTGATGACGGTGTGGCCGTTCACGTGGTCCTGATCGCCGCGAACGATCTCCGTCGCGCCCATCGCCTCGTAAAACGTCTCCAGCGGGACCGTCGTCGCGTACTCCCGGAGGTCGTGGACGATGTCGCTCTCGAAGCCGGCGGAGAGCACCCGCGCGTACTGCCGGAGGCGGCCGCCGCCCCGCTGCTCGTCGATGTCGAGGAGACCGTCGACGGTCCGCCGGACGACGCCGATTCCCGGGCTCTCGCGCCGGCCGCTCTCGTAGTCGGAGACCACCGAGGAGGAGACGCCGAGCTGGTCGGCGAGCTCCGTCTGTGAGACGTCGAAGTCGGTCCGCCACTTCCGGAGCGTCGCTCCGGGGTCGTCGCTCAGCGTGATCTCGCCGGCGATCCGACGGGAGAGCTCCTCGCGTGCGTCGCTCATTACCGGTTTCGACGGGCGAGCGGCGCAAAAGGCTACCGAAACGGGGGTTCGTCGGACGTCGATATCGCAGGACCGACCGCGGCCGCGAGTCGCCGGGCGGTCACTCCACGTACAGCGAGTAGACGATGACGCCGAAGCCGACCGCCGTCAACAGGCTGTCGATCGCGATCCCGACGGCCAGATCCGTGCCGATGATCTGGTGGGACACGCCGCCGATCAGCGCGCCGACGGTGACGATCCCGAAACCGATCGAGAGGGCTCGGAGCGAGGGGTCTCCCGTTCGCCCGTACGCGCGGAGCGCGTAGTAGGTGATACTGCCACCGAGCAGCAGGATGGCGGTCTTCGCGACGATGATGAGCAGATCGATGTGGGTAGTCATGTTTCCTCTCGTAGCTCGGACCACAGGTCCGCGAGTCGTTCGTCCCGGGTGCGCTCCGGGCGGGTGAACTCGACGTCGAACGAGCGGTCGCCGTCCGCCTCGTCGACGGAGACGGTCACGCTCTCGAAGGAGACCGAGTACCGGGTCGTGTGCTGTCCGTCCCGCCGGATGTCGGTCGACTCCTCCAGCAGCGAGGCGTCGGTGAGCTTCTCCAGCTTCCGGTACGTCGTCGACAGAGGGATGTCACACTCCTCGGAGAGATCGCTCGCGGTCTTCGGCTCGGCGAGCGCGGCAATGATCCGCCGTGCGGCGTCGTCGGCCAGCGCGTCCAGCACGTCGTCGACCGACGGCGGATCCTCCTCGCGTGACGGGTCCCGCACCATACGTGACCGTTCGACCGCCGGGACTTAAAGCATCGAACTTCCGATCGGGTCTCGGCGATCCTCGCGCCCGACGCGTCCCGCTTTTGTGGATGGGCGTGCTACGCCGCCGTAATGGATTCGTGGAAGCGCCGCGTCGTCGGCTACGGCGCCTTCGTGTTCGTCGTTCTCGTGTTTACCGCCGTGTTCTACCGCTGGGGAATGCGGGTCTACGAAGGCGAGACGCGGACGATGATCGAGGCCCTCCGCTTTTCGATCGAGATGTTCTCGACGACGGGGTTCGGCGGCGACGCGCCGTGGGAGAGCCAAGAGATGAACGCGTTCATCGCGGTGATGGACCTCGTCGGCATGGTGCTCCTGATCGGTGCGCTCCCGGTCGTGGTGACGCCGCTTCTCGAGGCCGCCTTCTCGACGACGGCGCCGACGAAAGCGGAAGACGACCTCTCGGGACACGTCGTCATCTGCTCCGACACTTCGCGGGCGGACACGCTCATCGACGAGTTCGACTCTCAATCGATCCCGTACGTGATCGTCGAGTCGAATGCGGACCGGGCGGTGAGGCTCTACGAGACCGATCACGCCGTTATCAGAGCCGATCCCGAGTCGACCGAGGGATTGGAGGCCGCTCGCCTTCCAGCCGCCCGCGCGCTGGTGACCGACGTGTCGGACCAGGTCGACGCGAGCATCGTCCTCGCCGCCAAGGAGGTCGCGCCGGACGTCAGAGTCATCAGCGTCGTCGAGGACGCCGACCGCGAGCGGTACCACCGCCTCGCCGGCGCCGACGAAGTCCTCTCGCCCCGATCGCTGCTCGGCGGGAGCCTCGCCGCGAAGGTGACGACCGCCCTCAGGACCGACCTCGGCGAGGCGGTCGAGATCGGCGACTCCCTCCAGCTCGCCGAGGTCTCCGTCCCCCACGGGAGCCGGCTCGCCGGGTCGACGCTGTCCGACAGCGGGATCGGTGAACGGACCGGAGTCAACGTGATCGGCGCGTGGTTCAACGGCGAGTTCGACGCCGCCCCCTCGCCGGACGCGATGCTGTCGGCCGGGACGGTGCTCCTCGTCTCCGGGCGGTCGGACCAGTTGGAGCGACTCGTCGACCTCGCCAACTCTGCGACCCGGCGGTTCGGGGCCGGATCGACGATCGTCGTCGGCTACGGCGAGGTCGGACGTACCGTCGCCGAGACGATCGAAGACGCCGACCTCCCGGTCACCGTCGTCGACCACGTCGACAAGGACGGCGTCGACGTGGTCGGCGACGCGACGAAGCCGGAGACGCTGCAGGCCGCCGATATCGAGAACGCGCGGACGGTGGTGCTCGCGCTGCCGGACGACACCACGACGGAGTTCGCCACGCTGGTGGTCCGCGACCTGGCGCCCCAGGTGGAGATCCTCGCGCGGGTAGAAGAGAGCACGAGCGTGCCGAAGATGCACCGCGCGGGCGCGGACTACGTCCTTTCGTTGGCGACGGTCACCGGGCGGATGGCCGCCTCGACGGTGTTAGCGAACCGCGACGTGCTCTCTCTCGACCAGCAGATCGAGGTCGTCAGAACCAGCGTCCCCCGGCTCGCGGGACGGACGATAGCCGAGGCGAACGTCCGCGGACGGACCGGCTGTACCGTCATCGCGATCGACCGCGAAGACGAGACGGTCTCCGATATCGGCCCGGACACCCGGATCGCTCACGGCGACGAACTCGTTATCGTCGGCACCGACGACGGCATCCACGCGTTCGAGGGGGCCTTCACGTGATGGGAGGCCGACGGAGCGGGGCGTTCGTCACCGCGGACCGTCGCCGCTCGTTCGCCCCCGAACGCCGCTCTCGGGTCTCTCGGTGCCGCGACGAGTCGAACGCTTCAAGTATTCGCTGGCTGTTCGTACCTGTATGAAAGACCAGGGACGCTCCACCCGCAAGCGCACCGGCGGCCGACTCAAGCACGCCTCGAACAAGAAACGCCACCAGCTCGGACGCGAGCCCGCCGAGACGACCGTCGGCGAGACCCGAGTCCAGTACATCGACTCCCGCGGCACCGAGTCGAAGGTCCGCGCGCTCTCGACGAACGTCGCGCAGGTCGCACAGGACGGCGAAGTCTCCGAAGCCGAGATCGAGAACGTCCTCGACAACCCGTCGAACGTCAACTACGCCCGCCGGAACATCATCACCAAGGGCGCCATCATCGAGACCTCCGCCGGTCGCGCCCGCGTCACCTCGCGCCCCGGCCAGTCCGGGCAGGTCAACGCGGTCCTCCTCGACTGAGCGGCCCCGCCCCGTTCGCCGGACCGACCGCGATCGCTTTCTGAACGTATTTACTTCTCGACCGCGACCACCGACGCGTGTACCTCGGCGTCGACGAAGCCGGAAAAGGGCCCGTGCTCGGGCCGATGGTCGCCGCGGCGGTTCTCGCGAGCCCGTCGAGTCTCCCCGCCGGTATCGACGACTCGAAACGACTCACTCCGGAGCGCCGCGAGTCGCTCGACGCCGCGATCCGCGACGCCGACGCTGTCGCCGTCGGCATCGCGTTCGTCGATACCGGCGAGATCGACCGGCCCGACACGGACATGAACACGCTCACCGTCTCGGGGCAGGCCCGGGCGGTGCGGGCCGCGCTCGCCGACAGCATCGACGGCGGCCTCGTCGGCGCCGACCGCGACGAGCCGGTCCGAGTCGTCGCCGACGCGGGAGACACCAGCGAGGAGCGGTTCGCTCGTCGTTTGGGAGAGCACATCACCGCGCCCGCAGACTGGCCCGAAGACGGGCCCGCATCTCCGGCGGACGACCGTCGGGGCCTCGACGACGGTCTCGATCCTGCCGGCGGCCGCGCGCTTCCGGGTGTCGACGTCGAGGCCGCCCACGGCGCCGACGAGGACGATCCGCTCGTCGGTGCCGCGAGCGTCGTCGCGAAGGTGGCGCGGGACGCGCGGATGGACGCGATCGACGCGACGTACCCCGACTACGCGGCCGTCGGCAGCGGCTATCCGGGAGACGCGACGACGCGGGCGTTCCTCCGCGACTACGTCGCCGACCACGGCGAGGTGCCCGACTGCGCCCGCCGCTCGTGGTCGACCTGCGACGACGTGTTGGCGGCCGCCGAGCAGTCCGGGCTCGACGATTTCTAAAAGAGCCCCGACGCGGCCCCGCTCACGGTCCCGATAACCGTCTCCCAGACGGAGACGCCGGCGACGATCGAGAGGACGGTGTCGGCGCCGAAGAAGGCGAACAGCAGCGCCGACGCGAGGTGCGCCCGTCGCATGTCGAACCGGTGTGCGAAGGTGTGGAAAAAGTAGGCGTTGGCGAGGCTAACGGGAATGATAGCCAGCATCTCGCCGACCCAGATGGCCGAGGTCGCCCCGTACTGAACCGCCAGCCCGATCGTCACGATCTGGGTCTTATCTCCGAACTCGCCGGTCGCGGTGAGCACGAAAATCGGAAGGAACCCGCCGAACGAGCCCGCGTAGCGGTCCAGTGGTCCCGGTAGCGTCACCCTCTCCAGCGCGGTGAAGGCGGCGGCGCTCTCCTCGGGGTCGGCCTCCCGCTCCGTTGATGCCGCGTCACCCCCGGAGCCACTCGCTTCCGATTCGCGGGACGGCATCGACCGGTACAGCAGGTACGCGAACGCGAAAAACAGCGCCGCGGTCACGGCGTCGAGGACGACGCCGGGGAGCGCAGACTGCAGTGCGCGGCCGAACGCGATCTCGACCGCCGTCCAGCCCGCGAACGCCGAGCCCGCGGCCGCGACGACGATCTTGGGGTCGTATCGCGTCGACAGCGCGGCGATCATGAACTGCACCTTCTCGCCCGGCAGCACCGCGAGCTGGGCGACGAACGCGACGACCAGTATCTCGACGTAGCCGGTCACGGTGCGGCCCCCGCGCGGCTCGCGCGGCCCGCACGGCTCGCGAGCCACCGGCTCGGCCGCTCCGCGTCGGTTCGACTCGTCTCTCTCGTCGTGGTAGCGTGCATCCCGAGTTCGCTCGCGTCGATCCGTGGTCGCGTGCTTTGCGCGTATCTCGGTGCGGTTGCGAGCAGCAGTCGCGTTGACCCCCGCGATCGGTGGGGGCCGCAGCCGGTCGCTTACCGGACCGTCAGCAGGCGCCGCAGGATGTCGCCGTAGGCGGGGCGCGTGATCAACACGCCGATCAGGACGCCGAGGATGGTGAAGATCGCGAACCCGGAGAGGTCACCGAGCGAGAGCACCATCAGCGGCGACATGGCGATTATCGTCGTCGCCGCGGCCGCGCCGATCACCCAGAACGCTCGGCGGAACCGCGAGTCGAACACCTTCCGTGAGTTCACGTCGCCCTCGCTCATCACCTCGTCGGCGATGATCACGAGGTCGTCGACGCCGGTCCCGACGACCGCGATGAAACCGGCGATGACCGCCAGCTCGAGCGGGTAGCTCACGAGCGCGGCGAATCCGAGGAGGGCGTACACCTCCGCCAGTGCGGTGACGATCATCGGTAACGCCACGCGCGGTTCGCGGTACCGGAGGAACACCATGCCGGCGACCGCGAACACCGCGAGGATCCCGGTTATCAGCGAGTAGGTGCGGAAGTTCTCCCCCTGCGTGGCCGAAATCGTCGAGGAGGTTCCCTGGCCGCTGATGTCCAGCTCGGCCGGGAGCGCACCGGCGCGCAGGTTGATCGAAATCGTCTGTGCGCTCTCGAACTCGCCCGTGGTGAGCCGGAAGTTCCCCGTGTCGGCCCACGTCCCGCGGTCCATGCTGGCCGCGAGGTCCGAATCCATGCCGAAGGAGTTGACGACCTCGCCGTCGACGGTGAGCAACAGACACGGGTTGCTCACGTCGTCCGGGTTCTCGCCGTAGTCGCACTGCGCCGCGTTGGAGCTGTACGCCGACGGGAACCCGCGGTCGACGACCGCCTGCTGGAACTCGTGGGCCGGCGACTGCGAGCCGTCGCTCGCCGTGTTCCGAACGGTCACGGGCACGTACGCGCCCGGTCCGCGCTCGCTTTCGGCGGCGGTACCGATCTCGTCGAAGTCGTCTTGCGTCAGGACCGCCTCTTGGACCTCGGTCCCGTTATCGGTGGGATACGCGATGTCGATCTGGACTGTCCCACGCTCCTCTAAGAGGTCGATGACGTCGCTTCTGTCCTGCCCGGGGACTTCGACGAGGATGAAGTACTCTCCGGAGATCGATTGCACCTGCTGGACGCTCCCGCCCGAGAGACCGGCCTCGTTGATCTTCCCTTGGATGACGTTTTCGGCCACGTCTCTCGTCTCCTGGGTCACGCCGCTTCGGACGTCTTCGTACGCGTATCCGGACGCGTCCATCGCCGCCTGGAACTCCGATTCCGTCACGGACGAGTCGGTGACTTCGACCGCGCCTTCTTCGGCGTTGGCGCCGACGTCGCGGACCGGGACGCCGTCTAACTCGTCGGCGACGTTTTGTGCGACGTCCGTCGGTTGGTCTCCCCCGAAGTCGACGCCGGTGGCGGTGTGGCCGAGCAGCGGCGCGCGGACCCGCGTCCCGCCGGCGAGATCCAGTCCGTACTGGAGGTTGGTTATCCCCTGTTGGGCCTCGGACGCGTTCTCTCCCGGTGCGGTTTCGGGACCGAACTGCGGGGCGAACAGGGCGACGGACGCGGCGACGACGACGACGAGCAACAGCAGGATCCGCCAGTTCTTTTTGATCGGTTCGAGCATCAGCGACTCACCCCCTCGAACTTGTACCAGCGAAGCAATGAGACGTTGAGCAGGTACGTGTTCATCAGGTCGGCACAGAGCCCGACCGCGAGGATGATCCCGATATTCCGAAGCAGGTCGATACCGAAGACGGAGGCGACGATCGCCATAACGATCATCGCCGCCATCGACGTGAGCGTCATCGTCACCCCGGTGCGCGTCGCCCGGCTGACCGACTCGTAGAACTCGCCGGTCCGGCGCAACACGGAGTTGTTCAACAGGATGTCGGAGTCGACGCTGTAGCCGATGATCATCAGCAACGCCGCGATCGTCCCGAGCGTCATCTGGATCCCGAGCAGGTTCATTACCGCGATGGGGATGACCAGGTCGGAGAACGCCGAGGCGACGATCGCGATGGAGGGGACGAACGTCCGGAACAGCGCGAACACGAGCACGCTCATGCCGAGGAACGCCAGCCCGACGCCGAAGATCGCCGTCCGTGCCGTGTCGGACGCGAAGCTCGGCGAGACCTGATCGATGGCCTCTGTCGAGAGGTCGGCCGCGTCGGCTTGGGCTTCGAGGTCGCCCGCGAGTCCGTCCGGGTCGCCCTCAGCCGATCGGAACGTGACCACGTACACGTCGTCTGCGGGGATAGACCGGACCGAGTCCGGCTCCTGATCGAACGCGGTTTCGATTCGCTGTTCCATGTTCCCGTCGCCGTCGTCGGCGATCCGGAGTTCGACGCCGCCCGTGAACTCCAGCCCGAGGTTCGCCGGCGCACCCGTGACGAGGAACCACCCGCCGATGATCGCGAGCGCGAGGACGAGGACCGCGAGCGGAATCGCCGCGAGTTGCCGGTTCGAGTACTCGGTGTAGTTTATCTCCGGTACCTCGATCGCTACCATAAATACCGGTTCGCTCGCGGGCGCGAATAAGCCTTCTTATCTCCCCATTCGTCCCGTTCGGCCGATTCTGGCTACGGTCGCGTCGACGCCGAACACGGCCGTCGGGAGGGTCGGAACAGTACGAACCGATCGAGGCCTCCGCCGAAACGGATAGGACTCTGGACACCCTACGTGACGCCATGACACCACCCGAAGCCACCCGCGTCGTGCTCTCGTATCCGGAGGGGCTCAGCGGGTGGGGCCGCGACCAGATCGAGACGCCGCACTACCGGGCGTACTTCACCCGCGTCCTCGATCGACTCGCCGTCGGCGACGTTCGCGAGGAGTTCCTCGACGTCGGCTGCTGCGGTGACAGCCTCGACGTTCCGTTTCGCGTGGAACGGATCGAAGTCGGAAAAGACGCCGACGGGAACGCCGCTCACCCCGTCGACGAGGCGGTCGTGACCCGCGACACTGCGGTCGTCTACGAACCTCGCGCCGGCGAGGTCGGAGGCGGGTGGCGCGTCCAGAGCGCCGGGGGCCCCACCTGCGTCCGGAGCGACGGGGACTGAGTCGGACGGCGCCGCGGTCGCCTTCCGAAGCCGGCCCCGCTCCGTTACCCGGAACTCGTCTTATGCCGACCGTTCACGGCATGTACCGAACGCTGACGATCCCCGGATCCGATCGGATCTCGACCCTGTTCACGCCGAGGCGGGCCGCCCGTGAGAGCGTCCCCTCACGATCGTCGACCACGTCCGCGACGGCCTGTTCCGTCTCGGACTCCGGGGGCGTCAACACGTGTATCTCGCCGATCCCGGCCCGGGGTTCCCGTGCCAACTCTCCGGTCGGGGTCTCGGCGGCGAGTTCGCGTTCGTGGACGGTCGGGGGCTCCTCGCTCTCCTCGATCGAGAGGCTCCGCCGCTCCGTCACCTCGACGACTCGATAGGTGACTTCCATCGGGGGCTCGGGCGCGACGGTGGCCTCGACGGCGTCGTCGACGTCGAGGTCGGGATTCGACCCCAGCGTGTGCACCTGCCCGTCGTGGACGTCTTTCAGCACCGCAGAGTCGCTCTCGACGTGCGTGACGAGGAACGTGCTCTCCTTTTCGGTTCCGGCGTCATCAGTCATTGCCGTCGCGTAGGCGCCCGTCCCTTTTCCGGGTTTCGAGGCCGCGTCGCGGACGGATCGTCTCCGGAAGCGGTCAGCGCTCGGCCGCCCCGCCGGTACTCGGCTGCTCGTCGGCGTCGCCGGCCCCGGCCGCCTCCGCCGGCAGCCGAAGCCGGTAGTGGGTCCAGAACACGAAGAACGCGGCCGCGAGCGGCGGGACGACGCCGACCGGCTGCGGGAGCGCGTACAGGGCGCTGACGACGACGGACTCGGTCGGGTCTCGAAGCTCCGCCGGCGCGGAGATGACCATTCCGAGGTACAGCGAAGCGAGGAACGCGAATCCGCCGTACGCGAGGTTGCGGTCGTACCCGGGCTTCACCGGATCGCCGCGTCGGTGGCGCCTCGCCACGAACAACAGCGGGGCAAGCAGCGGCGCGACGGCGACGAATCCGGCGATCACGTACAGCGAGCGCGAAAAGAGGAACGTCCCGCTCTGTACCTCCGCGGTCTCGGCCATCCAGACGACGAGCGCGAGGGTGACGACCGTCGCGATCAGCCCCGCCGTGAGCGCACCGATCACGCCGTACAGGCGCATCGTCCACGATTCGGTGGTGCGGATCGCGTAGGGAATCGCCCCGAACACCCCGCGGTAGCTGTCGGTCATTGCCGAAGGTAGGGCCGACGGCGAATTAAACCCGTTGTCGGAGCGAAGAGCGGATTCCACACCGGGCCATGGACGTGAAAATTTATACGGCGGCGGCGGAAGCAACACGCGTGGGTTTGTACGACGCGTATCTCGCGGTTCGCCATCGCTTCCACGAGGGGAATCCTCCCGAGCACGTCGCGCTCGTGCTCACCGAACGGGACCTCCTCGCAGACGGCGCCTTCGACACGCTGACGTCGGCGCTCCAGTGGGCGCTGGAGTACGGTGCGACGCGGGTCACCGTTTCGGTCTCCGTCCTCGACGCCGCCGTCGTCTCGACGCTCACGCGCGAGCTCCGCCGACTCGATACGCCGGCTCCGGCGGTGGTCCGGGACCCGAACGACGTGGCGGCCGCCGACGAGTCGACCGACGCCGCCGATCGGACCTCGCTCGGTGACCGCACTCCGGCCGACGCCCCCATCCGGATCGTCGTCGGTCTCGGCGGCAAAGCGGAGTTCGCGGCCGCGGTCCGCGATATCGCGGTCGACGTCGACGCCGGGCGGCTCGACCCCCACGCGATCGACGCGACCGACATCACGGACCGGCTCGTGTTCCCCGAAGAGCCCGACCTCGTGATCAAGACGGGCGCCGAGCGGCTCTCCGACTTCGCCATCTGGCAGTCGGTGTACGCCGAGCTCTACTTCACGGACGTGAACTGGCGCGACTTCAGGAAACGGGACTACCTCCGAGCGGTGCTGGATTTCCAAGACCGGCAGCGCCGGTTCGGTCGGTAAGTGCCGACAGATCGGCGCTCACCGGCCGTCTGTGATTCCTTCCCCGCTCTTCTCCTCTCCCCCTGCGACCGAGCGGCCCGCTACCAGACGAACGAGAACAGCACCCAGAACGTTCCCAACGCGCCGACCGTCGAGAGGATCGGGACGACGTTCTGCATCAGAACGACGCGCGCGCTGGTCCCGGGATTGAACAGGTCGGCCGCGGAGGGGATGTCCGCCGGGTCGCCTTCCCCGATCGCGGGCATCTCGTCGGCTTTGAGCGCGCCGACCGACACGTTCGGCTCCTTCTCGCCGCGGATCCCTTGTTTGACCGTGACGGTCCGGGTCGCGCGCCCCCCCCCGAGCCCGACGATCGACATCGTCGCGATGATCACGAACGAGGCCGGAATCCCGACCGCGGACAGGCTGATCACGATCCCAGACGAGACCACGGCGACGACGATCGCCGCGGTGAGCGGCAGTTCGGTGATATCGTTACCGAGCGTGTCCAGCGTCCGGCGGGCGATGGTGAACGCGCCGACGGCGACCGCGGCGCTCCCGAGGAGGATCATCGGCGTCATCTCCACGCCGTCGAGCGCGACGAGCGGCGCGATCGCGTTCGCGATGTTCGACGTGCCGGACGAGAAGGCCATCAGACAGCCGATGGCGATGACGACGACGCCGCCGAACAGCTCTCGGCGGGTGGTGTTCGGTCCCGCGACCGGCTTGGGGACGACGCCGGAGCGGTCGATCTCGAACAGCGCGCCGTCGGTGCTCTCGATCGCCACCCAGCGGTCGATCGCCGGGTAGAAGTACCGCCCGACGACGCCCGAGACCCAGAAGCCGATGATCGGCGCGACGAGCCACCAGATGGCGATCTCGCCCATCACGGCCCGGTTGAGGGTGCCCGTCGCCAGCCCGAGTCCGGCGATCGCGCCCACGGCCGTCATCGACGTCGACGCCGGCACGCCCGCGTAGTTCCCGACGAACAGCGCGCCGCCGATGAAAAACAGCACGATGATGCTCGTCTCGAGGGTGAACACGTCCGCGCCGGTGATGAGGTCCTCTCCCAGGGTCGTCACGACGCGCTGCCCCAGCGTGCCCGCTCCGATGAAAAAGAAGATCGACATCAGCGCCGCGGCGCCCGCCTTCGAGATAACCTTGGCGCCGACCGCCGGCCCGAACGCCGGTCCGGTCGTCGCACCGCCGATGTTGTACCCGACGAACGCTGCGACCACGAATCCGATAAGAAGGAGGACTTCAACCATATATCAACACTAACAGGACACGCAGGGTTAAACGAACAGGTTCCGCTCCGTCGACGGCGGCGTCGTATTTAAAAGGTTAGTGACGCTGTGACCGCAGGAAGTGCACCGGCCGAGATTTGAACTCGGGTTGCAACCATGGCAAGGTTGCGTGATACCACTACACTACCGGTGCGTGCTTCGCATCTCCACGTTGGACCGAGGCTCACTTAAATCTGTCACATTCGACCGACGCTGGCGCCGCCCGTCGCTCTCGCCGCGGTGGATCGTGCCGGCGCGTCGTCGACGCCGCCTCACCGAAACGAGCGCGCCGGTCACCGCCCGCGTTCCGCAGCGATCTCATCCGCGTGCGCTCGGACAAGATCACCGAAGACGGCCGCCTCCGCCTCTTCTTGCCGCTCGTCGTCGCGTCGGTCGCGCAGGCGGTGCTTGATCGCGCGGAGAGCGTCCGGCTTCCCGCCCGCGATCTCGTCGGCGACCGCCCGCGGATCGTCGACGATCCGCGAGACGAGTCCGGTCCGAAGCGCCGCCTCGGCGTCGAGCACGCGCCCCGAGAGCGCGAACTCGAGGGCGTCGCCTTCGCTCATCACTCGCGGCAGCCGGACTGTCCCGCCCCAGGCGCCGAACAGCCCGAACGCCACGGCCGGCTCGGCGAACGTCGCCGCGGGCGTGGCGACCCGCACGTCGGCGGCCAGCGCGAGTTCGACGCCGCCGCCACGGGCCGCGCCGTCGACGCCACAGACGACGACGGTGTCGCTCTCGGCGATCGCGGCGGTCATCCGCTGTCCCGCGCGGGCGAACGCCTCGGGATCGTCGAGGGCGGCGACGGCGTCGAGGTCGGCGCCGGCACAGAAGGCGTCGCCGGCGCCGCGGAGGTAGGTGACCGGTTGTGCGGCGGTGTCGACGGCGGTGCGGAGCGCGTTCAGATCGTCCGGTTGCAGCGCGTTTCGGCGCTCCGGCCGATCGATCGTGACGGTACGGACGGTCTCCTCGTCTCGGGTGCGGATCACGTGCGTGGATCCCGTTCGTTTCCAAAGGTCTTTGCCCCTCCCTCGCGTATCCGACGACAATGGACGATGCCGCGCGAGCGCGCGACGCAGCCCGCGAGGCGCTCGCGGACGTCGAGCCCGAACAACTGCGCGAGACCCTCGAAACCCGTATCGTTGATGCCGCCGTCACGCCCGGCGTGCTGGCGCTCGTTACCGCCCGTGCGCTCGACCCCGATATCGACCCGTCAGAGGTGGTCGAACGCGCGGCCGGCGTCCAACTCATCTACGAGGGACTCCGGCTCACCCGCTCGGTGGCTCACGCCGAGCCGTGGGTGACCGCGGCCACCGAGGAGTCCGACATCGAGGCCGACATGGACGTGCTCACCGCCGACGTGCTCGTCTCTCGCGGCTTCTCGCTGCTCGCGTGCACCGACGCGGCGGCGGCCGCCGTCGAAGTGGTCCGCAGCTTCGGCCGGGACCAGACGCTCCGCGACGAGACCGACCCGGCGGCGGCGACCGCGCTCGACCGGAACTTGGAGATCGACGCCCTCGAACTCGCGGTCGTCGCCGGGACGACCGCCGTCGGCGGCGATCCGCCCGAGGAACTGCTGGCGTACGCCCGCGAGCTGGCGGCCGACTACGACGGCGAATTCCCGCCGTCGGGCCGCGCGCTCCCGGACGCGACGGCCGACCGGATCGCCGACATCTCCGACCGCGCCGTCAGCGCGACGGATCGGTGATCGGGACCGACCGACGGCGGCGACTTTCCGGCGTGCGTCTCCGTGACGAGACGCCCCGGGATCGAAACCCATAAAGTCAGCTCCGGTCAACGAGGAGTTACGCGCCTGGGTAGCTTAGCGGTAAAGCGCGTCCTTGGTAAGGACGAGACCCCGGGTTCAAATCCCGGCCTAGGCTTTCTGCGCGTCTCGTCTGTCCTCCCACGAGCGATAGCGTGTTGTCTGTCGACAGTTCGCGATCGGTCGGCCGTCTGGTGGCGTCGCCCGTAATCTGACAGTCGTTAATGATCTTTTGTACCGTAATATTTGCCAGCTTGACGAGAGAGTTACGGATCTTTTTGGATATTATCGCGTTATTGGTTGCAGTCTGTGTAAAAATCGGCCCAAAATCTGACGCCCGAATCTTTCGTAACTTATTATAGTGATTGGTTGTTGTTTGTGGTATGCCAAGTCGGCACGAAGATTCCGGTGAGAGCCGGACGATCAATCGACGTAATGTTCTCTCCACGATCGGGGCGGCCGGTGCCGTCGGCCTCGCCGGTTGCGGCGATCAGTCCGGTTCCGGCGACGACGGAAGCGGTAACGGGAGCGGCGACGGAAGCAGCGACGGCGGAAGCGGCGGCGACGGGTTGTTCCCCCTCCAGGTGCAGCTCGAAGTGAACGCGGACAACAGCGACCGCGTGCAGATGGTCGAGCTCATCGCCGAATCGATGGAGCAGACCGAGTACTTCGAGACCGAAATCGAGACGTACGAGTGGAACACGTACGTCGGCCGCGTCCTCGACCCCGAGTACCAGGACAACGGGTTCATTCCCTGTATCGGGCTGTCCGGCACCTTCAACCCGGAGAGCTTCTGTAACGCCCTCCACCACTCCGATAACATCGGCGCGTGCTGTAACCTCAACGGGATCAGCGACTCCGAACTGGACGAGCTGATGGACTCCGCGCGGTACGGTCAGGAAGTCGCACAGGACAACGCGCTCCGCGCCGAGCGGTACGACGAGGTCTGGAACTACCTCGCCGAGGAGCGATACAGCTCGATCACGCACTTCGATCTGGAGACGTCCGTCTCCAACACGGACGTGCACGGGTTCGAGATGTGGCCGTTCCAGGAGGGCATGTACAGCTACAACATGTTCGCGCCGCAGGACGAGCAGATCATGTGGATCGACCGCGACACCGCCGCGGGCGACTCCGAGCTGTCCGACCTCGTCGAGGGCGGCACCCTGTCCATCGCGGTGGGCGCGAACATCGAGTCGTTCGACCCGCCGCACAGCAGCGACACGACGTCGACGCTGGCACAGAACTTCCTCTTCGAGAGCCTCGTCGCGAACGACACCGAGGGCAACATCTACCCGTGGCTCGCGGAGAGCTACGAGCTGCTCGACACGACCGACATCGACCGGACCGCCTACGCGGACTACATGAGCACGGTCGAGACGACCGAGGAGGGCGTCCCGGACACCGACGAGCAGATCATCATCCAACACCCCGAGGACAACCCGGCCGAGGACGACGAGGTCCGCGTGCTGCTCCCCGACGACGCCGTCGAGGCGGCCGAGGACGGCACCTACGGGATGCACTACCGGTACTCCCTCCAGGAGGGCGTCGAGTTCCACAACGGCGACGAGATGACCGCCGAGGACGTCGTCGCCACCTACGAGTACTACGAGAACTCGCAGCTGGCGCCCCAGACGTTCGACTCGGTGCTGACCGCCGTCGAAGTCGACGAGTACACGGTCGACGTGTACGCGCAGATCGCCGACGCCGAGGCGGAGCGCGAGCTGCCCGGCATCCTCGTACTCAACGCGAACCAGCTCGCCGAGATCGAGAAGGGAAGCCTCGACCCGCGCGAGGACAACGTCCCCATCGGGACCGGCCCCTACGAGTTCGCCGAGTTCGAAGACGAGCAGTACTACGAGGTCACGAAGTCCGACAACTACTGGGTCGAACAGCAGGGCGTCGCCGAGGCGTTCAGCTGGTTCGACGGCTCCGACGCGTTCCCCGACGGCCCGGTCATCGACGGGTTCGAAGTCGAGATCGTGCCGGACGATTCCACTCGATCCGGTGCGCTCCAGAACGGCGAGATCGACTCCACGTACGGGCTCAACTCGTCGACGCTCGACGACTTCGACTCCTCGGAGGACTACATCGTCTACGGCGTCGAGACGGGCGGCTACGAGTACATCCAGTACCCCGTCAACGTCGAGCCGTTCGACGACCCGCGTCTCCGGAAGGCGATCAACCACCTGATCCCGCGTCAGGCGATCGTCGAGAACGTCCTGAACGGCTACGGCCGTCCCGCGTGGACGGACCTCCCCGAACTCGCACAGGGGAGCGGGACGGCGGACTACGACGCGTTAGAAGACGAGATCCGGCCGACCAACGAGTACGACCCCGAGCGCGCCGCGGAGCTACTCGAGGAGATCGCCGCGGAAAACTAACTCGCCGCCGCGCTCGACACCCGGTTCCGTTTCGAAACGACCGACAACCGCACCCATCTACTGACAAATGACCCTCTCACGGTGACCAAGCGACGATGAGCCTCCAACGTTTCATCCTGAAACGCGCACTATCAGTGATCCCGATCATGTTCGGCGTCTCGGTGATCACCTTCGGACTGTTCCACCTCACGCCCGGCGACCCGGTGACGCAACTGGTCGCGTTGAACCCAGACGTGAGCGCGGCCGAGGAGGCCGCCCTCCGCGAGCGCTGGGGCCTCTCCGGTCCGGTGTGGGAGCAGTATCTCACGTGGATCTCGAACGTGCTGGTCGGCGACTTCGGCCAGGAACTCCGAACCGGCCGCGAGGTGTCCGCCATCGTGTGGCGACGCCTCCCCGAGACGATCGCGCTCGGCCTCTTCGGCTGGGCGTTCGCGCTCGTGATCGCCATCCCGGCCGGGATCTACGCGGCGGTCAACAAGGACCAACTCGGCGACACCGTCAGCCGCTTCGTCGCGCTGTCGGGGATCTCGATTCCGAACTTCTGGCTCGGACTCATGTTGATCCTGATATTCTCGCTGTACCTCGGGCTGTTCCCCGTGTTACCGCCGTCGAGACAGCCGCTGTACCACCCGGACATGCTGTGGTACCTGATACTGCCGGGCGTCACGATCGGCACCGCGTCCGCGGCGAGCATCATGCGCGTGATGCGGACGTCGATGACCGAGGAGCTGAACAAGGAGTACGTCACGGCGGCCCGCGCGAAGGGGCTCCCCGAGCGAACGGTGATCTTGAAACACGTGCTCCGCAACTCGCTCATCTCGGTGGTCACGCTGGCGGCGACGCTCACGGCGTCCATCGTCGCGGGCTCGGTCGTCGTCGAGGTCGTCTTCAACTGGCCGGGGCTCGGCCGGGAGTTCATCAACGCGATCAACCAACGCGAGATCAACGTGGTGATGGCTATCACGCTGTTCACCGGCTTCTTCGTCATTCTCGCGAACCTCGTCGCGGACATCGTGTACGCGGCGCTCGATCCGAGGATCAGATATGACTGAGAAACGACAGACACACGACGAGCGCGGTCGGATCCGGGTCACCGGATTCGACTCCGACCGCGTCACGGAGCGGGATCCCCTCTCCGACTGGACGGACGGAACGAGCGGTGAGACGGTCGGCCGCTGGCGTCGCGGGCTGCAGCGGTTCAAACGGAACCGATCGGCGATGGGCGCGTTGGTCATCGTCGTGCTGATGGCGCTCGCGGCGACGTTCGCCCGGCCCATTTCGGTGTTCGGTGTCGTCGTGCAGCCCTTCTCGCTGGCGCCGTACGACCCGACCACGATCCTGTATCTCCAGGACCCGTCCGTGAGCACGTACGACCCGCCGTCGTGGGACTACCCGATGGGGGTCGACGGCTCCGGCCGCGACCTGTTCTCGCGGATCCTCGTCGGCGGCCGGTACAGCCTCTCCATCGGCTTCATCGTCGTCGGACTGACGGCGTCGATCGGGCTGATATACGGCGCGGTCTCCGGGTACTACGGCGGCAACGTCGACGAGCTGATGATGCGGATCGTCGACACGATATTCGCGTTCCCCGGGCTCATCCTGGCGCTCATCATCGTCGCCATTCTCGGCGGTGGCTACTGGCAGCTCGTGTTGGCGTTCAGCCTCTTCGGCTGGGCCGGCTACGGCCGGCTCGTCCGCGGCGAGGTGTTGAAAATCAAAGAGAACGAGTACGTCATGGCGGCGAAGGCGCTCGGCGCGCGCGACCGCTCCGTCGTCTTCAGGCACATCGCGCCCAACGCGATGCCGCCGCTCATCGTGCTGGCGTCGCTCAACATCGGAAGCGTCGTGATCGGCGTCGCCGCGCTCGGCTTCTTAGGACTCGGGATGGACCCGAGCACGGCCGAGTGGGGGACCATGCTCGACGCGACGCGAGAGACCCTGATTCAGGGCCCAGACGGGCAGATCCCCTGGTGGGCGACGGTGTTCCCCGGTGCGGCGATCTTCGTATTCGTGATGTCGATGAACATGATCGGTGACGGAATCAACGACGCGTTGGACGCACAACAGACCGGCGTCGGCCGCGGGGGTGAAGACTGATGGCCCCGCTGCTCGAAGTGAAGGACCTCACGGTCCGGTTTTACACGCAGGAGGGCGTCGTCACCGCCGTCGACGGCCTCTCGTATCGGATCGAGAGCGGCGAGAAGTTCGGCGTGGTCGGCGAGAGCGGCGCGGGCAAAAGCGTCACCGCGCTCTCCGTGCTGCGGCTCATCGACAGCCCCGGACAGATCGAGAGCGGCGAGATCCTGTTTAAAGGCGAGGACCTCTTGGAGATGTCCGAATCGGAGATCCGGTCGATCCGCGGCAACGAGATCGCGATGATCTTCCAGGACGCACAGACCGCGTTGAACCCGGTGTACTCCGTGGGCGGTCAGATCGCCGAGGCGATCGAACACCACCTCGATTACACTCCCGAAGAGGCGCGCGATCGGACCATCCAACTGCTCGACCGCGTCGGGATTCCCGAGGCCGAAGCGCGGTTCTCGGACTACCCGCACGAGTTCTCGGGCGGGATGCAACAGCGGGCGATCATCGCGATGGCCCTGTCGTGTGACCCCGATCTGATCGTCGCCGACGAGCCGACGACCGCGCTCGACGTGACGATCGAAGCGCAGATCCTCGACGAACTGCGCGAACTCGCCGACGAGTTCGACACCGCCATCCAGCTCATCACCCACGACCTCGGAGTCATCGCCGAGGTGTGCGACCGCGTCATGGTGATGTACGCCGGCAAGCCGGTGGAGAAGGCGTCGGTCGAAGAGCTGTACTACGACCCGAAGCACCCGTACACGGTCGGGCTGATGAGCTCGATCCCGCGGGTCGGCGACGGGCGCGACCGGCTCCAGACCATCCCCGGCACGATGCCGGACCTCGTCGAGTTGCCCTCCGGCTGTAGCTTCCACCCGCGGTGTCCGTTCGCCGAGGAGCAGTGCACCCGGACCGAACCGGCCCTCACCGACGTCGAGACCGGTCGTGAGGCGACGCTCGACACCGAGCACGCCGCGGCCTGTATCGAGTACACCGAGGGACTCTCGCAGGGGCTCACCTACTCCGTCGAAGTCGACGGGCCGGCGGACGACGCCGTCTCGCAGTACGTGGAGGGCGATTCCCGTGAGTGACGCCGAACCGATCCTGCGCGTCGACGGCTTAGAGAAGTACTACGACTCGACGGGCGGGTTCATCGACAAGCTGCTCGGCCGGTCGCAGTGGGTGAAGGCGGTCGACGGCGTCGACCTCGAGCTGTACGAGGGCGAGACCCTCGGCGTCGTCGGCGAGTCCGGCTGCGGCAAGACGACGCTGGGCCGGAGCATGCTCCGACTGATCGAGCCGACCGGCGGCTCCGTCTACTACAAGGGACGAGACCTCACCGAGCTGTCGAGCTCGGAACTCCGGAACCTCCGGAAGGACGTCCAGTACATCTTCCAAGACCCCTTCTCCAGTCTGAACCCGCGGTTGACCGTCGGCGACATCATCGGCGAGCCGCTGGACATCCACGACATCGCGTCCGGCGACGACCGGACCGAGCGGATCTACGAACTGCTCGAAACGGTCGGGCTGAACCCGAGCCACGCCAACCGCTACCCGCACGAGTTCTCGGGTGGGCAGCGCCAGCGGATCGGGATCGCCCGCGCGCTCGCGGTCGACCCCGAGGTGATCGTCTGTGACGAGCCGGTCTCGGCGCTCGACGTGAGCGTGCAAGCGCAGATCCTCAACCTCTTGGAGGATTTACAAGACGAGTTCGGGCTCTCGTACGTGTTCATCGCGCACGACCTCAGCGTCGTCGAGCACATCTCCGACCGCATCGCCGTGATGTACCTCGGCGAGATCGCCGAGGTCGGTCCCACGCGCGACGTGTTCGAGCCGCCTTCACACCCGTACACGGAGGCGTTACTCTCGGCGATCCCCGAGCCCGACCCGCTGTGGGAGGGCGAGCAGATATTCCTGTCCGGGACCGTCCCGTCGCCGCTCGATCCGCCCTCGGGCTGCCGGTTCCACACGCGGTGTCCGAAGGTGATCCGCGACGGCGACTACGACCTCTCACAGGACGTCTGGCGCTCGATCATGGACTTCAAGCTCCGGGCGCGGCAGGCGGAGTCGGTCGAGTCGGTGACCGCGGAGCTGGCGGACGACGTCTCCGGTTCGCGCGCGGACCCCGAGACGGCGTCTCGAGAGGTGTTCGGGCGGATGGTCCGGAAAGAGTTCGACCTGCCGGCGGAGCTGTCCGACGCCGCCTCCGAAGACGCCGTCCGCGAGGCGATCGACACGCTCCACGACGGGCGGATCGCGGCGGCGTTGACGCTGCTCGAAGACGCATTCACCACGCCCTGCGCTGAGATCCACCCGACCGGCTACGACGCCGGCACCGACCACCAGATCGCGTGTCTCCGCTACGACGACCGCTTCGACGAAACGACGGAGACGTTCGACGCCGCCGGTGAGGCGGCCGCCGACAGCGGCGTGAGCGCCGGTGCCGGTACCGGTGCCGACGACGAGCGCGGCCACGCGGACGACTGAATCGCGGTCGGCACACCGACCGGGAATTCGCGAGCGAGGCGTGCTCGACCGCTCGCCGTAACCCTTTCTTTCCACCTTCTCCTAGGGTCGTCGATGCGCCGGATCTACGAGTCGGACGCGATCCACCGCGACGACGACGAGGCGCACGTCCCGAACGAGCGGCGTCGAAACACGACGCTCCAGGCCATGCGCTCGGTCCCGTCGTCGACGCTGAGCGACCTGTTGGTGCCGCGTCGGCTCCGCCACCGGTTCGTCACCGTCGACGTGCAGACGCCGGAGCAGGAGTACGCGGTCGGCGAGCCGATCCCGTTCGCGGTGACGATCCGCAACCGGATGCCGTTCCCGGTGTCGATCCCGACGGTCTCGCCGCTGCTGTGGGAGTGGACGGTCGACGGCAACGTCGAGGCCTCCGAGGTGCCGCTTCGGGACCCGCCGGAGGAGGCGGGGAGCTTCGCGTTCGACCGCGGCGAGCGCAAGGAGTTCCGGAAGCGCTGGGACCAGTTGGTTCGCGTCTCCGACAGCGAGTGGACGCCGGCCGCGCCCGGCACGCACACGATCGGCGCCGCGATCAACACCGCGGACGCCGAGCGAACCGGCCTCTCCGCGGAGACGACCGTCGAAATCGTCCGCTGATCGGCGCCGCGCCAACGCTATTTATCACGACTTATACGGCTCAGAACGTCTCGCACGGTCCGTTACCGCTCGTTACGGCGTGATACCCGTGTCGTCTCCGGGCGTGGCGACCGCCTGCGGGTCGAGTTCGAGGAGGTGCTCGTCGCAGTCCACACACCGGATCGCGACGACCTCGTGCGCCAGACAGCACGACTCCACGGTGTCGGCCGTGGCGGCGACCTCGCCGCCGCACACCGGACACGTCGTGTGGAACGACCGGAGCGACTGGAGGATCGAGAGCCGCTGTTCGGCGGGGACCTCCAGCCAGCGGTCGGTGCGGTCTTCGAGCGCGAGGTGCGAGGCGACGTCCGAGAGGAACGCGCCGTCGCCCGGCCACTTGCGGACCCGTCTCCGGACCGTCACCGCGGGGTACGGCCGGTCCTCGATCGAGACCTGGTCCGGTTCGACGCCGAACATCGTCGCGAGCGTCTCGACGTCGACGTCGCGGCGTTCGAGCGACGAGACGTGCGCCGCGACCCGGTCCGCGAACGTCTCCTCGAACGCCAGCTCCTCGGTCCCGTCCGTCGGCTCGACGACGCCGGTTTCGAGGAGGAATTCGACGGGGTCGACCGCGTTCTCGCGCCGGTCGCGGATCCGCTTGACCGTCTCGAACTCCGGCTCGTCGGAGCCGGCGCCGCCGCTCCCTGTGCCGTCGTTGAGGCTCCCCGCCTCACTCGCACCGGTGTCGCGGTCCGTCACGACCCGACCGGCTCCGACCCGATCGGGGTCGTCGCCCGTCACCGCCGCCGTCTCGTCGGTGACGGTCACGGGGCCGCCGCCTTCCCAGCCCTCGCGCGGGCCGCCGGGCGCCTTCCCGAACAGCGCGAGCACCTGCTCGGGGAGGTACCGCTTCGTTAGCTCCGGCGTCCCGGGGACGAGGTAGCCGCGGAAGTAGATGCTCGCCATCGATCCGGTGAAGACGGCGAGCGCGGCGACCGGCCCCAGTACCGCCGAAACGGCCGTCAGCGCCACGGCGAGCGCGACGTTGATCGCGGTACACGGCACACAGCGGTTCTCGCCCGTGTACTCCGGCTCGCGGAACGCGTCGAGCAGCGACGAATCGCGGGATCCCATACGACGGGGTACGGTCGAAGCGGTAAAAACGGGCGGCATCCGGCGACCGTCGAGCCGAACTCGCGGAGGCGGCGCGGTCGCAAGGCGAATACGGCTGGCGATCGACGGATCGGGTATGACGTTCGGCGACCTTTTCGAGCGGGCCGCTCGGTACGACGTGGACGAGGACGCGGTGCGTGCGGCGCTCGTCGACCGGCGTTCGGACGGCGACGGTGAGACGAACGAAAACGACGCAGAAGACGGTGAGGAGGCGACGCACGACGCCTCGTCGTCCGATCGCGACCCCAGTCCGGCGCGGGTGGTGGCCGACGCCGACGTGCTCGCCGCGGACCTCCTCGTCGGCGGGCCGGCCAGGGACGCGCTCGACGCGCTGCGCTCGCACTCGTGGACGGCGCTCGTCGCTAGCGATCCCCTCCTCGACGACGCCGAGTCGGTGATCGCGTCGCTCGCGGACGCCGCGCTGGCGGCCGACTGGCGGACGGCGATCGAGGCGTGGCGGGTCCCGATCGCGCACCCCGCGGACGACCACCCGGCGTTGGCGTCGGCGTACCGCGGCGCCGCCATGCAGGTCGTGAGCCTCGACCCGTCGCTCACCGGCCCGCGGGCCGCGGCCGGACTGCGGGACCGACTGCCCGTGAGCGTCCGCGAACCGCGAGCGTTCGCGGTCGTGTTCTCGCCCGCGAAGCTCTATCCGGAAGCCGTCGGCGGCGAGTATCCCGGCCCGGACCGCGATCCGCGCTCGATGGCTCCGCTCCGCTCCGACGGGGACCAGCACGGATAAACCGCCGCCGACCCGACCGAGGGTAATGACCGATCCGGACGCGGGCTCCACGAGCGGCCCGTCCGCCGACGGCGACGCCACCGCCGCTACCGACGGCGACGCCACCACTTCCGTCACCGGCGGTGACGCGCCCGAACTCCCGGCCGACCTCGACGCGGTTCGCGACGCGCTGGTCGGCTGGTACGAGGCGGACCACCGCGACTTCCCGTGGCGACGCACCGCCGACCCGTACGAGATTCTCGTCAGCGAGGTGATGAGCCAGCAGACCCAACTCGACCGGGTCGTCCCCGCGTGGGAGGACTTCCTCGACGAGTGGCCGACGGCCGCGGCCCTGGCGGCCGCCGACCGCGGCGACGTGGTCGCGTTCTGGTCCGGCCACTCGCTCGGCTACAACAACCGCGCGAAGTACCTCCACGAGGCGGCCGGGCAGGTCGAAACCGAGTACGACGGCGCGTTTCCCGAGTCGCCCGCCGAGCTCCAGGCGCTGATGGGCGTCGGCCCGTACACCGCGAACGCGGTGGCGTCGTTCGCGTTCAACAACGGCGACGCCGTCGTCGACACCAACGTGAAGCGCGTGCTCCACCGCGCGTTCGCGGTCCCGGACGACGACTCGGCGTTCGAGCGGGTCGCGTCGCGCGTGATGCCCGACGGCGAATCTCGCGTCTGGAACAACGCGATCATGGAATTGGGCGGCGTCGCCTGCGGGACGACGCCCCGCTGTGACGAGGAGGGCTGCCCGTGGCGCGAGTGGTGTCACGCCTATCGGACCGGCGACTTCACCGCCCCCGACGTGCCCACACAGCCGAGCTTCGAGGGAAGTCGGCGGCAGTTCCGCGGGCGCGTGGTGCGCGTGCTCGGCGAGTACGACGCGCTGCCGCTCGACGACCTCGGCCCGCGGATTCGGGTCGATTACGCGCCCGACGGCGAGCACGGGCGGGAGTGGCTCCGCGGACTCGTCGACGACCTCGCCGAGGACGGGCTGGTCGCGGTCGACGGCGACGCGGCGGAACACGACGGTCCCGTCGTATCGCTTCGCCGGTGAACCGTCACCCGTTTATCGCGGGAGTCGGAAGGGAACCCATGAGCGAAACCGTCGACTCCGACCTCTACACGCGGACGAAGGCGCTTCTGGAGCCGGGCGACATCGAACTCCTCGGCTGTATCGTCCACACGACGCTCGAGGGGCAAGAGGACCTGGAGATGCACGAGCTCACCGTCGACGCCAACGAGGTCATCGCCGACCACGCGGGCAAAGGCGAGACGTACATCGAGGCCGGCAACGACGACACGAACTTCTCGTCGAACCAGTTTCAGGGGCTCACCCTCGACGACGAGGCGTTCGTCTGGGAGTGCCAGCAACTCCTCCGAAGCGGCACCTTCGATCTGGTCTTCTACTACGAGGCCGGCGTCGATCAAGAGGCGCTCGCGGCCGATCTCGAAGCGCTCGACGGCGTCGACCGCGTGACGCAGGTCCCGTGAGGACGACACGCTCCGAACACGCTTCGCAGCCGTGACCGACACCGTCCTCGTCCCCGGCGGCCGCGACGTGCGCGGCACCCTCGACACCGCCGCGAGCGACGGCTCTCGGGCCGACGCGGTCGTCGTCGCCTGTCCGCCCCACCCGCAACAGCGCGGTCACCGCGGCGACCAGCGGCTCACGGCCGTCAGCGATGCACTCTCCGCGCACGGGATCGACTGTCTCCGGTTCGATTACGGCGACTGGGACGAGGGGTACGGCGAGAGCACCGACGCCGACGCGGCCGTCGGCTGGGCGACCGAGCGCTACGACCGCGTGGGGCTGTTCGGCTTCTCGTTCGGCGCCACGGTCGCGCTCGTGACGGCCGCGTCCCGACCCGGGCTCGCCGGCGTCTGCGCGCTCGCGCCGACCGCCCGCCTGAATCCCGACGTGGACGCTGTCGCCGCCCTCGACGACCTCGTCGCGCTCGGCGTCCCGGCCCGGATCGTCTACGGGACCCGCGACTCGACGGCCGACTGGAAGCCCGTGGTCGAGCGGGCCGAGGCGCTCGCCGTCGAGACCGTCGCGTTCGAGTCCGATCACTTCTTCGTCGGTCGGGCCGGCGACGTCGGCGAGACGGTCGCCGAGTTTCTGGCGCCGCGCTTGCGGGACGCCGTCTGAGTCGGTCGGATAGACCCGTTCCGCCGCGCTTACCGCAGGCCGTCGATCAGCTCTGCGGCCATCCGCTCGCCGCGAGCGGGGTCGTACCCCTCTCGTCGGAGGTGTTCGCGGGGGGCGACGTACGGGTTCCGCTCCCAGTGGGCCCACACCTCCGTTCCGCCGTCGGGCGCCGGGAACAGCCGCACGTGGACCTGCCAATCGCCGGTGATGCCGCCGGGGCGGTGGACGAAACTCCCGACCTCGTGGACCGGTTCGCCGTCTCGGTCGTACGCGTGGAAGTAGGCGCGGATCTGCTCTGAAAACCCGGCGTCGGGAAGCCGCGCCCGCGTTTCGGCCGGGGTCGCGCTGAGTCGTCCGGCGTACTCGTCCGCCGGCGGCGGCAGGACCCGAACGTGGGCGGGGACGCCGTCGTCGGGGAGCCGAGCGAGGAGCCGACCGGAAGCGAGTCGGAGCCGCCAGAACCCGGTGGTTCGGACGAAGAGGAACGCGAGGGACAGCGCGACGAATGTCGTCCGCCACGGCCACGCGAGCCGCGATATCGAGCGCACGGCTGGGAGAGCGGAAAACGCGGGGAGCGCGGGAAGCGCGGGAAGCGAGAGAAGCGAAGGGAGGAGCCGCCGACCAGCCATCCGGTCAGTTGTACCCGCGCCAGCGGCGGCCGCACTCTTTGCACTTGAAGAACCGCGTCGGCGGCTCGTCCGCGGCGCCGGTCTGTTTGATCGTGTACCACGCCTCGCCGTGGCCGCACTCCTCGCAGACGACGTCGGTCGCGGTGGGCTTTCCCTCGAAGTTCGCGCCCTCTTCGGTTTCGATCACCTCGTCGCCGGTCTGTTCGGTCGTCGACTCGAACTGCGCCGCGAGCGACTCGTCGCGCTCGGTGGTCGCGCCGCAGTCGTCGTTTTGACACACCATCTCCCCGTCGTGAGCGACCATCATCGAGCCGCAGTCGTCGCAGAACTGCATCTATCGCCCGGTACGGTATCGAACGGTTTAGCTCCGGTGGCTGTCCGCCGACCGACGGCCGCGACGTGCGGGTCATTTATAAGCAGTTGCCGCGCGGCGAGCACCGCAACCGCACCTCACGACTCCCCAGCCTCGTCGGCCGCCCTCCGCGTCGCTCCGGGCGACCGACTCCGAGGGACCTTCGGTCCCTCTGGCAGCGAGGGACGCAGTCCCCCGGGCAACCGGGCTTTGCCCGGTGACAGCCGGCGCGGAGCGCCGGCGACCTCGCACGCGCTGTTCGCGCCTTTAAAAGGCGCTCGCAGGCGCGCACTACCGCAATCGTACGCTGTTTATACCTGACTGGTTCCCTCGCCAGCCGCTCGCACGCGCTCCAACGCGAGGTGACCGACGATTCCGAGGAGGAAGGCGACGCCGACGTTCGTCGCCAGCGCGATCCCGCCGATCGCGACGGAGAGCGCGACGTTCGACGAGTCGAGCGCGTTCCGCGCGAGCGAGACGGCGACGATCGCGAGGAGCGCGCCGAGCATCGCCACCGGAAACGCGGACAGGAGCGCCGGCGTCGCGAAGAGCGCGGCGACGAGGTACCCCGCGCCGAGGACGACGTTCGCCCCGCCGGTCCGCGCGCCGAAGGCGTGTTTACCCGCGACGCCGTCACACCCGTGACACATCGGAATCCCGCCGAGCGGGACCGCGAGCAGGTTCGTCGCGCCCATGCTCGCCGACAGCTCGTCGGGCGTCACCTCGGCGTCGAGCAGGTCGGCGAACAGCAGCGAGGTCGCGAGCGCGGCGTTACCGATCGTCATCGCGAGCTGGGCGAACACGCCGTCGAGGGTGCGCCGCGTGAGCGCGTCGCCGATCGCGGGCGTCGGCGGTGCTCCCGGCCACTGCGCGGTCGGGATCCCGGCGGCGAACAGCGCTAGCGCCACCCCGACGGCCGCGACCGCGAGCGCGCTCGCTTTCCCGTGCCCGAGGGCGGCGGCGACCGCGGCGATCGCCACCCCCGCGAGCGCGAGCGCCGGATCGCCGAGCGCGAGATCGAGCCCCGTTTCGAGGAGGATCAACCCGACCGCGAACTGCACCCCCCGGATCACGGGCTCGCCGATCCAGCGTTCGACCCGCCCGAGCGTTCCCGAGAGACCGATGGCGAGCAGCAGGACGCCCAGCACGAGCCCCGCCAGCGCCAGTTCGGCGTACGTCAGGGCCCCGGCGACGGCGAGCGCGGCGAGCGCCTTCATCGGCTCGACCGACACCGGGAGCCCGTATCGCACGCCCCAGACGATCTGGAAGACGCCGAACGCGACCAGCGCGTGGGGCAGCGACACGTCGGTCAGCAGCGCGAGTGCGACGACGAGAGGGACGACCGTAATCGAATCCCCTATCGCACCGGTGAACGCGCCCGCGCTGAACTCGACGCCGCGCTGACCCGACCGATCCCCCTTTCTCGTCGACATCACGCGTATCGGTACTCGAGACTCGACGCTCTTGAGCGTGTTCAGAAACCGTCTGTCAGTACGTCAGAGATAGTCGTTACCGGGAGTGGTTACGTCACTCGTCGGCGTCGAACGCGGGATCGGCGCCGAGTCCCGCGTCGTCGTCGGCCGTCACCATCGGGCAGTTCCGGACGCGGAACTCGTCGAATCCGACCGCCTCCACGATCGTCGTCCCCTCGTGGCCGCAGGCCACGTCCGGAGGGGCCGAAAAGTGCGGACACTGCTGGCAGTAGGCGCGCTTGTCGACGACGCGCTCGCTCTCGGTCGCGGTCCGATCGGCTGCGGTCGTCGGCCCTTGGACGGTGCCGGAGCCGCGGGAGTCACCGGAGGCGCTCGCGGCGTTTGAGTCACCGGAGGCGCTCGCGGCACCGGCGCCGACGGTCTCGCCGACACCGGCCGCGTCCTCGTCGAGCGCCTCCCAGACGCTCTCACCGGTCGTCTCGCCGACGTCCATCCGGTCGAAAGCGTCGTCGAGGGCGCCGTCGAAAGCGTCATCTCCGTCTCCGTCAGCTGCCGGTCCCAACTCGTCGAACGGGTCGACCGAGTCGATCGAGTCGATCGAGTCGGGGTCCGGTGTCGGCGCCGCGCCCGTCCGGTCCCGATCTCGATCGTCGCCGTCGACGCCGTCGACTCCCGCTCCGAGTTCGGCGAAGGGGTCGTCAACGGCTTCCTCGTCTTCCGCCGCGAACAGGGGATCTCCGTCGCGCGTCTCCGACGCTCCGTCGTCGTTCGGTTCCGGACGCGTGTCGTCCGTCATCGGCTCCTCTCACCGACGTCGTTCCGGGCGGTCACGGAGCGCGACTCGCCGTCTGCCCCCTCGCTGTCGGACACGTCGCCGTCGAGCGGCGGTGCCGCTTCCGCGACCAGCCGAGACGTGCCGAGGAAGCCCGGGTTCGGGTCCAGTTCGGCGAACTGCCGGCCGCAGTGAGGACACTCCGGGGTCGTCAACAGCCCGAGCCCCACCGTCTCGCCGCACTCGGTGCAGTTCGCCTTGCGGACGCCGTGGCGGTTCGCGGCGGCCGTCAGCGCGTCGAGGCGCTCGCGGTCGGCCCGGTCGCGCTCGGCCGCCTCCAACCGCCGCCGGACCCTGACGATCGCGCTCGCGACCCGCGAGAGCTTGTCGTCGACGTCTTCGATGTCGATACCGTCCATCCGCGACTCCAGACCGTCCACTCGCGACTCCAAGTCGTCGAGCCCCTCCGTTCGGGATTCGACTCGCGCGAGCCGGTCGTCGAGTTCGTCGAGTTCGTCGAGAGCCGTTTCGACCGACGCCTCGGCCGCCGCCGCCGTCTCGGCCGCGTCGGTCGCGTTCGCAGCCGCTTGGGACGCGTCCGCCGCCGCTCTGGTCGCGTCCGCCGCCACCTCGTCGAGCCGGTCCGCGGTCTCCTCGTGGGTGTGGTCGGCCGGCGCTTTCGACTCCACGTCGCGGTACAGGTCCACGAAGCGCTCGCGGAGATCCGTGACCTTCTCGTCGACGTCTGCGTCGAGGTCGTCGAGGTCGCGTCTGATCGCCGCGACCTCCTCCGGGTCGGGGATGTCGATGCCCTCCGCCTCCGCGAGGGAGACGAGCGCCCGTTTCAGCAGCTCCTCGCGGCCCACGCCGGTCTCGTCGACGGCGGCCTCGATCGCATTCTCGGGCGGGCGGTCGGTCGGACCGAGGTCGCTCATCGCGGGTCCCCCGTCATCTAGGCGTCGTTTGTCGGGCAGGCTTAAGTAAGCTGTCGCGTCGTTCTCCGAATCGATACTCGGTGGCTCGGGAGCGCGTCACCGGATCTTCCGCACGTCGCTGATGTCGAACCCGCCCTCGTGGATCTCTGTTTCGAACCGGACGATGTTCTCCGCCTCCAGCCGCGAGAGCACGCCGCGGAACTCGCGGACGAACATCGTCCGCGCCCGCTGTGACCCCCCGCTCTCCCAGGTGAACTGGAGCGTTCCGCCGGCAGCATCCATCAGCGTCCCGAACTCCCGGTCCGTGATCGAGTCGGTGTTCACCAACACGAGGATGAGCCCGCCCCAGTCGTAGGCCGCCTTTTTTAGCCCCTTCATCACCATCGCGACGTCGCTCCACTCGGTGTCGCCCGCCACCATCGACACGAGGTCCGTGACGGAGTCGATACAGACGAGGCTCCCCTCGGCGTGCGCGGACAGGTAATCACCGAACGCGGTGAGCACCTCCTCGTACTCGCCCCGGTCACCGAGGTCGGCGATCGACGCGGTCTCGTCTTCGTACCAGTCGCGCGGGACCGGGCTGAGCTGGAAGAACTCCGGAGAGAGGTCGCGAAAGGCGATCTCGTCGACCGCCGCGTCGACGATCTCGTCGGCCATCGCGTACCCCATCTCGCGGGTGATCGCGTCGGTGTCGGCGGTGAACGAGACGTAGTGAACGCTCTCGGGGAGCGCGGCGTCGGCCGAGAGATCGCCGTAGTAGAGGTCGAACAGCTCCGGGTCGGCGCTCGCGAGGGCGTTCATCGCCGCGCTCGTGTAGCAGAACTCGCGGGCGCCGGCGCCGGACTCGCCCGCGAGCAACACCACGTTCCCCGGCGGCGCGCCGCCTTCGAGGATCGAGTCGAGGCGGGCGACGCCGAACGGAAGACTCGGCATATTCCGTAAGGCGTCGGCGCTCGGCTTAGTGTTGTTGCTCGTCCGAGCGGTCGATCGAGGACCGCACCCTCGCTCCCCCGTTGGCCGCCTCGACCACGGAGACGGACCCCTCGACGCCCGCCTCGTCGAGCGCGCGCTCGCCGGCCGCCGCGGCCGCCTCAGCGCGCGTCGTATCGGTGACGCCGTACACCGTCGGCCCCCACGACGACTGGCCGGCACCGAACACGGCCGCGGACTCCGACAGCGACGCCACCACGTCGCCGACGGGCGGTCGATAGACGCCGCCCTGCTCGTCGGCGTACCACGCGCCGTTGAGCCGACCGATCTCCGCGACCGCCGCGCCGAACCGCTCGGCGTTGCCCGTCGCGATCGACGGGAGCACGCGGCGGGTGACGATCCCGCCGATCCGGTCGGCGAGCCCCGGCTCCGCGCGCTCGACCGCGGTCCGCATCGCGTCGTCCTCGGCGGCCCCGTTCCGCCCCGGGTCCGCGTCGGGGCGCACGAGCAGGAACCGCCAGTCGTTGGGGACGGGGTGGCGCGCCGCCACCGGCGGAACGGTCCACGCGCCGTCGGCGGGCCGGTCGGTCGTGAACCGGGCGGTCGGGTGGCCCGCGTCGAGGACGAAGCCGCCGCCCTCGAACGTGGCGACGCCGATCCCCGATCGACCGCCCCGACCGAGCGCCGGAGCGCGCTCTCGAACGCGGGCCGGGCGGTCGTGGGCGGCCGCGACGGCCGCGAGCGTCGCCGCGGCCAACTGCGTTCCGCTGCCGAGCCCGGCGTGGCGCGGTAACGACTCGCGGACGGTGACCCGAGCGCCGTCGACGCCGAGGAGGTCGGCGGCGACCGCCGCGTACTCGCGAACGTCGGCGGCGACGGAACGGTCGGGGCCGCCGTCGGAACCGGTGCTGGCACCGCCGTCGGAACCGGTGCCGGAACCGCCGCCGGAACCGTCGACCGCGACCCTCACCGCGTCCGCCCGCTCCGCGTCGACGACGACGCGCGGCTCCGCGAGCCCGAGACCGAGGGCGCCGTACAGCCGCTCGTGCGACAGGCTCAGGTTACAGAACCCGAAGTGGAGCCGTCCCCCGGCGCTCGCGCGTGCCATGCTTACTCTCCGTTCGGGACGGACTCATAAAGGGCGGCCGACTGTGGCGGGAGTTGCCCCGGAACGCGGGGCGAGCCGACCGCGCCGGCTACGCGTCTTATTTATAAATGGCCGTTCTCGCCACTCGCTCGGCTTATAAATCGCCGTCGACGGTGCGCCGCCGCCGACTCACTCCTGCCAGTCCGGGTTCGTCCGCGGCGGCGAGAAGATGTCGTAGCCGACGACGGGGTCGTCGCCGTCGTTGCGCGCCGCGTGCGGCTCGCCGCTCGGGATGACGTACGTGTCGCCCGGGCCGACCAGGATGTCCTCGCCGTCGACGACGAACGTCGCGGTCCCCGCGGTGATCACGCCGACCTGCTCGTGCGGGTGGTCGTGGGTCGGGACGTCGGCGCCCGGCTCGATGACGAACTCCTGTACGCTCATCTTCTCGCCGGCGGCGCCCTGCGTGAGGAAGACGTCCTCGACCGCCTCGACCGCCTCGACGTCCGCGTCCTGAACTACGTCCATGGCGGAACCGGCACCGCGAGCGACTTAAACCGGCAGGATGGGGCAAGCGGCGGGGCCGTCACGGGAACGGGTGGTACGGCTTGTCGAGCGCCGGCTCGAACCCCATCGATCGGGGCACGTCGTGGGCGCGGTCACCGAAGAAGGGGTCACCCGTAAACAGCGGCTGCGCGCCCGGAACGAGCACTCGGACCGCCTCGAAGCCGAGCGCGGCGAGGTCTCGGGTCGTGAGCCGGGCGACGTAGGCGTCGAGCCCGACCGCCTCGACGCGCTCGACGACGGCGTCGAGCTCCTCGGCGCCCGAAAGCGCCGGGTCGCCGAGCGAGTCGGCGGGGACCGACGCGTCCGGGTCGAAGAACGCCCGCGTCTCGTCGGGGAAGCCGGCGTGATGCCCTATCGCGGCGCCCTCTCCGTCGGCGGCGTCCTCGCCCATCGACCGGAGCTCAGTCCAGTTCTGGAGCGCCTCCGCGAGCGCGCTCCGCGCGGCGGCGACCGGATCGAGGTCCGCACCGGACCCCGCGGCGAACCGCGGCCACTCGCCGTCGCGGTGGACGCCGACGGCGACGACGGGCACGTCGACGTCGGTCGTGACCAGAAGCGGGGTCACCGAGAGCGACTCGGCGCGTGCGCGCTTCTCCAGCTCCGCGACGACCGGGTCGTCGATCTCGATCCCCAGCGGGTCGGCGGTCGAGTACCAACTCGTCATCGTCGCGTCGCGCTCGATCGCCTCGTACAGCCCCGACAGCGCCGCCTCGGGGCCGGAGTTCCCCAATCCGAGCCCCGTCGTGATCGCGGGGCGGTACCGGCGCTGCGGCGGCGGGAAGTGGACGAACTCGGCCGGGAGACTCGCTACGTCGCCGGTCGCGAGGTCCGCGCCCGTGACCCACGCGAGCCGGTCGTCCCGGTCGTAGGCCGCCGCGCTCTCGGGGCGGACGAACGCCGCCGGCGTCACCGGGTTCGGAACGGTCGCGGCCGCGGCGCGGGTGAACGACGCCTCGCGGTAGATTCCCGCGGCGTACCGCTCTAACCCCTCGCCGAGCGCCTTCATGAACGCGCCGTCCCAGTCCGCGTCGACGCCGCCCCCGAACTCGGCGGCCCGCGCGTCGGAGAAGGGCGTCGTGTCCGCGGTCCGCGCGACGTAGTACGGCACCGGGAACGACTCCTGCTCGCCGACCTCTGAGAGCGCGCCGATCCGCGGGTCGACCGCCCGCTCGGCGCGTTCGATGGCGGCCGACAGCGACCGCTCCTCGTGGGATCGCGGCAGCGCGTCGCTGGGATCGGTCCCGCACTCACACCCCGGCACCGGGAGGAGCGTCCGTTCGGGGCCGGGAACCTCGACGACCGTGTCGGCGACTGCGTCGCCCGCGAGGAGTTGGATCGTCCGCCGACCGGCCACGGCCCCCGCGTAGCGCACCGCCGAGCGGCGCCCGCGCGGCGCGTCGGCCGGCTCTGCCCCGCCGCTCACGACTCGCCGGCGAAGGCAGTCGTAGCAGGCGTCGTCGAAGACGGTCACAGCGGCGTCGACCTCCTCGAGGGGAACGCCGCCGACCCCGCCCACTTCGATCGCGACCCAGCGGTCGAGCAGGTCGTTCGCGGCCTCGAACGCCGCCGATCCGGCGGTGTCGACGACGACTGCGAGGTCGACCCCGTCCAAAAGCCCCGTCTCGACCGGCAGCACGTTCACGTCCACGTCGCCGAGCGCGGCGCCGACGGCGTCGACCGCGGGGCCCTCGCCGACAAGTCCGATGTCCATGTGCGCTCCGACGCGAAGCAGCGGAAAAAAGCCGCGGGTGGAGGCGTTCGAGTCGCCGGCGACCGGGGGGCGTCGACGCCGCGCGTCTCGAGTTCCGGTCTTCGAATCTACGCCATGATCTCGGCGACGACGCCGGCGAGTTCGTCGGCGCCGACGCCGTGAAGCCGCTCGTCGCCGAGTTTCAGGCGGAGCCGCGGCCGACCGACGTCGATCGGGACCTTTTCGGTGTCGATGATCCCGAGGTCCTCGAGCCGGGTTTTCGTGCGGGAGAACGTCGCTTTCGAGGCGATCCCGACGTCTTCGCCCCATTTCGAGATGTCGTAGAGGAGCACGTCGTTTTTCGCGGCCACGAGCAGGGAGACCGTCACCTCGTCGAGCGTGTCGCCCTCCCCGTCGGCCGAACCGATCGAGGCGAGCACCGCGTCGAAGTCGTCGCGGGTCTCCTCGTCGATCTCCGCCGCCAGCGTCTCTCGGACGCGACTGATAGCGGGGGTTCGGAGCCCGAACTCCTCGGCCGCCTCGAAGGCGGCGCTGTGGGTCTCGAAAACCGCGTCGACGAACTCGCCGTCGTCCGTCGAGAGCGCGGCCACGCGCTCGCCGGAACTCACGAGCGCGACGACGCGCGACGCCGAAACGAAAAGCGAGTTGTCGACCTCGTCCGCGAGCACGCGAAGCGTGAGCCGCCCGTCAGCGACGAGATCGGCGGCCTTCGACGCGACGAGGAAGTCGTCCATCACCTCCTTCAGGGTCCGTTCGTCGGCGAGCATCGACATCGACGGGAGGTCGTCACGGTCGACGGCGGCCTCGATCAGCGATACGATCGTCTCCGCGGAGGGGTCGACGACGAGCAGCTCCTCGTCGCCCCCGGTGAACGCCGTCTCAAGGACGTTCTCGACGTCTGCCTCCAACAAATTCGATACCATATATCTCTCCGGATAAAAGCAAGTTGCGTATTTAATATTAACGGGATATCGAGAGTGAACAACCCGTTATCAGGCCCCTAAACCGCCGAAAATCGGAGATCAGCGATTCGGGATCGGGACGCCCTCGACCGCCCGGCGTCGTCAGCCGTCACCGGTCGTCAATGAGCCGCCCGGCGTCGCTGCCGTGACGGAAGGATTAATGCGCGATCGAACCGGCGTTCGTACATGGACACAGAGCACGTCCGGGAAGTCGACCCGGCAGTCGCCGACGCGCTGGCGGGCGAGCGCGACAGACAGGAGCAGACGCTCGCGATGATCGCCAGCGAGAACCACGTCAGCGAGGCCGTCCTGGAGGCGCAGGGGAGCGTCCTCACCAACAAGTACGCCGAGGGGTACCCCGGGGCTCGGTACTACGCCGGCTGCGAGTACGCCGACGACGTCGAGGAGCTCGCGATCGAGCGCGCGAAAGCGCTGTGGGGCGCCGACCACGTCAACGTCCAGCCGCACTCCGGCACGCAGGCCAACCAGGCCGTCTACTACGCGGTACTCGACCCGGGCGACAAGATCCTCTCGCTCGATCTGACCCACGGCGGGCACCTCTCGCACGGCCACCCCGCGAACTTCACGGGGCAGATCTACGAGGTCGAACAGTACGAGGTCGACGCCGACACCGGCTACATCGACTACGAAGGGCTGCGCGAGGCCGCCGAGTCGTTCGAGCCCGACATCATCGTCTCCGGGTACTCCGCGTACCCGCGGACGGTCGACTGGGAGGAGATCCAGGCGGCCGCCGACGCGGTCGACGCCTACCACCTCGCCGACATCGCGCACATCACCGGACTCGTCGCCGCGGGCGTTCACCCCTCGCCCGTCGGGGTCGCCGACTTCGTCACCGGCTCGACGCACAAGACGATCCGCGCCGGCCGCGGCGGGATCGTGATGTGTGACGAGCAGTTCGCCGACGACATCGACAAGGCGGTGTTCCCCGGCGGGCAGGGCGGCCCGCTGATGCACAACGTCGCCGGCAAGGCGGTCGGATTCAAGGAGGCGCTCGAACCGGAATTCGACGAGTACGCACAGCAAGTCGTCGACAACGCCGAGGTGCTCGCGGAAACGCTGCAGGGCCACGGCCTCTCGCTCGTCTCGGGCGGCACCGACAACCACCTCGTCCTGGTCGACCTCCGCGACTCGCATCCGGACCTGCCGGGCGGCGACGCCGAGGACGCGCTCGCGGCGGCGAACATCGTGCTCAACGGGAACACGGTACCGGGCGAGACGCGCTCGCCGTTCAACCCGTCGGGCATCCGCGTCGGCACCGCCGGGGTCACCACCCGCGGCTTCGACGAGGAGGTCATCGCCGAGGTCGGCGACCTCATCTACCGAGTCATCGACAACGTCGACAGCGAGGACGTCATCTACGAGGTCGGCGAGCGCGTCGTCGAACTCTGCGAGGAGCACCCGCTCTACGAGTAGCGCCGCGATCGGCGCCACGATCGTCGACCCGCTCGCTGACCCCTTACCGACGCCGCGATCGACACCGCTCCCGCCGGGCGGTCACCGCCGGACCGAATCCGTACGTACAAAGTAGGCGCGGCCCCGACGGCTCGACATGGACGACTCGTCGTTCCTCGCTCGCCGTCTCGATCGGGGTGCCGTACCGCTCGCGGTCGGTGACCTGCTCGCGTTGATCGCGCTGTTGACCGTGGGGACGCTCAGCCACCAGGCGCCGGAGTTCCTGGCGGCGAACCCCCTGTACCTGCTCGAAGTGTACGCGCCCTTCCTCATCGGCTGGGTCCTCGTCGCGCCGCTCGTGGGCGCGTACTCGGCCGGCGCAGTCGAGACCGCGAAGTCGTCGGTTCCGCTCGTGATCCGGTCGTGGATCCCGGCGGCCGCGGTCGGCTTCGTGCTCCGCGCGTTCGTCTTCTCCGGCGGCGCCGCGCCCGCGTTCATCGTGATCATGCTCGTGCTCGGTTCGGTCGCGCTCGGCGGGTGGCGCGCGCTGTACTTCAAACTCCGGTAGGCGCACGCCGCGCACCGGCTGCTTTTTGCGGTTCGTTCGTTTTTCGCGGGTCGTCGTGTTTTGTGCGCCGCCGACTCATCGCCGCCATAACTTATGAGAAACTTCGGTGTGAACTCGGCACGTCACACACCGAACCACGAGAAAAATTTAATAGGCATTTTGCACTAGTATACGGCTGAGTATGACTGGCTACTACGACTACATTCTCGGACTCATCCCGGCCGCTCTGATCGGTGTGACCGCCTTTTTGAACTTGGTCGGGCTGTCGCTGACGGCGGCGCTCCCCGCGGGCGCCGCGGCGGCGGCGGGGCTCATCGCCCACGCGATGTTTGTCAACGGTCCAGTCGACGGCGAGGGACGCGCGGCCGGCGGGCGGGCGGGCGGATCGCCCACGAGGCGGCCGGACGGATCGACGACGGGACGATCGGTCGGACACTCGTTCGATCGACCGGACGGACCGTCGGACGGCGGGGCCGTCAACCGCCCGTTCGATCGGTACTCCGGGCGGTCGCGGACGGGCGGCGCGTCCGACTGAGAGAGGTGATCGCGCGTTCGAGGGCGGTTCCGCTTTCCTGTACCGTTTAGTCGCTCCGCGCCGAGCGGTCGCGTATGACCGACGCCCTGTTCCTGTCGAGCGCCGACGTCGACGACCTCGCCGAGCCGGCCGACTACGTCGCGGTCGTCCGCGACGCCTACCGGCAGATCGGTGAGGGCGCGCCCGCGGAGCCGCGAACGAAGCTGTTCAACCGCGAGCCGCCGGGCATGCTCACCACGTACGCCGCCGTGCTCCCCGAGACGGGCGCGATGGGCGGGTACACCTACTCCGCCGGCTTCGGCGCCGAGGACGCGTGGTTCATGACGCCGCTGTTCGACGCCGCGTCCGGCGAGCCGCTCGCGCTGCTCGACGGCGCCTCGATGAACCCGTTTAAGACGGGCGCCGCGGGTGCGGTCGCCGTCGACGCGCTCGCCCGCGCGGACGCGACCGAAGTCGCCGTCATCGGCAGCGGCGCGCAGGCCCGCGGTCAGCTCGCGACCACCGCGACCGTCCGCGAGTTCGAGGCGGTGCGCGTCTTCTCGCCGACCTCCGAGAACCGCGAGGCGTTCGCCGAGGCGTTCGCCGGACGGCTCGACGCCGACGTGTCGGCGGTCGCCAGCGCGAGCGAGGCGGTCGCCGGCGCCGATGTGGTGATCACCGCGACGACCGCGAGCGAGCCCGTGATCGACGACGCGGACGTCGAGCCCGGCACCCACGTGACGGCGATGGGGCAGTACCACCCGAAGAAGAACGAGCTGCCGCCCGAGCTGATCGCGCGGGCGACGTACGTCCCCGACATTCGCGAGCGGGCGACGCAGGACGCGGGGTCGTTCCTCGCGGCGATCGAGGCGGGGCTCGTCGACGAGGACCACGTCGCGGCCGACTTGGGTGAGGTCGTTGCCGGCGAGCATCCGGGCCGGACGAGCGACGACGAGGTGACGGTGTTCGACTCCGGCGGGACCGGGATCGAGACGGTCGCGGCCGCGCACATGCTTTATAAGCGGGCGAGCGAGAAGGGGCGAGGCAAGACGATCGACTTCGCGCCCGCGAGCGAGGCGCTTACGGGGCAGTAATACCGCATCAGTGCGTTGGCGGTGAGCGCCTCCAACGCCCTCGTCGTTCGGTTATAAATCGTCGCTGGCGCGGTGACCACCTCCGAGGCTCCGACCGCACCACACCGCGGCCTCACGCCTCTCCA
>NZ_AOJI01000025.1:127211-141347 GCF_000336995.1 Halorubrum aidingense JCM 13560 | reverse complement strand
AGCCCGCTCAGAGATGTGTATAAGAGACAGATACCGGAGGATCGCGGCGATCCCGCCGAGGTTCGAGAGCTGTTCGCCGGGGGCGAACTCCGAGGAGAAGACGACCACGTCGCCGCCCTGCCGTTCGACCGACTCGATGACCTCGTTGACGTCGATCGACCAGTCCCCGTCGCCCTGCCGCTCGGTGCGGAGGCGGTCGTCGACGACGAGGAGGGTCTCGATCGCGCCGAACTCGGCGGCCTCGGCCACGTCTTCGGGCCCGTACGTCGCCTTCGCGCCCTGGGCGATCTCTGCGGTGAGGTCGTCGATGAGGGTCGCCTCCTTCGCGATCCGCGTCTCCTTTTGGACCTCGTCGACGGCACCGCGCTTGAGCACCTCGTGGACGCCGCGGTCGCCGGCGGCGGAGGTGTCGACCGTGGTGATCCGGTCGGCCAGATCGCAGTACTCCTCGGTGATGTAGTCGTGCGCGTCGTTCTTCGTGAAGCCCGGCCCCGCGAGGATCACGGCGTCGGCGTCGAGGTGCGCGAGCGCCTCGCCGAGTTCGGCGAACAGCTCCTCGCGCGGGCGGGAGTACTCGCCTTTCCCGGTGGGCTTCGTGAACGAAGCGTACTCCTCGGTGCCGTACTGCTGGACCGTGTGGACGTAGGCGGCGCCCTCTTCGACGGTCGCGATGGCGACGTCGGGGTTCTCGGCGGCCTCCGTCGCCTCCTCTAAGCGCTCGGTCTGGTCCGGTTTGAAGTGCTTTTCGACCGTAATCTCGTCGTGCTCCTCGACATTGAGCGTGTGGTGGGCGTTGAGCTGGTCCTCGCGCGAGCAGCCGACGATGACCCCCGAGACGCGGAGGCGGTTGGCGAACCGCGCGAACTCGACGTCGTCGACCTGCAGGGTGACGAAGAGGTGCTCGCGCTGGCCGCCGGTGTCCCGCATCTGGTCGTCGTTCCGCTGGATCCGGCGGGTGGTGTCGCCCTCGACGAGGTCCCCGGGTTCGAGGACGTGCGCGAGGTGCCAGAGGTCGTCGACGTTCTCGGGGACGAGCGTGAGCCGCTCCCGGCCCTCCTCGCCGTAGCCCCGGTCGGAGATGCGCATGGGTGACGGTTCGAACGGCGCGGTATCAACTCTTGTCTTCTGGATGCCCGCCGTCCGCGTTGCGGACCGTTCCGCCGGTTCCGTCCTCGATGTCCGTCATCCACTCGAAGCCGCCGTCGGAACCCCCCGGATCGCCGTCCGCTCCGCCGGTATGCCTGTCGAGATCCCTGTCGGCCTCCTTGGCGGCCTCCCTGCCGCCCGTCGCGTCGCCCCCGTCCGCATTTCGCCCGCCGTCGCCGTCGGTAACCCCACCGTCGCCGTCGATGAGCCCGCGGACGTCGCCGCCGAACGAGACGCCCCGACCGGTCTGCACCGTCGGGGACGCTTCGGCGGGCCGCCGCCGATCGATCTGGTGCTCGGAGTCGCGGTCTGCCTCTCCGGCGGCTGTCGACCGGCCGTCCGCCGCCCCGGTGTCCGCCGCCCCGGCACCGACCGCTACCGACGGAATATTCGGCGACCCGATCGCCCCGGCCGCGCCCCGGCCGTAGAGCGCGTGTGCGACCACTCGAGTCGCGAAGACGAGCGGGATGCCGATCAACACCGGGACGAACGGGGCGGCGAGCGCGTAGCCGGCCAGCAGACTCACCGCCGCGACGACCCACGCCGTGACGTACGCGCCCGACCCCGCGACCCCGCGGACTCGTTTCGGACGGAGGCCGTCGCGGAGGCGGCCCGACGCGGCGACGGCGGCGAGTGCGGCCGGCCGCACGTACGCGAATCCGATGAGGTACGCGGCCGTGACCATCGCGAGCAGCCCACCGGCGAGTCCGACGAACACCACCAGCCCGTCCAGACCGAGCGCGCCAGCGAACGGGGCGGCGACCGACACGGGGTCCACGGCGCCGACGCCGAGTGCGACCCCGGCGACCCCTACCAGCCCGAACAGGAGCGCGAGCGGCGCGAGGAGGACCGCGCTGACGAGCGCCGAGACGACGCCGTCTTTATACAGTTTGCCCCAGCCGACGAACGGCGGCGCCCCGTCGGCGTTCCCCGTCGCGAGGCCGCCGGCGAGCACCCGGAAGAGGTAGCCGCGACCGACGAGCGCCGGTGCGAGCGCGAGCGGCGCGAGAACGAGGAGCGGCGGGAAGACGAGGACACCGCCGAGCCAGACCGGCGTTACCGTCCACGCCAACAGGGTCAACACCCCGCCGACGACGAGGACGCCGACACCGTCGGCCGATCGTCCCAGCGACGTCAGCGCCCGGTTGAGCATACCGGATCGTGTCCCGCGACACTGATAAGTGATGCCCGCTCGCACGCCGATGACGGGGCCCGTTCGACCGCCGGATACGCCGACGCGTGATATCGGCAGCCTCCCGAGCGTTTATATCGGTTGCGGGAGTATTACGAGCCGGCCGCGCGGGACAATCGTGTGCCTCTGACAAAATCGATCCCGGCCGCCGTCAGTGGCGGCCCTCCCCGTCCGCGGCTTTCTGCTCCGTTCGAGCGCTCGACGGCGAGTTAGACGCGTGTCACCCACGAGTTCAACTTCAGTTCGATCGACTGTCGATCAACTCAGCTCGATCGACTCTCGATCAACTCACGATCCGCTCTCGCAGGTCGCTCGAAAACCTCTCGCGCGCCGCGCCCGCCTCGGAACCACGGAGCGACCGCCAAGCACCGAACGGACGCCGGTACCGATTTATCCCGCCCCGCCGTCGTTCACCTATGACCGGCGACGAGCGGACGACCGAGGTGGAACCGGCGCTCCGTAGCTACGGCGTCAGCGTCGAATCGATCGACGAGGGCGACCCGCTGGATCTCACGTACATGACGGCGTTCCCCGGCCGCGAGGTGCACCACGGCGAGATCGGACGCGCGCTCAACGCGCTCATCGACCGGGCGGAGGCGGACGCGTGGGACCCGGTCCGCGTCGAGGCGACCGTCGTGCGATCGCCCGGCGACGTCCTCGGTACGTGGCACGCGGAGGCGGCGTGGTTCGAGGCGCTCATCGGCTACGAGATCTCCGAGACGGAGTTCTCGACGCGCGTCCTGGAGACGCTGACACACGAGAACGGCGACGACCAGTCCCGTCCCGAAGCCGCGTCCGGTGACGAAGCGTGACCCGCAGAAACCCGGTGAACCGGTCCCAGCGGCGACTCTCCCGTCCGCCCCGCGAGCGGTTCGCCACCCGCGAGATCGNTTGCCAGCCCGCTCAGAGATGTGTATAAGAGACAGGTCGTGATGGCTCCCGGCCTCGGCGCCGAACGGAGCTTCGGCTACCCCGCGGTGGCCGAGCGGTTCGCCGACGCCGGCTACGCGGCCCTGCTGTTCGACTACCGCGAGTTCGGCGCCTCGGACGGCGACTCGCAGGTCGTGCAGCCGGCGAACCAGCGCGCGGATTACGAGGCGGCCGTCGACCGGGTCAAGCGCGTCGACGCGGTCGGTCGCGGGCTCGTCCTCTGGGGCGCGTCGCTGTCGGCCGCACACGTCCTCACGCTCGCCGCCGAGCGTCGCGACGTCGACGCCGTCATCGCGGCCGTTCCGATGCTCGACGGGCGAGCGATCGCCCGGCGCCGCGGCGGACGCTACCTCGTTCGCTCCGGACTCGCGGGGCTCCGCGACCTCGTCGGCCACCGGATCGGTCGCGGGCGGAGCGTTCCCATCGTCGGCGACACCGAGGAGCTCGCGGCGATCACCGAGCCGGGAACGAAACGGAAGTACCTCGACCTGGTCGACCGCTCGTCGACGTGGCGCAACGAGACGCCAGCGCGGTCGCTGCTCGGGGTCGCGAACTATCGCCCCGTCGAGCGACTCGACGAGATCAGGGCGCCCACGCTGCTTTTGGCCGGCACCGACGACGCCATCGTCGACGTCGACTCGGTCGTCGACGCGGGCGCGACGCTGGCGCGGGGAACCGTCGTCACCATGCCGGCCGACCACTTCTCGCCGCTCGGCGAGGACTTCGAGCCGGCGATCGGTCACCAGCTCTCGTTCCTGCGGGACGCGCTCGACCGCTGATTCGGTGTCGGCCGGACGCTCGCCCCGAAATTAAGTGATCGCGGAACAGATCACCGCGTATGACCGCCATCGCGCTGTTGAGCGTCGCCCCGGTGATCGAGGGGAGCATGTCCGGCGAGGTCGCGAAGGCCGTCGCGGCGCTCGACGACTTCGACGTGAGCTACGAGACGAACCCGATGGGCACCGTGATCGAGGCCGACGACGCCGACACGATCTTCGCGGCGGCCGCGGCCGCCCACGACGCCGTCGACGGCGACCGCGTCTCGACGGTCCTGAAACTCGACGACAAGCGGACCAGCGACGGCACCGCCGCCGACAAAGTCGCCGCCGTCGAGGAGCATCTCGGCCGCGAGGCGAGTAGAGAGCGGTAACCGGCGATTCAGAGCCGGGACCGCTACGCGGTGTCCACCTCCACGGTACCGCCCGCGCTCGTATCACCCGCCGGATTCGTCACGGCCACGTCGACGGTCGTCGTCCGCACGACGCTCGCCTCGTCACCGCCGCCGCTCACGTCGGCTCTGAACACCACGTCGAGCGTCGTCGTGTCCGTCTCGCCGCCGGACAGGCCGGTGGCGGAGAGCGACTCGCTCGTCACCGCGTCGCCCCGCTCCGTGGTGTCGGCCCGTTCGAACGTCGCCGTGAGCCCGCCGTCGATCGCGCCGAAGTCGGGCGGCGACTCGGACCGCTCGCCGTCGAACCCGTCGATCGAGGCGACCTCGCCGGGCGTCGCCTCCGGATCGGCCGCCCTCAGCGTCTCTCGATACACCTCGTCGACGCCCGCGTCGCTGCCGACGGCGAGGACGAGCGTCACCGTCTCGACGCCCTCGGAGAAATCCGTCCACGACACGTCGACGGCCGGTGAGAGGTAGACGGCCTCGACTCGTCCCTCGTTGCTGGTGACGGTCGGCGCGTCGCCCGCCTCGAAGGCGGCCGGATCGCCGTCGACCGCGGCCGCCGGGCGGCTCGATGCGGCGAGGGCGCCGATCCCCGCGAGGCTCCCGCCGATCGTGGCGGCCGCGGCGCCGAGGAACGAGCGTCTGGAGACCGTACTGGGCGAGTCGTCGTCGCGTCGGTGATCCGGCATCTCGACGCGGAGTGGCCGCGGTATCGGTGATAAGGTGCCGGAGAGGGCCGACGACGCGACGTCGGGGCAGCGCTACCCCTTGATGTTGCAGACCGGGAACGTCCGCGCCACCTTGTCGCCGATGCCGAGGTCGTCGCTGACGCGGATCACCTCGTCGATGTCCTTGTAGACGCCGGGCGCCTCCTCGGCGATGGTCGCGCCCGACTGCGCTTTCACGTATATCTGCTGGCCCGATTCGAGGTCGTCCCGCACGTCGCCGCCCCAGAACTCCTGTTTCGCCTGCGTCCGGCTCATCAGCCGGCCGGCGCCGTGGGCGGTCGAGCCGAACGAGACGCGCATCGACTCGGCACCGCCGCGGAGCACGTACGAGCCGGCGCCCATGCTCCCGGGGATGATCACCGGCTGGCCGACGTCGCGGTACACCGCCGGGACGTCCTCGTGGCCGGCCGGGAACGCGCGCGTGGCCCCTTTCCGGTGGACGTACAGCTCCCGTTCCGCGCGGTCGACCGCCTCGTCGCCGACCGCCGGGACGCCGTCCTCGTCGACGCCGACCTCGTGCGTTTCCTTTTTGGCGATGTTGTGAGCCACGTCGTAGAGGAGCTCCATCCCGAGGTCGTCGATCGGATCGGCGTCGAACACTTCCCCGAACGTCTCCCGGGTCTGGTGGGTGATCAGCTGTCGGTTCACCCACGCGAAGTTGATGCAGGCGCCCATCGCGCCGTAGTACTCCTCGGCGAGCGCGGAGCCGGCGGGCGCGGCCGCGAGCTCCTTGTCCGGCAGCGAATCGAGGAGGTCGCCGTGTCGCTTTTCGATCCGGCGCAGGTAGTCGTTACAGGTCTGGTGGCCGAGCCCGCGGCTCCCGCAGTGGATCAGGACGACGATCGCGTCCTCGGCGAGCCCGTACGACTCGGCGACGTCGTCCAGGAACACGTCCGTCACGCGCTGGACCTCCAAGAAGTGGTTCCCCGAACCGAGCGATCCGAGTTGGTTGCGGCCGCGGTCGATCGCCTTCTGAGAGACGTACTCCGGTCGGGCGTCCGGCCGCCGCCCCTCGTCTTCGCAGTGGGTGAGGTCGCTTTCGATCCCGTACCCCTCTTCGACGGCCCACTCGACGCCGCGTTCGAGCGCGCCTTCGATCGCGTCGGCGTCGCCGTCGATCACGCCGCCGCCGCCGAGCCCCGACGGGATCGCCTCGAAGAGAGCGTTGACGAGCTCCTCCTCGCGGCCGCGTACGTCGTCGTAGGTGAGGTTCGTCTTCACCATTCGGACGCCGCAGTTGATGTCGTAGCCGACCGCTCCGGGAGAGATACAGCCGGTTCGAGCGTCGATTGCGCCGACGCCGCCGACCGGGAAGCCGTATCCCTGGTGGCCGTCGGGCATGCAGAGTGCCGGCTCGACCATCCCGGGGAGCTGCGTCGCGTTCTTGAGCTGTTGGAGGGTCTTGTCCTCGCCGATCTCTCCGAGCAGTTCCTCGCTGGCGAGCACCCGGGCGGGGACGTTCATGTCGCCCTCGCGGGGGATCTCCCAGACGTGTTCTCGCACCTTCTCCAGTCGGATCCCGTCGAACTCGCGCGTGGTCATGCCTTGGCGTTCGGCGCGGGGGAAGAAGGGCGTTGCGTCAGGCGACGAGGCGGCGAGACGCCGCGTGACGGCGCGGCTCGAACCCTGCGTGCGCTATCGCTCGACGAGGTCGATCGGCAGCCACTCGATCCCGCCGTCGGCGAGGGTGAGCGCGGCGAAGACGCGGCCGAGGACGACCCCGTAGATCAGGTGCGCGATCGCGATGATCGCGCCGAACTCGAACCCCGCCGTGAGCCCCGGAACCGGAAGCGTCGGCACCGGCAGCGAGGTCGCGCCCTCGAGCGCGATCGCGGTCGGCAACAGCAGCCCGCCGGTGATCACGCCCAACAGGGCAGAGTGGATGACGCCGAGGGACAGACACCCGCCGACGTCGACCCGCAGGTCGTCGAAGAAGGCCCGGTCGAAGATGCCGGCGAACAGCGCTCCGAAGAGCGTGCTGTTGAACAGGTGGACTGCCCATCCGGCGATCACCGTCTCGACACCGATCAACGCGCCGATGGTGGGCATGAGCCCCAACGCGCCGTGCAAGACGATCCCCATCGCGACCCCGGCGAGGAGGCCGCCGATCGCGCCGACCCGCCAGCGCCGTTCGCTCACCGCCGGCTCGGTTTCTAATGACATGTGTCAACATGGTTCTCAGCAATCATAATCGTTTTCACCGCAGCACCGGGAATTCCGGCCCTCTGGGCGTTCAGACGTCGACCACCGGTCCTCCGGCCGTTCAGACGTCGAACACGACGTAGGCGTACCAGCCGTCACCCCGCCGTTCCAGGATCATCTCGGAGTACGTGACCGCCTTGATCTCCCGCGCGACGACGTCACCGAGCGGGACGCCGCGGGCCGACGCTTCGACGGTCCACGCCGTGTCGTCCGAGGCCCCGTCGTCCGAGGTCCCATCGTCCGGGGTCTCGTCGTCGTCTCGGGACTCACCGTCTCGGGGCTCGTCCGGGCCGGATACCGAACACCGGTTGTCCGCGGGTAAGACGAGCCGCACGTCGCGCTCGTAGATCAGCTGATCGAGGTAGTCGAACAGCAGCGCCTCCCGGCTCTCGGCGTCCACGGAGACGGCGAACCGCTCGCCCGTCTCGGGGACCGTCTCGCAGCTCGCGGCGGTGAGCCCGTCGGCGACCGCCGCGAACAGCTCCGAGAGGGTCGGCGCGGTCGCCTCGACGGCGACGTCGGCCGTGTGATCGCGAAGCTCGTAGGGCACGTGGAACCGATCGGCGCGCAGTCGCTTGCGTGTTTCCATCGATAGGCGCGCTCCCGTGGCCTCGCGTCCGCGCGTCCGCAACCCTCCCCGGTGGCGGTGGAGTTATATTCCGCTGGCGTGTTAGTTCGCTCCAGTGAGCGTCAACGTGGAGAAACGGACGGATCCGCCAGGCGAATCCGCGTACGTCGGCGCGGCGTGGGACCTCAAAGAGCGGATCCGATCCGACGAGGGGGTGCTCCAACAGCGACGCGGGTTTTTCGTCGACGCCTACCGCCGCTCGACGACGCACCTCCTCGTCGAGAACGACGCGCTCGTCGCCTTCGCCTCCGTCCGCCGGGACGGATATATCCTGTTTCTGGCCGTCCATCCCGACCATCGGGGGCGGGGGCACGCCGAGCGGCTCGTCGCCGACGTCGCGTCGGAGCACCGCTCGGTTACCTGTCACGCCCGAACCACCAACGCCACCGCGCTCGGGTTCTACGAACACCTCGGCTTCGAGGTCGTCCGGCGGATCGACAACTACTACGAGGACGGCGGCGACGCCTACTACCTCAAACTCGGCGGCGAGTCGCTCCGAGAGCGGCTCTCCGGGTTCGTCAGCCGCTAGCTCGCTCTTCTGTCGCGGCCGCCCGCAAGAACCGACAACCCTTAGCGCGCGCCGTGAGGAGACGCGGCCATGACGGAACCCACTCCCGCGTCGCTCGCGGCCCGCGTCCGCGACGGCGACGTCCGCTTCCACGAACTGGAAGAGCACGCCGACGCCGACACCGCCGCGGCCGCCCGCCGGCGCCTCGTCGCCGACGAATCGGGCGCAGACGTCGACGCGCTCGGGACGTACGGCTTCGACGCGGCGGACGCGGCGCCCAACATCGAGAACATGCTCGGCGCCGTGCAGGTGCCGATGGGCGTCGCCGGTCCGGTCGCGATCAACGGCGGGGCGCTCTCGGGCGAGCGCTACCTGCCGATGGCGACCACCGAGGGGGCGCTCATCGCCTCCATCAACCGCGGCTGTTCGGTCGTCACCGACGCCGGCGGCGCGACCGCCCGCGTGACCAAAAGCGGGATGACTCGCGCCCCGGTGTTTCGGGTGCGCGACGTCGCCGAGGCCGAGGCGCTCGTCTCGTGGGTCCGTGACAACGAGGCCACGCTCCGGGAGGCCGCGGAGTCGACGACGAGCCACGGCGAACTGCTCGACGTGACGCCGTACGTCGTCGGCAACAACGTCTACCTGCGGTTCCGCTACGACACGAAAGACGCGATGGGGATGAACATGGTCACCATCGCGACGCGGGAGGCCTGCGACGCGATCGAAGCGGAGACGGACGCCTCGCTCGTCGCGCTCTCGGGGAACCTCTGTTCGGACAAGAAGCCGGCCGCGATCAACGCGGTCGAGGGGCGCGGGCGGTCGGTCGCCGCCGACGTCGAGATCCCCCGCGCGGTCGTCGAAGAGCGGCTCCACACGACGCCCGAGGCGATCGCCGAGATCAACACTCGGAAGAACCTCGTCGGCTCCGCGAAGGCGGGCGGGCTCGGGTTCAACGCCCACGTCGCCAACGCGGTCGCAGCGATGTTCTTGGCGACCGGACAGGACGAGGCGCAGGTCGTCGAGGGCGCGAACGCGATCACGACGGCGGAGACGACGCCGGACGGCGACCTCTACGTCTCCGTCTCGCTCGCTAGCCTCGAAGTGGGGACCGTCGGCGGCGGGACGAAGCTCCCGACGCAGGCCGCCGGCCTCGAAATTCTGGGGATTCGCGGGGGCGGCGACCCCGCCGGCAGTAACGGCGACGCGCTCGCGGAAGCCATCGCCGTCGGCGCCCTCGCCGGCGAGCTCTCCCTGCTCGCGGCGCTCGGCTCCAGACACCTCTCGTCGGCGCACGCGGACCTCGGTCGGTAGGGACCCGACTCGTCGGTGTGGGAAAGGGCGGCTCAGTCGTCTGTGCCCTCAGCCGTCGACGCCCTCAGTCGTCGGCGTCGGCCGATTCGGGCGCCCGATCGCGCCCGGACGACCGCCCCGAGAGCATCGGTGTGCCGTCGGCGCGGGGGCCGAGCCGCGGGCCGTGCGGGCCGTCGTCGGGGTCGATCCGTCGGCGGGTGCGGTAGTCGGTCGAGCGCTCGACGGGGGTGCGGCCGATCGCCGTGATCATCTCGACGTAGTCGTCGAACGACCGGTACTCGCCGTACTCGCCGCCCGCGCGCTTCGTGATCTCCTCCGAGAGGATCGTCCCCATGAAGTCGTCGGCGCCGCAGTTGAGCAGTTTGAGCCCGTGCGCGTCGCCCGATTTCACCCACGAGGCCTGAACGTGGTCGACGTTGTCCAAGAAGAGCCGCGCGACCGCCACCACGAGTTCGTCTTCGTCGCGGGAGGGGCCGGAGTCGACGACGCCGTGGCGGTAGAGGGGGGTGTTCTGGTGGATAAAGGAGAGCGGGACGAACTCCGTGATCTGCCCGGTCCGGTCCTGGAGGTCGCGGATCACGCCGAGGTGCTCGGCGCGGTGGGCGACCGTTTCGACGTGGCCGTACATCATCGTGGAGGTGACGTCGAGGCCGGCGGCCATCGCGCCCTCCATCGCCGCGACCCAGTCGCCGGTCCGGATCTTGCCGGGGCAGATCACGTCGCGGACCTCGTCGACGAGGATCTCCGCGGCGGTGCCGGGCGCGGAGTCGAGTCCCGCGGCGGCCAGTTCGCGGTAGACGGCCTCGTACTCCCAGTCGGTGCCGCGGGCGGCGTGGTACGCCTCTTCCGGGGTCATCGAGTGGAGGTGGACGCCGCCGACGGACATCGCCTCCATCTGCTCGAGGTAGGTGCCGGGATCGGTGGCGTACCGCTCGGGCGGCTTGTAGTTCACCTCGCTCGCGGGGTCGTCGTGCGCGGCGAGGATCTCGTGGTGCTCCTCGTTCAACGCGAGCGCGGGGTGGAGCCCGGAGACGGAGCAGACCTCGTAGACGCCCATGTCGAGGGCGCCCTCGACGATCTCGCGGGACTCCGCGGGCGTCTTCGTGAAGCCGGCGTGGTCGGCGTCGCTGTCGGCCTCGAAGGCGTGCGCGGAGTCCTTGAAGTTACAGAACAGACAGCCCGTGTTGCAGGCGGTCGTGACGTTGTTGTTGAGGTTGGCGACGAAGGTGACCTCGTCGCCGACTTCCTCCCGGCGGCGGCGGTCGGCGAGTTCGAGCACCGCCTCCTTGCGGACCGGGTCGATCCCGTCGACGTCCGTGCCCGTCGCGAGCAGTTCCGTCGCGTCGTCGACTGTGAGGCGCGTCCCGTCGCGGGCCTTCGCCAGCGCGTTCTCGAACGACTGGTCGGTCGAGGGCTCGGCGAAGCCGAAGTCGTCGTCGAGGTCGGCGGCGTCGCGGTCTGTCGCGTCGGGGTCCCGCGCCGGAGTCATCGCGTACGTCTCCCCGTCCCACGGATAAAAACGGGACGGTCACGGCACTGATAAATCAGTCGCGGTGGCGTCGCCGGCGGCGAGAGCACGCGCGAGGAGGTCGTGAACAGAGGTCGGAATCCGCAGTCGGTGACAGGCTGTCAGGGCCCTGCTGAATACAGTGCTCGAATCGGTCGCTGACCGGTTATCGTCCAACGAGGAGAACGAACAATCGCGTGAATCGCCGTCGTGGCTAGTCCTCGCCGCTGCCGTCTGCGTCCCACTCCAACCGGACCTCATGAGTCGTTCCCTCCTCGGTTTCTCGGGCCCATTCAGCGACGGAGATGGCGCCACTCGGAGGGTGGCGTTCGGCGACGGTTCCCTTACTCGTCGGCCGCATCCCCTCGAATCGGCCGGTGAGATCCTCACGAAGCCGATGGAGATACGTCGCTGCCTCGTCGCGGGTCATCTTCGTATCCAATACCGAAGATCCCTCCCGCTCATCAACGGTTCCGTCGGTATGGGCAAGACCGACTGCGTTGACCGCGGCACCGAGCAACAGGATGACACCGGTGAAGTATAGCCAGGTGACCAACAGGAGGATGCCTGCGATGAGACTCCCGCCGCCGCTGCCGCTCAGAGAGACGTACGCTTGGAACAGCACTTGCAGGATCGCCCAACCGACGGCCCCGACGATCACCCCTGGAAGCACTTCCCGTGGCGCCACGTCGACGTCCGGAAACAGGTAGTACATCGGGAAGAACGCGCCACAGAGACCGACGACCAGTAGCAGGGGGGCCACGACCCCGATGAACGGGACCGACGAGAAGAACGCGACGGCGGTAGTCGCGCCGACCATCGCAATGGCGCCCAGTCCGAGGGTGAAAAGCACCACCAGACTCTTCTTGATCTGGCCGAGGAACGACTCCCGGGCAGTCGTCTCATAGATCTCCGAGAACGCCGTATCGAGCGCACGGAACACCTTGATCGCCCCCCAGACAAGGACGAGAATCCCGATGAGTGAGGAGCTGATCGTCGAGCCGAGACCGGCCCCACGTTGCTCTTCGATCATCACCTCGATGATGCCACCGACCGACGGAGAGACGTTTTCGGTCGCCACGTCGATTATCTGCTGCTGTAGTTCGGGCGCGCCGAGCACGGAAACCCCGATGAGGAAGAACATGACCAGTGGAACGATTGAGACGAACGCACTGTAGGCGATACTGCCAGCGAGAAACGTCACGTTCTTTTCACTGAAGATCCGCATAGCGGATTTCGCTCGCGGGACAGCGGACTGAATGTTCATAGCTCACTTATCGCATGCGAACATTGTAATCGACGGGGGTTATACAACTCAGTCAGCTTGACATCTTCCCCCGCTCTAAAGGGCGAGGATTCCCGAATGTTGGGATATTACGGTTCACAACCCGCCTGTTCGCTCGGGTAGAACGGTCCCGAGGTCCGGATGAATGATTGACTCTTCCGGATCCACCGCGTCCTACGCCAACTCCCGCTCGTCGCCGGCGTGCGCCCGCACCCACAGCTGACCGATCCGCGAGAGGGTCGTCCGGTAGGACTTCCCGCGCTCCTCGCGCTCGATGTACCCCTTGCCGCCGGGACCGAGCCGGTCGACGTTGTAGATCACCTTCGAGCGGAACGAGTCGGTGTACTCCTCGTTGAGGTCGGCCGCGAGCGTCTCCGCGAGCTCCGAGACCGACTCGAACTCGCCGTACTCCCCGAGGGTGAACAGCACGAGCTCCTCGAACGGCTTGACGTTCTGGAAGGAGGCGACCGGCAGCTCGATCACGTGGCTGTCGCCGATGCGCTTCGCGCCGATGGTGGTCCCCCGCTCGTCGAACTCCGAGAGCAGTTCGGTCGTCGTCGCGAGGCGATCGGCGATGCGGTCGGCGGCGCCGCCGTCGTCGTCCCCGCGGTCGTCGCTGCCCCCGCGGCCGCCGTTGCTGCCCACGTCGACGCCGCCGCCCTCGGACAGCTCCCGCAGCAGGTCCCGCGTCGCCCGCAGCTCCTCGGCGAGTTCCGTCTCCAGGTACTTCTCGGGGGCGGTGTAGTAGGTGTGAATCCGATCGCGGTCGTCCTGTCGCTCGACCATGATCGAGTGCGCCGCCGTCGCGAACGCGAACGAGACGGGTCGCGGCATTGAACAGAGGTTCACCCACACCTCGCGCTCGTCGTCGCCGCTGCCGGACTCGCCGTCCGATCCGCGATCCAACTCCGCGTTGATGAGGTCGAAGGCGCGCTCGAAGGCGGCGTCGTAGTCGTACACGTCGTCTAACCGCTCGCGGACCGTCTCGGCGCCGAGCAGGTTCGTGAAGTCCTGTTCGAGCTTGCGCGCGATGTTGCGCGAGTACTCGACGTTGGCCTCGCTCCCGACCGTCCCCTCGAGCAGGATCACCCGGTCGACGTCGAACTGGTCCCGGATGAGCGGGGCGATCATGCGGTCGTAATCGAAGCCGACCGGCACGATGTGGGTCTGCATACGCGGTAGGTCGGGGGCACGGATATAAAAGCCAGCAGACTCGTCCAGAACGGTACCTCGCGTCGGTCGGTTTTTACCCCCCGGGCTCGCCACTCGCACGTGATGGTCCCCGCCGTCGCCGTCGGCCTCTCGACGTACGCGCTGTTCGTGCTGGCGGCGGCGGCGCTCATCGTCACGCCGGGACCCGACACGCTGTTCGTGATCTCGCGCGGACTCGAGGACCGAACCGCGGGGCTTCGGGCCGCGCTCGGCGTCACGATCGGAATCTTGTTTCACACCGCGCTCGTCGTGGTCGGCGTCGCGGCGATATACCGGACCGTCCCCGGTGCCGAGCTGTCTCTTATACACATCT